>JBBQJC010000041.1:0-30640 GCA_038325515.1 Gemmatimonadales bacterium | reverse complement strand
GCTCGAGCGAGAGCTCCGGACCCACGTCATATCACGTCTGGATGTTCGAGAACTGGCGCGGCGCGTACGACTACAAGGCGCTCGCCGACTGCATGGACTTCCTCTCGCTGATGACCTACTCGCAGCACACGAGGCGCACGCCGCCGGGCCCGGTGGCGGGCTACCCGTGGATGGAGGACGCGGTGAAGTACCTCCTCGCGCTCGGCGTCCCGGCGAACAAGGTCTCGCTCGGGCTCCCCGCTTATTCGCAGCGGTGGTACACCGTGTACGACGCAGCGGGTGGCGCGCGCTCCACGGGGAGCGGGCTCACCTTCGCGTCGGCGATGGAGCTGCTGGCGAAGAACGACGCGCAGCCGGTGTGGGACGCGAAGCAGAAGGAGGCCTACGCCTTCTGGGAGAACGAGCGGCTGTACGAATGGCTCTTCATCCAGGACGCGCGCGCCTTCGACGCGCGGCTCGGCCTCATGCGGCAGTACGGACTGCGCGGCTACTCCGTCTGGGTGCTCGGCGAGGAAGACCCGAAGGTGTGGGCGCTTCCCGCGTTGCGGTGAGCGGCGGCGTCAGCGGTCGGGGATACGGGTGACCTCGTAGACCTCGGCGATCGCGCGGCCATCCCACTTGTAGTGGAGGGTGCGCGCCACGTCGCAGCTGGACAGGACGCGCGGACGGAAGACGGCGACGCACGCGCCGCCCGGCTCGCGCACCGAGGGATACACCAGGCCCGGCGCGCCGCTGGTCGCGAGCCGCATCCCGAACGCCTGCCCCGCCGAATAGTCGTCCGGTTGCAGCAGCGCGGCCGCGTCCAGGCCACGGATGTCGGGAAAGGTACCGGACACCGTGAGACGGAGAACGCGCATCTCGAGGACCTGCTCTGGCGCGTCGACGGCGGAGAGGAATGCCCCCTGATGGAAGCGCGTCTCGGCGATCGCCGTGCGCTCGCGCTCCGCGGCGTAGAGCACGCCGAAGGTCCCGTCGCTGAAGCGGCTCGGCGACACGGGGCGGCGGAGGAAGGGCGCCATCAGGTAGCTCGAGCCCGGCCCGGTGCGCCGGTCTTCCGGCGCGAGGCGGCTGGCGTCCCACCCCGCGCCGTCGCTCGAGACGCCGAGCGCCAGCAGCGCGACGGCGGCCTCGAAGTCCTCGGGGGAGAGGGTGGCCTCGAGCAGCGACACCGGAGGAAAGCGCGACGGGACGATGCGCGTCGCCGAACGCCAGCGGATCCGTCGCCGCGGGACGGCGGCGTCCGGAGGTGCCTCCCTGCCCTTACGCGAACGCGCCGTCACGCATCCCGTCGAGATACCGCCGAGTGTCGGACAAGCCGCTCATCGTCGCGGTCATCAGGTCGAGCGCGGCCAGCCCGCCGAACAGCGGCGCGCGGTTGGGAAGCCGCACCCAGGTGCGGCGCGTCTCCTCGCTGTGCGTGAACAGCGTGCCCAGCGCGTCGTAGATGGCCACCAGATGCGACAGGCGCTCCAGCGTGTCGCGTCCGAGGGTGCGCTCGCGGTCGTTCATCCAGCGTCGGAGCGTCTCGCGCGACGTCAGTCCCAGCAGGGCGAGCTGCTCGGCGGAGCTGAGCTCCCACTCGTCAGCGATCCGCGCGAACAGGGTGAGGCCGACCCGGGCGAGCCGCTCGGGCGACGGAGAGGCTGGCGATTGGGCGCGATGGGCGAGCGTGGGCATGAAGAGCTCCGTGGAGGCTGCCCGTCAATTGTACCCAGATGGGACGGAAGGGCGCAAGCGTCTCATTTGGGACGTGGGCGCCCTGGGTTGCCAAGGCGTACGAGCGGCGCCTGGTGTCGGGTTCTGCGATACGGGCTTGCCAACTCGGGTAGCCGGTAACTGTACCCTTCCGTACTGACGGTATCCGTACCGGCAGGAGCCGCTGGAGGGCACTTCTCGCCGGGACGGACAGCGGTATCCCGGTATCCGGGAGCTGTCATCCCGCACGAGCGACGGACGTCGTCCCGCAGGCTGACTGGCAACGACCGCGGGCCGAAGGCCGTCCGGATCAACCCGTCGCCGTCACCGCTCCGCGAGGAACCGCTCCACCTCCGGCCACACGAGGCCGGGCTGCTCGGCGTAGGTGAAGTGCGCCGCCCCAGGCACATGCAGCAGGCGCGCGTGCGGCATCGCCGAGATCCACTCCTCCACGAGATCCAGCGGAATGGCCTCGGCGTCGCCGTAGACGACGAGCGTCGGCACCTGCAGCCCGTGCAGCGCGGGGCGGAGATCCCAGTCGCCGTAGGAGCGGAAGACAATCCGGTTCGTCGTGCCGAGCCCGTAGCGGATGCCGGCGGGATCGGAGGCGCAGAGGTCCGAGCGAATCGTCTGCGCCATGCGCGAGGGATCCGCCACGCGCGGCCGAGTGGCGATGGCCCAGTAGGCGCGGCAAGCGCGGCGAGCGCCGGCGGTATCGGCACCGCTCGACGCCAGCGCGCGGCTCGCCGAGCCCAGTCCGGCGACGGCGGCGCTGTCGAGGCGGGCGGCCATCGCCGCGCCGAAGCGTGTGAAGAAGTCGCCCCGCCTCGGCGGCACGGGCCCGAAGAAGACCATCCGGCGCACCCGGTCGGGATGCGCGATCGCGTAGTCGGCGGCGAGGAGCGGGCCGTACGAGTGGGCGAGCAGCGCGACGCGCGAGAGGCCGAAGTGGCGGCGCACCGCGTCGAGGTCCTCGACCTGCTGGCGGGCGCCGAGCCGCGTGGTGTCCGACGGGAGCTCGGAGCGCCCGGCGCCGCGCTGGTCGTAGAAGATGACTGTATGCCGCTCGGCGAGGGGCGCGAAGTCGGCCACGATGCTCTCGAGGTCCACGCCGGGCCCGCCGTGGACCGCGATCACCGTGTCGGGCGCGCTGCCCTGCACCCGGAAGTACAGGCGCGTGCCGTCGGCGCTGGCGAGGTAGCCGTCGCGCGATGCGGGTGACGTCGCCTGCCGCATCGCCGAGCTGCACGCGGCGAGGGAGGCGAGGGAGGCGAGGACGATGAGGGCGAGAGAACGTCGCATGATCACCTCGGCGGCGCGGAGCCGCGTCAATGCAGGAGGATCTTCGCGATGCCGGCGATCCAGAGGGTGCCCACAAGGATCGCGACGCCGCGGCGGTCGGGGCTGCAGTTCCACCAGAAGCGCCAGGCGAGGAATGTCCCGGCGATGAGCAGCACGAGCACCTGGAGCGTGAACGAGATGCCCAGCAGTGGGAGCCAGCGCTTGAGGGCGAACAGGACGGCGACGTCCCGTGCCAGCGACAGCGAGTGTCGGGATCTGCTTTCGCGCGCGTGCCAACTTCGGTAGCCGGTAATTGTATGACTACGTACTCACGGTACTCGTACCAGTAGGAGCCGCTGGAGGGCACTACTCGCGGGGGCTGGTACCGGCGGCACATCCGTATCGGGCAGATCGAGCCGCTCGTCGAGCAGTTCCACTTCGCCTCAGGCGACGACGCTGCCGACGCGCTCGGCCAGGCGCATCTGATACACGACTGCGCCCGCCGCGGCGAGCGCGACGAGCTTCTGCGCCACCACCATCACGACCAGCCCCTCCGGCGTGCGCACCGAGGGCCCCCAGCCGAGCAGGACGACGTAGGCCGCGAGAATGGCGCTCAGCACTCCCCACGCGACCGCGGCGCGGCGCGGGAACAGTCCGGAGCGCAGCGTCGTGAGGAGGAGCAGCAGCGCTGCCAGCGGAAGGAGCCGGAACGCGAGCAGCGTGAGCCGAACGTGCAGCGCCATCGCCCGGTTCTCGGGAGTGAGCGCCACCCCGATGAACAGCGCGCACACCATCACCGCCACGATCGACGCCGCCTGCGCCGGCCGGCGCGCAGCGGAGGAGCGCCAGCACAGCCGGCCGAGCGCGAGCGCTCCCGCGCCGAACCCGGCGACGGTCGCGGCGATGCTCGCCACGAACAGAGCCGCGCCGGCAGTGTTCGGGCTGCCGTTCCAGGCGACGGTCATGCCAAGATCGCTGAGAAAGTTTCGCGTCAGCGAATAGCCGTGCGTCGAGCCATCCAGGCCGGTCCCCCCCGGGTAGAGCAGCATCGCCACGCAGGTCATCACCGCCGCGACGACCGCCGCCCATTGGGCCCGACGGAATGCTGCGCTCATCACGCGTCAGGCCCCGGAGTGCTGCATCGTATTCGAGAGACGGCACGGGAGCCTGCGCTCGCGCGTGCCGATGGCGGGAAGACGTTCACCCGCACGCGTCGCGCACCCACGTCGCCGGACTCGGGGCCCGCGTGATCCGGCGAAAGGTGTAGGAAGGCCCCGCATCGCGGCGCTCGGTGCGCCGCACCTCGCGCCCGCTCGCGTCGAAGTACATCCGCTCCTCCATCTGCGCGCCGTTCACCGCGCCGCGCCGCGCGATCATCAGCGTGGCGTGCCCCAGCGTGTCGAAGTACGCCGAGATCGCCTCGCCATGATCGTCCGAGCCGGCCTGCGTCTCGAGCCGGCGCACGCGGCCGCGACCGTCGGAGTAGAGCGTCGCCCTCGCCTCGAGCCCGCTCTGCGGGCAGATCGCTGACGAGTCGCGCTGGCTGAGCCCGCGGCGCGCGATGGTGCCGTCGACGTCGCGCTGCACGGCGAGCGCGGCGAGCACCGCCGTGGAGTCGGAGGACAGCGGCGGCCGCGCATCGGGCGAGCCCCCGCAGGCGAGGACGAACAGGAGAGGCGCTACGCGCACGTCAGTGCCGCTTGCCGTCGTCCGGGTGGCACGCCTCGTCGATCACCACTGCGCTCGCCAGCAGCAGCACCTGATCCTCCCCCGGATCGATCTCGATGCCGTACGTGTCGGTCCAGCTGAACCACTTCATCGACACGGTGGCCACCGTCCGGTCACCACGCCGGAAGGTGTACTCGTGGTCGGTGAAGCTCCCCTGCGCCTCCAGGTCGTCGGGGCCCGGGAGGTCCACGGTGAAGCGGTGATGGAAGAGGGCGAACAGCTCCTTCTTCACGACGGCGACCACCTGGCCGGCGCGCGAGATCTCGTAGGTCTTGCCCCAGTTGAAGATCTTCTGCTTGATGAATGCCAGCTCGTTCCCCTCCATGTCCTGGAGGGACAGCTGGTCCCCGATGCTGAGCGCCTTCCCGTCCACGAAGTAGACGTCGCGCCCCGACTCGTCCTTGATGAGGTAGTCGTCGCCGAGCGAGAACATCTTCTGCTTGAGGAGGTAGCGCATCGTGGTCGTCAGACCGTGGTGCCGGCGATGTACGCGTGAAGCTGCTGGTTCTCCGCCTCGACGCTGCGGCGGAGCGCGTTGACGATGTCGCCGATGGAGACGAGCCCGCAGACGGCGCCCCTGGCGAGCACCGGGAGGTGGCGGATGCGCCGCTCGGTCATGACGTCCATCAGCTCGCGGATGTCGGTGTCGGCGCTCGTCGTCACGACCTCCGCGGTCATGAGATCGGTAACGCTGGCCGAGGCGAGGCGGTGCGGATCAGCCGCGGCGGCGCGAAGGAGATCGCGTTCGGAGAGGATCCCGCTGATCGTCCCCTTCCCGTCGAGCACCAGCAGCGCGCCGATGTTGTGCTCCACGAGAAGTCGCATCGCCTCGTGGACCGGCCGGTCGGGGCCGATGCTGACGACCGAGGAGCCCTTTGTGGTGAGGATGTCGGCAACCTTCATGACGGACCTCCGGGATGTGGGGGGGGGGGGGGGGAGCCAGCTTGCTTCGGCACCGGCGAACTGAGCGGCGGAGGCGGCTACTGGCCCCGCCGGCCGGATTTCGCCGAGGTGGCCTGCGGCTTGGCGGCTGGCCGAGGGGGCTTGGCCCGCGCCTGCGTCGGGGCCGGCTGCGGATGGCGGGCGCCGGCGGGCGGCGCCGGCTGCTTGTGCGAGAAGTCCGGGATGTTGCGCGCGTGCTTCTTCATGAGATCCTCCGGCGTGGAGTGATCCCTGAACATGGTCCGTCCTGGGCGTTATGGAAAGGGCACCAACTCCGCCTCCTTCCGCAGATGCCCGAGGGCGATCGTCACCGCGCTGGACGCGCCCGTGTAGGCGCTCGTCATGCCGAGCAGGGCCGCGGCGGTGCTGTAGTCCCTGGCGTTGATCGCCACCGCCACCCGTCCCGCTTCCCGGTGGAAGGCAGCGTGCCGCGCGACGGTCTCGGTGAAGCTGGGCAGCAGCGCGAGCTGTGACTGCGCCTCCCCGTGCAGCCACTGTCCCAGCTCGCAGCAGTCGTCGCGCGAGATCGTCGCGTCGTCGAGCGTCTCCCGCCTCGTGATCGCCGCGCGAAGTCGCACCTTCCACTCGGTATGCCTGGCGATCGCCGTGTCGAGATCCATGCCGTCCTCCGGTCGTTGGTAGGGTGCACCAACTGGAAGGATCGGTTCGCCCGGCGCCGTTCTGCGTAGGGAGAGTCCCGCGACCTGGATCAGGGTTTCGGGAAGTCGTGCCGGATCACACCCCGATGTCCTCGTTCCACAGGTCGGGCCGAGCGGCGATGAAGTCGCGCATCAGCGCCACGCATCGCTCGTCGTCGACGACGGTGAGCACGACGCCGCGCTGGGCGAGGTACGTCTCCGGGCCGCGAAACGTGCGGTTCTCGCCGATCACGATGCGCGGGATGCCGTACAGCAGCGCGGCGCCGCTGCACATGTCGCACGGGGACAGCGTGGAATACAGGGTGGCGCGCCGGTAGTCGGTCGCGCGCAGCCTTCCCGCGCGCTCCAGGCAGTCCAGCTCGGCGTGCAGCACCGCGCTGCCCTGCTGCACGCGCCGGTTGTGGCCTCGGGCGACGATGCTGCCGTCGACCACGAGCACTGCGCCGATCGGGATGCCACCCTCGGCGAGGCCCTGCATCGCTTCTTCGATCGCTGCATCCAGGTGGGGATCCATGCCACCAAGTTGCGCGCGGGACGCCGGGCGGTCCAGCCGGTCTGGGTCACTCCGGACCCAGGCGACTGGCAGCTTCGCCTCAGAGGCAGCGGAACAGTTGCGGCGTGGCGCCGAGCTGCAGCTCGAAGGGACCGATCGTGTCCGCTCCCACGAGGGCGCGCAACGTCATGCGGTCGCCCTTCACCCGGCCGAGGTAGCGGGCGGGGAGCGAGTCGGGGATCTCGCCGATGCGGATCGGTCCACCGTGCTCGCGCACGTGGACGCCGCCGACGTCGAAGGCGCCGTCCCCATCCGGGACGACCGGCGCACGCAGGCCGCCGTGCGCGCAGTCGTAGGTGATCGCCCCGCCTGCCTCGGAGAGGGTCAGGAGGGCGTGCGCACCTCCCCAGACGCCGACGACCGGCACGCCTCCGCGCGATGGGGCGCCCGTCGTGCATCCCGGTGATGCCGCGGAGGCGAGGAGCAGCGTGGCGACGCAGAGGCGCATGGAGGTCAATCTGCGAGGCGCCGAGGAGGAGCGCCAGGAGGCGCGATGCCTCGCTCGATCAGCGGCGAACGTCGCACGAGGGCGCGCGCCCGGGCGCACAGCGCGACCACCGCCCGCGCGGCGGCGGGGCTGAAGGTGTCGAGCGGGATTCCATCGGCGGCCACGGCGGTGACGTCACCATTGGCGATGACGCCCACGCTCTGTACGGACTTCACTGCCACGACCAACCCGAAGAGCCAGAGTGCGCTCCTGTGACCTCGAAAGGTATCGTCGATTCGTCGGGAGAGCAGCATGTCGATCATGGCAGTGCCGATTGTGAGGCACCAGCGTGGATCGGGGCGCGGCGGTGCGTCGGCCGGGAATCAGGATCTCCCCGGGGCACTACGCCCGATCAGTCCTGATGGTTCCGCGCGCGCCGCGTCGCCACCAGGAACAGCACCATCAGACCGATCGCGATGCCGAGGAGCGTCCCGCGCATGCCGTCCACGAAGTCCTCCGAGAGCGACGTGTGGCCGCGAGTGAAATATGTGGTGGCGAAGAAGACGATGAGCACCGCCATCGTGGCGCGGAAGATCAGACGGCGGGCGTTTTCCGATTTCATCTGCACGAGGGACTCCGTGGAGAGAGGGTGTCGTGATTCAGCCGGTACGGCGGTACCAGAGCAGCAACGAGTACTTGCCGAGGAGGAAGACCAGGCTGACCGCGAGCAGGTCGAGGTCGATGCGGTGGTCGTGGAAGAAGCGGAAGGCGCAGAGGAGCAGCGCGAGCACCGCCGCCCCGATCCCCGCGGAGCTCGTGGCGCGGAGGCGGTGCTGGAGGAACCGTTCGTCGACGAAGTCGGGTAGTCGAGGACTCATCGTTTCTTCTCGAGCGTGAAGAGGTCGTCGGTGGTGCACCGGAAGACGCGCGCGAACTCGAGCGCGAGCGGCAGGCTTGGGACGTAGCGGTCGTTCTCGATGGAGTTGATGCTCTGTCGAGAGACGCCGGCGGCCCTGGCCAGCTCCTCCTGCGTCCAACCGCGGGCGACGCGGGCGGCCTTGATGCGGTTCCTGACGGTGGGTGTCATGTAAAGTTGGCTTGTCACCCGGAAGATTGCGCGGCGCTGGGCGGATGTCAAGTGGGCTTGTCATCCGGGCCCGCGGTCATCCCGCACGAGCGATCGCAGCGAGCGAGTGTCGGGAGCTACCGTACCGTGCGCGTGGCTGGTTCCGGCGCAAGAAAGGCAGCTCCCGACACGCGCTCTCGCTCGTGCGGGACGACAGGCTCGCTATCGCCGCGCGGCTACTTCTTCGCCTTGGGGAGATTACTGAAGGTGACTGTGCACTTCGCCTGGTGTACGGCGGACTGGGCGATGCACTCGGGCGATGTCACAACGCTGGCATTCCTGTAGCCGGGAAAGCCGATCGTCACGTACGGTGCCTGCTCGTGGACGTTGATCGAGAAATTGTACGGCACCGGGTGTGCGCCCACCATGATGTTGTAGCCCGTCACGTATTGCGCCTTCGCGTAGCAGGACGTCTGGCCCTGCAGGACGATGAGGCCACTGCCGCCGCTCCCGCTCCGAGCGATCCTGTCCCCGCGAATCGTGATCTTCTGCATCTTGCCCTGCATGCTGTTCGTGACGCAGAGCGAGTCCGGAGCACCAGTTGCCTGGTTCATCCTCGGCAACGCCGCCGCATACGACATGTTCGCGCCGACGACTGCTGCTCCAACAACGACTGCCGCCATCAAGAGCTTCTGCATGTTGGCTTCCTCGGTGAGTGAGTTTCCGACGAGATCAATGGATCGTGGTGGTGCGACTTCCTCGCGGCCCCTGTCTCACGGCCGCAGAGCGCAGGCAGTGATCGTGGTCGATGACCCTGCACCGCCGCATGCGACGTCTGGCGGCAAGAGCCCCGGCACCGATCAAGGGGAATTGACGCGGTTCCGTGCGTCGCGGCAACCACCCCCTTCTCGCGCGATGGTTGAGAACATCCTCAGTCGCCTATTCGGCAGCTCGGTGCCCCCCGGCCTGCCGCTCGCGGTCGTCCAGCCGCGCTCACATATGCTGCGCATGACGACACTTCGCGTCGCCTGCTTCGCCCTCTCCATCGACGGCTACAGCGCCGGTCCCGATCAGGACCTCCAGAATTCGCTCGGCGTGAACGGCCCCGACCTCATGGAGTGGTTCTTCGCCACCCGCGTCGTCTTCCGCGAGATGCACGGCGAGTCCGGCGGGGAGACCGGCGTCGACAACGAGATCGCCGAACGGGGGGTGAAAGGCGTTGGCGCATGGATGCTGGGGCGCAACATGTTCGGCCCCGTGCGCGGCCCCTGGCCCGACGAGAGCTGGAAGGGCTGGTGGGGCGGCGAGCCGCCCTATCACTGCCCCGTCTTCGTGCTGACGCATCATGCGCGCGCCCCGATCGCGATGGCGGGGGGGACTACCTTCCACTTCGTGACGACGGGCATTCACGACGCGCTGGCCCAGGCGCGTGCCGCCTCGGGTGGGCGCGAGGTCCGGCTGGGCGGCGGCGTGTCGGCGATCAGGCAGTACCTGCGCGCCGGCCTGGTTCACGAGATGCATCTCGCGCTGCGCCCCGTGCTGCTCGGCAAGGGCGAGGAGCTGCTGCACGGGCTGGATCTGCGCGCGCTCGGGTATGAGTGCGTGGAGCGCATCGCCGGCGAGCGGGCGACGCACGTGATCATCCGGAAGCGCGGCGAGGGATAGCGCGCGCACGAATCTCCGGATCAGGCGGGGATTGCTCGAGCTGGCGTTTCTGGTCGGCTCCGCGGTCGCCGCGGCCGCCATCCTCTGGTTTGCGCCGACCGGCGCGACGCTCGTCGTGCGCGTGGAGCGGCCCGGACGCCCGGACGAGCGGCTCACGCGGAAGGTCTCGCTCGGGAGAATTGGAATGTCATCCCTTTCACCCAGGCAGTTCGGCGAAATGGCGGAGCGAGAGCTCGGAGCCGAGCTCCCCGCACCGGTCCCGGGGGAGATCCGTCATTTCGGCACTGCGGACGCTCACAACGACCAGACGGCGTTTCGGCGATCTCCTCGCGATTCTCATTGCCAGCATCGGCGTGTTCGCCTTTCTCGCCGAGCGCCGGAGACCGGCACAGCTTTCCCAAGGCGACCGATGGGACGCGCTCGGTGCGGGAGGCTCCACAGCCGCTCCGACAGCGCGTTGCTCAGCCCACGCGCAGAGGAGATTCGCCTCGTCTGCCGTGAGTCGCGCCCCCGGATGCGCGACCAGGTACAGGCGCGGCGGCATGATGCCTCGCCGCACGTCTCGGCACATCCACTGGAATCGCTGCCGCGGCGTCGGCTCCCGGGTCGGATCCAGCGACCACCGCGAGAAGTCGAGATTCGATCGCGCATGTCTCACGTCGTGCGCCAGCAGCCACGACAGAGGCGCGACATGCGCGTAGAAGGGCCATCGGGTCTCGCCGGAGTGGCAGTCGTAGCACGAGCGGCGAAGGAGCGAATCGTCCGGGGCCGGGACTTCCACCAGGTCGTTCATCTTCCCGTCACCCGGCAACTCCCCCTGCGGACGCTCCGGCCGAATGAGCTGGATGCCGACGGCCACGAGCGCGAGCGACGTTGCGCCGATCCGGCCGCGGCGTTTCCATCTCACGCGGCGGGCCGGCGAGCTCACGGGCGTCGCCGGCGCGCGGCGTCGTAACCCGGCACGCCGCCCCCAAGGCGGATGTCCCGCCGCACGTGCCACACGCCATCGGCACCGCGCGTCGGGCTGACGAGCCCACTCCCGCCACGGTCGGCCTCCGCCTTTCGCCGGCCGGCATCGGAGAGGAGCGTATCATCGCGAAAGACTATCGAGCCGATGTAGTAGGTGCAGCATCCTGGCTCGATGACATGCATGTGCACGTGCCGCGGCGAGTCGCGCCGTGGGTAGTATCCCGGCCTGATCGTGATCAAGCGATACCTGCCGAGCGAGTCGGTGATCGCCCACCCGCGCAGCTGTCCGTGCCGGCGGGCCGATTCGCCCGACGCGCTCCGGAGCGGGCGGTAGATGCCCTTGTCGTCCGTGTGATACGCATAGACGATGATTCCGGGGACGGCCGCGCCACTGGAGGAACTGACGACTCCATCGATGACCATCGGCTCTCCTGGCTCGCCGCGTGGGGCGATTCTGGCGACTGGCGAGAGCGTCGTGGGCAGTCCCTCGAAGACGCCCTCGCACCCTTCGCACGGTCCCCCGATGATCGGCTCCCTGTGGCGGACGACAGGTGCTCCCTGCGCCGCTGCAGCGTTCGCGGCGGCGACGCAGAGCGCAACGCATGCGGCAGTGCGTAGCAGCGATGCAAATGACCCTGGACGATGCATCTTCATAAGTCCCTGGTGCCCGCCCGGATCTGGCCGCGCGCAGAAGCCTGGCTTCTGGTTGTTGGTGTAGGTGAGAACGGCAAGCCAGAGCTCCGCCGCCGCTCCGGTGCCCGAGGCGAACGCCATGGCGGACGATGGCGCGCTGGGGCTGCCATAGTACTTGCCGGAGAAGGACACCACTCCATTGCCCTGGCCGGAGCCCGGCGGAACGATCGTCTCACCATTGACGAGCAAGCTGTCCCACTTCGCATCGCCCTGGATGGTGATGGCTCCCTTGTTGGCGATGGTGTTCATGTGCGCCATGATGCTCCTCCCGGAAACGAGTGATGGTGAAGGCACTGTGTGAGGGGTGCCGGAGGCGGGCGCTGTTCGATGTCGTTCACCGTCGCCGACACTCCAGCTCATCCGCAACGACGCGCCACACTGGCGCGCCTCGCCTGGTTGTGCAATGTCCCCGAGCGCTCCAAGAGGTTGTTCACGCGCGGGTCGCGACTACCGCGCGCAATTCGTCGACCAATGACGCGGCCGGTCACTGAGAGTTCACTCACGCGGAGTTCTCTCAGATTCGCTCCAGGCGCAGCCGGACGACACGCCGCCACTCGCCATTGTGGCTCAGCTCTGGGAGTGCCATGCTTCCCTTTCGCCTCCATCGGATGCAGCTCATGCTCAAGTTGATCGCCGCTCTCGCGCTGCTCGCCTCCGTCGCCAGCGGGCAGGGCGCGCCCTCTCCGATGCAAGCCGGCCTGCGCCAGGTCGCCGCCGGCGCCTACGACTCCGCGACAGTCCAATTCGAATCCATCATCGCCAAGGGCGGACAGGCCACTCCGAGAGCGCTGCAGGAGCTCGTCGCCCTCTACGCGCGCGCCGGCCGGCTCGACGACGCCTTCAGGATGCTCGAGCGCGCCCGCACCTCCGGCGCCGACTTCAGCGCGATCGCGGCACGCCCCGACCTCGATCCTCTCCGCGGCGACCGGCGCTTCGCGATGCTCTTCCCTGCCCCCGCCGACTTCGAGCCGCCCTTCGCCGAGCGGGTGCGCATCATCCACGAATGGCGCGGCGAGCATGCTGGCGACGAGTTCGGGTGGATCGCCCGCGGCATCGGCGACGTGGACGGCGACGGCGTCACCGACGTCGTCATCTCGGCCACCACCAACCCGCCCTTCGGCAGCGTCACGGGAAAGCTGTACGCGTATTCCGGCCGTTCCGGCCGCCTCCTCTGGCGGCGCGAGGGCGAGAAGGGATGGGTGCTCGGCACGAGCGTCGAAGCCGCGGGCGATGTCGATCACGACGGCATCCCCGACGTCATCGCCGGCGCGCCGGGCAAGGGCGTCGTGCTGATCCAGTCCGGCCAAGATGGCCGGGAGATCCATCGCATACAGGGTGACAGTACCGAGGCGAACTTCGGCGGCGCCGTCGCCGGCATCGGCGACGTCGACGGCGATGGTCATGCGGACTTCGTCGTCGGCGCATCGGGCGCCAACGTCAGAGCGCCGGGCGCGGGACGCGCGATCATCTTCTCGGGACGCACCGCCGACCGGCTGCACGTGATCGACGGCGAGGGGGCGAACGATGCGTTCGGGTCGGCGGTGACCGGTGCCAACGGCATCGTCGCGATCGGTGCGCCCGCAGCCGGCACATCGCATCGTGGGCGCGTGTACATCCTCGACGCGGCGACAGCGGCGCGGCGCTGGGTGGAGGAGGCCGACTCCACCGGCGTCGCGCTCGGCGCGATGTTCCTGTCGAACCCGGGCGACGTGGACGGCGACGGCGTCGCCGACGTCTTCGCCTCGGACTTCCCCAACTCGGCGAAGGGCCGAGCGAGCGGGCGGGTGTACGTCTACTCCGGTGCTACCGGGCGGACGCTGCTCACCATCACGGGCGACACTCCCGGCGCGGCGCTCGGCACAAGCTCGTCGCGCGCCGGCGACGTGAATGGCGACGGACATGCGGACCTCGCCGTTGGCGCGTGGCAGTTCGGCGGCGCCGCGTGGTCGGGTGGGCGCGTGACGATCTTTTCGGGGAACGACGGAAGCGTGCTGCGGCAGATCACCGGGCGCGTGCCGGGGGAGACGCTCGGCTTCGACGCCGTCGGGATCGGGGATGTGGATGGGGACGGTGTCGTGGACTTCCTGATCACCGCGGCGTACAGCCTGGTGAATGGGGCGCGGTCGGGGCGCGTGTACGTGGTGGCGGGGGTGCGGTGATACCGGACTGACCGCCCGTGGCTGTCCGCATTCCCCATCGTGCCGGCACACTCACATGCTCGTGTACGTCACATACTGAAACGTCACGTCTTCCTTCATCGCGTGCTTCTCGCGTTCGCCGTCCTTCACGGCGGTGAAGACGAGAAGTGGCTCGGAGCCATTCACGACGAGTGGATGCTTTCGCTGTGCCTCGTCGCTGGTCACCAGGAGAGCCGTGTAGTACTTGCCTATCCGGAAGCAGTAGACGTCGTAGCTCGCGAAGAGCGCTTTCGCCTCCTCCTTGCTGCTGATGCGATACACACGGTGGAGCGAGGCGAGGGCGGCAGCGGCGAGACTCTTCCGGAGATCTGCCTCGCGGATGATCTCGACCGTGGCCGAGTCGGGCACCTGGTCGACACCCATACCGGTGCGGAGCTCCGCCAGCTCGGGCTTCCGGAAGAAGCCGGCGGCTCTCGCGAGAGCGACGGTCTCGAACAAGCTGTGAGAATCCTGCTTCTCCAGCTTCTGGGCGGCGAGGCGTCCAGTCGCGAGCGGCATCAGGAGCGTGACGACGACAAGGACGAGGCGCGCGCGCTGCTTCATGCGGATGGCCGGTGAGAGCTCGTGAGGCGAGTCGCGACATGCACCCTGCGCATCTGGATCGTAGTCGCCCATACCGGCCGGAGCGCCCGCCCAGTCGCGTGCCGCCATGGAGCGCGCATCGGCCGCGTGCGGCACTTCGTCAGTCAGGCCGCGCGTAGAACTCGACGTAACCGCAGACCGGGCAGCGATACGCGCTGAAGGGAATCAGCTCGTTCGCGCCATACTTGATTCCGCCAACGAAGCGGCGGGCCTGCGGCTCGCCCGGTGCCCAGCTCGAAGGCAGGACCTGTCCGTGCCCCACGTCGGGAATATGCCCGCGATCCATGAGCTTGTCGCACTTGGGGCACTGCGGCTGAAAGTCGGCCATGCCTTGTCCCGATGTCGTGAGGTGAACCTGATCTGCCTGGACGTCATGACCGGGCTGGCCTCGGCGACCAGCCCGAGTCATCCGGTCGATCTGCTACGCTGCTTTCTCTATCATCGGGTACGGCATGGATGTGCACAAGGCATCGATGATCGTGGGCATTCCCGTCGCAAGGCGGAGGTCGGGATCAGCGTCCTGCGCGCCATGCAACTCACGCCCGCAGTGCCAAGAGAACTCTGCCCATGACGGTCGCGGCGCACCATACGGGTCCGGATGCGTGCCCAGTGGAGGCGCGCCTCCGCCAGGGGGCATCACTATCACGCGACATGCGCTCTCATCCGGTACCGGCGCCAGTGAGACACCCGTCCCGATCGCGTAGTCACGCGCCCACTGAAGTATGTCGCCCCCGCACGGCGTGAGCGCCGGCGTCGCGGGCTCGAAGCGCACCGCGTCCGTATCCACCAGGCCGAATGCGTTGAGCTTGTCCTGATAGTAGCCCACCTGATTCGCGATCTGTGCGTCGAATCGCGCTCGAGCCGACCCGTCGAAGGTTCGCGGGTCCCAGATGCCAAGCCAGCCGGGCTCGTTCATCGGCGCCACGAAGACCGGCTTCGGCAGCGCCGCGAGCGCGTCGCGAGCCTGTGACCAGCTGAGCGTGACGCCTGCCGGCATCAGCATCCAGCGGGCTGCGGACCGCGGCGGGTTGGCGCGCTCCTGCACGAGGCGCGCGCTCTGGAGCGTGAGCTCAGCGGCGAGATCCATTGAGTTCCCCCTGGGCGTGCCAACGTCCGCGTCGACCGGTGCGCTTGCGTGCTGATGCTCGGCCGTCCGCGCGCTGCCGTAACGCGATACACTCTACCAGACGCCCGGGATGAGCCGGTGCGGCACGCGGTTCGTGTACGACTCGTATCCCGGCAGCTCGCGGCGGAGGAATCGCTCCTCACGTCCGGCGCGCTCTGTTGAAGGGGATTACTGGCTGGCCCTCCCTCGAGGAAGCTTCTGCGGAACGGAGGGGCGAGCGTCGCGGCCCAGTCGGCAGGTGACGGAGCGAGCGAGGGGGTGTCGCGGAGGATCAGACGGCCGATCGGCGTGGGCACGGAGGACGCCGCGCCGCGTGAGTGAGGTGGCGGGGGTGAGCACATATCGTCACCGCGGATCGCCCTCCAGATAGATCGGCGAACGCTCGACGTACACGGCGGCGCTGGCGCTCATGGCCGCCGGGTAGCTCCCCTCACTGCGACAGGACTCACATGCTCGTGTTGCCGACGTATTCGAAGGTGATCCCGCCCTCGCGATCCCCCTTCGTGCTCTTCACAGCCTTGAAGACGAGCAGCGGGTGCCATCCATTGACGATGACTGGGTGCTTGCGCTGCGCCGCCTCACTGATGACGAGGCGCGTCGTGTAGTACTTCCCGATCCGGAAGCAGTGCACGTCGTAGCTGGCGAAGCTCTCCTTCGCTTCCTTTGTGCTGGTCAGGTGATAGACACGACCGAGCGACGCGAGGGCGGCAGAGGCAAGGCTCTTCCGGAGGTCGGCGTCGTCGATGATCTCGACCGTTGCCGACATCGGCACCTGATCGACGCCCATCCCCGCGCGGAGCTCCGCGAACTCCGCCTGCTGGAAGTAGCTCGCCGCGCGGACGAGGTCGTCGGCTTCCATGACGGTGTGGCGCTCCTCCTTTTCCGTCTTCTGGGCGCCAAGGCGTCCAGCCTCCAGTGGACAGAATAGAGTGACGAGGACAAGGGCCAATCGCACGGGGCGGGTCATGAGAATCCTGGTGAGAGATCGCGGCATGGGCGTCGATGGTACCGGGTCGCGTGGCATGGCTCCCCTCTTCATGTAGGCGTCGGCGGGCCGGGCGGCGGCGGGGCGGGAATGGGACCACAGCATCCCCGGCGTGGACGCGCTGCGCTACTCCATCACCTTCCTCAACGTACGGGACGGATGAAGAGCGCGCGCCGCGGCAAGGGTTGAGTCCGCCGCGCCCCCGCCGTCTATTTGGGGACGCGCAGCATCCCGCCTCTCGCCCGCCCCTTCCCCTCCCGCTCCGTCATGCGCCTCGCCGTACGCGCGCTCGTCTCGGTCCTCTGCGCCGGCTCCGCTTCGGCCTGCACGCAGTCGCTCGTCCTCTCCCGCGACGACTCGCCCGCAGTCCTCGCGCATCAGACGCTGCACGCGCCGGACCCGTCGGCGCGCGGCGGCTTCGTGGTGCGCACGCTCGCGTACGGGAGCGGCACCGACCGGCAGCGCGCCGTCTTTCGCGATTCCGTCGCCATCCGAACGGCGAAGGTGGACGGCTCGGCGTTCGCGTCGCCACCACCGAAGACGAAGGCGTTCCGCGAGAGCTTCTGGGGGTTCGACACGAAGCACATGCCGGTCAATGCGCGGGTCTGGTATCCCGAGGGAGCAGGCCCCTTTCCGCTCGTGCTGATCGTGCACGGCAACCACGACATGGAGCAGTTCTCCGACCCGGGCTACGCCTATCTGGGCGAGCTGCTCGCGTCGCGCGGCTTCATCTTCGCGTCAGTGGACGAGAACTTCCTCAACGGCGACATGCGCGCCGAGAACGACGCGCGCGGCTGGATGCTGCTGCAGCACCTGAAGGTGTGGCGCGCGCTGAACGATTCCGCGGGGGGACGCTTCCACCACAAGGTGGACATGAGCCGCATCGCGCTCATGGGACACTCGCGCGGCGGCGAGGCGGTGGCGGTGGCGGCTGCCTTCAACCGGCTCGCGCACTATCCCGACGACGCGACTGTGAAGTTCGACTTCGGCTTCGGCATCCGGTCGCTCGTGGCGATCGCGCCCGTGGACGGCCAGTACAAGCCGAGCGACATGCCCACCCCTGTCGAAGACGTCAACTATCTCGTCGTGCACGGCTCGCACGACGGCGACGTGTCGAGCTTCAACGGCAACCGGCAATGGGAGCGCGTCCGGTACCAGCAGAGCGGCGCGACAGTGCTCGCCCCCGCCGACACGAGCACGTTCTTCAAGTCGGCGTGGTACGTGTATCGCGCGAATCATGGCCAGTGGAATACAGTCTGGAACGGCACCGATGCCGGCCCGCGCAGCGCGCGCACGCTCGACCTGCGCGGGCTCATCGCACCGGAGCAGCAGCGGCGCTTCGCCGAGGTGGTGATGACCGCCTTCCTCGAGTCCACCCTGCACGACCGCCGCGAGTACCTGCCCCTCTTCCGCGATCACCGCGTCATCGGCGACTGGCTGCCGAAGACGATGTACGTTACCCGGTTCCAGGACTCCGGCTTTCACACGCTCGCCGACTATCAGGAGGACGTGAACGTCGATCGTGGCAGCGCACCGGGCGTCGTGATCACCGGCGACAGCCTGGCGAGCTGGAAGGAGGCGGTGGTGCCGATGCGCGCCAAGGCGAGCGACTTCGGGACGAATGCGGCGTGGCTCGGGTGGAACAGCCACATCGCGGGGCCCGACAGCACGCGCATGGGACGGCCGGCGTCGTACCGCGTGAGCCTCCCGGACTCGCTGCGGATCGCCTGGCGGATCGACTCGTCGGCCGCGCTGGAGTTCTCGCTCGCGCCCACGAACACGGTGCCCCCGCGGCGGAAGTCCGCGGCCGACTCCTCGCGAAAGGGCGGCGCATCCGATTCGGCACGGAAGGCGCCGCCGCCCGATGGGCCGAGGGCCAAGCCGGACACCACCCCGATGGACCTGAGCATCGCCCTCGTGGACGCGCGCGGTGTCGTGTCGCGGCTGCCGCTCTCGGCCTACGCCGCCGTGCGGCGCCCGCTCGAGACGCACATCTTCCGGCGTGCGGACCGCGAGGAGCAGCGGTTCAACAACACTTTCGAGTACGTGCTGCAGTCGTACGTCATCCCCGTGGCCGACTTCGCGCGGGCGCAGCCCGGGTTCGATCCGGCACACGTCGTGGAGGTGCGGTGGATCTTCGACCGCACCTCCCGCGGCACAGTCATCCTCGACGACGTCGGGTTCTCGCGAATCGCGAAGGAGTTTCTCGGCGCGCCGTAGACCGCCCGCGCGCCGGCCTCACCGGAGCCGCAGCCCCACCCGGTGCACGGCAATCCCCGCCTCGGTGGAGAACGAGTAGTCGACAGACAGGCGGTCGGCCGAGATCCCGGCGCCGACCGAGCCGGCGGCGTGCGCCGCTTCGGGGGATCAAGGAACCCGGTTCGTTGAAACTCGGGACCAAGGGATCAAGGAACCCGGTTCGTTGAAACTCGGGACCAAGGAACCCGGTTCGTTGAAACTCGGTTCGTTGAAACTGCTGTCACCACGGAGGACACGGAGGACACGGAGGACGGCGCTGTTCCTCCGTCCCCTCCGTGGTTCAATGCTGTTTCTTCGCGTCATGCAATGGCCTGGATTCCGCTGGCCGATCCCCAGGCCAGGGGGGTGGTCGCGGGATCAAGAG
Organism: Gemmatimonadales bacterium; assembly: GCA_038325515.1. Classification (GTDB taxonomy): domain Bacteria; phylum Gemmatimonadota; class Gemmatimonadetes; order Gemmatimonadales; family Gemmatimonadaceae; genus AG11. The sequence goes on along the minus strand of JBBQJC010000041.1, from coordinate 11,448 downwards.
ACCTGGTTCGTTGAAACTGCTCGGAGGACGGCGCTGTTCCTCCGTGTCCTCCGGGCCCTCCGTGGTTCAATGCTGTTTCTTCGCGTCAAGCACGATCCCCAGGCCAGGGCGGTGGTCGCGAAAGGAAGACTCCGGAAGCGGCCGCCGTTGTCGGTCAGGACGCGCTCGACGGGAATCCCGAGCGCGGCGAACCACGCGGTCATGCGCGCGAGAAAGCCCGCCGCCGTGGGCCCGAACTCGTCGGGCGAGAGCTCCGCGTACGTCACGGTGGAGACGGATTCGCCCGCAGCGACGCGGCGGACGACGTCCTGTCGCCCGCGGGCCGTCAACCGTGCGTTGTCATGAATGTTCACAGGACCGCTGGTGGGTGTGGGTTGTGGCCTCGACACCCTCAGCTCGCTCCTGCCACGTCCTGTGAACAACCTCCTCGTCAATTACACCTAGCTCGCCCGCGCGCCTGGGCTCACCGGAGCCGCAGCCCCACGCGGTGCACCACCACCCCCGCCTCGGTGGAGTACGAGTAGTCGACCGAGAGCCGGTCGGCCGAGATCCCCGCGCCGACCGAGCCGGCGGCGTGCGCCACTTCGGCGCCGACGCGATCGGCGCGCCGGATGCCGGCGCGGGCCGTGACGTCGTAGCCGTCGAGCCAGCCGTAAGTCGCCTCGCCGCCGAGGGCGGGCGAGAGGGAGCCGTCGCGCAGAAGGCTCACCGCGGCCTCGCCGCCCAGGTCCACAGGGCCGGCCTGGAACGCGTGCGTCCCGGCCGCCAGGGAGATCCGGCGGGGCATCGGGGCGCGCTCCCCGCCGAGCGAGATGCCTTTGCCGAGGTTCTGCGCCACGAGCGCCACGGTGACCCGCCGGCGGAGGCCGACCTCGCTGGCTACAGACAGGTCGGCCGACGCGCTTCCTCCGCGCGCGCCACCGCGCGCGTCGGCGGCGTAATTCAGCGCCATCCCGAATCGCACGTCGCGCACGACCGTCGCCCCCCCGATGGTGGCGGCGAGGCTCGACGAGGCGAGGGGGCTGCGCGCGCCGAGGGCGCGCACGGGGATGGGCGCCGTCTCGAGGGGACCGTCGTAGCCGAGCCACCGCACCCCCACCCCGATGCCGCCGGCCCCGCCGAGGGCGCCGACGGAGGAGATGGCTGCGCTCGTCGCTGACGAGCCGAAGCGCCCGAAGCTCGCGGACATTCCGCGCGACGGGGCGAGCGCGAGCTGCGCCGCGTCGGAGAAGAGCAGGTCCGGCTCGCGCGAGGTGATGTAGGCGTCGCCCATGGCGCCGCCGCGCGGGCTCGCCGGCAGCTGCAGCACGAGGGGGGCGTAGCGGCTGCTCTGCGCCGATGCGGGGTCGGGGGCGACGGCGAGGGTTGCGACGCACAGCATGGTGGCGAGCGCGGGCAGCAGGCGGCTGGCGCGGCGGATCGGACGGGTCATCGTGCTGGTTTCACCAGGGCCTCGTGGGACGTCTGCCGTCAGCGAACGCCGAGGCAGCCTCGAGCCGGGACGTTGCCCAGCCGGTCGCAGGTCCACAAGGTAGCATTGGGGCGCCCGCAGCACAGATCCCCATGGCGGCAGTCCAACTCGACAGCTCACCCGCATGCCCTCCCGCGTCTCGCTTCGCGCCGATCAGCGCTCGTTCATCGCCAAGCAGTTCGATCCGGCGGCGGTCGAGGAGATCGCCAACCTGCTTCCCGAGGATGAACGGCGGTTCTTCCTTGCGCCATTCGGCGGCGTTCCCGGGGAGGTTTCGTCGGCCTGGTCGGTACGCGACACATACTACCTGACGCGGCATGACGACCCTCGCGTTCAGGCGCTGCTCGAGCAGATGTGGGCGCCGTTCTGGGAGACGAGCCTTCACCCGGAGGCGCTCGATGATCCGGCGTACGACTTCCCCGGCAGGGAGCTGGCGCGGGCGCGGCGCGCGGAGAATGCCAAGGGGTGAGAGTGGGCTGCCCAGAGGGCACCCGCACGGCAGCACGAGGTACCGGTCGCCCGTGCGCACCATCACGTATTGCATCCGCAGCATGCGCCAGGCGCGATCGAAGGTCTCCTCGGTGGTACGGTCTGCTCCGAGGTCGTTGGCGTTCAGCGCGCCCGACGTCCTGATAGCGTCCCACGGCGCGACGCGGGAGCGCTTCGTCCGCCACGTCCTCGTCCCGCACGGGCCGCGCGCCGCTGCGTGGATCAGTCCCCCCGAAACTCCTCGCCGCCTTCACCGCGTCTTCGGACATGCGTCAGTGAACTCGGCTCCCCCGGTGTTTCAGATCGTTGACGCGTTCCGCCTTTCGCTAAGAGAATGCTCAGCGATCCGTGAGCCGGCGCCATCATTCCTGTCTGGCGCAAACGACCGGTGTCTCATAATATCGCGAGTGGAGCGGTGAGCACGCTCTACTGCCTGGAGATACTCGCATGACGCGCGAAGATCCCTTCCCGATGCTCCATCAGCGCCTTGCGCTGCCGTCCGGCGGAAAGGTGACGGTGCTGAACATCGTCGTCTTGTCGCAGCCCGGGATATCGGGCGGCGGCGTCGGCATTCAGTACCGGAGCGACCTCCCCGCGAACGACCTGACGGCGCGTTGCGCCGAGGCGCGCGAGCTCGTCGAGTGCCATCGCGAACTCGTCGACGTGGATGCGCACTCGATCAGCGCCCAGGTCTGCAATACGCTCGCAGCCGCCGCGATGCGCGAGCCGCCGGAGCACACCTTCCTGTTCACGCGCGACACTGAGGGGCGATGGCAGCTCCAGGCGTCGCTTGGGCCCGAAGGCCAATCGCTCGATTCTCCCCCCTGACCGCCGGAGGTGACGAACGCTCGGACACTTCGACATCGGGCACGCTAGAGGAAGTGACATGGAGAGCGATGCAGCTTCCACGGGATCCATCATCAGAAGAGGAACTTCAGCAATGACGATGCGTCGATGCGCCCTGCCGTTCCTGGCGTTCGCAGCGATCGTCGGATGCGGAGATCCGTCAGCTCCCGTTCCGACAGAACCCACGAGGCAGGTCAACAAGTCAGAGGTAACTTCACTCGACGTCCTCAGTGAAACTTGCACACCCCAGATGATCATCTGCGATGACGGCTCACTGCCGCCACCGCCCGATTACGTCGAGGATTCGTTTTTCGAGCTGGCCGGCGATGCGCTGTACGACATGGACCTGTCTGCCGCGCCGGCCCCCAGCTGCCCCCAGGGCGTGATGCTCGCCGGCACTCCGGCGACGCTGCTGCCGCCCGGGGAGGCCCCGCTGCCGATCGTCTCGTCGGGGTGGGCTCCGATCGACTACGGTGCGATGGTCGACCCGTATGCTCGCTATTTCTGGCCTCCCAACCGCATGGACCCCCAGGGCTACTGGCCCGGCGTCGATGGCTCCGGACGCTCAGCATACATCGGCGAGGGGGAAGCGCACTGTTATCTCACCGTCAGCGGCAATCGATGGACACTTCACGTCTCGTTCTTCAAGTACGACAACGTGAAGATTCGCTATCCCTATCGCAAGACATCAAACGGCGGTGGCGGTGGAGGCGGCGGCGACGGCCTGAACTGCCATACGGAATACGTCATCATCGAAATCGACCGAAATGACGGTCGTGGATGGGTGACGTGGTGGGAGGGATATGCCAGCGTGTGCGAGTGAGCCGCAGCGGACCCACGGACGCTGCATTCGTGCGCTTCTCTTCACCATGGACATGACAATGACGCTCTTCCAGTCCGCTCCAGCGACGCCGTCGCGTCTCTGGTGCATCGTGATCAGCATTCTGATCTGTGCTCCTTCGCTCGCTAGCTACGCCCAGGCCACACCCCCCGCACGACTGCCGGTGACGGTCGCGCTCGTCGATTCACTTCCTCCCGGTGACGGCTTCGCCGTCGTGCATCGCCACTTCGGCACGGGGAGCCGTGACGTGATCGTGCTCGACGCCAGACGCGCCAACGGGCAACTCCTCGCCTCCGCCGTATTCCAGCTCCTTATCGCCCAACAGGCGGCGCCCTCGTCGAACGAGGCCCCTCGGCGACTTCGCATGACCACAGCGGTTGTTCCGAAGGCCTGGGAACATGGCGAGCGAGTCCGCGCCGCACACATGGTAAACCGGCTGCGTCTGGCGCCCAAGGTGAATGTCCCCGGGCTCGGATCCGTTCGGACCATCGAGCTCAGAATACGGGCGGATGCCCTGAGAGGCCGGCTGTCCGGCCAGTTACGCGGAGGGCAGTGAACGTCGGCTGCGAGGGCGGTAGCCCGGGTTGAGAGCGCCGGTCCAGGGTCGGTTGCTCGATCGGGGAAGATGACTCGCGATCGGCGGGTTGTCTCGGTCTGGCGCGCCAATGTCATGCCGCGTGAGCTAGCGCAGCGAGCGAGCGTCGGGATCTGATCTCCGTGCCAGGTGGCCGGCTCCTGGTGCGTGAGCGCAGATCCCGACAGGCGCTTCGCGCCTGCGGGATGACAGGAGTGGTCACCCGCCGCTCCCTACCGCGGGTCGCCGCCCAGGTAGATCGGCGAGCGCTCGACGTACACGGCGGCGCTGGCGCCGATCGCCGCGGGGTAGCTTCCCTGCCGCCACTCCATCACCAGCTTCGCGCGCGGACCGCTCTCGTCCACGGTGTACAGCGCGTACCAGGGGGCGCCCCGCTCCAGCGTCAGCATCACCTTCCCCGGCCCGTCGCCGCTCCACGTGCCGGTGACGTGGTTCTTGTTGCCGGCCTTCGACCAGTCGTGATCCATCGCCTCGATCCGCTGGTGATGGCCGTACGCATTCGTCACGTCGAAGATGGCCATCACGTCGTAGTACACCGGGTCGGGCTGGTCCCAGCTCTTGTTGGAGAGCACCCATTCCCCGGCGATGGTGCCGTGCGCCGTCGCATGAAAGAGCATCCGGTTGGTGAGGGCCGGCTCCCACGGCCTGGCGTTGCCCGCCGTCACTCCCTTCTTGAAGTATGGCTCCACAGCCTCCGCCACGTGGCGCGCCACGAGGGCGGCCTTCACGTCGTCGCGCAGGTAGTCGAATGGCGACACCGGCGAGCCTGTCGTGCCGCCGGTCCGCTCGCCATCCGTACGGTTGTTGTCGATCAGCATGAACTCGGCACTGCCCGACATGGCGCCCACCGGCGAGCCCTCCTGCACCGCGTCGCCGACCTTCACCAGCGGGACGTCGACGTCGAGATGCTTGCCGACGAGCCCGCGCCCGTAGTCGATCGTGACGAAGTACTCGTGGCGGCCATCCGGGGTGCCGCGCAGCCCCATGTCCTCGATCTTCGTCACCGTGCCGGCGGCCCAGCTCCGTACCGGGATGCCGGCGCGCGTGGGGATCCAGACGTGATTGAGCCCTTCGACGTGTCCTCCCTCGTGAGCGCCGAAGGCACCGAGCCCGCCGAGGGGGCCGAGGATGATGTCGCCCAGCGCGACGGGGAGTCCGAGCCGCACCGGGGAGCCCCAGGACGGCACGGGCTGCGTGTAGGCGCCCTCCACCCAGGGCACGGGACGCTCGGCGGCTACGGCGTCGGTTCCTGTAGACCGGTTACCGCCGCAGGCGGCAGTGATGATGGACAGCAGCAGCACTGCTCGAGAGGGGCGGCGCACGGTCGATCACGGTAAGGGAGAGTGGCTGGGGCGTGCATCGAGTATCGGCAGCTCGCTAACGCGCGCTTCAACATGCTCATCAACTTCGCTCGCTCGTGCGGGATGACAGCGCCCCTCATGTCATCCCGCGGGAGCGAAGCGAGCGTCGGGATCTGCTCTCATCGGGGCAAGACTCGCCCCGGTGCAGGGAGAGTGGACTGCCCAGAGGGCACCCGCACTCGCCTCGCTTCGCTCGCTCGTGCGGGATGACAGCGCCCCTCACACACCCAGCGCGTCCACCGGCAGCGCGTCACGCGTCCGCACCGCCTCCATGAATGGGCCGAGCAGGTGCGCGATGCTGTTGGCGTAGTAGCTCACCAGGGGCCGCCCGCGCGGCAGCACGAGGTATCCGTCACCCGTGCGCGCCATGACGTACCGCATCCGCAGCATGCGCCACGCGCGATCGAAGGTCTCCTCCGCAGAGCGGTCCGCGCTCAGGTCGCGGCCGTTCAGCGAGCGGAGCACCCCCTTCATCTCGGCGATGCGCTCGAGCAGCGCGGCGCGCGACACCCACTCGGTGCCGAGGCTCTGGATCGCGGCGCACACGAGCGGCACCGGCGTCACCGGCACGAGCCCACCCACGCGCTCGAGGAGCGTATCGCACAGGGCCTGCACGCGGCCCAGCCGCTCCGGCCGCTCCAGGTCGAACAGGTCGGCATTCTCGGCGAACCACGGCGCCAGCGGGATCGGCGCGCCCACCACCACCGCCGCGCGGCCGTAGCGCCGCAACCGCCCGGTGAGCAGCCGCGCGACGTTCGACACGAGATACGCGCCCACCTCCCTGACCTGGGCGAGGCGCGCCGCGCGCGGCTGCCCTGCGGCCGTGTCGAGCTCCCGCAGCAGCGTGCGGTCCTCCAGCACGCGGTCGTAGTTGACGGCCACGGGTACCACGTGCAGCCGCGCGGCATATTCGGCGTCGCGGCCGATGCCGAGCACGTAGTCGAGCAGCCCGATCTTGGGGGGGCGGAGCCTGCCGTCGCGGGTGAGGCCGCCCTCCACGAAGATCCCCTGCGTCACCCCCTCCCGTGTGATGAGCTGGACGTAGCGCTCCAGCACTGCGTGATAGAGCGGCTCGCGGTAGCGGCGCCGGATGAAGTAGGAGCCGAACGCCTTGAACATCGTCTCCAGCGGAAAGGCGCGCGCCCATTCGCCCACTGCGTACGAGAGCGCCACCTCGCCCGCCAGCGCGTAGCTCACCAGGACGTAGTCGGCGTTGGAGCGGTGGTTCATCACGTAGATGAGCACCGCGTCGCTGGGCAACCGCCGCTCCACGGCGGGCTCCTCGAAGTCGACGGAGACCTTGTACAAGAGGTCGAGGGCCCAGCCCGCGAGGCGCTTCCCCACCTGGAAGTAGGCGATCGCGTTGAAGAAGGGGACTATCTCATGGATGTAGCCGTCCACGGCGCGCCAGGCTTCGTGGAGCGGGACGCCCTGCTCTTCTGCGTGACGCGCGACGGCGTCGGCGATGACGTCGTCTTCCATGAGGCGGGCGCGCACGTGGCGGCGGCCGGCGAGCTTGAACCGGTCGATGCGGGCCCTGGGGGTTGGCGTCACGTCAGCTCCATCCGCGGAACCTCGCCGGGTTGCTGGTCAGGTGCAGCATGGCGCTCGCCATGGTAGTGACGGCCGGGAAGCGGGGCAAGCGAATACGTCGCGCCCTGCAATTCCGATTATGGGACCAGATGGGAAAGGCGTTTCCCACCCCCGGTCGCCTTTGCGGGATCGCAATCCGAAGCGACTCGCTGCGGCGTGGCTAATCGGCTGGCGGCGACGGGCCTGGGGGACGAAGGCGATTAACGTCTTCCCTGCACGAGTTCAGACCTAGGACCCCGAGTGTCGGAGAGCAATTGTCGTCCTGCGGAAACGATGCGACCGTGAGGAGGCGCGGGTCACTGACACGGACGTCTCGGCTCGAGATGAGGGGAGCACGGCGCGGGCATCGAGCTACCCGCGCCGTGGTGACACCAATGTGCTACTTGACCGTGATCACGCCGATGACCTTCTCGTCGCGCATGAAGGCAACGCGTGCATGCGTGACGTTCTGACGTCCGCCCGGCTCTCGCTCGATGACGGTCACCAGATCCGCCCCGTCGAGCTCGAACTGCTGTACGTCGGCTCCCGGCGTCAGCCTCGGCATTCCGGAGACCAGTCTCGTCACTCTGGCGCAGGAGGCTCCGCTCTTGACGCCATCCTTCCTGTGCATTCGTGAGACGTCCGCACCAACGATGCCGAACTTCTGCAGGATGGGTGCGTACGACGGGTCAGACAAGACATGCTTGATCAGCGACAACGACTGCCCACTCGGCTCCGTGCACCCACGGATGGCCTGTGCACTCGCGACTCGTCCAGGAATGAGGAGCGCCAGCATCGCAACAACTAGCAGCTTGAACCGCATATGACCTCGGAAGGTGAATGATTGAGCGCAGGTCAGTCAGCGCGCGATGGGAAGGCCGCGCGCCTGTCGAAGTGAATCGATCGTCGCAATGACTGCCTTGGCGGAGGTCCCCGGAGGCCAGCGGACGTCTCTCCCGATCAAGAATACACCGAACTGCTCCACCGCATCACCGCAGACCATCCAGCGGCCAGCGGTTTCCGCATCCCGCTCCATCCGCCAGTGCGCGTCGAACTCCTCGATGGTGGGGCGCACGGACCAGAAATCGTGGTCGAGCACCTGATTGGCGACGACCGTTACCCGCGCCGTGACAACCGCGTTGCCGGCCGCGGTATCCACAGCGAGCACCTTGTAGTCCGCCAGCCACTTCACGTTGTCGGCCATCTCACGATCGGTGCACGTGTACAGCGACTCATACATGCCGATCTTCTGAACTCTCGATGCGATCGCAGTTGAGAGAAACCGGTCGAACTGCGAGCGGGCATCACCCTGCTGCTGGCTTGCGACGCCGGCATGCTGGTTCGCTCCTTGCTGCTGTGCCGGGGAGGAACAGGCAACGGCCATCAGCAGGAGTCCACTCAGGACGGTGAGCCGCCCCGCGTTGCGCGCCCTCACGGACCCTGCGCCCTGACTGGGGGTCCTGATCGATATGCTCACGGACATGGGGTCTCCACCAATTGTCGAAAGAAGTGGGGCTCGTAGCCTGGCACAGAGCCGAAATCGAAGTCCTTCGTCAAGCCGTCATGATTGTCGCGCTGGGGCGTCGCAGGCGCTCCGTTGTTTGCGTACCCCATCACGTGGCTCGGATCGGTGCTGTTGCCCTCATAGACGCCGGCGTGTCCGCCCCGCACTACGATGTCGCCCGCTCGGGCATTCTCGTACGATACTTCGACGAAGCCGTGCGCGCCAAGGGAAGAAGGGGAGAGTTTGTTTTTCCCGACAAACGAACCCGTGGCCAGATGGTTGGCGTAGCTGTGCACCCAGGTTCCTAGTAGCGCGGTCCGGGAGGCCTTCCACACGAAATCGGTGCAATCGCCGACATTACTGTTGATGTCCTTCGGTACTTCCTGGCCCCCTTGGTACCCGCCTTGAGTGTAGATCCATTCCCCCGAGTTCTTTGCCGCCGCCAGCACCTGCAGCCCCTCCCCAGCCGTCGCCTCGCGATAGCATGCCTGCATGGCACACAGGAGCTCCGCGCTCGACTCACTGAGGTGCGGCCCCCCCACCTGATCGTCGGTGGCGAAATAGCTGGCGACGGTGATGCCCTCATCCAGCGGCTGCACAGCTACGGACTCCGCGTCGGGCGCATCACAAACCTGAGTCGGGTCTCCCTCGACGCCGATATCTTCGAGTCCGCCGCTGCCCGCTCCTCCGCCGCCGGAAGCTGGAGGGAAGCTGCCACCGGTTCCGGGTGTCTGCGCAGGGGGTGGGGTCCAGCTTCCTCCGTCGTTGCCGACGGCGCAATCAAGCACCCACTCGCCCGTTGACCATGTGGTCAACGTACAATCGTACAGGAACGCCTCCACGTGCTTCGTGTCCGACGACGCTGTCGCGATGGACGGGAGAGGCGCAGGTCTCGTGGGGGGTAGTCCATCAGTGCAACTTTGACTGATCGCGACCGCAACTAGCAGTGTCACGACCGCAGCGGCGCGACTGAGCGCATGCCTGCCTTTCATCGCCTTACCTCGGGTGAGGGTATCTGCCGATCCGCCACGCATTCACGCTCGACCTCCGACGGACGCCGCATGGCCTCCGGACACTCTGCATCATGTCGTATCGTGCGCTCGCCGCTCGCTGCGGCGTTCTCTCACTGAGTTGGCGCGGCCTCGGCGGCGTCGCGCCTCACGGTCCGAGGCGCTCACGCATTCGATGGTGCACGCGTCGTCGCGATGCACGCTGACTCGCGCCCATAGTAGGCTCGCGACCGGAACCTGTCAGCGATGTGAGACACCGGGGGAGCGGAGTTTACTGACCTACGTCCTGTGAGACCGAACCGGCGACGAGGAGTTTAGGGGGATTGATCCACGCGGCAGTGGGCAGCGCGGCGGGAACGGGCGGGCGCCGGACGAACCGTTCCGGCGTGACGGCGTATGCGGTGGTGAGCACCGCCGCGCGCGCGAGTTGCCGCTGGTCGGCGAGGCCGTGATGGACGTCGTGCGGCGTATGCAGCGCGAGCCCACTGTGTCGGTGGGCGGTGTTGTACCAGGCGAAGAAGTCGACGCAATGGGCCCGGGCATCCTCGAGGCTCCCGAAGCGGTCAGGGAAATCGGGTCGGTACTTGAGCGTCTTGAACTGCGCTTCCGAGTACGGATTGTCGTTGGAGGTATGCGGACGCGAGTGCGTCTTCGTCACGCCGAGATCGGCGAGGAGGAAAGCCACGGGTTTCGACGTCATCGCCGCCCCGCGGTCCGCATGGATGGTGAGCTGGCCCGGGAGCACCCGCTGCCGCTCGCAGCTCGTGGCCATCAGCCGTTCGGCGAGCGTGGCCGACTCGCGGGGCGCGACGAGCCAGCCGACGGCGTAGCGACTGAACACGTCGAGCATGACGTAGAGGGAGAAGTAGGTCCACTTCTCCGGGCCCTTGAGCCGGGTGATGTCCCAGCTCCAGAGCTGGTTCGGCGCGGTGGCGAGGAGCTCGGGCGCGGCATAGATCGGATGACGGCGCTGCGCCCGCCGGTCGCGCACCTCGTCCTCCGCGGCCAGCACGCGGTACATCGTGCGCTCCGAGCAGTGATACGTGCCTTCATCGAGCAGCGTGGCGTAGACCTCCGCGGGTGCCAGGTCGGCGAAGCGCGGTTCGTGCAGCACGTCGAGGACCCGCTGCCGTTCGGCGGGCGCGAGGGCCCGGGCCGACACCGGTCGTGTGCGCACCCCGCGCACGGCGTGTGCGTGGTCGGGCCGATGCCGGTAGAACGTGGCCGGTGCGACGCCGAGCGCGGCACACGTCGGGCGCACCCCGAACGCGGGGCTGTGGTCGGAGACGGTCTGCATCAGCGCGGCTCGCTCGGCGTGTCCAGTGTCTGGCCGAACAGTTCCGCGACTTTTTTTTGGAGGGCGACGAGCCCCTCGGCCCGCTCGGCGCGCGCGGTGGCCTTCGCAAGCTGCCGTTCGAGCTCGGCGACGCGCTTCGCCTGCGGGTCCACCGGCGTCGCCGTCGGCCCGCGGCGCTTGGTCGGACCCGCCAACTCGCCGCGCCACTCGGCGGCCCGCCAGGCCGCGAGGTGCGATGAGTAGAGGCCTTCGCGCCGGAGCAGCGCGGCGAGGTCGCCGGGCTGCGTACAGCGCGCGGCGTCCCGCAGGAGGGACCGCTTGTAGGCGGCGGTGAATCGGCGGCGGGAGGGGCTGGTGGACACCCCGGTATCGTGTACGATCAATTGGGCAGGAGCAAGAGCGGACGGCAGGTGGACATCCTCGATCACCCTCAGACACTAAACTCGGGAGTGGTCGGTGTCT
>JBBQJC010000040.1:0-31246 GCA_038325515.1 Gemmatimonadales bacterium | reverse complement strand
CCCGCGCCGCAGCGCGGAATGGTCCACCGAATCGTCGTGCACGAGCGATGCGAGATGCATCAGCTCCACGACCGCGGCGAGCGTGATGGCGCGGCGGTCGGGAGTGCCCGTCGCCTCGCTGGCCAGCAGCGCGAGGGTGGGACGGAACATCTTGCCGCGCATCTGCAGCAGGTGACCACTCACCTGCTCGATCAGCGGGAGCTGCGAGGTGACGATACGCTTCATCTCCTCGACGACTTCCTCGAGCTGCCGGGTGACCGGCTGCTGGATGTCACGGAGCGCCGACGTGGCCGGCGTGCGGGTTCTGACGACGACGCTCACGAGCGGGCCTCCTCGACGGCGGCAAGCCGCTCGCCGACGTCCCGGAACTGGATGTCCACCACGAACACCCGTTGATAGTACTCGATCGCCGCCTCCCGCTGTCCACGTAGCTCGGCGCAGAGGCCGAGGAGGTAGAGGACCCCGACGAGCTGATCGTCGCTGATCCCCGGCTCGTGCAGGGCGCGCGATAGGATCGTCGCGGCCATCGGATACTGCTCCTTTTCCATGAAGCAGGCGCCGAGCGACTCGTAGGTGGGGACGCGGTTCTTGGGCGCGCGCAGCGCCTTCTGGAACTCGGCAATGGCCTCGTCGAGCAGCCCCATCTCCTTGTACGCGACCCCCAGATCGTAATGGCTCTGGTGGTCCTCCTCCTCGACGTTCTCGGCGATTCCCTGCTTGAACTTCCGCAGCATGTCCTGGAAGTCCGCCTCCTCGTCGCCGGAGGGCTCCTTCTCCTCGACCACCATGCGCGTGTCCTTCGGCGCCTCGTCGTCGCGCAGCCAGTCGCCGAGGTTGACGTACTGGTCATCGGACGTCTGCGCGGGCTTCACCCCGGCGGCCGCGTCGGCGCTGGCCCCACGCGGCATGGCCACGCTCGCCCGCGACGCCGGCCTGGAGAACACGGGCGCGGGCTCGGGCTCCGGCGCCGGGAAGCTCTCGAGTGCCAGGAGCGCGCGCGGCTCGTCGGGGGCGAGGTCGAGCACGCGCTGGTAGATGGCGCGCGACTTCTCGATCTGACCCGCCACGAACAGCGCGTTCGCCAGCTCGAGATACGCTTCGACGAGACGGCCCCGCTCGTTCGTGCGGAAGGCGTACTCCACGCACTTCTGGTGATGGCGCACGGAGCCCGGATTGAGCAGCACTATCTCGTCGGCGAGCGCGCCCGCCATCGTCAGGTCGTCGGCGCGCTCGAAGCCCACCATCGCCGCCTCGAGCTCGCGCAGCCCGCCGTCGCGGTCGCCGGAGTCGAGCATCGCCTCGGCGAGCCGCCGACGCAGTGCATGGTCGTCCGGGTCGGCCTCCACGAGCGCCTGAAGCAGCTCCACCGACTGCTCGGCCATGATCGTCGAGCGGCGGCGGGGCGCGACGGTGGGGTCGGGCTCGTGTGTCGCGGCGTCGGAGGCCGGACCCGCATCGATCTCATCGTCGAGATCGAGCAGCTCGATCTCGCTCGCGCCACCCGCCGCCGCGCCGGTGATGCTCGCGGTCGCCTCCCCCGCGACGGGGAGATCGAGGTCGAGGAGGGGGATGTCGTCCAGCTCGTCGGCCGCTCGCTTTGTCGGCGGCTCGTCATCCCCCTCGGGCATGATGAGCTCGAGCGGTCCACCGCGATCGCGCTCGCCGCCAGACTCCAGCTCGTCATCGATGATGAGCGGGAGATCCGAGACTGACGACTCCGCCACCGCCGACCGCTCCAGCTCCAGCCCCGGCACGTCGCGGCCCGCGTCGAGATCGAAGTCGCCGTCCGCTGGGAGTTCGAGGTCGAGCAGCCCCTCCGCCGGCGCGATCGGCGTCTCGGGAGCGACGAACGATGTGGGCTCGAAGTCGAGCAGCTCGCTCGCCGAGCCCTCGAGCGCGGTGTCCTCGGCGGCGGTGGTCTCGAGGCCCTCGACCGCGTCGACGCGCGGCGGCGGCTCGGGCACGGCGGGTGCCTCGCCTCTGCGCGGGCTCGTGAAGGTGAGGTCGAGGAAGACGAGATCACCCTGCGAGCGGCTTGGCGTCGGCGCGCTCTCGCGCGGCTGCGCCTCCCCGTCGATCGCCTTCATCCGGTCGAGTGTCGCGCGGGCCTCGAGGGCGCGGCCGTCCTGTGAATAGCGCTCGTAGAGGAGCTGGAGCTGCTCGATCGCCTCGGGTCCGCGCGCCTTCCGCGTGAGCTGGTCGGCGAGCATCAAGCGGATGTCGTCCTGGTCCGGACAGAGGTCGGCGAACTCCTTCAGCGCGCGGAAGGCCTCGTCGATCTGGCCGGCCTGCTGCATCCGGTCGGCATACTCGAGGAAGTTGGCCTTCGCGTCGCTCTTGAACCCCTTCTGCGCGCTGATGCGGCCGAGCTTGTAGTAGACTGTCGCGCGGCCGGGCGAGTTGCGGAGAATCTTGTTGCAGAGCGCGATGGCGTTGTTGAAGAAGCCACCCTCCGCGTAGCGGTCGACCGCCTGCTCGTAGTAGTCGACAGCGTCGGCAACGTTGCCCTGCTTGAGGTAGAGGTCGCCAACGCGGTTGTAGAGCGCGACGTCCACCTCCTCGTCGGACCCGCTGTAGCTGTCGAGGATCTCGACATACACCGCCAGCGCCTTGTCGAATTGTTTCTTCAATTCGAGCTCGGCGGCCCGTTTCTTCAGCTTGGCGACATCAGGCATCGGCGAGTGACGGGGCTCCGCGGAGGGCGTCCCCGTCCGTGGCGAAAAAGAGGGGGGATCAACAGGGGAAAGTTAGTCCTAAGTCATGCTCCGGGACAAGGTTTGGACGCCTGGCGCTCCCCGCGGGCAACACTGTCCCGCCCATCAGAAAACGCGGACCCCGCGCGCCCACGACGCACGGCAGAGCGAGGCGCCGTACCAGTACGGGAGCTCGCGCACGTCGCTGGCGCGCCAGAGCGCCAGGTCGGCCGAGAATCCTGGCGCGATCTGGCCGGTCTCTCCCGCCAGGCCGAGCGCCGCCGCGCCGTTGATCGTTCCCGCGACCATGGCTTCCGCCACCGACAGCCGCAGCTGGCTGACGCCGAGGGTGAGGATGAGGGGGAAGTTGGTGGTGGGCGAGGTGCCCGGATTGAAGTCCGTCGCGAGGGCGACCGCCACGCCGGCGTCGATCAGCTTGCGCGCCGGCGCCTGGTCCTTCTTGCCAAGGAAGAGCATCGTGCCGGGGAGGAGCGTCGCGACCGTGCCGGCGCCGGCGAGCGCGGCGATGCCGGCATCGCTGATGGCGGCGAGATGGTCGGCGGAGGTGGCGCGCAGCGCGCCGGCCAGCTCGGCGCCACCGCCGGAGACCAGCTCGTCGGCGTGCAGCTTGATCCCGAGCCCCGCCAGGCGCGCGGCGCCGAGGATCTCGCGCGTCTCGTCCACCGTGAAGACGCCCGGCTCGCAGAAGACGTCGGCGAACCTCGCGAGAGACTCGGCCGCGACGACGGGGAGGATCTCGTGGATCAGCAGGCCGACGTAGTCGCGCCGGCCCGCGTCGCCGCGGTCGCGGAACTCGTGCGGGATCTCGTGCGCGCCGAGCCAGGTGGGGACGATGCGCATGGGGAGGAGCTCGGCGAGGCGGCGGATGACTCGCAGCGTCTTGAGCTCGTCGTCCAGCGAGAGTCCGTAGCCCGACTTCACCTCGACCGTCGTCACGCCGGAGTGCGCGAGCGCCGTCAGGCGCGGGAGGGCGAGCGACACGAGCTCGTCCTCGGCGCGCGCGCGGAGATCGCGCACCGACGCGTGGATCCCCCCGCCGCGCCGGGCGATCTCCATGTACGGGATACCGGCAGCGCGCAGTTCCTGCTCCTCGTAGCGTGCGCGGCCGAAGATCGCATGCGTGTGCGAGTCCACGAAGCCGGGAGTGAGCACGCCGCCCTCGCAGTCGACGATCGCTGCGTCCGGGGCGCGCTCGCGCAGCACCGACGCGTCGCCGACGGCGGCGATCGTGGTGCCGGTGACCAGCACGGCGGCGCCCTCGCGGATACCCGAGTCGCCCATCTCGCGGCCGATGCGCGCGCGGGAGGCGCCGGCGACGGTGACGACCTGCGCGGCGTCGACGAAGAGGAGCGATTCCATCATCCCGCCTGCGGCCGGGGGGCGCCCATCACGTCGCGCACGCGCGACAGGCGGAGCGGCGCCTGTGCCTCGCCGCGGCAGGCGTAGAAGCAGGCGTTGCAGTCGATCGGCTCGTACTTCCGGAATTCGCTCCAGTGGAAGTCGGTGGGGAAGTCGGGACAGCGCTTCACGTGACCGGTCGGGCTGATGTGGATCGTGCGCTGGCCCGAGCGGCAGGGCTCGGTCATCTCGCCACGCGCGTAGCGCGGAATCTGTTCGAGATACGCATCGGAGTTGGTGATGACGCCGCGGCGCCGGCGCTTGAACTCGAGCAGACCGCCGATGACCTCCTCGAGCGCCGCGTGCTTCGGCGCGTCGAGCAGGTGCTCGCGATTGCCGTTCTTCGCGTCGGTGTAGACGCTGAAGTTCACCCCGCAGCCGAGCGACTCGGCGTGGCGCACGAGGGGGAGGAGCTGGTCGAGGTTGTCGTCCTTGATGACGGCGTTGAAGCGGATGTTGTCGATGCCACGCGCGCGCATGTCATCGACCGTCCCCATGATCTTTTCGGTGAGGCCGGGGATGCCGCGTGCGGCATCGTGGCGCCCGTCAAGGTAGTCGAGCGAGATGTTGAACTGGTGGATCCCCGCCTCCCAGAGCGCGCTCGCCCGCTCGGCGGTGAGCATCCCGCCGTGCGTGATCAGGGTGGTGTACTTGAGGCCCGGGACGCGGTCCACCTCGGCGACCATCCGCTCCAGGTCGCGGCGCAGCAGCGGCTCGCCCCCCGTCCAGGTGACGAGCATCGGGTTGAAGAAGCGCGCCGCGTCCACGAAGGAGTCGAGCTCGTGGTCCTTCGCCGATGCAGGGGTCTTCCAATAGTCGCAGAAGCCGCAGCGGGCGTTGCAGCGCTCCGTCACCTCGAAGTGCACGAGCACGGGCCAGCAGCGCGCGGCGTACCAGAGGTACTTCGCGATGAACATCGGCACGTGGTACGGCTTGAAGCGGGCGGAGAGCACCTCAGGGCGCCATCGGAATGACGATCCCCGTGCGCGCCGCGGTCTCGCGCGCCGAGACGTATCCCGCGTCGGCATGGCGCGCCACGCCGATGCCGGGATCGTTGGTGAGCACGCGCTCGAGGCGGACGGCCATCTCCGGCGTCCCGTCGGCGACGATCACCTGACCGGCGTGCAGTGAATTCCCGATGCCGACGCCGCCGCCGTGGTGAAACGACACCCAGCTCGCCCCGCTCGCGACGTTGAGCAGGGCGTTGAGGATCGGCCAGTCGGCCACGGCGTCGGTGCCGTCCTGCATCGCCTCCGTCTCGCGGAAGGGCGACGCGACGCTGCCGGTGTCGAGGTGGTCGCGGCCGATGACGATCGGCGCCGTGAGCTCGCCGCGCGCGACGAGGTCGTTGAGCGCGAGGCCGAAGCGCGCGCGCTCCCCCTGCCCCAGCCAGCAGATCCGTGCCGGCAGCCCCTGGAAGTGGATGCGCTCGCGCGCGAGGGTGATCCAGCGGCGTAGGTGCTCGTCGTGCGGGAAGAGCTCGAGCACCAGCTCGTCGGTGCGGTGGATGTCGGCGGGATCGCCGGAGAGGGCGACCCACCGGAACGGACCCTTGCCCTCGCAGAAGAGGGGGCGGATGTACTCCGGGATGAACCCCGGGATCTCGAACGCGTCGGCGACCCCCGCGTCGAACGCCACGGTGCGGATGTTGTTGCCGTAGTCGAAGGTCACCGCACCGCGCCGTTGCAGCGCGAGCATCGCGCGCACGTGGTCGCTGGCGGTGGCCGTGCTCGCGGCGACATACGCCGCCGGGTCCGACTCGCGCAGCGCAGCCGCCTCCTCGAGCGACATCCCGTCAGGGACGTAGCCGCGCAGCATGTCGTGCGCGCTGGTCTGGTCGGTGAGGACGTCGACGACCACGCCGCGCTGCGCGAGCGCCTCGAGTGCGGGCGCCGCATTCATGACGACCGCCACCGAGATGGCCCGCCCCTCGCGCTTCGCCGCCTCGGCGAGGGCGATCCCCTCGTCCAGCGAGCTCGCCTTCGCGTCGAGGTAACCCGTCTGCAGCCGCTTGTCGATGCGCGTCTCGTCAACGTCGAAGGCGAGCACCGCCGCGCCCTGCATGGTGGCCGCGAGCGGCTGCGCGCCCCCCATCCCCCCCATCCCCGCGGTGACGACGAGGCGGCCGGCGAGGGTGCCGCCGAAGTGCCGCCGGGCGACGGCGCCGAAGGTCTCGTAGGTGCCCTGCACGATCCCCTGCGAGCCGATGTAGATCCACGAGCCGGCGGTCATCTGGCCGTACATCATGAGCCCGCGCCGCTCCAGCTCGCGGAAGTGGTCCCAGGTGGCCCACCGCCCCACGAGGTTGGAGTTGGCGATCAGCACGCGCGGCGCGCCGGGATGCGTGCGGAACACCGCGACCGGCTTGCCGCTCTGCACGAGCAGCGTCTCGTCGTTCTCGAGGGCGCGCAGCGACGCGACGATCGCGTCGAAGGCGGGCCAGCTTCGCGCGGCGCGCCCCGTGCCGCCATAGACCACGAGCGCGTCGGGGCGCTCCGCCACGTCGGGATCGAGGTTGTTCATCAGCATCCGCAGCGCCGCTTCCTGCTGCCACCCCTTGCACGAGATCGTGCTCCCTCGCGGTGCGCGCACGTCGCGCGCGCCGGCGAATGGCTCGGCAGTCGTCGTCATGCGCTCCCTCCGATGCCGCTGGTGAAATGCCCGCGCTCGATGGCGGCGGAGAGGCGCTGGATGTCGACGGACAGCACGCGGTCCTGTCCGAGCGGCTCGACCAGCTCGCGCACGCGCTCGTGCCCGCGCGCGGCGCCGCGGCCGGCGCGAAGCGGCTTGCGGTAGTCCAGTCCCTGCGCGGCGCACATCAGCTCGATGGCGAGGATGTTCCGCACGTTGCCGATGATGCGCCGCAGCTTCCACGCCGCCCCCATCGCCATCGGAACCACGTCCTCCTTGTTGCCGTCGGTGGGGATGGTGTCCACGCTCGCTGGATGGCTCAGCACCTTGCACTCGCTCGCCAGCGACGCCGCCGACACCTGCGCCATCATGAACCCGGAGTTGACGCCGGCATCCTGCGTGAGCATCGGGGGGAGCCCCTGGTTGAGGTCGGGGTTGACGAGGCGGTCGATGCGCCGTTCGGCGATCGTCGCCAGGTTGGTCATGGCGATGGCGAGGAAGTCGAGCGCCATCGCGACGGCCTGGCCGTGGAAGTTGCCCCCGCTCAACAGCTCGCCGCTGTCGGCGAAGACGAGCGGGTTGTCGGTGGCGGCGTTGAGCTCCCGGCCGATGACGCCGGCGCAGAAATCGATCGCGTCGAGCACCGGGCCGTGCACCTGCGGCATGCAGCGCAGGGCGTACGCGTCCTGCACGCGCGGGTCGCCGTCGCGATGCGAATCGCGGATCTCGCTGGCGTGGAGCAGCGACCGCAGGAGCGCGGCGCTCGCCGCCTGGCCGAGCTGGCCGCGCGCCTCCTGGATGCGCGAGTCGAAGGCGACCGGCGTGCCGAGCAGCGCTTCCAGCGACATCGCGCCGGCGAGGTGGGCCACCTGCCAGAGGCGATGGGCGTCGACGACCGCGAGCGCGGCGACGGCGGTATGCGCCTGCGTGCCGTTGATCAGGGTCAGCCCCTCCTTCGCGCCGAGCGTCGCCGGCGCGAGTCCGGCGCCCGCCAGCAGGTCGGCCGCCGGCCCCTGCTCCGCGCCGCGGATCAGCTCCCCCTCGCCGATGAGCGAGAGCGCGAGATGCGCCAGCGGCGCGAGGTCCCCGCTCGCGCCGACGCTTCCCTGCTCGGGGATCGGAGGATAGAGCCCGGCGTTGAGCATTCCCGCGAGCAGATCGACGAGCACGGGCCGCGCGCCGGAGAACCCCTTGGCGATGCAGTTGGCGCGGAGCAGCATCATCGCGCGCGCCTCGCGCTCCACGAGGAGCGGGCCGACGCCGGCGGCGTGGCTGCGCACCAGATTGACCTGCAGCTCGTCCAGCCGGTGGCGCGGGATGGCGACGTCGGAGAGCTTGCCGAACCCGGTGGTCACCCCGTACGCGACAGCATTGCTCTGCACGAGGTCGCGCACCACCCCATGCGCGCGGTCCATCCGCGATCGCGCGGCCGGGGACAGCTCGACCGGCGCGCGGTGGACGGCCACCGCCACGACGTCGTCCAGCGTGAGCGATTGGCCATCCAGCACGACGGGGGTAGTCATCGGCGCAATGTCTGTCGCGCGCCCGGACAATTCAAGGGCGCCCGCTCAGCGGATGACGCTCGAGCCGAGGCCCTCGTTGTGGTACGTCGCCTTGTGATAGTCGAACTTGAGCGCCGGCTCGGCCTTGAGCGAGATGAGGAAGTTGAAGGCGAAGCTGCCGTTGGGCGACTGCGTGAAGGCGAAGATCGCGCGCCAGTCGTGCAGGTCGCGCTGCAGGGACACGATCTGGCTGGCGAAGTTCTTCTGCACGAAATCGTACTGCGTCTGCCAGGTCGCCGCCCAGTGCTGCGTGACGTTGAAGCTCAGGTTGCTGCCGAGCGACGTCGTCGGGGGGGTGAGGTAGATCGGAGCGCCGATGACCGACGACGTGATCGGCGTCTCGGGAGACGGGTTCGTCCGCGCGTTGGCGACGCAGTTGTCGAACGCCGCGCGCAGGAGCGGCGTGTCGAACTGGGTGCAGCGCACCGTCGGGTCGAAGGCGATCACGTTGCGCGAGCCGGGAGTCGGGGGCCGCTGCCGCGCCGCCGTGAAGGTGAACGACGCCTGCCAGCCCTGTGTCGCGGTCGGAAGGAAGCCGGCGGTGCGGGCGCCGCGCCCCGCGACCGGCTGCGACGCGATCTGTCGCGCGTAACGGTCGTCGGCCGTCTGGTTGAGCCGGTCGGTGCCGGCGTCGCTCGCCGGCACTGCCCGCCCGAACAGCCGCGCGAACACCGCGAAGGGATTGGCCGAGTTGCTGAAGGAGAAGCTGCTCGTGATGTTCGTGCGGAAGGGCTTGAACCGCGCCGTGTCGCTCAGCGTGGAGCCCTCGAACAGCGAGTACTGCACCCCGACGTCCATCCCCGGCAGCAGGTCGGAGCGGACGGTGTAGCCGAACTGCTCCGTCGTGAGCCCGCGCCACCACTCGTAGTTGTTGTGCTCGTGCGCGTACTTCACCCGCTCGAAGTCGTACGTGAGCCCCTGGAAGTTGAGGGAGATCAGCTTGAGCTTCTCCCCCGCCTCGGGGTTGGAGTCGTTCCGCGAGCGCGCCTTGGCCTCCACGTTCGTGGCGAGCTGGAAGCTGAGCGAGTTCTGCGGAAGATTGCCGAGATAACCGAGCTTTGTCCGGCCGAGCGCAGCGAGAAAGGCGGTGTCCGCGTCGAAGCCTGGCGCGTAGGTGTAGCTCACCGTCGGCGAGATGGAGTGCCGCAGGCGGGCGAAAGGACCGAAGCCGCCGAACAGCCCGAACAGCGTCGGCGACGCCGACAGTCCGAACGAGGGACGCTTCTTCTGCGCGACCCAGCGCCCGCCGGTGCGCTCGTTCCGGATCGCGAACGCCCCGCCCTCGCGATTCTGCAGCGAGAGGCTCGGGGTGAGGTTGAAGTTGTTGCGGGCGAGCGGGGGCAGGGTGAACGACGGCGTCCAGTCGAAATCCGTATGATACGTGGAGGCGTAGATGCGCTCCGTCTGCACGCCCGTCACCACGTCGGCGACGATGGCCCGCTCGGGGAAGTCGTTGCGCGCCGAGTTGAGCGACACGCGGTTCCCCAGGTCGTAGCCGAAGATACGGATCGGCGAATCGAAGCTGAACGAGCTCGCGTACGCGTTGCGCGGGAGCGTGTCGGTGAAGACGGTGTCCTTCCCGGAAATCGTGCTGTCCCGGTAGAGCAGCCCGAGGGGCGAGGGCTGGTCGATGTTGTAGTTCTTGGTCGCGCTGTAGCTCAGGCTCGGCGTCCACGAGAGCCAGCTCGCCAGGTTGAGCGGGCTGGTGGTGAGACTCACCGTCGGGAAGCCGAGGTCGCGCTGGTTGCGCCCCGGATACTGCTTCTGCGTCCCGCCGATGCTGAATTGCGCCGGCCCGATCTTCTGCTGGTAGTTCGCCTGCGAGCTGATCGTCGAGAGCGCCGCGTACGGATTGACCGTCGTCTGCCGCTGCAGCGTCGTGCTGGAGACGTAGTTGAAGTTCGTCGTCAGCGAGCTGTTGCGTGTGAAGTTCTCCTGATGTCCCCAGCTGATCGCCGTGTTCGTCTGGTTCGCCTGCTTCGTCTCGCTCAGCGCGAGATTGCCGGTGATGTAGCGGTCGAGCCAGCGATAGCGGACCTCGCCGTTGTAGCGCACGAAGCCGGGATCGGCCAGCGTGCTTTGGCTGCCGGCCGAGCTGCGCCAGTCCACGAACGCCTGGGCGTCAAGGAAGTCGTTGATCGCGAAGTAGTAGCCGAGCCCCTCGACGTTGCGCCGGTACGAGTTGCTGTTGCGGATGAAATCGCTGATCCCGACGTTCGGCGGCAGGATGCCGCTGCGTCTTCCGTTGCGCGTGTCCTGGAAGAGGAAGGGGAGCCAGAACACCGGCACGTCGCCGATGTAGAGCACCGCGGGCCGCGCCACCACGAAGGAGCCCGCCTTCTTGATCTCCTTCGCCTTGAAGTAGTAGTCGGGGATGGAATCGGTGCAGGCGGTGACGGTGCCGTTCCGCAGGTAGAAGGTCGCGTTGTTCATCCCTCCCGCCGTGCTGTCGCGCGGCAGCACCGCCACGCCGCGCTCTCCGGATACCGCCAGCACCTGCCCCCCCTGGTCGAGCTGGGTCCGCACCTCGGAGATCGAGGCGCGCCGGTTGGCCAGGTCATAGGTCGCCGGGCCCGAGCTGTAGAGCGGCGCATTGCCCGGCGCGACGAAGACGTTGCGGGCCCCCTTGGCACTGCCCACACGGATGGTGCTGCCGCTGCCGTTGTAGAAGATGGTGTCCGACTTCACGAGCGTGGTGTCGCGCAGCACCATCGCGTGCGTCTCCAGCACGAGGCCCCGCGTCACCGCGTCGAAGGTCACCTGCTCGCCCTGGTAGCGCGTGACGCTGTAACCCTGGAGCCCCATCAGGCGCTTCATCACGCTGTCCGGCTCGGCGAAGTGCGCCTGGGCCAGCGTGTCGCTCTTCGTCGACGTGTCGCGGGCGGCGGCCGAGTCGCGCGGCGTGCGCAACGTGTCGCGACGCACGCCGGTGGGCCGCCCCACCGGCGCCGGCGCCGGCGGGCGGATCTGGGCGCGCGCCACCTCGGCGCCCCCGAAGAGGAGCATCGCCCAGAGCGACAGCGCGCGCGTGGTGCTCACGCCCGCGCTCCGCCCAGTGCCGTCATCGCGCCCGCGACTTCCATCACCGTTCCTCTGCCTACTTGCCCAGTGACCGGAGCTGCTCGCGGGCCAGCGCGGCCTCGTCGGAGCTCGGGAAGTCACGCATGATCCGCTCGAACGCGGCGCGTGCCAGCGCGGACCGTCCCGCCGAGCGCATCGAGAGCGCGCGCTTGTACAGCGCCGTCGCCGCCACCGGTGACGCCGGGTAGCGCTGCACGACGAGTCCGTACACCGAGTCCGCCGCCACCTGGTTGCGCTCGGCCGCGTACGACTCGCCGATGTAGATCATCGCCTGCGGCACATCCTCGGACGACGGATAGCTGCGCAGCAGCTCCTCGAAGCCGCCGCGCGCCGTGGCGAAGCTGCCCCGGCGCAACTGGTCGCGCGAGCTCTGGAAGAGCTGCGCCGGTCCCGGACCCGCCGGCGCCTTTGCCGCGCTGTCGCCCGGCGCCGCAGCGGCGGGCGCCCCCTGGCTGCGTTCCTCGAGCGAGGCGCGCAGCTCCTGCAGCCGCTTCTGGCTCTGGCCGCTCAGCTCCTGGATCTGCAGGATCTGCCGTCCCATCTCGTAATGATCGTTGGCGACGTCTCCCTGCATCTTGGCCAGCCGTCCGCTCACCGCGCGCACTGAATCGTTGGCGCGCATCACCTGCGACAGCACCTGCTCGATCTGCGCGCTGCGCGCCGAGTCGGCGCGCGACGTCAGGTCGCGCAGGGAGCGGACGTCGCTCTGCAGCAGCGCGACGTCGCTCTTCGACGCGAGGCACCCGGTCAGCAGGACGATCCCCGTCGCCGCGGCGGACCAGCGCGCGGCCCTCATGCGCCAGGCTTCCGAAGCGCGCCGCCGGCGCCCTGCGTCTCGAACTCGGCGCGCCGGTTCTGCTGGTACGACGCCTCGTCGCTGCCCGGCGCGGCCGGCTGCGAGTCGCCAAGGCTCTGCGTCACGAGCCGCTCGTCGGCGATCCCCTTGCTCACGAGGTAGCGCTTCACCTGCGCCGCGCGGCGCTGGCCGAGCGCGAGGTTGTACTCGGCGGTGCCGCGCTCGTCGGTGTGACCCGTGATCACGAGCGTCAGGCCGGGATTGGCGACGAGCACCGGGATCTTCGCGTCGAGCACGGCGCGCGCATCGTCACGGAGCTGGTCGCGGTCGTAGTCGAAGTACACCCGCTGCGCGAGCAGCGTCGAGAGCTCCGCGGCCGCGCGCGCCGCCTCGGCGCGGCGCGCGGACGCGTCGGAGGCCGCGAGCGAGTCCGCGCGGCGGTTGACGGCCGCGATCGAGTCGGCACGGCGCTGCGCCGCGGCGGGATCAAACGCCGCCGGCGCGGCGGCGGGCACGGGCGCGGCCTCCGGCTTCTTGCGGCAGGCGTCGAGCGTGGCCACCGAGAGGATGGCGAGGGCCAGGTACGAGGTGCGACGGGTCATGCAGCACTCCATGATCGGGAAGGGGGCAGCGGTGACTCGGACAAGTCAGTCGGCGCCGAGGCGGGGAGACCACGCCGGCAGGCGAACGGGGGCGCCGCGCGTGATCTGCCGCGCGCGGCCGGTTTCGGTGTCGAGCACCCAGAGCTGCTTCACCCCGCTCCGGTCGGAGACGAAGGTGAGGTGCCGCCCATCGGGCGCCCACGAGGGATCCTCGTTGCGGCCGTCGCTCGTGAGCTGACGCAGGCCGCGGTCGCGCAGATTGATCGTGAGCAGCTGGAAGCTACCACCGACGCGCGACTGGAAGGCGACCAGCCGCCCGTCGGGCGACCAGTCGGCGCCGGCCCGGTACGCGCTCTCGCCGAAGTCCAGCGGCGTCAGCAGGTCGACGTTCGTGCCGTCGGCGTCCATCGTGTAGATCTCGGGATGGCCGGCGCGCCCGGAGGTGAAGGCGATGCGCCGCCCGTCGGGGCTGAAGGTCGGCGACACGTTGTCGCTGCCGCGACCGACTGACAGCCGCCGCGCCGAGCCGCCATTCAGCCCGATGGTGTAGAGATCGACGCCGTCGTCGACGCCGTGCGCGTACACTAACGCGCTGCCGTCGGGAGTGAAGACCGGCGAGATGTACACGCCGCTCCCGCCGACCAGCGTGCGCACCGAGCCCGAGACGACCTCCTGCACGACGATCCGCGCGGGTACGTAGGTCGAATAGGCGATCGAGCGCCCGTTCGGCGACCATGCCGCGCCGATGGGAGATCCCGCGTCGGTGAGCGGCATTGCCTGCTCGCCATCGCTGTCCACGATCCAGATGCGCCGCCCCCGCTCGAAGACGATCCGCGTGCGGGCGACGCCGCGCGTCCCGGTGAGGCTCTCCTCCAGATCGTCCGAGAGCCCATGCACCGCAGCCCGCCAGCCGCGCACGTCGGTCGGCGCGGGGGCGGGATAGTCCTTGATCAGCGCGGTCACGCGCTTGGCGACGTCGTACACGGCCAGATGCAGGCCGCCAGGCGTCGGCGTCACCTGCACCGCCGCCGCGGCGCCGAGCTTCGCCAGCAGGGGCCAGTTCGGCCCGCCCGCCGGAGAAGCCTCGCGCCCCTCGAGTGCCATCACGTTCACCCGGTCGCCGAAGTCGAGATCGCGCTGCACGATCGCCCGGATGGAATCGCTCCCCGCGCCCCCCGCCGGCAGCACGACGACCCCTGGCCTGGTGCCCGGGTCGTACGACAGCCCGATGCGCACGCCGCGCGGGATGGTATCCTGCGCGGCGAGGGGAAGGGCGAGCACGAGGGCGCCGAGGGTGCAGCGGAGCGAGAGAGTCATTCAGCGGATGAGGCGCGGGTCGAAGCTGAAGATCACCGGAAGCACGTCATCGGAGAACCCCTGCGGCAACGGGCCGAACGCGCGCGCCTGCGCCGCGGCCTCCACCGAGCCGAGCGCCTCCGTATCGAACGAGTACACGCCGGACCGCGTGGTGAGCCGCAGCCCGGCGATGCTGCCATCCCGGCGAATCAGGAAGGCGACGTCGGCGTGGAGGGACCCGGCGCGGGACGGCCTGAACCGAAGGGCGATCTGGCGCACGACGTTCTCGAGGTACCCGGGATAGGGAAAAGCGATCCCTGCCGTGTTCACGTTCGCCACGTCGGCGCCCTTTCCACCCACCGGGCCGCCACCGGCGGAGGGCGGGGTGGCGTCGGCGCGCGATGCCGCACCCTTCGCACCCGGCTTCGACGCCGCGCCGCCGGCCGCCGCGTTGGGCGTGGCACGCTTCGGCGGCGGCTTCACCGGGACCGATCGCGCCGACGGCGCCGCTCGTTCGGGAACGGGAGCGCTGCGAGCGATCGGTGCGGCGGGCTTCGGCGCGGCGGCCGCGGGCACCGCCGTCGCGGGAGTGGCTTCTGACGCCAGCGCCGGCGTTGGGCTGACGACCCCGATGCGCCGCTCGCCGGCCGGCGCCGCGACAAGGCTCACCTTGTACATCGGGGCCAGCGGCGCCGCCGGGGCGTGCCGCGCGAGCAGGAAGCACGACGCGCCCGCGACGTGCAGGAGCGCGGACAGCGCGATCGGCATCCGGAGCGAGAGCTCCCGCCGCGCCCCCTCCACGATCACGGTCCCGTCTCTGGGTCGGTCACGAGCCCCACGTCCCCCACGCCGGCAGCGCGCATCGCGGCCAGCACCTGCGCCACCACGCCGTAGGGGACGCCGGCATCGGCGCGCAGGTACACCCCCGACGACGAGCGCTTCGCCGCGAGCGTCCTGAACGCCGCGCGGAACTCCGCGAGCGTCATGCGCGTCTCGTCGACGTAGACCGCTCCCGAGCGGTCGACCGAGACCACGAGGCCGCTCTTCGGCTCCAGCGCCTTCGCGTCGGCGCGCGGCAGGGCGACGTCCACTCCCCCCTGCATCATCGGGGCGGTGATCATGAAGATGACGAGCAGCAGCAGCATCACGTCGATCAGGCTCACGACGTTGATCTCGGAGTTGAGCGGCATCTCGCGCCGGCGGCGGCGGCTCACGCTAGACGCGCCCTTCGCGTACGAGCATCGCGATCACCGTCGTCCCGAATCCCTCGAGCAGATTGTCGAGCCGGTTCAGCCGGTTGGCGAGGATGTTGTACCCGAACGTGGCGGGAATCGCCACGGTGAGCGCGGCGGCGGTCGCGACGAGCGCTTCCGCCACGCCGGGCGCGACGGCGGCGAGATTGCCCGATCCGCTCGTCGCAATGCCGACGAAGGCGCTGATCACGCCGAGCACCGTGCCCAGCAGCCCGATGAGCGGGCTGGCCGAGCCGATCGTCGCGAGCCACGGCAGAAAGCGCCCGAGCCGGTCGCGCTCCTGGAGCGACTCGGCATCGAGCACGAGGCGCAGCGTCTCGACCTGCGCCGCCGCCGCGGTCGGAGACGAGCGCGCCGCCTCCTCGAACAGCTGGCCGCCCGCGGCGGCGCCCCGGTCGCCGGTGAACTGCAGCGCGCGAAGCAGCAGCCGCTGCGCCGCGTTGGGCGAGGAATGCTTCGCCGCCTCTCCCGCCGCCGCGATGCGCGCGCCGCGCTCCACCTCGCGCGCGAACAGCGTCGCGCCCTTCAACGCGCGCGAGATCTCCCGTCCCACCCCGATCATGATCGTCCAGCTCACGAGCGAGAGCACCACGAGGAGAGTCAGCACCACCTGCGTCGCGGTGCTGGAATGGACCACGAGGTCCATCGCGGAAGTCGGGACGGCGCCGGACGCCTGGACGAG
Source organism: Gemmatimonadales bacterium (assembly GCA_038325515.1). GTDB lineage: Bacteria > Gemmatimonadota > Gemmatimonadetes > Gemmatimonadales > Gemmatimonadaceae > AG11. The sequence continues at coordinate 15,231 of JBBQJC010000040.1, read as the reverse complement.
GAGGATCATGCCAACGGGGAAAGAGTGTGTGGGCGGCTGGCCGCGTGACGCGCGGCGAACCACTCGAAGCTGCGGGCGAGGCCATCCTCGAGCGTCACGGTAGGCTGCCAGCCGAGCAGCCGCTCCGCCTTGGACACGTCGATGAACGAGTGCCGCTGCTCGCCGGCACGCTCGGGCGCGTGCACGACATCGGCGCGCCGGCCCGCCGCGCGCATCAGCAGCTCGGCGACGCGCAGCACCGGGGTGCCGATCCCGGTGCCGACGTTGAACGACCGCGCATCCAGGAGTCCGACCGGCGGGAGCAGCTGCGTGGACGCGCGCCAGGTGGCCTCCACGACGTCGCTCACGTAGATGTAATCGCGCGTCTGCTGTCCATCGCCGAACACGGTGAGCGGCTCGCCATCGAGCAGCCGGCCGCAGAAGATGGCCACGACCCCCGCCTCACCGTGCGGATCCTGACGTGGCCCATAGACGTTGCCGAAGCGCAGCGACACGCTCTCCACTCCGTGCACGCGTGCGTAGTACGCCAGGTAGAGCTCCACGCTCAGCTTCGCGATGGCATACGGCGACTCCGGATCCTTCGCGAAGGTCTCCACGTTCGGCGGCACGGTATGGTCGCCGTAGATGACGCCGCCGGTGGAGGCGAACACCACGCGAGGGCGCGGGCTCATGCCGCGCACCGCCTCCAGCAGCGCGAGCGAGCCGAGGATGTTCGTTTGCGCGTCGAAGACCGGCTCGGCGACGCTCCTCCGCACGTCCATCTGCGCGGCGAGATGCACCAGCACGTCCGGCGCGAGGGTGCGCACGAGCGCCGCGCACGCTGGATCGTTCAGCTCCAGCTCGTGCACGGTCACCCCCGCCGGGAGGTTCTCGCGCTTTCCCGTGACGAAGTTGTCCACGACGTGGACCGTCCACCCTTGCGCGAGAAAGCGCTCCGCGGCGTGGGAGCCGATGAACCCCGCTCCGCCGGTGATCAGTACGGACTTCATGGCTCGGTATCGGGTTGGTCGGTTGGTTCGCGCCCGCGATGATCGCTCGAGACAGCCATGTCGCTCTCCTCGAGCGCGAACAGGTAGCGCGCGGCGTCCACGACGCCCAGCCCCCGCCCGTTCGCCGCCGCAGCGCGCAGCCGCACCGAGGGCTCGTGCAGGAACTTGTTCATCAACGACTGCGAGAAGTGCTCGACGACGGCGCGCTGTTCCGGCGTGAGATCGCCCATCCGCCGCATCGCCGCCGCGAGCTCGCGCTCGCGCACCCGGTTCATCTCGCCGCGAAAGCGCGTCAGCACCGGGACCGCCGCGAGGCCGGCCACCCACTGCCAGTAGCGCTCCGCCTCCTCCGCGATCACCGACTCCGCCGCCGGCAGCGCGCCATGCCGGCGCTCCAGGTTGGCGTTCACCACCGCGCGCAGGTCGTCGAGATCGTAGAGGAAGACGTTGTCGAGCTCCGCCACCGCGGGGTCCACGTCGCGCGGCAGGGCGATGTCGAGGATGCAGAGCGGCCGGTGCCCCCGGCGCGCGACGGCGGCGCGCACGCGATCGGCGCTCACCACGGGATGCGGCGACGCCGTCGAGCACAGCAACAGGTCCACGTCACCCAGCGCTTCCCACGCGTCGTCGTAGTGCACCGCCGTCGCGCCGTACTGCGCGGCCAGCACCTCGGCGCGCTCGAAGGTCCGGTTGGCCACGACGGCCGCGCGCACCCCTTCCTGCTGCAGCGACGCGAGCGCGAGCTCCGCCATGTCGCCGGCGCCGAGCACCATCGCCCGGCGCCCGGCCAGCCCGCCGAAGATCTTCTTCGCGAGCTGCACCGCCGCCGAGCTCACGCTCAGCGCGCCATGGCCGAGCGTCGTCTCGCTGCGCACCCGTCCACCCACCAGCAGGGCGCTCTGGAAGAGGCGGTTGAGCATCGCCCCCGACGCGGGCCGGCTCGCCTCCCAGGCGTCGCGCACCTGCCCGTGGATCTGCGCCTCGCCGATCACCATCGAGTCCATCCCGGACGCGACACGGAAGAGATGCGCCGCCGCGTCGCGGTCGCGCCGCACGTAGCCGAAGCCGCTCGCATCCTGCCCGAGCCGCTCGGCGAGCAGCGCCCACCCGCGGGACGCCAGCTCGTCGTCGTGTCCGACGAGATAGAGCTCCGTGCGGTTGCACGTCGACAGCAGCACCCCTTCGCTGGCGCCGGCCTCGTCGCGCAGCCGCTCCAGCGCCGGGATGACCTCCGCGGCGCGGAAGGCGAGACGCTCGCGCACGTCGAGCGGCGCGCCATGGTGGCTCACCCCGAGCACGATCACCGACATTCGGCGAGCCTCGCCTCGAACGTCCCCGACTCCACCTCGGCACAGAACGATTCGTCGAGCAGCGCCGCCGAGAGCCGGCGCCACTCCGCGCCGCGGCCCCTGTCGAGCAGATCGCGACGCAGCACGATGAGCCGCTCGAGCGCGTCGGCGTACGGTGCGTCGAAGCGCGTCGCGATCTCGTCGCGCACGCGCGCCGCCGCGCCCGGCACTCCCCCGGCGCTCACCCCCACGACGAGCGCGCCGCTGCGGTGCGCCGCCATCGTGACGAAGCTTCCCTCCCCTGGGACGTCGGCGACGTTGACGAGGCGGTGCAGCGCGCGCGCCTCGGCCGCGATCGCCTCGTTCGTGGCGCGATCGTCCGTCGCCGCCACGGCCAGCTCGGCGTCCCCGACGTCGCCCGCGCGATAGTCGCGAGTCTCGAGCGAGAGCGACTCCCTCTCCCCCGCGAGCGCGAGCATCTCCGCTCCCATCGTCCTCGCGACGACCCGCACGCGCGCACCGGACTCGGCGAGCGCCCGCGCCTTCCGCGCGGCGACGGCGCCTCCTCCAACGACCAGCGCGCGCAGCCCGCCCCCTTCCACCAGCAGCGGGATCCCGCTCACAGGAAGCGCCCCCCGCCGTTGCTCTCCGCCAGCCGGAAGGCGACGTACAGCACGACCACGACGGCGAAGCTCAGCGACGAGTAAAGCGCCGCACGGCGAGCCTGCCAGCCACCCACCACCCGCCCCACGGCGATCCCCGAGACCGCGAGCCATGCGCCGAGCGCCCACACTGTCTTCGGCACGTTGTAGTCGCCGTACGCCACCGAGTACGTCACGGCGAGCACGACGCCGAGCGTCAGTGCGATCCATCCGGCGATCGCCGCGACATGGTTCACGCGGTCGAGCGTCGCGAGTGGGGGGAAGAAGCGGTAGATCGCCCCGAACCGCCGCGACTTGAGCTCGCGCCGCTCGATCAGGTACATCACCCCCGCCGCGGCAGCGGTCCCGAAGGCGGCAATTCCGACGAAGCTCAACGCGATGTGCGTCAGCAGCCAGGTCCCGCGCGCGCCCGCCGGCTCGAGCCCGGGAGTGAGCCCCACGATGTTCGAGGCGATGGTCGCGATCGCCGCGAGCGGCGCGGCAACGAGCGCGAGGCTGACCTCGCCCGCCACCACCTCCACCACCAGCAACGTGGCCGCGAGCACGACGCCGGCGAACGACAGCGACGGGCCGAGTCCGGTGAGTGGCAGTTGGCCCACGCGCACGACGTACGAGCTCAGCCCCGCCGCGTGGAAGAGCAGTCCCGCGAAGAGGAGGGCGGCCACGCCGCGCACGGGGGCACCCACCGGGCGCGCAAACGGCGTCGCGGCGAGAGCCGCGGCGCCGATGTAGCAGGTGATGGCGAGGAACTGGGCGATCGCAGTCATTCCGTCGCCCTAATCTAGTGCGCGAGCGGAGGTTGCGTCATGGACCCCCGTCCCTCCGCCGGCACCGTCAGGGCATGCGCTTCACGACCCGCACCCCCTCCCCGACCCGGATCGCCGGCTGCTGCTGCGAGGTCACCCGCGCCGTGCTGCCGTAGGGCGTCACCCTCACGATCTGCCCCGTCCCGATCGCCACCTCCGGAGAGGCCGGGTCGCTCCCGTTCACGTCCGACGCCTGCTGCGGATGGTAGATCTGGATTTCGTCGCCGATGCGCATCGCCTGACGGGCGCCGAGGTCGAGCAGCACGAAGTAGTCGATCGACGGGAGCACCGCGGGGCGGTGGATCGCCCGGATGGTACCGGTCTGGCCGGTGCCCGCCGCGAGTGCCGCGGGCTGGCCTGTGGCCCCCGCCCCCGCTGTATCCATCGGCACCACGCGCGCGCCGCTGTTGAGCATCCCGTACAGCTCGCGCACCTCGAGCACCGCTGCCGCGCCGTCACGCGAGCCGCGCGTCACCAGCAGCTGCGCGGTGGGCACCACCACCGTCCCCACCCCTTCCACCGACGCGCCGAGCTCGTATGCCATGAGGCGCTGTCCCTCCACCACGGCGCGTCCGGCGATCGGCGCCATCAGCACGCGATCGAAGAGCTGGAAGTTCGTCTGCGCCGTGCGCCGCTCGATTCCGGAGAGGTCTGCACCGGTCATCAACCGCCCCGATGCCGACGGCCCGCCGTCGCGGTCGAACCATGGCGCGCGCACCACGTCGCCGGGCGCGACGCGCGGCGGAGCGACGTCTTGACGCACCGCCGGTGCCGAGACCTGGAGCGGCACCGGTGCAAACACGGTGCGCGCCGCGACGGTCGGGCGCGCCGCCGGCTGGCCCGCTGCCACCCCGGCCGCCCGCGCCGGCAGCCGCAGCACCTCGCCCGGATAGATCCAGTGCGGATCCTCGATCTGGTCGGTGTTCAGGCGGTAGATCTCCGGCCAGAGATATGGATCGCCGAGGTAGGACGCAGCGAGATCCCACAGCGTGTCGCCGCGCTTCACCACGTGCGTCCCCTGCTGCTCGGCGCGGGTATCCTGTGCACGGAGCCTCGGCGCGACTGCGGTGAGGGCGATGGCGGCGGCGAACGTCCAACGGAGGCGGTATGTCTTCACACGCTCTGGGGCTGCTGCGCCGGTGCTGCGGGGCGCATGGAGGGATGCGAGAGCCCGGGCCGTCGGCGGCCAGGCTGCTCGAATGACGACTGGGCGCCGGATGAGAAACCGGCCGGCTGCGATTATACTAGCGGGCCGGCCGGCGCGGCGACTGTGACGAAAGACACCGCGGCGCGCTAGCTCGCTGGCGCCGTTCGCGTGACCCGCCGCGCCTTCGCCGCCACCGCGTAGCAGCCGGCGATCGCGCGGGCGGCGTCCTCCGTGAACGCCTTCCACCGCCCCGCGTCCACGGACGGCCGCAGCCGCAGCCCCGCGGAGTCGCGCGCCTGGCCAGACTGGTAATCTCCGCCGGAGAGCGCCAGCGCCAGCTCCCGTGCCGCGCTCACCGTGTCGCCGCGCGCCAGCATGATCTCGCCGCGCAGCCGGCGCGCCGGCTTCGCCCCGCAGAAGCTGGTGGAGTCGAAAAGCGTCTGGGCACTGTCGGCATACGCAGATGCCGCGGCGACCCGACCCTCCGCGAGCGCGATGCGCCCGAGCGTCGCATACGCTTCGCCGCGCGAGCGCTCGCAGAAGGTGCTCATCCACTCCCGCGGGTACCGCAAGAGGTACCGGACCGAGCGAGCCGCGCACGAGGTGAGCGTGCGCGCGCGCAGCGCCGCGCCCAGCCGGCTCCGGAACTCGGGGCTCGCCAGGTCGGCATCGTCGACATCCACGTTCGGTAGCGCCTTCCCGCTCATGTGCAGGGTGCCCAGCGTCCAGCGACTGGCGAGCTCCGCGTCGCCATACCTCTTTACAAGCGTCCGCGCCCACCCGTTGCTCAGGTCGCGGTACCCGTTCGTCTCCAGCAGCGTCGCGAGCATCGGCACCAGCGGCCGCGCCGAGTCCGCGTTGAACCGCATCTCGCGGTCGTGCACCATGCTCGCGTAGTACTGCAGCGCGCGCGGATCCTCGGGATGCTCGCGCACCAGGCGCCAGGTCCACTTCGCCGCTTCGTCCGGCTCCTCGATCTGCCACGCGAAGATCACCATGTCGCTCAGTCGCTCGGCATCGAGCACACGCTGCTTACCGAGTGCCTCGTCGAATCGGGCGTAGTGGCGCTCCGCGCTGTCGAAATACTTGACGAGGCTCGCGAAGATCCCCTCGCCCCGGAACCGCTTCGCCTGTGAGTAGCCGGCCGGATGGGAGGGGAAGTAGCGCTGCAGGGTATCGCTCACGGCCGGCGGGATCCGCCCCGCGATCGTCGGCACGGCGAGGAGCGACCGGAGCGACGGCGCGCCGCGGTGATCTCCCCCAACCAGGAGCCATGGGCCGTCGGCGTCGCGATCGACGGTCATCCCGTCGGGGGATGACACGATCGCCGCGAGCGCGAGGAAGTTCGCCGGCAGCACGAGATCGCCCACCATCGCGCCGTCCGCCGCGCGCCTCAGCCCCGCAGCGGAGTCGTACTCGACGGCCCAGAAAAAGAGGTTGTCGCCGCGCGCCGTCGAATCCGCATAGCGGACCGCGAGCACGAGGTGACCGAAACCGGCCATCGCGGGAGAAGGCGTGTACCGGACGTGCACCGTGGCGCCCGGCGCGGGCCGCCCCGGCGCGAAGGTCATTCGTTGCGGCGCGCTCGCCCGGAGCACGCCGCGCTCGCCTCGCGGAAGCGTCAGCGCCGCGAGAATTGCCGCGGCGGCCGCCAGGTAGAGCGCCACCCGCAGGGCCACCCGAGTGCGCACCGTCGGTGGATGACGCGTGGGCCGCAGCGCGGGAGCCGGCGCCCATTCGGGCGCGTCCGGCGCCGGGGTCGCGCGGGAGGGCTGAGGCGCGGCGCGAGCCTGCTCACGCACCGCGCCCTCGATCCGACTCCGCAATGCCGTCGGGGCGCCAGGAAGCGCCTCGCTCCGCGCCGCGTCGCCGAGCGCGCGGATCTCGCGCACCATCGCGGCGCATTCGGCGCATCTCGCCACGTGCCGCCCGCTGCGCGTCCGCGCCAGCACCATGTCCGTCTGGTCGGCAAGCGCGGAGAGCGCCTCGAACCGCGGATGGAAGCCGCTCAGCAATTCTCTCATCTATCTCGAGCCTCGCAGAAGCTCGCGCAGCTGGCGCCGCGCGCGATGGAGTCGCACTTCCGAGTTTGCCGTGCTGATGCCGAGCAGCTCGGCTATCTCGCCGTGGCCGTAGCCCTCGACCTCCTTGAGCAGGAAGACCGTACGGTGCTCCTCCGAGAGACGGAGCAGCGCCGCGTGCAGCGTCAGACGCCCGAGTGAGTCGTCGGCGGGGGCGAGCAGCGACGCGACGCCGTCCACGCTGACCTCGCGGCGCCTGCGTCCCCCCCGGAGGTGCGTCAGCGCCTGACGAACCGCGATCCGGCGCAGCCACCCCTCCAGGGAATCGAGTGTGCCCGCAAATCCCTGGAGCGCGCCGGGAAGGCGGACGAACACCTCCTGCGTCACGTCCTCGGCATCCGCGGAATAGCGAGTGAGCTGCAGCGCGGTGCGGTAGACGAGATCACCGTACTGGACGTAGAGCTCGCCGAGCGCTGCGGTGTCCGCGTCCTGTACCCGCAACAGGAGCGAGCGGAGCTCGAGTGGAGTGCCTGGCGGCCGGTGCACGGTGGCAGCGCGCCAGTGGGGAAGAGAAGGCATGAATTGAGGACGCCGCGGGCCGGGGAAACCTTACATCTGCGTCGGATCCCCGCCGGCGTCGTTCACCGTACCGGTCGTCGCCAGATGTTCGGGGGATCGCCATACGCGATCGTTCCCGTGCTGCCGAACAGGGTATTCCCGACCACCGCGAGACCATTGACCTTGCGGCCGGGGAGGAACTCCTCGACGACGGTACCGTCCGGACTGATCACCACGACACCCGAACCTGCCCCATAGAGACGGCCGCTGCCGTCCACCGTGAACAGGTCAGGGGTATCGACAGCGGATGGCGCGCAGACGTAGACCACGGCGGCGTTGCACGGTCGCAGACGCAAGGGAATGACCTCCTCCGTGCGTCGCGAGAGATCCACACGGTGCAGGCTCGAGCCCTCCATGAAGTACAATGAGTTGTTCGTCGGATTGAAGACGAGGTTGCCGCCTGAGACCGAGGCCGCGTTCAGTGTGATCACGTCCGACCGCATTCCGTCGGCGCCGATACGATAGAGCTTGCGGTCGAGCCCGAAGAAGTAGATTCTGGAGTCGGGCAGCACGACGAGATGATTCGCGAACGCGCCCCCGGTGGAGATCTCCGTGCTGTCCCCCGAGCGTCCCACCCGGAGGATTCTCGTTCCGTACGCGCCGTACGCGGCGCCATCCGGACCGAGCCGGATCGGCGAGGAATACGGAGCGATGGCGACGTGCGCGGAGAGCGAGCCCGTCAGGGTATCGTATCGCGACACCCCGTTGGACGTCTGCACGTACAGCGTGCCAGACGGCGTCGAAGCGATCATTGATGAGGGACTCGAGGGCGCCGGACCGTATCGGACGAGAGAATCGTAGACGATGGCCTGAACGGTCCGCCCCCTAAGCGATCCCGGCCCGCCGCCGTACACGTCGAAGACACCGGCGGCCTGGAGGTTCAGCGTCCCCCGGTACACGCCGCTGACAAGGGTGCGCGCGTCGAGCGTCAGCACTATCGGGACGACGCCTGACGCGTGCGGCCCGCCAAGAATGGTATCCAGGCGGGTCGGCCCGGGAACGGCGACTCGCGCGACGACGCCGGCCCACGGCGCTGAGTCGATCGTCGCCAGCAGATCGAATGATCCCGCGCCGACGTTCTGCACCCACATCGTGTCGTGGGTCACCTCGCCCTGCCGCACCACTCGATTGGCAAAGTAGCCCGAATTGATGGTGTTCATCACCGGTCCGGAGCGGCGCACGACGAGGCGGTACGGCAGCGCAAAGCCCAAGGAGCATCCCGAGCCGCTGCCGCTGCACGGGTGCGGGATGCGGTCGACGTGGAAGAGATAAGCTCTCGTCTCGGGGACCACGATGCCGAGATACTGCTGGTACCGCCCCACGGGAGCGCCGAGCGTCAGGAGTGGGGCGCGCACTGGGAGATAGTCGGCGAGGAAGCCGCCGTTCGTGATCACATCGACGGTATCGCCCTTGGTCAGCTGTACCTCGAAGCGGGCTCGCGATCCGCCCAGATCGACAGTGTCGCGGGCCGAGTCGCCGAGGGCGAGCCGCCTGACGGAGCGGTCGTCCATCCCTCCGACCACGAGGATTGACGTCGCGCTACGCGCGCTGCAGGTCAGGCGGACCGACGTGCTACCCGCCGTGCGCGGGGTGATCACGCCGCTGCCGTCGACGCTGGCAATCCCCTCGTCGGCGATGGTCCACTGGCATCGGTCGGTAGAACCGACGCCGGCACCCGTGAATCGGGCGAGCTCGTTGACGTAGACCCATTGCGTGTCCGGCGCGATTCCGAACGGCCCGCGGTCCGTCTGGCTCTCCGTCGAGGTGGCAGCGTCCGAGCACGCCGTCCCGATCGCGAGCAGGCAGCAGAGCCCTCGCCGAATGGAACCGAAGGTCCCGGACCTGCCTGGGGGGAACCATTGCTTGGTGCTGTGCACCGGGCACTCTCCGGGTATCGAGCTCCGAGCATTCGGAAGTAGCGCGTGGCCTCCGGCCGCGGCTCGCCCCCTTCAACGTAATCGAGATCATCGAGACCCCAACACCTCGTTCCCCCTCACGCTGCCGCTGAGGCTCCACCCTGGCCCACCCCGCCCCTCAGCCCGCCTGGCTCGCGCTCCCGCGCACCCCCACCAGGAAGCTCGCCACCGCCCGATCCAGCTCCTGCGCGGTGACCGACAGCTCGTTCGCCGCGGAGAGCACCTGCGTGGCCGCGGCGGTCGTCTCCTCGACCGTGCTCGCCGTCGCCTTCGTCCCCTCGGACGCGTCGTCCGCCGCCCCCGCCGCGCGCGCCAGGCCGGTGACCATCGTCTCCGCCGTCGTCCGCTGCTCGGCTGCCGCGCGGGCGATGCCGTCGGTCTCCGTCGCGCACTTCGCCAGATCCGCCGCGATCGCCTCCACCGACGCGACCATCGCGCTCGCCGACAGGCTCAGCGCCTCCACCTTCGACTCGATCGTCGTGGTCGCGTCGGCGGTGCGCGCCGCGAGGCTGCGCACCTCGCTCGCCACCACCGCGAACCCGCGTCCTGCATCGCCGGCATGCGCCGCCTCGATCGCCGCATTGAGGGCGAGCAGATTGGTCTGCGCCGCGATCCCGCGGATCATCACCGCGACCGTCCCGATCTCCGCCGCGGCGGCCGACAGCGCCCGCGCCGCGTCGGTCGCCTCGCGCGCCGTGACCACCGCCGTCTCCGTGGACGCCCCGGCACGCCGCGCCGACGTCGCGATCGTCACTGCCGACTCGGCGACGGCGTTCCCGTCGGCGAGCGCCGTCTCCACCTCGCGTGCCGCCGACCCCGCCCCCGACGCCGCTCGCTTCACCTGCTGGGCCGCCACTCCCGACGCCCCGGCCAGCGTCTCCGCCGCGGCGTGCGACTCGGTCGCCGTCACCGCCACGCTGTCAACGAGACTGGCCACCGTCCGCTCGAATTCGTCGGCGAGCCGCTGCCGCATCCCGTCGGCATCCTCCTGCCGTGCCATGTCGCTGGACGCCGCGTTGATGGCGCGCGCCCCGTGCGCGAAGCTGCCGTGCAGCCCGCGCTCGAGGACCTGCCGCCAGAAGCGCCGCTCGCTCGCCGCCGTCAGTGCGGCCCGCGATTCGCGCAGATACGCGTCGGTCATGTCGAGGCAGTGGTTCAGTCGAGACGCCAGGACGCCGAGCTGCTCGCTCGGCATCGCGTCCACGTCGGCGCGCGGCTCGAGATCTCCCCGCGCCGCCGCCTCGCACACCGCGACCAGCGCCGCGATGGCCTCCTCCGCCACGCGCGGACTCTCGGGCGCCTTCCGTCCCGTGAACAGCTCGAGCACGGTTCTCGGCCTCCGGCGTCCACGCGCCGTCATCGGCTCAGAACGACCAGACGAACTCGTCATACGACTGTCCCCGGTTGGTGAGATGCATGGTGAGGTGCGTCACGGACGCGGCGATCGCGGCGCGCTTGGAGCTGTCCTGCCCCGGCGACCCGCGCTCGATGCCCTGCTCGATCGCCCGCAGCTCGGCATAGAGCGCCTGGACATCCGGCAGGGCCGAGCGCTTCACCGTTCGCCGATTGGAGTGGTAGCTCACCACCCTGCCCGTGCGGTCGAAGGTCGGCGTGACGTGCGCGTAGACCCAGTAGTGGTCCCCGCTTCGCGCCAGGTTCAAGACGTAGGCGAACACCTCGCGTCCCTCCTTGATGGTATCCCAGAGGAGCTGAAAGACGGCGCGGGGCATGTCGGGGTGTCGGATGATGCTGTGCGGAGCGCCCATCAGCTCGGAGCGCGAATACTGCGCGACGCGGACGAAGACGTCGTTGACGTAGGTGATCTTTCCCGTGAGGTCGGTCTTGCTCACGATGATCTCGTCGTCGGCGAAGGGCCGCTCCACGCCGGTGAGCGCGATGCCGGTCCGGCTGGGGACGGTCCTGGCAGTGCCCGGCGAGGGCGCCGCGATCGCTGAAGCTGACACGAATCTCCGATGTGCGCGTGGGCCGAGCGTGGCGGCGATGCGGACGCAGCACATCACTCGGCGCGGCATCGCGATCGCGGGAAAGGCCAGCAACCGCGCGCCACAGGGAGAAGTATCGGCATAGCGGGCACTTCATTTACCGACAAGCGGGTGATGAATTCGGCGCGACGCGCAAAGGACGACACGCAGCGCTTCGAGCGGAAGAAAAAGAGATCGCCGGACGCGGGAACGAGCCCGGGTCCGGCGATCCTTCGTTGTGGAAAAGAGCCGAGGTGCCGCCGTCAGAACGGCAGGTCGTCATCCTCGTCGGCGAGTGCTCCAGGGAAGTCCTCGAAGTCGTCGCCACCGCCGCTTGTCGCCTTCGCCGGCGCCGGCGCCGGACGCGCGCGCCCTCCGCCAGCGGAATCGCTCTCGAAGTCGCCGCGCGGCGCCCCGCCCCCGCCCCCGCCCCCGGCTCCCCCGCCGAGCATGATCAGCTCGCGGACGTTGATCTCGGTGGAGTAGCGGGTCTGGTTCTCCTTGTCCTGCCACTGGCGGTACTCGATCCGCCCCTCGATGTAGAGCTTGTCCCCCTTCTTCACGTACTTCTCCACGATGTCGGCGAGCTGCGAGTTCTTGGTGTTCCACACCACGCAGCGGTGCCATTCCGTCTTCTCCTGCTTCGCCCCGGTCGCGTCGTTCCACGACCGGCTCGTCGCCAGCGAGAAGGTGGCGACCCGGTTCCCGCCGGTCGTCGAGCGCACTTCGGGATCGTTCCCGAGGTTTCCAATCAACGTCACCTTGTTCAAACTGCGGCTCATACACTCCTCCCTGGACGTGGTGTCAGACCATCGCCCACACGCTAAAAAGTAAGTCCGGTGGTGCCGCAACCAATGTATTGCTCACGGCCTCGATTCACTTCCAGTCCAACCAGCAACAACGACTTACACGAGCAATCTCATGTGACACTTCACTTCAGGCAGGCACGAAATCACGCCGCAGGACCAGCGCGTCCTCGTCCGGCGTCCGGTAGTACCCCTTCCGCCTGCCCACCTGCGCGAACCCGCGCGACTCGTAAAGGCGCCGCGCCGCGACGTTCGATTCCCGGACCTCCAGGAAGAGCGCCATCACCCCGGCGCGCTCCGACTCCTCGATGAACCGGTCGAGCAGCACCCCTCCCACCCCGCGCCGGCGAGCCGCTGGTGCGACGGCGAGGTTCGCGACCTCCCCCTCCTCGCCCACGGTGAGCGCCACAACATAACCGAGCAGCGTCGGCGCGCCAGCGGCCGTCTCCTGCTCGTCAGGATCGCGCTCCTCGGCCAGATAGAACCTCGCCTGTGGAAGCGCGAGCGACGAGGCGAAGGCGTCGGCGCTCCATGGATCGGCGAAGCTCAGCGCCTCGATCACCGCGACGGCCGCCAGGTCCGCCGCCGTCGCCTCGCGCACCCTGATCCCCCGCCCGGCCCCCTCCGTCACCGCCCCTCGAGCGCCCGCCCGTGCTCCCGCTCCCACTTCGCCTGCGCCTCGGCCAACCTCCCATACGACGGCTCCCACGCGGCCAGATCGGCAGGATGGGTCGTGTCAATCAGATTTGTGATTGCCGTCGCTCCCCCCGCCGTGGGTTGCGCCTCGTGCCCTTCGCCGCGCCCCGGACCGATTGCGATGGCCCCATGCTCGGTTGCCGCGCGGTCCACCTCCTGCGACGCCACGAGCCCCAGCGCCCCCGCTTCCCGCATCTCGAGCCCCTCGGATACCTCGAAGCGCTGGACGTAATGCTCCCCGCGCATCGCATCGAGCGCCGCGAGGAACCGGCCCGGCCGGCGCGGCGACATGCTCGCGACCAGCAGCGCCAGCGACGACACCGGCACCAGCGGAACGCTCGCCGCCAGGGCGATCCCCTTCGCGATCCCGCCGGCGATTCGCAGGCTCGTGAAGGCGCCCGGCCCGGCCCCGCACACCACCCGCTGCACGTCCAGCGGCGAGCGTCCTCCTTCCTCGAGCACCTCGGCCACCGCGGGCATCAGCGCTTCGTGCTCCCGCCCGCGCATCGCGACGCTCCGCTCCGCCACGACCGCCCCATGCTCCAGCAGTGCGACGCTCCCCGCGTAGGTCGAGGACTCCAGCACCAGGGTGATCACGCGTGCCACCCCGCGTAGAGGAGCCGCCGCGCGGGATCGTGCGGCAGGTGCTGCAGCGAGAGCGTCACGTGCCCGGCCGGCAGCCGGTCCGCGGCGCGCTCCGGCCACTCGACGAGGACGACGGCGCGCGCGTGCAGCAGCTCGTCCCAGCCCAGCTCGTCGAGCTGGTCGGGTCGGTCGAGGCGGTAGAGATCGAGATGCATCACCTGCGAGAGCCGCCCCGCGTACTCGTGCACGAGCGCGAAGGTGGGGCTCGTCACCTCCTCGCGGACGCCGTATCCCTCGCAGATCGCCTGCACGAGCGTCGTCTTTCCCGCCCCCAGCTCTCCGGTGATGGAGATCAGCAGTGGCGCACGGGCCGCGCGGCCGAACTTCCGCCCCCACGCGCGCAGCTCCTCCTCGGTCATCGCCAGCGCGCCCTGCTCGGCACGCTCCGGGACGAGCGGCTCGTGGCCGTGCGCCGCGTCCGCTCCGTCCGCGCTCACCGCCCGCCTCCCGAGCCACTTCCCGCCCGCGTCGTCCCCGCGTCGGCCGCCACCCTCCCCTTGAGCGGCGCGCCAGCGAGTCGCGCCTTCACCTCGAAGATCTGGTCGCGCAGCCGCGCCGCCGCCTCGAAATCGAGCGCGGTCGCCGCCTCCTTCATCTGCGTCTCCAGCATCGACAGCAGCGTTTCCGGATCCACGAGGTCGTACTTCGGCGACTCCGCCTCGGCCACCCGCTTCCCGCGCTTCGGCTTCTCCTCGTCCTTCTCGATGCGCGAGTCGGCGACGCGCGTGGTGAAGCGCACCTGGTCGATGCTCTTGGACACCGACGTCGGCGTGATGCCGTGCTCCAGGTTGTGCGCCGTCTGGATCTCGCGCCGGCGCAGCGTCTCGTCCATGCAGCGCTGCATCGACCCCGTGATCCGGTCCGCGTAGAAGATCGCCCGTCCGTTCACGTGGCGCGCGGCGCGCCCCACCGTCTGGATGAGCGACCGGTCCGAGCGGAGGAAGCCCTCCTGGTCCGCGTCGAGGATCGCGACCAGCGAGACCTCGGGCATGTCGAGTCCTTCTCGCAGGAGATTGATGCCGATGAGGACGTCGAACTCCCCGAGCCGGAGGCCGCGGACGATCTCCATCCGCTCGATCGCGTCGATGTCCGAGTGCATGTAGCGCACGCGCACCCCCACCTGTTGCAGGTAGTCGGTGAGGTCCTCCGACATCCGCTTCGTGAGCGTGGTCACGAGCACGCGCTCCCCGATCGCGGCGCGCTTCCGGATCTCGCCGAGCAGGTCGTCGACCTGCCCGCGCACCGGGCGTACCTCGATCTCTGGATCGACGAGCCCCGTCGGCCGAATGATCTGCTCGACGACGACGCCCTCCGACAGCTGCAGCTCGAGATCGCCAGGCGTCGCCGAGACGAAAAGCGCGCGCGGCGTGAGCTTGAGAAACTCGTCGAACATCAAGGGACGGTTATCGAGCGCGCTCGGCAGGCGGAAGCCGTAGTCGACGAGCGTGAGCTTGCGCGCGCGATCGCCGTTGAACATCCCGCCGATCTGCGGGAGCGAGACGTGCGACTCATCGACGACCACGAGGAAGTCCTCGGGGAAGAAGTCGAAGAGACACGACGGGCGCTCGCCAGACAGGCGCCCGGAGAGATGGCGCGAGTAGTTCTCGATCCCTGCGCACGTGCCGACCTCGAGCATCATCTCGATGTCGAAGTT
>JBBQJC010000039.1:0-32173 GCA_038325515.1 Gemmatimonadales bacterium | reverse complement strand
TCCCCCCCTCCAGCGCCCCCTCTCCCGGCAGCCGGTTACTGTCGGGCCTGCTCTGGGCCGGTCTTGCCATCGCCGGCGCGGCTGCCCTGGCCTTCGTGTCGTTGTCGCGTGGCGAGCCCGTCAGCGCCGCCTGGCTGCTCGTCGCCGCGCTCTGCACCTACGCGGTGACTTACCGCTTCTACAGCGCGTTCATTGCCGCCCGGCTGTTCGCCCTGAACGACGCCCGCCCCACTCCGGCCCACCGCCTGGCGGACGGGCGGGACTACATCCCGACCAACCGGTGGATCGTCTTCGGCCACCATTTCGCGGCGATCGCCGGCCCGGGTCCCCTCGTGGGCCCCACCCTGGCCGCCCAGTTCGGCTACCTGCCCGGCATCCTCTGGATCGTCGTCGGGGTGGTGCTCGGCGGGGCGGTCCAGGACTTCGTCGTCCTCTGCGCCTCCGTGCGGCGCGACGGGAAGTCGCTCGGCGAGATGGCGCGCCAGGAGATCGGCCCCGTCGCCGGCTTCACGGCGCTGGTCGCGGTGCTCGGGATCATGATCGTGCTGATCGCCGTCCTGGCGCTCGTGGTCGTCAACGCGCTGAAGAGCAGTCCCTGGGGAACGGTGACGATCGGGCTCACCATCCCGATCGCGATGCTGATGGGGCTTTACCTGCGCTGGCTGCGCCCGGGCCGCGTGCTGGAGGCGAGCGCCATCGGCATCCTCCTGCTCGCCCTCGCGCTGTATGCCGGCCGGTGGGTGGCGGCACAGCCCGAGCTGGCGGCGGCGTTCACGCTGAGCGGGAAGACGCTGGCCATCCTGATCATGGCCTACGGCTTCGCGGCGTCGGTGATCCCGGTCTGGCTGCTGCTCGCCCCGCGCGACTATCTGTCGGCCTTCGTGAAGATCGGCGTCGTGATCGCGCTGGCGATCGGCATCCTCGTCGCCCTTCCGCCGCTGCAGATGCCGGCGCTCACGCGCTTCGTGGACGGGACGGGTCCGGTGTTCGCGGGGAGCCTCTTTCCCTTCTGCTTCATCACTATTGCCTGCGGCAGCATCAGCGGCTTCCACGCACTGATCGCCTCGGGGACGACCCCCAAGCTGATCGACCGCGAGTCAGACATGCGGCTCGTGGGCTACGGCGGGATGCTCTGCGAGTCGTTCGTCGCGGTGATGGCGCTGATCGCCGCCTGCGCGCTCACCCCCGGTGTCTACTTCGCCATCAACGCTCCCGCGTCGGCGCTGGGCACCACTGTCCAGAGCGCGGCGTCGGCCGTGGCCGCGTGGGGGTTCGTCGTGACGCCGGCCGAGCTCACCGACCTCGCGCGCCACGTCGGCGAGACGTCGCTGCTCTCGCGCACCGGGGGCGCGCCGAGCCTCGCGGTGGGGATGGCGCACATCTTCTCGCGCGTGCTGGGCGGCGACGCGGCGATGGCGCTCTGGTACCATTTCGCGATCATGTTCGAGGCGCTGTTCATCCTCACCACAGTCGACGCCGGCACCCGCGTGGGCCGCTTCATGCTGCAGGACCTCGGCAAGCACCTCTGGGCGCCGTTCGGGCGCACGTCGTGGATGCCCGCCGTGTATCTCTCCAGCGCGCTGTTCGTGGCGATGTGGGGACACTTCCTCTGGCAGGGGGTGATCGACCCGCTCGGCGGGATCAACTCGCTCTGGCCCCTGTTCGGCATCGCGAACCAGCTCCTCGCTGCCGTCGCGCTCTGCGTCGTGACGACGATCATCGTGAAGACGCGGCCGGCACGGTACGCGGCGATCACCGTCGTTCCGCTCGCGTGGCTGGTGATCGTCACGATGTCGGCCGGCTATCTCAAGATCTTCTCCCCGCTGCCGAAGCTGGGCTTCCTGGCCCACGCCGCGACGCTGCGTGCCGCGCAGCTCGGGGGTACCCTTCCGCCGGGAGTGAAGACGACGACCGATCTGTCGCGCCTCATCTTCAACGACTACCTCGACGCCGCGGTGGCGGCGTTCTTCCTGTTGTCGGTGATCGTCATCCTCGCCGACAGCCTGCACGAGTGGCACGCTGTGCTGTTTCGGGGGAAGCTGGTACATAGTAGCGAGGTCCCATTCGACTCGCGGCTCGCTGCGAGCGGGGATTGACGTCGAGCGAGGTGTCATCCCGCACGAGCGAGCGGCAGCGAGCGCGACGTCATCCCGCACGAGCGAGCGAAGCGAGCGAGTGTCGGGATCTTCGTTCATTGCACCAATGATGGCCACGCTTCACCGAAAGCAGATCCCGACACTCGCTGTCGCTCGTGCGGGATGACAGGGTGCCAGCTGTCGCTCGTGCGGGATGACACTCTCACTCGCTGTCGCTCGTGCGGGATGACAATGCAGCGCCTCCTCCGACACCCATCATGCGCCTGATCTCCTCGCTCGCCACGCTCGCCGTCCTTCCCGCGCTGCTTTCCGCGCAGGGCGCGCCCTCACCCGACCGCGCCTTCGGCTTCTCCATCGGGAACATCATGCGCGGCCCGGAGCTCTACGGGCGCGCGCCGGCGAACGTGCGCTGGAGCGCCGACGGCCGCTGGATCTACTTCCAGTGGAACGCCGCGGGCACCGACTGGCGCGAGCCGCTCAGGCCGTATCGCGTGCGCGCGATCAAGGGCGCGACCCCCGAGCGTCTCACCGCGGCGCAGGCCGACTCCGCCGCCCCCTACGTCGCCGAGGGCGATCTCGCGTCCGACCGCGCATCGCGCGTGGTCGAGGCCAACGGGGACATCTGGATCGTCTCGCTCCGCGACGGCTCGCCGCGGCGCCTAACGCAGACGGTCGCCGCCGAGAGTCGGCCGACCTGGTCGGCCGACGGGCGCACGGTGTTCTTCCTGCGCGACGGCAACGCCTACGCGCTGAGCCTCGCGGGCGGCGCGGTGCGGCAGCTCACCGACATCCGCAGCGGCCCGGAGCCCAAGGACTCGGTGCGTCCCACCGGCCAGCGGGGGCGGCTGGAGCAGCAGCAGCGCGACCTGTTCGACGCCGTACGCGACCGCGCCGCCGCCGACAGCGTGTCGCGTGCCGAGCGGAAGGCGCGCGAGGCGGCGGGGCTCACGCCCGTGTACATCTCCGGCTCCGAGCGCGTGTCATCAATCGACGTCTCGCCGAGCGGCACCGCCGCGCTCGTCGTGGTATCGCAGCCGGCGTCGCTCACGCGGCAGGCGGAGGTACCGCAGTTCGTCACCCAGACCGGCTACGTGGAGAACCTGCGCGGCCGCACCAAGGTTGGCGACCTGCTCGGCAAGCAGAGGGTGCTCTGGATCTCGCTGCCGAGCGGGAAGGCCACGGCGCTGAAGCTGTTCGGCGCCGACAGCGCCAGCGGGCGGGTCGCGATGGCTGGCTGGAGCCGCGACGGTACGCGTGCGGCGCTGTTCGCCTTCCCGGAGAACCACAAGAGCCGAGCTCTCCTCTCGGTACGCGCCGACAGCGCAGCGTTCACGACGGTCGAGACGCTGCGCGACACCGCCTGGGTGGGCGGACCCTGCTCGTCGTGCGCCGGCTTCTACGACGGCGGACGGCGCATCTGGTTCGTCAGCGAGGCGACCGGCTACTCGCAGCTCTACTCGGCCTCCGCCACCGGCGGGGAGGTCCGCTCCCTGACAGCGGGTCGCTGGGAGGTGCTCGGCGTGACGCTCTCCCCCGACGAGCGGGACTTCTGGCTCACGACGAGCGAGCCGTCGCCCTATGAGAAGCAGCTCTACCGGATGCCCGTGTCGGGCGGGACGCGCACGCGCATCACCGCGCTGTCCGGCGGACACGAGGCTGTAGCGTCGCCCGATGGCAGGCTGATCGCCGACGTGTACTCGTTCGTCAATCGCGCCCCCGATCTCTATCTCGCCGCGAATGCACCGGGCGCGAGCCTCGAGCGGCTGACGACGTCGCCGAGCGCGGAGTTCCTGCGCGGGCCGTGGATCGCGCCGGCGATCGTGCAGATCCCCGCCTCGGACGGGGTGAGCGTGCCGGCGCACATCTACCGACCCGCCGACATGGGGGCGCAGCCGAACGGCGCGGCGGTGATCTTCGTGCACGGCGCCGGATACCTGCACAACGTCGGCAACTTCTGGAGCGAGTATCCGCGGGAGTACATGTTCAACCAGTATCTCGCGAAGCAGGGCTATGTGGTGCTCGACGTGGACTACCGCGGCTCGGCGGGCTATGGCCGCGACTGGCGCACGGCGATCTACCGCTGGATGGGGGGACGCGACCTGCAGGACCACGTCGACGCGTCGAAGTGGCTGACGCAGACGCAGGGCATACCCGCGTCGCGCATCGGGCTGTACGGCGGCAGCTACGGCGGGTTCATCACGCTGATGGCGCTGTTCACCGCGCAGGAGCACTTCGGCTCGGGGGCCGCACTGCGCGCCGTCACCGACTGGGCGCACTACAACGAAGGCTACACGTCGAACATCCTCAACCGGCCGCAGGACGACACGCTCGCGTACCACCGCTCGTCGCCCATTTATTTCGCGAGCGGGCTTCGCAGCCCGCTCCTCATGGCCCACGGCATGGTGGACGTGAACGTCCACTATCAGGACATCGTGCGGCTGGAGCAGCGGCTGATCGAGCTCGGCAAGACCGACTGGAGCCTCGCGTCCTATCCTGTGGAGGATCACGGGTTCGTGCGGCCATCGTCGTGGACCGACGAATACCGTCGCATCTTCGACCATTTCGAGCGGACGATCGGCCACCCCTCGCCGCGGCCCGCGTCGAGGACTGGAGGCGACGGTGGCCGCTGAGCCGTCGCTCGCCGAGCGTCTCGCGGCCGCGCTGCGCCGCGTGATGGGCGCGCCCGACTACGACGCGTATCTCGCGCATCATGTCGAGCGGCACGCACTCGCCACGCCGCTCACGCGCGCGGAGTTCACCAGGGATGCGTTGTCACGCCGATACGACCGGCCAGGGAGCCGCTGCTGTTGAGCTCATCGTCCGCCACCTTCCGCATTCACGGATCCATCATGCAATCCAGAAGATCGTTCGTCGGCTCGATGTTCGGCGCGGCGGCCGCCGCCCCCGTTCTGAAGGGTGATGCCTTCTCGCGCCTCTTCCGCGCCGCCCCGATGGGAGGTGCGGCCGATGACGAGTCGTACTGGTCGGAGATCCAGCGCGCCTTCGACCTCGACCGCACGATGGTCAACCTGAACAATGGCGGCTGCAGCCCGGCGCCGACGCACGTGCTGGAGCAGATGATCCGCGACCTGCGCTTCAGCAACGAGCTGCCCGTGGAGCACATGTGGCGCGTGCTCGAGCCGCGCATCGAGAGCGTGCGACGCGACCTTGCCAAGGAGCTGGGCTGCGGCGCCGACGAGATCGCGATCACGCGCAACGCGAGCGAGGCGAACGAGACGCTGATCTTCGGCACCGATCTCGTTCGCGGCGACGAGGTGATCGTCACGACGCAGAACTATCCGCGCATGCTCAACGCCTGGCGCCAGCGCGAGCGGCGCGACGGGATCGTGCTGAAGAAGGTACGGATCGAGACGCCGGTGAAGAGCGCCGATTCCTACGTCCAGCACATCGCCGACGCCATCACGCCGCGCACGCGGGTGATCGAGGTCATGCACGTCAGCTTCCAGACCGGCTACATCGCCCCCGTGCGGCGGATCGTCGATCTGGCGAGGCCGCAGGGGATCAAGGTGTTCGTGGACGGGGCGCACGCCTTCGCCCAGTTCCCCTTCACCCGCGACGAGCTCGGCGCCGACTACTACGGCACCAGCCTGCACAAGTGGCTGCTCGCCCCGATCGGCACCGGCTTCCTCTACGTGCGGCGCGATCGGATCAAGCCGCTCTGGCCGCTGATGGCGGCCAACGAGAGCCAGGACGGCGACATCCGGAAGTTCGAGGAGATCGGCACGCACCCCGCCGCGAACCACAACGCGATCGCCGTCGCTCTCGCCTTTCACCGGGGCATCGGCGCCGAGCGGAAGATCGCCCGCCTGCGCTACCTGCGCGACCGCTGGGCGAAGCAGCTCCTCGCCGCGAGCGACCGGGTGAGCATGATCACCCCGATCGGCCCGAACGAGAGCGGCGCGATCGGCGTGATGGCGATCGACGGGATGGACATGGGGAAGCTCGGCGGGTGGCTGCTGGGCCAGCACCGCATCGTCACGACGCCGATGGTGACCGACGAGTTCAAGGGGATCCGCATCACGCCGAACGTCTACACGACTTTGGACGAGGTGGATCTGTTCGCGGACCGGGTCGCCCTCGCCTTGAAGGGCGCGGCGCTGTCGTGAGAGACGACTGGACCTCGGGGCGGCCGGCCGTCCCTGTTCCCCTGGCCGCCGCCGGACCCACCGCGATCGAACGCCGCCCGCCCGCTGGGCGTATACCAGCGTAGAGCCACCCCCGCCCTCCAGCCCTCCTCCCCCGGCACATCACGCATGCGCATCTCCCGCATCACCGCGCTCGGCTGCCTCCTGCTGGCTCCCGCCGTCGCCCAGGCACAGAAGAAGGTTCTCACCCAGGCCGACTGGGACCACTGGAAGTCGATCCAGGGCGCCGCGATCTCCAACGACGGCCGGTGGGCCCTCTACTCGATCGTTCCCCAGGTCGGTGACGGCGAGCTCGTCGTCCGCGCCACGCAGGCACCCACCGAATACCACGTCCCGCGCGGCTACCTCGGCCGTCCCAACAACGTGCCCGGCGGACTGCGCCCCCGCCCCACCGGCAATCCGGAAGAGGATCCCCAGGGCGCCGCGACCGCGCCGGGCCAGTTCACCGCCGACAGCCGCTACGCGGTGGTGCTCACCTATCCGGCGCAGGCCGAGTTCGACCGCGCCGCGCGGAACCGCCGCGCCGCGGCGGCGCTGCAGAGCCGTTCCGATCTCGCGATCGTGAGCGTCGCGGACGGCAAGGTCACGACAGTCCCGCGCGTTCGTTCGTTCAAGCTCCCCGCCGCGAGCGGCAACTGGCTGGCGTACGTCGCCGCCGACTCGTCAGCGTCCGCCGATTCCGCGGCGCGCGGCGGCCGGGGTGGCGCCGCGCCCGACTCCGCGGCGCGCAGCGGTCGGCGGCAGTTCGGCTCGCCGCTGGTGCTGCGCAACATGAGCACCGGCGCCGAAGAGCGCATCGCCGACGTCGTCGCCTTCATGTTCGACGACAGCGCCAAGGTGCTCGGCTATACAGTCGCGTCGAGGCAGGCGGGACACGATGGCGCGTACGTCCGCCTTCTCGCCACCGGCACCACGGCTGTACTCCTCACCGGCACCGGCGACTACAAGGGGCTCGTCTTCGACCGCGCCGCGCAGCAGGTCGCCTTCTTCTCCAACCGTGATGACTTCGGCAAGACGGCGGCGTCGCACACGCTCTACTACGCCAGCCTGCGCGGCATGGGCGCGACGGCGGCCGTCACCCCCGCGGCGGTCGCGAAGGGGATGCGTCTTGCCGACAATGGCCCCATCTCGTTCACGAAGGCGGGCAACGCGATCGCCTTCGGCGTGGCGCCGCAGCTCGCCGACTCCGTGCCCGCCGATTCGCTCGCCGGCAAGGCGGTGTTCGATCTCTGGCACTACAAGGACCCGCAGCTCCAGCCGACGCAGCGGCTGAACGCCGTGCGCGACCGCAACCGCTCGCACCAGGCACTGTACTTCATCGCCAGCCGCAAGGTGGTCCCGCTGGCTGTGGACTCGCTGCCCCAGGTGGCGCTCGGCGACGACGGCAAGGTCGTGCTGGGCACGTCGCGCGAGCGGTACAACATCGAGAGCATGTGGGGCGACGGCGCGACCGACGTCTACGTGATCGACGGGACGACGGGCGCTGCCAAGGTGGTGAAGGAGCACATCAGCGGCAACGGGACGCTCTCACCCGCCGATCGCTACATCGCGTACTTCGACAAGGGGCAGTGGTACACGTACAACACCGCCACCGGCCGCACCGTCGACGTCACCTCCGGGGTGAAGGGGGTGAGCTTCGGCCAGGAGACCGAGGACCGCCCCGCCATCCCCGGCGCGTGGGGGATCGCCGGCTGGACGAAGGGCGACCGGTCGATGCTGTTGTACGACCGCTACGACGTGTGGGAGATCGACCCCAGCGGCGCGCGGCCCGCGGTCAACGTCACCGACGGCTTCGGCCGGAGCCATACGACGGTGCTGCGGCTCGAGCAGCTCAACGCCGGCGGCCGCGGCGGCCGCGGCGGTGGTGGTGGTGGTGGTGCGGCGAACGACACGAGCAACGTCTTCGAGCCCAACGCCCCGCTCTTCCTCCGCGCGCTGAACGAGGAGACGAAGGCGGCGGGGTTCTATCGCGACCAGCTCGGCGCCACGACGGCACCGCAGGCTACGGTCATTGCCGACGTCGCGTGGGGGACACCGCTCAAGGCGAAGAACGCCGAGCAGTATCTCGTCACCAAGGGCACGTTCGTCGAGTTCCCCAACGTGTATACCGGACCGAGCCTGACGAGCCTCACGCGGATCTCCGACGCCAATCCGCAGCAGAAGGACTACAACTGGGCGACGGTCGAGCTGGTACGGTGGATCAGCACCGATGGCTTCGAGCAGAAGGGGATGCTCTACAAGCCGGAGAACTTCGATCCGAGCAGGAAGTACCCACTGATCGCGTACTTCTACGAGCAGCTCTCGAACGGCCTGCACGCCTACGTGCCGCCGACCGGGCGCAACGTGATCAACCCGACGCACTACGCGAGCAACGGCTATCTGATCTTCGAGCCGGACATCCATTACGAGGTCGGCTACCCCGGCCCGAGCGCGATGAAGTCGATCGTCCCCGGCATCCAGATGCTGCTGCAGCGCGGCTACGTCGACGGCGCGCACCTCGGCCTGCAGGGGCAGTCGTGTGGCGGCTACCAGACGCTGTACATGATCACGCAGACGCACATGTTCGCCGCGGCGATGGCCGGTGCGCCGGTGGCCAACATGACGAGCGCCTATGGCGGGATCCGCTGGGGCTCGGGGATCGCGCGCTCCGGCCAGTACGAGAGTGGCCAGAGCCGCATCGGGGGAAGCATCTGGGAATATCCGATGCGCTACATCGAGAACTCGCCCCTGTTCTGGTTCGACAAGGTGACGACGCCGCTCTTCATCATGGCGAACGACGCCGACGACGCGGTCCCCTGGTACCAGGGGATCGAGACCTTCGTCGGGCTGCGCCGGCTCGGCAAGGAGGTGTACTTCATCGACTACAACAACGACGTGCACAACCCGGCGAGCCGCGCGAACCAGAAGGACATCGCGATGCGGATGCAGCAGTTCTTCGACAACAAGCTGAAGGGTGCACCGGCGCCGGACTGGATGGTGCACGGCATCCCGTATCGCGACAAGGGACGCGACCAGCTCTCTTCTCCTGGCATCGCGACGGCGGCCTCCGCGCCGTGATGTAGAGAGGTCGCACGACAGGCTGCACAACAGGATGACGGGGTGCCGCGCAGCTGCGGCGCCCCGTTGTCATTTCGTGTGATGTACTTCTCCGTGTCCTCCGTGTCCTCCGTGGTTCATGCTGTTCAAGGGCTCGAACCACGGAGGACACGGAGGTCGCGGAGGACTGCTTTGCGAAGGCTCACGTCCAGAAGGCGCTCATCGCTCGCTTCGAACCCCTGGCCTCTCACCTCTCACCTATCGAAGATCGAACCATGAAGCTCGAGGTTCGAGGTTGAGGTTCACCGTTCACCGTTCACCGTTCACCGTTCACCGTTCACCGTTCACCGTTCACCGTTTACCGTTCAAGACCGGGAAGACTCACTCCTGACCACGACGAGGAGCAACACCGCCGCCGCAAGCGCGAGCCCCGCCCCCATCGTGAACGCCGCCGCCGAGCCGGCGCGGTCCCAGACGAATCCGAACATCAGGCTCGCCGGAAGCGCGCCGAGCCCGATTGCCAGATTGTACCACCCGAACGCCGTCCCGCGCCGCTCCGGTGCCACCAGGTCGGCGACCAGCGCGCGCTCCGAGCCCTCCGTCAGGCCGAAGAAGAGGCCATACACGCCGAACAGCGCCCACGCCTGCCACGCCACCGATGCGTGCGCGAAGCCGAAGTACACCGCCGCGTAGAGGGCCCAGCCGGCGATCAGCGTGGGCCGCCTGCCGACGCGGTCCGACAGTGCGCCGCCCGGAGTGCTGCTCGCCGACTTCACCACGTGCAGGGCCGCCCACAGGATCGGCGCGAGGGCGACGGGCACCCCGAGCTGGCTCGCGCGCAGCAGGAGGAATGCGTCGGTCGAGTTGCCGAGGGTGAAGAGGAAGAGGACGCCCAGCACGCGCCAGAAAGGACGGCCGAGCGGCTGGCGCAGGTCC
The DNA here is from genome assembly GCA_038325515.1 of Gemmatimonadales bacterium. Taxonomy (GTDB): domain Bacteria; phylum Gemmatimonadota; class Gemmatimonadetes; order Gemmatimonadales; family Gemmatimonadaceae; genus AG11. Next base: position 21,939 of record JBBQJC010000039.1, on the reverse strand, counting down.
ATCGGCGCCGCGGCCGATGCCGGCGCGGCGCGCGGCACGTCCCGCACGAACGCGACGAGCACGATCACGGCGATCACCCCGGGGATCGCCGCCAGCCAGAACACCGTGCGGAGCGGCGCGACCTGACGGCTCAGCACGTAGTAGGCGATCAGCGGTCCCAGCACCGCCCCCGCGTGATCCGCGGCGCGATGGAACCCGAACGCGCGGCCGCGGATGCTGGGGTCGACCGACTCGGCGATCAGCGCGTCGCGCGGCGCGTTGCGGATCCCCTTCCCCACGCGGTCCGCCACGCGGATCATCAGCACCTGGCCCGCCGACTGGGCGATGGCCACGAGCGGGCGCATCACCGTGGCGATCGTGTAGCCGGCCACCACGAGCGGCTTGCGCTTGCGCACCCGGTCCGACCACCAGCCGCTCGCGAGCTTGAGCAGCGCCGCCGTCGTCTCCGCGGCCCCCTCGATGGCGCCGATGAAACTCGCGTTCGCGCCGAGCACGGCGGTGAGGAAGACGGGAAGGAGCGGATAGATCATCTCGCTGGACACGTCGGTGAAGAAGCTCACCGCGGACAGCGCGAAGATGTTGCGCCCGAGGCGCGGGGATGGCGGGGTGGCGCTGCGGAACTGCTCGGCTGGCTCTCTCATCGGGACCCATCTTGCGCGCGCGGGGCGCGCGGCGCCATAGATAGACGATGAAGCACGACGCCCAGGTCCCGCGGCGGGAGGCCGGACGGCTGTTCGAGCGGCTCGCCCTGGCGCGCGCGCGGCTCGCCGACGGCGACGAGCAGCTCCTCCGGACCCAGATCGCGCTGTGCGAGATCCCCGCCCCGACCGGTGCCGAGGGGGAGCGGGGCGCGTCGGTGGCGGCGCGGTTCCGGCAGCTTGGCCTCGCCGACGTCACCATCGACGAGGTGGGAAACGTCACCGGCGTGCGCGCCGGCACGAGCGACGGGGCGCCGGTGCTCGTCTGTGCCCACCTCGACACTGTCTTCCCCGAGGGGACGCCGGTGAGCGTCGAGCGCGAGGGGCGCCAGCTCGCCGGACCCGGCATCGTCGACAACTCTCGCGGCCTCGCCGCGATGCTCGCCCTCGCCGGCGCGATCGACGGAGAGCACCTCCGCACCGAGCGCCCGATCATCTTCTCGGCCACCGTCGGCGAGGAAGGGTCGGGCGATCTGCGCGGGGTGAAACACCTCATCGCGCGGCTCCCCGCGCTTCCCGATTCGTGCATCGCGCTCGACGGCGCTGGCGACGACCGCATCGTCAACCGCGCGCTAGGCGCGCGCCGCTACCGCGTCAGCTTTCATGGTGCCGGGGGCCACAGCTGGGCGTCCTTCGGCGTGCCGAACCCGGTGCACGCAGCTGGCGCCACCGCGGCGAAGCTCGCGCTCCTTCCCCTGCCCCGGTCGCCGCGCACGACGCTCTCGGTGTGCCGCATCGGCGGCGGGATCAGCGTGAACGCCATCCCCGAGGAGGCGTGGCTGGAGATCGACCTGCGCTCCGCCAGCGCGGCGGTCCTCGCCCGATGCGCCGACGAGCTACACGAGGTCGTGCGCCAGGCGGCGCGCGACGAGAACCGCCGGCGCTCGCCCGGCACCGCCCCGCTGTCGTACATCGTCTCGACCATCGGCGACCGCCCCTGCGGCGACGTCCCCGACGACCACCCGCTCGTGCGCATGGCGGTCGACGCGACGCGGCTCATCGGCCGCCACCCCGAGCTCACCACCGCCTCCACCGACGCCAACGTCCCGATCAGCATGGGGATTCCCGCAATCGCGATCGGCGCGGGCGGGCGCGGTGGCGGAGTGCACACACCCGGCGAGTGGTACGACAACACCGACGGGACGCTCGGCATGGCGCGCGCGCTCACCGTGCTCGTGGGCGCGGCGGGGCTGGATGGCTAGCGCGCGAGCGAGACGCCAAGCTTCACGCCGGCACCAGTCACGACGATCGGCCGCCACTCCTCGCGCGCCCGGGACCCGATGACCGCGCCGGCGATCGTTCCCGCCAGCCCGCCGAGCACGCCGCCGAAGGCCGCCGAGACGCCGCGTCCCGAGTAGATGCAGAACTGCTCCCCCGGCTGGCACTCGTTCTTGTCCAGGGAGCCGAGCAGCGCGCCGACCGACGCGCCGGCGATCAGCCCCTGCAGCGCGCCCCGCCCAGTGTGCCGGCGGGTTCCCGTGCTCACCTCGAAGCGACTCACCGCCGCGAGCGGCACGAGACGCAGCGAGTCCCGCATCCGCACGACGATCGTGTCGCCACGCCGTGGCTCGAGGGTGCCGGTGAACCGGTCGTCCGGCACGCGCGTCACGCGCACGCGGGTGCCCGGGGGTGGATCGCCCGCCCCTGGCGCGCCCTGCGCGCGCGCCGCCGAAACGCCTGCCGAGCCGACGGTTGCGGCGAGCAGGGCGAGGGCGAGGCACGTCACCGCGCGCATGGAGGTCATCCCCGTCAGGCGTCGCCGCGGATCTCGGAATGATCCGACACGGTGAGGCTCGCGCGCAGCCCCTCCAGCGTCACGTTGTCGCCGATGAGCGAGTCGTGCAGCGTGCACTTCCTGACAGCGGCGTCCTTTCCGATGATCGTGTCGGTGAGCGTCGAGCCCTCGATGCGGCTCCCCTTCCCGATGGAGACGTTGGGGCCGATCACCGACTGGCTGAGCGTGACGCCGTCCTCGATGTACACCGGGTCGTGGATCGTCACCCCCATCTCGACGTGCGCCGGCCGGCGCGACGCCCCCTTGGAGAGCACTGTGCGGTTGGTGTCGAGCAGCGTGTCGAGCTTCCCCGCGTCGTACCAGCCCTCGACGTCGATCACCTTGATCTTCGCCCCCTTGTCGATCATGTACTGGAAGGCGTCGGTGAGGTAGTACTCCCCCTTGTGGGTCGGCTGCTGCAGGGTGTGATCGATCCCCTCGAACAGCAGCTTCGAGTTGCGGATGTAGTAGAGGCCGATGTTCGCGCGCTTCGAGATCGGGGTGTCGGGCTTCTCGATGATCCGCGTCATGTTGCCGTCGGCGTCGGTGACCACGACGCCGAAGCGCTGGTAGTCCTCCACCTCCTTGACCCAGATGATGCCGTCGGCATCGGTGCCCTTGATGACCGAGAGGTCGGTCTCGAAGATCGTGTCGACGAAGATGATCAGCACGTCGCTGTCGCCGACGAAGGGCTGCGCGAGCTTCACCGCGCCCGCGGTGCCGTCCTGCACCTTCTGCTCGACGAACTTCGCCGGCAGCTTCGCGAACTGCGTGCGGGCGTAGTCCTCGACCTTCTCCTTGAGGTGGCCGGTGACGTATACGACCTCGTCCACGTTGCCCAGCTTCTCGAGGTCCTCGAGGATGTAGGCCATCACCGGCTTGCCGGCGATCTTGAGCATGGGCTTCGGCACGAGGTGGGTGTGCGGGCGGAGCCGCGTGCCCTTCCCGGCCAGGGGGATGATGACTTTCATGAGTGCTCTCGTTCGGTTGGTCTGATCTCGGGGTTCGGACGCCGGAAAGGTGCAAGGGCCGCGCCCGGGTGGACGCGGCCCTTGCCGCCGAATATGGAGCCGGAGTGGCTCAGGGCACCAGCGCCGTCACCTGCGCGGCAGGCTTGCCGGCGTTCTTCACGTAGAGGTCCAGCCAGGCGACCCAGCGGCCCCACTGGTCGAGCAGCGTCTCCTGGACGAGGGGACCGTGATCCTCATACGGGTACATGAAGAGGGCGGCGGTCTTCCCCATCCCCTGCAGCGCGTGCAGCAGCCGGATCGAGTTGACCGGATCGGTACCGGTGTTCTGGTCCTCCAGGGAGTGATACATCAGCAGCGCCCCCTGCAGCTTGTCGGCGTTGAGGAATGGCGACATCGCCAGGTAGGTCTCGCGCGCCTCCCACAGGTCGCGCCGCTCGCTCTGGAAGCCGTTCGGCGTGAGGGTGCGGTTGTAGTTGCCGTCGCCCGCGATCCCCGCCTTGAAGAAGGGGAGGTTCACCATCGCGTTGACGGTGCTGAAGGCGCCGTACGAATGGCCCCCGATCCCGAGCCGCTGCCGGTCGATCAGCCCCTGCCGGTCGAGCTCGTCGATCACCGCGGTCAACCCGTTCCGCAGGTCGAACACGTAGTTGTCGTTCATCCGCCCAGCGCTCCCGAAGATCGGCATGTCGGGCTGCACCACCGCGTAGCCCTGCGTCGCCATGATCTCCATGGAGCGCGGACCGGTCGTGGGGAACTTGTGCTTGTTGAGCGTGCGCTTGGTCCGGTCGTACGACTCCTGATCCGTGTACTCGTACGGGTAGAACCAGAACATCGCCGGCAGCCGCGTGCCCGCGCGGTAGTCCGCCGGCAGGGTGACGTTCACCCATAGCGTCTTCCCGTCGGCACGCGTCACCTGGATCATCCGACGCTGCATCTTCGTCACGTCGGCGGTGACGTCACGGTTCTCGGTGAGCCGCTTGAGCTGCCCGCTCGCGCGGTCGCGCAGCCACTGGTCGGGCACCACGGTCTCCGTCTCGCGCGTCACGACGAAGCGCGAGAAGTCGTCGTCCACGGGGATCGGCGCGCTCTCGTACAGGCTCGTGTCGCTCAGGAAGAGCCGGGTCTTCGCGCCGCTCGCCAGGTCGACCTTGTCCACGAAGGTGCTGGGCGCGTTCTTCTGCGGATCCTTCACGTAGCGCGTCCCCTCGAGGAAGACGCTCTTTCCATCCGAGCTCACCAGCGCCATCTGCGTCTGGCCCTCCTTGCGAAGGACGACGGTGCCCGGATTGGTATAGAAGCCGTCGTCGTCGGGGCCGCCGCGCGTCGTGTTGCCGTTGCCGCCGAAGCCGCCGCCGAAGCCGACCTGCGCCCCGCGCGCCTTGTAGATGGTGTGCTTCACCGCGGGATCCGCCAGCGACACGGCATACGTGTGCGCCACGTTGCTCGCGCTCTCGCTGAGCAGCGCCCACTTGCCGTCGGTGCTCAGCACCATCCCGGCGATCCGGTTGTCGCTCTCGACGATCGGCTTCGCTCCCGCCGAATCGAAGGGGGCGGCCCAGGTATAGAGCCGGTCCTTCCGGCGCGGGCCCCGGGCGCTGTCACCCGCCGTGGTATCCGGCGCCGCCGCCGCGCCGCGCGCACGCTTCGGCGCGGGGTCCTGCAGCAGGAAGGCGAGCCCGCCGTCGGGGAGCCAGGCGAAGGCGCGCCGGCCGGAATCGCTCGCCGTGCCGCGCGCGCCCGGCGGATCGTCGCCACTGTCCCCCTCGCGCAGGGCGCGTCGGGCGAGCACCGTGATCTTCACCCCGTCGGCGCTCCAGAGCTGGTCCTCGGTGCCGAAGCTCTGCACCGGCACCAGATACGAGAAGGGCTTCTGCATCACCGTCACGCGGATGCTCCGGCCGTTTGGCGAGAGGTCCACCCCCTGGATCATCGCCGGCGCGCCGACGTTGCGGGCGCCGCTGCCCTTGGCGTCGATCCGCGCGAGCTGGCCCGTCGTGTAGTACTCGAGCTGCGCCCTCTGGAATGGCGACTGCAGCAGGCTGGCGTAGGTCGGTGTCTTGGCCTTCTTCGAGTCGGTCAGCCGCACGAGGGGACCGTCGGCGATGGCGGGCTCCTTCGGCATCGGCATGCGCTGCTCGGGGACCAGCAGCGCGTAGACGGCGCTCCCGTCCGGCGCCCAGTCCAGGGCGGTGTCGAGCACCGGCAGCGCCGGGCGCGACGAGGCGCGACGGCTCGAGCCGGTGCGCGCGTCGGCGACATAGACGTAGGTCGCATCGTCGAAGTTGGCGAGGAAGGCGAGCTTCGACCCGTCCGGCGACCAGCTCGGCGACGACGCCGTCGCTCCCGCCGGGATCTCCACCTTCACCCGCGCCCCCGTCTCGGCGTCCACGACTTCCATGGCCGCCATGCCACGGGTGGTGAGCTGGCGCACCCGGTTGGCGCGCGTGTCCACCTGCAGCCCGCCCAGATAGATGTGCTCCTTGCCGAAGCGCTTCTCGTCTCCCAGCCCGTCCCCGTGCGTGGCGAGGAAGTGCTTCCGGTCGGGGCTCTGGTCGGTGAGCGTCGTGTTGAGGTGCCGCGGCGCGTTGACCAGCCGGGCCACCTCGGCCGGGGGGGTGACGTAGCGCTCCGTGGCGAGCAGCGCCCTGTCGGCGGCCACCGACTGCTGCGCCAGCGCCGGCAGCGTGATGGTGATCGACAGCGCGCTGGCAAGACAGGCCAGGCGGACCGACGCGTGGGAGAGGTGTCGCGTCATGCGTGAGCTCCGGGGGGGGAACTGGGTGGGGGCGGGCGGCCGGCGGCCGGCGTTTCCCTAGTATATGCGCGCCAGCCCCGGATCGTTGCGCGGGAGCCGCGCCTTTCGCGCGGGATGGGGGGGGTGCAAGTTGGGACATGAACGCATCGGACGCTGTCACGGGGGACGCGGAAGCATGCCGCAACTGCGGCGAGATCCTCGTGGGCCCGTACTGCAGCCGGTGCGGGCAGCAGGCCGCCGATCACCTGGCGTCGGTGCGCGCCTTCCTCGCGCATGCTGCCGACGCGGTGTTTCAGCTCGACTCCCGCGCCTTTCGCACGGCGCGGCGGCTGCTCTTCCGGCCCGGCGAGCTGACCGCCGACTATCTGGCCGGTCGCCGCGCCAGCCAGGTCCCACCGCTCCAGACGTACGCCCTTGCCGCCGCCCTGCTCTTCCTGGCGGGCACCGTCCATCCGATCGTCCGGTTCCACGCGCCGAGCTTCCAGTTCTACGCGGGCCTGGCCGGCGGCATCGGCTGGACGAACCGGCTCTCGGCCGCCGAGATCGCGCGCCTGAGCCAGCGCGGCCTCTCCCCCGAGCTCTTCGGCGAGCGCTTCGTCAACGGCGCCACCAGCCAGCTCTCGTCGCTCCTCATCCTTTCGGTGCCCCTTTTCGCGCTCGGCGTCTGGCTCCTCCATCCGCGCATGAAGCGGGCGTTCACGCACCACCTGATGTTCGCGCTGCACTGGTCAGCGTTCTTCTTCGTCCTCACGGCCGTGCTGCAGCTACTGCCGCCCCGCATCAGCCAGGATTCTCTTCCCCTCAATCTCACTGTTCTGCTCGTCGAGACTACCTACCTCGTCGTCGCGCTGCGCCGCGTGTACGGGTCAGGACGGCTCTCCTCCGTCGCCCGCGGCGCGCTGCTCATGATCGCGTATCAGGTGATCCTGATGGTCTGGCTGGAGCAGGTGGTCGGACACGCACGCTCGTCGATCTAGCACTGCAGGTTCTTCGGGCCTGCGGGTTTCGGTCTTCGGCCGGCCCCGGGAGGCACCTGGCGTCCCGAGGCCGGCCGAGAACCGAAGAACCGCAAGCCGACGAACCGCCCCTACTTCTTCTCCGGCAGCAGTTCGAACCGGTAATAGTTCGTCGTATCGAAGTAGGCCCGCGCCGCCGCCTGGATGCTCGCCGGCGTGAGCCCCGCGATCAATGCGTCCTGCGCTCCGAGCAGCCCGTCGATGTCCTCACCGGCCATGTCACGGTTGACGATGTTGCCCAGCCAGTAGCCATTCTGCTTCACGTCCACCTCCCGTGTCCGCGCCATCTGCGCCTTCACCTTCTCCACGTCGGCCGCGGTGGGGGGAATGCGCTTCAGCGTGTCGATGAGCGCCAGCACCGCCGGCGTCAGCTTCTCGATGTTCGCCGGCGACGAGTTGAACGAGACGGTGATCGAGTACCGCTGCTGCGGCGCGAGCGTCCCGCTCCCCGACACGTTCGGGCTGTACGTCCCGCCGAGCTTCTCGCGCAGCGTCTCGATCAGCTTGATCTGGAAGTAGTCGGTGAGCGCGCGCAGCGCGAACCGGTTCTCCGGGGTGTAGGTGAACGGGCCGGTGAACATCATCAGCGTCGTGGCCTTGTCCTCCACCCCCTTCTTCACTACCACGTCCTTCGTCCCGGCCGGCGTCCGCACTCCGTTGTCCTTCCAGCGCTCGGTGCGACCACTGGAGGGAAGAGTCGCGAGATACTCGTCGACGAGCGGCTCGAGCGTAGCGAGGCTCACGTTTCCGACGAAGACGAAGGTGAAGTCCCCCGCATCGGCGAACCTGTCGCGGTAGAAGGCGTACGCCTTCGCCGGATCCACCTCGGCGAAGGTCGCCGCCGTGATCGGACGCGCCCGGAAGTGATGCGAGGCCATCGTCGCCTGGACCGTATCCTGAAATACCTGGTCGGGGCTGGAGCTCCGGTTGGCGAGGAAGGGCCCCACCTGGTTCCGGAATGCCGCGAATGCCGAGCTGTCAAGTCGCGGCGCGGTGATGTACAGGTCCGCGAGCTGCAGCATCGTCTCCAGATCCTTCGGCGACGCGCTGCCGCTCAGCCCCTCGCTTGTCTCGTTGATGTACGGCGCGACGCGCGTCGCCTTGCCGCTCAGCTTCTTCTGCAGGTCCACCCGGTTGAACTTCCCCGCCCCGCCGAGTGACACGATCTGCGACGCGAACGCGGCCGACATGAACACCGAGTCAGGCGCCAGCGAGAGCCCGCCCGGGCTCCACGCCGAGAAGAGGATCTCGTCCTCCTTGAAGTCGGTGGGCTTCACCAGGACGCGGGCGCCGTTGGAGAGCTTCCACTCGGTGATCTTCGACCCCGGGATCGTCCGCCGCGACACGATCTTCCCGCGCGCCGTAGGTGGGTCGAGCAGCGCATCTCCCGACACGTTCTCCGCGTAGGCGGTCAAGGGCGCCGACGCAGTCTTCGCGAAGACGGCGAGCAGGCTCTCCTTCGCGGGCAGCGGCACCCCGGGCTTCTCCGGCGCCGTCACGACGACTACACGGTTCTCGTCGGTGATCCACTTGCTCGCGGCGGCGTTGACGTCGGCCAGCGAGATGGTCGGGAGAAGCTGCTGAACCAGCTCGTACTCCTTCGCGATCCCCGGGATCGCCTCCTGCTCCAGGAAGTTGCCGACGTACTCCTGTACCAGCGACCCTGACGGCGTCTTGTCGCGCTCGGCGTACGCGCGCTCGTAGGCGCGCAGCAGGTTCTGCTTCGCGCGGTCGAGCTCACTCTGCAGGTAGCCGAAGCGGTCGACGCGATGCGACTCGGTGAGCAGCGCCTCGAGTCCGCGCTCGGCGCCGCCGTCCTTCACAGCGGCGCTCATCGTGAAGCCACCCACGCTGCGGGCGAAGAATCCCCCCTTGCCAACCCCCGCGCCGAGGAATGGCGCGTCGGGCTTCTGCGAGATCTCGCTGAGCCGCGCGTTGAGCATCGAGGTGTAGAGATCGGCCATCAGGTCGCGGCGGTAGTCGCCGACGGTGAGCGTCTTCTCCTTCGGCGCCTTGAAGGTGACCTGCACTCCGGTGCTCGTCGCCTCCGGGTCGCCGGCGACGGCGACGAGGGGGGCGTGGTTGTCGGGGACGCCGTACTCCACCCGCTTGCGCTCGGCCGCCGGCCTCTTCAGCCCGCCGAAATGGCGCTTGATCTGCGCCTCGATCTTCGCCGGATCGAAGTCGCCGACGGCGATGACCGCCATCAAGTCGGGGCGGTACCAGTCGCGGTAGAAGCCGCGCAGCACCGACGGGGTGGCCGCCATGATGCTCGTGTCGGTGCCGATCGGAAGCCGCATCGCATAGCGCGAGCCCGCCAGGGCGACCGGGAGCAGCTTCGCGAGGATGCGATCGGACGCCCCCTTCCGCGTCCGCCACTCTTCGCGCACCACGCCGCGCTCATTGACGACCTCTGTGGAATCGAACAGCTGTCCGTGCGCCCAGTCCTCGAGGATCTGGAACCCCTTCTCGACGATCGCCGCGGTGTCCGACGGGGTCGGGAGCATGTAGACAGTCTCGTCGAAGCTCGTGTACGCGTTGAGATCGGCGCCGAACCGCACTCCCACGGACTGCAGGTACTTCACGAGGTCGTTCTTCGCGAAATGGGTCGTGCCATTGAACGCCGTATGCTCGATGAAGTGCGCGTAGCCGCGCTGCGCGTCGCTCTCGAGGATGGATCCCGCGTTCACGACGAGCCGCAGCTCGGCGCGCTTCTCGGGCTTCGCGTTGCGCCGCACGTAGTAGCGGAGCCCGTTGGGCAGCGTCCCGACGCGGACCTTCGGATCGACGCCGAGCCTGGTGCCGGCGGCGGGGGCGGGGGCGGGGGCGGGGGCGGGAGCGGGCTGCTGGGCCGCGGCGGTGACGGCGCCGAGGAGGAGCAGGGAGCTGACGATGCGACGGTACATGGGCCTCGGGGGAGCGATGATCGTGAACGGTGAACGGTGAACGGTGAACGGTGAACGGTGAACGGTGAACGGTGAACGGTGAACGGTGAAGCGTGAACGGTGAAGGGTGAACGGTCAGGACATGTCATCCCGCACGAGCGATAGCGAGTGTCGGGATCCGGCCTCCCGGCTCCGAACCCGGCCACGGTGCAGTGAAGGCAGATCCCGACGGCCGCTTCGCGAGCGCGGGATGACAGGCCTCCCGCTTCGCGTCCGCGGGATGAAAGGGGGCCGCTTCGCCGCGTCCGCGGGATGACATGCCTCCCGCCCCGCGACCGCCAGCTCACGGGCCCCCCCCCCGAGAATACGACGAGGGGCTGTCTTGGCGACAGCCCCTCGTTTCTCAAGTCCTTTCCCGCGTCCCGCGTCCCGCGGCCAGCCGTCAGCCGTCAGCCGTCAGCCGTCAGCGCATCATCCGGCGGCGCAGGGTGGCCAGCCGCTTCCGCACCGAGCCGTCCAGCACCGTGTCGCCCACATGGACGATCAGGCCGCCCATGATCGACTCGTCCACGGTGAAGTGGGGCACGACGTCCTTGGCGAACAGCCGCGAGAGCTGATCCTTGATCATCGCCGACTCGCTGTCGTCAGCGGCGCGGGCGACGGTGACGCGGGCGTGGATGCGGCCCTCCTCGGCGTCCACGAGGTCGAGATACTCGCGGGCGATGTCGGGGATGAGCATCTGGCGGCGGTTGCGCACCAGCGCCTGGAGGAAGCGCACCATCAACCGCGGCATGCGGTCCTGCAGCGCGGCGCCCAGCACCTCGCTCTTCTTCGACTCGGCGACGCGCGGAGACTCGAGGAAGAGGCGCAGCGTGGCGTTCTCCTGCATCGCGTCGGCCACGGCGGTGATCATCCCGCCCCAGCCGCGCAGGTCTTCCGCCTTGCGCGCCAGGGCGATCAGCGTCTCCGCGTAGTTCCGCGCGATCGTTGAGTCGCGCATGGCCTAGCGGCTCGCCTTGACTGTGGACGTCTGCACGCTGGCCAGGAAGCTCTCCACGAGCTGGCGGTTGGTCGCCTGGTCGAGGTTCTTCTCGATCACCTTGCTGGCGCCGGCGATCGCGAGGTCGACAGCCTCGCGGCGGAGCGCGGCGATGCCGGCGGCGGTCTCGCTGGCGATCTCCTGCCGGGCGCGGGCGAGCATCTGCGCCTGCTCAGCGTGCGCGGCCTCGATCAGCTCGGCGCGCACCCGCTCGGCGGCGGTGCGGGCATCGGCGATGATCTTCTGCCCCTCGTTGCGCGAGGCGTCGAGCGCGGCGCGGTGCTCGGAGAGCAGGCGGGCGGCCTCGTCACGGTCGTGCTTGGCCGCGTTGATCGCGTCCTCGAGCGACTTCTCGCGCGCCTGCACGGCGCCGATGATCGCCGGGAAGGCGTAGCGCTGCAGGACCAGGAACAGCATGACGAAGATGAGCAGCGTCCAGAACATCAGTCCCGTGCTCGGGGACATCAGGCCGCCGCCGGCTTCCTCGGCGTGGAGCGGGGCCGCGCTGGCGGCGAGAAGCAGGAGGGACAGGGAGGTAGACCGCATGTGTCTGATTGCGCGAAGGAAATGACGAGCGGATGGCGGCCCCGGGGCCGCCACCCGTCACGATGCTTAGACGAACGCGAACTTGAGCGAGATGAGCAGCGTCACCACGACGGCGAACAGCGCGACGCCTTCGATGAAGGCGGAGAGCACGATCGCGGTGCCGCGGATGTCGCCGGCGGCGCCGGGCTGGCGGGCCATCGCTTCGGTGGCCTGGCCGCCGATGCGGCCGATGCCGATGCCCGCGCCGATCGTCGCGAGTCCAGCGCCGATCGCGGCGCCGAGGAGGGCCCACGCGCCGGCGTAGCCCTTGTCATAACCGGCCACCGTGGCGGCCGTCTGGAAGAATCCGATCATCGTCATTGCAGTAGTCTCGAGAATTGTAGTGGTGCATCCGTCGCGCCCCGCGACTCGCGTCGCCATCCGTCGCCGAGACCCGGGTCTCAACGGACTTCACCGGCCGCTCGGCCAGCTACATGGCTCGTGGGAGGGCGAGCTTCCACGGGCCTGGAGGAACAGTTTTTCGGTTTACGGTTTTTCGGTTTTTCGGTTTACGGCCTTCCAGCTTCTGCTCAACCTCGGCCAGCGCCGCCTCCCGGAATGTGCCCAGCGGGGCTGGGGCCCCGCTGGCTTCAGAATGCGGCCATCACCAGGCGCGCGCAGCGCGCCTAGTGATGTGCTTCCCTAATCTGCCCGATGAACACCGACGTCAGCAGCGTGAAGATGTACGCCTGGATCAGCGCCACCAGCACCTCCAGCAGCATGATCCCCAGCGCCATCAGCAGGGGCGCCGGCACGATCCAGATGCTGCCGAAGGTGAAGATGATCCCGATGAACGCCAGCACGATCACGTGGCCCGCCGTCATGTTCGCGAACAGACGGATCGCCAGGGCGAAGGGCTTGGTGAACTTGCCGAGCAGCTCGACGGGGGTGAGGATGATGAAGAGTACGACCTTCATGAAGCCGAAGGGCATGTCGCTCGGCCAGTAGAAGATCGTCCCCCAGTAGCCCTTGCCCAGCGCGCGCATCCCGGCGATCTCGATGACGATGAAGCTCAGGATCGCCATCATCGCCGTCACGGAGATGTTGCCGGTGGCCGTCGAGCCGTAGGGGATGAGGCCGAGGATGTTGGCGAAGAGGATGAAGAAGAAGACCGAGAGCAGATACGGGACGAATGCGTCGCCGTGATGGCCGACGTTCTTGAGGATCACCTCGTCGCGCACGTAGAGGACGACCGCCTCGATGCCGGCGGCGAAGCCCTTGGGGCGGCCGATGGCGTGCGTGTGCCGCTTGTGGGCCTGGGCCGCGGTGATCAGGGTGATGGCGCAGAGGAGCGCGGCGATCGCCAGCCACACCACGTGCTTGGTGGGCGACATGTCCACCGCCACCGGCCCGATGTGGAAGGGCGCCCAGCGCGGCAGCTCGAACTCCCGGCCCCACTCCGCATTGAGCCAGGGGAGCTCGATGTGGTGGGCGTCGGTGATGTGCGGCATGATGATGTCGCGCCGCTCGGTCGCGTTCTTCTCGGCGGTCGAGTCGGGATGGAAGCTGACGTTCGCCTGGTGCTCGACCTCCGCGCGCGCCGAGGTTTCCGGGGCGGCGACGGCGGGCGCGGCGGGGAGCGCGCGCATCGTGTCGGCCGGCTGCTGCGCCGAGAGCGGGGCCAGCGGCGCGGCCGCGGCGAGCGCGATCAGGAGCGGGAGGAGGCGGAGACCAGGCTTCATGACGTGAGCAGCCAAGATTCGAGTACTGTCGTGATGAAGAGCAGCGTGGCGAGGCTCAACAGCGCCGGGGTCGGCGGCAGGTCGAGCGGCTTGAGCAGCACCAGCGCATAGAGAACGAGCGAGACCATCCGGATGAGGGCACCGACTCCCCACGCCCGGAAGAGCTTCTCCGGGGCGGACATCCGGGCCAGCAGGAAGCAGACGGTCTGGACGACGACCGCTACTCCGGCGCTGAACCAGACAGCCCGCCGGGCCGCCGGCTCGCCGAAGATCACGAGGAGCATCCCCGTGACCGCGACGAACGCCAGGACCTCGTAGCCGATCGTCCGGGCGGGCGATTTCATCGCTTCCCCGAGCCGATCACCCGGCGGTAGACACTAAAGAAAGCCGCCCCCGCGCCGATGAATACGCACACGAGGGTCAACCAGGGCAGCGTCCCGAACTTCCGGTCCAGCCAGTAGCCGAGCCAGGCACTGAGGGCGAAGGTCGCTCCGAGCTGGAGTCCGATGCCGGCGAACTCGGACCCCGAGCTGAGGGGCCGTCGGGCTGGCTGTCCGGTCTCCGGGGGCTCGACGGGGCGCTGTTCCACGGGGAGAAAGCTAGCGCTTGTGAAATTTTTCGCAAGCGAATCGGAGCCCCGAACCGAAGACCTACCGAAGATTCGTGCCAGCGTCGCAAGTGCAACTCCCATCACGAGATGGGCTGTTACCCTTCATGTTGACTATTCGTCTGATTGTTGATAAGTTCGCCCTTGGACGGATGTGTGAGCGGACTGCCGCTCCCCTGCCGCCATTCTGCTCCGCCGGTCTCGAAATGAACAGCCGTCTCGCCATCACTCTGCTCTGCGCCGCCGCCGTCGCCTTCGCGTGCGGCCCGCGGTCGCGCACCGAAGCCTCGCTCGTCACCGGCACGCACGCGAAGCGACATTCGGTACTGGCGAAGGGCGACACCTCGACGATCAATGGCGACTTCGCCGTCAACGTGCAGCCGCACACGCTTCGCTTCGCGCTCAACGTGACGAACGCCGGCAAGAAGAACGTCGAGCTCACCTTCCCGAGCGGGCAGCAGTACGAATTCGCCGTCGTCGACGCGCGCGGGCGCGAGGTGTACCGCTGGGGGGCGTCGCGCATGTTCACGCAGTCGCTGCAGAACAAGCAGCTCGACGGGGGCGACACGCTGCGCATCGACGAGTCGGCCGACCTGGCGCTTCCGCACGGCCGGTACGTCGCCGTCGCGACGCTGCGCAGTTCCAACTATCCGGTGCAGCAGCGCGCGGAGTTCGAGCTGCGCTGAGTCTTTCTGCGCTGACGCATTCCTGATGCATCGAGACGCCGCCCCTCCGGGCGGCGTTCGTGTTTCCGGCCTCCAGGGCACGGTGTCCTCGTCGGCGACCCCGCTACCCGGTGTCTCACGCAGAGACCGTTCACTCCACCTCGCCGCGCTCCTCGCTCCGCCAGCGTGCATCGCGCGTGGCGGCGATGGTTCGGCCGAGCAGCAGCAGCATCAAGAGGAGCGTGAGCTGCCCGCCACTCGTCGACTCGGGTCGCCGCGACGCCCGCGGAGCGTTGCCCATCGTGACGGTCGCCACCTGCCCCCCATGCGTTCCAGTCGCCGCGCTGCGCGACACGACCACCGGCGGTGCACCATCGGTGGCGAGCCAGCGGCCGAGCGGGCCCTTCCCCGCGCTCGCCTGGAAGGGGCCGATGAAGAGCAGCGCCTCCACGGCGATGGTGAGCAGCCAGCGGCGCGCGAGCGATGACGAGGCAAGAGAGCGCATGGGCGAGGGAGAGCTCCTTGCGGCGAGATTACTCATGGGCGGGAAGATGCGCGCGCGGGCCGGTGACCGCCACCTGCCGGTGCAGGTTAGACGACGCAGAGGGTTCGATCGCCGCCGACACCGCGGCGCGCCTGTAACGACAGAATCGAGAACGATCATGAGATTCGACCAAACACGCCGCCTCGCCCCGCTCGCCGCACTCCTGTTCGCCGCCGCCTGCTCGTCGTACGACCTGCTCCCCGCCGCGCCCGACCTCGTCGACGCGGCGCGCGCCGCGGCGAGCTTCGATCACATCGCCGACTCGGTGCAGAGCAGCGGCGGTGCCGCCAACGCCGACCTCGCCGCCTCGTACGGCGCCCTCGCCGGCGCGGTGCGCAATGGCGGCCGACTGTCTCCCGTCACCATCACCATCGACGGCGTGCCGACGAGCTTCATCGCCACCGCGCAGCTCACCGAGAGCTCCTTCTCGCCATGCAGCGGCCAGATCTGCGCCGCGCTCGCGCCGAGCGTCGTGCGGCCGGTGGTCACTCGCTCGCTCATCGCCTGGCAGAAGGACGATCCCCGCCGCGTGGTGCAGCTCACCGCCGCCGCCGACAGCCTGAAGATCGGCGCGCAGCTCTTCCCGAGCTTCGCCGCGCCCTTCGTCCCTACAGCGCTCCTCGTGTACCTCGACGGCAAGGGGGGCACCTGGTTCGGCACCTCGGGGACGCAGAAGATGACGTCCGCCGCCAGCGAGGCGCCCTGCACCACTCTCGCCGGATCGCGTCCGGTCATCGCGATCGTGCCGAGCGTGCGGTGCACCCTCGCCGAGTTCACCATCGCGTTCAACGGCATCGCGGAGCCGAGCCGCTTCATCGTCGCAAACAATACCGCAACCGGCATACATTCGTTGGCCATGGCGGCGCAGCCGGTGTCGGGCGTGCGTCTGCAGTACACGACCCCTCCCTGCTCGCCCAGCGCCTGCCTGCCGGGCGGCGGCCCTCTCCCCCCGATCGACGTGAAGCCGACGACGATGCTCCCTTCCACCCTCACCGCCACGCAGGACGCGAGCGGCACTGTAACCTTCACCTTCACCGTGACCAACACGCTCGCGAGCCCGGCGAACGTCGGCTTCGCGACCTCGCAGCAGGTCGAGCTCGTCGCCGCCGATCCGGCCACGGGAGCTGTCGTGTGGAGCTCGAGCGCCGCCGCGCTGTTCGCGCAGGCCATGACGTCGAGGACTATCGCGGCGGGAGGGAGCGCGAGCTTCACCGAGAGCTGGAAGCCCGCGGTGAAGGGGACGTACACGGTGAGCGCCCTCCTCACGAGCTACACCCACCGCGCCTCGGCACGCGCGAGCGTCACTGTGCGCTGAGCTTCCGCCGGGCGCGTTTCCGGGGCTACCTTGGGGGAGGACAGACATCCTCCCCCGCACAGCCCCGATGCCCGACGACAGCCACGATCTCGAACTGCTCGAGCGCCTCGCCTCGGCACGCCAGGCGCTCAACGAGCAGATCGCCCGCCGGATCATCGGGCAGCGCGAGGTGGTCGACAACCTCGTCGCGTCGATCCTCGCCGGCGGGCACGCGCTGCTCGTCGGCGTGCCCGGGCTCGCGAAGACGCTGCTCGTCCAGACGGTGGCCCAGGCGCTCGACCTGAAGTTCTCGCGCGTGCAGTTCACTCCCGACCTGATGCCGAGCGACATCACGGGCACCGAGCTGCTGGAGGAGGATCACAGCACGGGGCGGCGCTTCTTCAAGTTCGTCGAGGGGCCGATCTTCGGGAACGTCGTGCTCGCCGACGAGATCAACCGCGCGCCGCCAAAGACGCAGGCCGCCTTGCTGCAGGCGATGCAGGAGCACGCAGTGACCGCCGCGGGGACGACGCACAAGCTCCCCGAGCCATTCTTCGTGCTGGCGACGCAGAACCCGATCGAGCAGGAGGGGACCTACCCGCTCCCCGAAGCGCAGCTCGACCGGTTCATGGTGCAGCTCACCGTCGGCTACCCGAGCCGCGAGGAGGAGGAGCGCATCGTCTCGGCGACGACGTCGGACGAGAGCGTGCGCATCAGCCCCGTGCTGAACGCGGCGCAGCTCGGCGAGCTGCTGCACCTCGTGCGCCGTCTGCCGGCGGCGCCGAGCATCGTGTCGTACGCCGTGAAGCTCGCGCGCGCGACGCGTCCCGACGCGCCCGAGGCGAGCGCGCAGGTGAAGAAGTACGTGAGCTGGGGGGCGGGGCCGCGCGCATCGCAGTACCTGATCCTCGGCGCCAAGGCGCGCGCGGCGATGGACGGGCGGGCGATGCCCGATCTGGAGGATGTGGCGGCGATGGCGCTGCCCGTGCTGGCGCACCGGGTGGTATTGAACTTCCAGGCGGAGGCGGAGGGAGTGAGCGCGGCGTCGCTGATCGCGGGGCTGATGAAGCAGTAGCCGCTCGCGTTGATCGTCGCGGCGCACGGGGTGGGCGGCGCGGAGCGCAGAGTGAGCCGAGAGCGAGGCAAACTGGTAGAAACGGGGAGCCGGGTGATCTGAGTCGCGCGCCGAACGGTTTGCGTGGGGCACCGGGTGGTTTTCGTGGCGCGTCAGGTGGTTTTCGTAGCGCGTCCGGTGGTTTTCGTCAGGCGTGCGGTGGTTTCGATCAGGCGTCCGGTCGTTTTTGTCAGGCGTGCGGTGGTTTCCGTCAGGCGTCCCGGGGTTTCCGTCGGACGTGCGGTAGTTACCGTCGGGCGCGCGGTGGTTTCCGTCAGGCGTCTGGTGGTTTCCGTCGCCTCGCCGGTCGTTTTCGCCAACTGGCCGGTGTTCCTCGCCAACTGGCCGGTGTTCTTCGCCAACTGGCCGGTGTTCTTCGCCAACTGGCCGATGTTCTTCGCCAACTCGGCGGCGACGTTCGGCGTCTCGGCGGTGGAAAGCGCCGACTGTGCGTCCGCTCTCGTCTCCTGACCACACCAGCACGACGACCGAGCGTCCGCAGGAGGGAAGTCGCCCTCGCTCGCGGCTGCACGAGCGGAGGATGCAGCGGCTGACGCGCGCGCGTGCGAGACTCGCTCACTGCCCGTGGTGCGCGTGCATCTGGTCGCGTCCTTCTCCGCCCCACACCGCGCCGGGTGCGTCGCCGTCGAAGGCGTTCACGTGCGCCATCCAGCCGAAGAGCTGCGGGATGAACATTCCTCCCGCCGCCGCGCAGGCCTCGGGGGTGTCGATCGCCAGCCACTTCACGAACGCCGTGCTGTCGCCACCGCGCATCCCCTGCGTCGCAAGGGCCGGCCGCATCGCGCAGAAGTTCACGTGCTGGTGCCAGTGGGCGATGCCGAGCGGGAGGCGCGCGTCGAGCTCCGCGAGGGTGGCGGTGGCGGGCGCTGTGTACATCGCGCCGACGAGCACCTTCGCGCCGCGCGCATCACTGCGGTAGAGCAGCGACGTGGGGCGCGCCGCGTCGAACGAGGTGCGCGCCAGCGCGGCGTTGCGAAGGTTGTTGTAATGGTAGACTACCTGATCCTCGAGCCAGGGCATGAACAGCTCGTAGCCGTCACGCTCGGCGGCGCTGGTGTCGGCATACCGCGACAGCGATGCGCGCATCGTGCGGAGGAGCTCGGCGGCGCGCGCCGAGTCGGCGGCCGTCGCGGTACGCGGCTCGGCCATCCGCATGTGCCCCGCGGTGTCGCTGAGCAGGGCGTTGAGGAGCGAGCCAAGTGGCTTCGCGCTCTCCGGGGGGAGGTTCTGGAGGACGAAGAAGACCTGCGCGTCGGTGATGCGCGGGACGCGCGCCGGGTCCTGCGCCGCGGCGGGTGACGCGGCGAGGAGGGCGCCCGTGAGGAGCGCGCCGGCGCGGAGACAGATGGAGAGGCTCATGCGTCAATCAGGCGCTCCGTCTCACCCCGCGCAAGGCGTGGCATGGCCGGCAGATCCCGACACTCGCTCGCTGCGCTCGCTCGTGCGGGATGACAGGCGGCTGCGCGGGCGCGGCCCTACGGCGTGGCCCCCGGCGCCGGCCCGCTGTCGGCCTGCGTGACGCGGTCCTTGAGCCGCACCTCCTGCCCGAAGTTGCGGCTGATGGAGAGAGTGAGTTGGCGGAAGCCGAATCTCCCTTCGCTCGTCTCGATCACGCGGCCGTCGTCGAGGCGGTTGCCGAACTTCATGATGCCGAAGGGATCGTTGACGCCGACGTTGAGCGACCCCTTCTTTCCCCAGAGCTGCTCGCGGATGCCGGCGTTCATGAAGACCACTGCCAGCGAGCTCCCTCCCTCTGTCTTCTGCGGGCCGCGGTAGCTGGTGAAGAGCTGAAGCGTCGTCGTGGGGCGGACCTTCGCGGTGCCGTTCATCCGCACGTTCCAGGCGATCGTGCGCACCGAGTAGGCGGGGCCGAGGTCGCCGGCGTCGCTTGAATAGCGATAGGTGCCGCCGCCCGTGCTGAGACTGAGCGGCCCCTTGCGGTAGGAGAGGCTGACGTCGACGCCCTGCGAGAGGGTGCTGGCGACGTTGGCGAAGGTGCTCGTCGACACGCCGAGCGAGTCGACGCGGCGGATGTTGCGGAAGGCGTGGGCGCTGCGGCGGACGTACGGATTGATCTGCAGCGAGCCCCAGGGCTGCGCGTCCTGCAGGGTGAGCTCGTAGGCGTCCGTGTACTCCGGCTGCAGCGTGGGATTCCCGACGAAGATGGAGCGGGCGTCGGCGCGGAAGGGTATGGGAGAGAGGAGCTGCGGATACGGGCGCGAGATGCGGCGCGCGTAGCTGAGGCGGGTCGAGCGGGTGGCCGAGGCGTTGTACGTGGCGATGGCGCTGGGGAAGGCGCTGCCGTAGCGGGTGCTGAAGTCGGAGGACCCGTTGGTGAGCGGGAGGGCGAAGTCGCCATTCGTCTGCTCGAGGCGGAGTCCCTGCTGCAGCATGACCTTCCCCCGCTTCTCCGACATCACCGCGTACACCGCGCCGATGCGCTCGGCGTAGTTCGATGCGGTGGTGCGCTCGGGGAGGTCGGTGAAGAGGCCCGTGGCCGGGTCGAGGCGCGAGGAGGAGGCGTCGGCCTCGGTGCGGCGCCATGTATGCTTGGCGCCGGCTTCCAGCTTGAGCAGCTCGCCGAAGGGGCGGATCCAGTCCACCTGGGCGATCGTCGTCGGGAGCGTGGTGCCGACCAGGTCGCGCGTGTCGGAGGTTGCGACGTTGGCGGTGCTGGGGTCGGCCTGGAGGAGGCGGCTGCCGATCGCGTTGTCGGTGAGGAAGCGATTGCGCGAGAAGTTCACCTCCGCGGTGAGCGTCGTGAGCTTCGGGGTGGGGCTGTGGCGGTACGTGACACTCGCGTCCTGGTTGTGTCCGCCGGAGACCGCGTCGAGGATCTGGAGGAACTGGCCGATCTGGTTGCCCGCCGTGTCGTAATCGCGGAAGTCGGCGTTGGTGAAGCGGCGGTAGGTTCCCGAATAGATGTCGGACTCCGACGAGATGACGTCGCGCTCGGAGAGCTTGTACTCGCCGCGCGCCTGGAAGTAGAAGCTGAGCGGGCGGTTGGTGCCCGTGCCGCGGGAGGAGAGGGAGGCGGGGACCGGGGCGAGGAGGTTGACGCGATCGAGGGAGGTCGTGACTGAGCGCTGGTCGCGGTAGGCGCCGCCGCCGAGGTAGAGCGTGAGCGGTCCGCTCTGGCGGGCGACGTTGCCGGAGCCGTTGAGGCCGCGGTTCGTGGAGGTGGAGGCGTTGACCGCGGCGCTGAGGCCGATGTCGACGTCGCCCTTGAGGACGACGTTGATGATGCCGGCGGTGCCTTCCGGGTCGCTCTTGGCGTTCGGGTTGCTGGCGACCTCGATGTGGTCGAGGGCGGTGGCGGGGAGCTGCTTGAGGAACTGGGCGAGCTGGTCGCCCTTGAGGGGGGTGGCGCGGCCGTTGATCTGGATGACGACGTTCGCGTTGCCGCGGAGGGAGACCGCGTCGGAGCCGTCGACCTCGACCGAGGGGGTGTTGCGGAGGACGTCGATTGCCGTGCCGCCGGCGACGCCTGGCATGTTCCTGACCGAGTAGCTGTTGCGGTCGGGGGCGAGGATCACCTCGTCGCGCTCGGCGGTGACGCTCTGGCCGGCGAGCTTGGTGGCGGCGGAGGCGAGGGTGATGGTGCCCAGCTCGACGACCGGCACGGCGGCGGTGATGGCGAGGCCGTTCTTGGCGAAGGGAGCGTAGCCGAGGGCGCGAACGCGGACGACGTAGTTGCCGACCGGGAGGCCGTTGACGCGGAAGTTGCCCTGCGGGTCGGGGAGGGCACCGCCGGCGAAGGCCGTGTCGGCGGCGCGGCGGATGGTGATGGAACCGATCGGGACGCCGTGGCCTGTCGCGTCGACGATGCGGCCGCGGATCTCGCCGGGGCCGGAGGGGGCGGGGACCGGGGAGCGTTGCTGGGCGGAAGCCTTATCTACGGAGAGAGCGCCGAGCACGAGGGCGAGCAGCGGCGTGGAGAGGCGTCGGGGGAGGTGCATGTCGCGGGCGATGACGGTGATGAACGAAACGGCGCCAGGGCGGCGACGGCGGGATGTCGAGTTGTGCGGCGGCGGGGGGGGCGGGATGACGTCTCGTCGACGTGGGGACTGCAGTTAGACGCTCGGAGGTGAGTAATGGTTTCCGGGCGCAAGTCCGAGAGTCTTCTCAGCTTCCTAATGATTACCGCCTATTTTGTAGGACATATCGCCATTGCGCAAGAGGGAGGTTGGGTGGGGCATCGGATGACGCTCGGCAGGCTCACCTCGGGCTGGCCGATGACGCTCGGCAGGCTAGCGATGACGCGTCGATGACGCGAACATAGTATCTAG
>JBBQJC010000038.1:0-33554 GCA_038325515.1 Gemmatimonadales bacterium | reverse complement strand
CTCGAGAGCGCGCGCTGAGCGCGGGGGGATATGACACATGGCTGAAATGACAAACGAGCAGGCCACCGAGCGGAACGCGCGCAAGTCGCGCACCGGCCTCGTGGTGAGCGACAAGATGGACAAGACGGTGGTGGTGGCGATTGAACGTCGCGTGCCGCACCCGATCTACGGCAAGATGATCACGCGCACCAAGCGTCTGAAGGCCCACGACGAGGAGAACTCGGCGAAGGTCGGCGACACGGTGCGTATCGTCGAGACGCGGCCGCTGTCGAAGGACAAGCGGTGGCGCCTGGTCGAGATCGTCGACCGCGCACGCTAAGGGAGGCGGACCATGATCCAGCAGGAATCGATGGTGAAGGTCGCGGACAACTCGGGGGCCAAGACGGCGCTCGTGATCCGCGTCCTCGGCGGAACGCGCCGGCGCTATGCCGGCCTCGGCGACATCGTCGTCGTGGCCGTGAAGCATGCGCTCCCGAACGGAACGGTGAAGAAGTCCGACGTCGCGAAGGCGGTCGTCGTGCGCACGGTGAAGGAGACGCGGCGGAAGGACGGCAGCTACATCCGCTTCGACGAGAACGCCGTCGTGATCATCAACGATGCCGGGGAGCCGCGCGCGACGCGCATCTTCGGCCCCGTCGCCCGCGAGCTGCGCGAGAAGAAGTACATGAAGATCGTCTCGCTCGCGCCGGAGGTCTTGTAACATGCGCATCCTCAAGTACAAGAAGACCGACCGCGCCAAGGCGAAGGGTCAGAAGAAGCACGCGCAGAACTCCGAGCGCCAGAAGATCAACGTCACCACGGGGGACACCGTGCAGGTGGTCCGCGGCGACGACAAGGGACACGTGGGGAAGGTGATCCGCGTGTACCGCAAGACGGGGCGTGTCACGGTCGAGGGCGCGAACATCGTGAAGCGCCATCGCAAGGCCCGCACTGCCGAGGAGCAGGGGGGGATCGTCGAATTCCCGGCGCCCATCCACCACTCGAACGTGATGCTGCTCGATCCCAAGACCGATGCGCCGACGCGGACCAGCCGTCGCATCGACGCGGACGGGACCAAGGAGCGTCTGAGCGTGAAGAGCGGGGAAGCGATTCCCCGTGCACGCTAAGACGACGAGGACTAGATAATGGCGACGAAGGACAAGAAGGGCGCCTCCAAGCCGGCCAAGGGCGCGAAGCCCGCGGGCGGTGGTGCGAAGCCCCCCAAGAGCGACAGCAAGAAGAAGGCGGCGGCCCCCAAGGTCGCGCGCGGCCCGCACGCCGGTGCCGACAAGCCGGTGCCGGCGCCCCGCCTCAAGGACTTCTACGAGAAGACCGTGCGGCCCAAGCTCACCGAGCAGTTCGGTCTGACCAATCCGCACCAGCTGCCCACGCTGACCAAGATCGTGCTGAACGTCGGCGCGGGCGAGGCCATCAAGCAGCCCAAGTTCCTCGACAACATCGTGGAGGAGCTGGCGACGATCACCGGGCAGCAGCCGGTGCGGCGCAAGGCGAAGAAGTCGATCGCCAACTACGGGCTGCGCGAGGGGCAGGAGATCGGTGCGTCCGTTACCTTGCGTGGGGCGCGGATGTGGGAGTTCCTCGACCGGTTCATCACGGTCGCGCTGCCGCGGGTGCGGGATTTCCGCGGGGTGAGCACCAAGTCGTTCGATGGCCGGGGCAACTACTCGCTCGGCGTGAAGGAGCAGCTGATCTTCCCGGAGATCAACTATGATTCCATCGAATCAACCCACGGGATGGACATCACGTTCGTGACGACGGCTCCGGGCGACGACCTCGCCTTCGCCCTGCTCAAGGAGCTGGGCATGCCGTTCCGCGGCAACGACAAGACGGGGGCACGACTGTAATGGCTCGTAAGGCCATGATCGAGAAGAGCAAGCGGAAGCCGAAGTTCCAGGTCCGCGTCAAGAACCGCTGTGGTCGGTGCGGGCGCTCGCGCGCCTTCCTCCGCCGCTTCGGCCTCTGCCGTATCTGCTTCCGCGAGCTCGCGCTGTTCGGGATGATCCCGGGCGTGCGCAAGGCCAGCTGGTAGGCGGCGCAAGCGCCGCCGGTTCTTCGGTTTACGGTTTGTCAGTTCTCGGCCTGCCCCGGGCTGCTTCTGCGTCCCGGGGCCGGCCGATAACCGAAAACCGATGAACCGAAAACAGTTTTTCACACTCAATCCGCCACGTCCCACGGGATACGAGCGGACCAAGGAATCTGTCTGATGAGCATGACCGATCCGATCGCCGACATGTTGACGCGGATCCGCAACGCCTGCGGATCGAAGCACCGCCGCGTCGACATGCCGGCCTCGAAGATGAAGACCCAGATCGCGCGGATCCTCAAGGAGAACGACTACATCCAGGATTACGCGACGGTCGAGACCGAGGACGGCAAGACCGTGCTCCGCGTGCGGCTCAAGTACGCCGCCGGCGGGCAGCCGGTCATCCGTGCGCTGCAGCGCGTGTCCACCCCGGGCCTGCGGAAGTACGTCGGTGTCTCCGAGGTGCCCCGCGTCCGCAACGGGCTGGGTATCGCGATCCTCTCCACGTCGAAGGGCTTGATGTCCGACCGGGAAGCGCGCCAGGCGCGCACCGGCGGCGAGCTCCTCGCCCTCGTCTGGTAAGGGGAGACCACACATGTCGCGTATTGGCAAGGCTCCGATCGCCGTCCCGAACGGCGTCACGGTCACGATCACGGACGGCAACACCGTCTCGGTGAAGGGCCCCAAGGGGGAGCTCACCCGCACGGTCCCCGCCGCGATGAAGCTGACCCAGCAGGACGGTCAGATTCTCGTCGAGCGTCCGTCCGACGAGCCGGGACACAAGTCGCTCCACGGCCTCACCCGCACCCTGATCGCCAACATGGTGGAAGGGGTGACGAAGGGCTTCACGAAGAACCTCGAGCTCATCGGCGTCGGCTACAAGGCGGAGGTGCGCCCCTACGGGCTGCAGCTCGCCCTCGGCTACTCGCACGTGATCGAGTACAAGTCCCCCGCGGGGATCAAGCTCAGCGCTCCGGTGCCGACGCAGATCCTGGTCGAGGGGTCGAACAAGGAAGTGGTCGGCCAGGTCGCCGCGGAGATCCGCAGCCTGCGTCCGCCCGAGCCGTACAAGGGGAAGGGCGTGAAGTACGCGGGCGAAGTGATTCGCCGTAAGGCCGGCAAGGCTGGAGGGAAGTAATCATGGGCATCGGAATTCCGAAGAACCGCGCCGAGAAGCGCGTTCGCCGTCACCTGCGTGTCCGCAAGGCGGTCACGGGCACGGCGGAGCGTCCGCGCCTCGTCGTGTTTCGCTCGCTCAAGCACATCACCGCGCAGCTGGTGGACGACGTGGCGGCGCACACGCTGGCGACGGTCACCTCGGTGAAGGTCGGCGAAGGGAAGAAGTCGGAGAAGTCGCTCGAGGTCGGGAAGCAGATCGCCGCGATCGCCAAGGACAAGGGGATCTCGAAGGTCGTTTTCGATCGCGGTGGTTACCAGTATCACGGCCGCGTGAAGGCGGTGGCCGACGGGGCTCGCGAAGGCGGGCTGGAGTTCTAAAATGGAATCCAATTCGAATTCCGGCGGCGCGCCGGCGGGTGGAGCTGGTTCGCAGGGCGGCGGTGCGCGTCCTGGCGGCTTTGGCGGCGGCAGCGCGCGGAGCGGTGGTGGCAGTGCCCGGAGCGGTGGCGGCGGCGGCGGTCGTGGCCGTGGTGGCCCCGGCGGCGGTCGTGGCGGCCCCGGTGGCGGTCGTGGTGGTCCCGGCGGCGGCCCTGGCGGCGGCCGTGGCGGCCCCGGTGGCGGCCCTGGCGGCGGCGACAACCGTGGGCGTGGCGGCGGCGGCGGTGGACGTGGCGGCGACAGCCGCGGCGGCAACGACCGTGGTGAAGGGAGCGACCTGATCGAGAACGTCGTCGCGATCAACCGCGTGGCCAAGGTGGTCAAGGGCGGTCGTCGCTTCAGCTTCAACGCGCTCGTCGCGGTGGGCGACGGGCAGGGCAAGGTGGGCTTCGCGTCGGGCAAGGCGAACGAGGTGTCGGAGGCGGTCCGCAAGGCCGTCGAGGGCGCGCGTCGCAACATGGTGCAGGTGCCCCTCACGGGCGCCACCATCCCGCACGAGGTCACGGGCAAGCACGGCGCGGGCAAGGTCTGGATGAAGCCTGCCGCGCCGGGCGCCGGTGTGATCGCCGGTGGTGCGGTGCGCGCCGTCATGGAGTGCGTCGGCATCAACGACATTCTCACGAAGAGCCTCGGCTCGACGAACCCGCACAACATGGTGCGCGCGGCGATGGACGGACTGGCCCAGCTCACGACGGTCGAGCAGATCGCGCGCGAGCGCGGAATCGATCCGGCCAAGCTCGGCTACCGCTCGCGCGACAAGGCGAAGGTGACGGTCTAATGGCACGGACATTCGTGTGGCACCCGTCCAAGGGGCCCAAGACGACTGGCAAGAACGAGCTGACCACGGGCAAGGTCCGGATCAAGCAGGTCCGGAGCGGCATCGGGCACAGCCTCACGATGAACCTGACGCTCAAGGCGATCGGGCTTCGACACCACCAGGCCGAGGTGATCAAGCAGGACACCCCGGCACTGCGTGGCCAACTCAAGAAGGTGCGCCACCTCGTTGAGGTGGTGCCCGTCGAGGAATAGACAAGTGGCGACGGAAAAGCTCGGCCTGCACAACCTCTCGCCCGCCCCGGGCAGCAACAGGGACCGGAAGCGCCTCGGGCGCGGTCCCGGCTCGGGCACCGGCAAGACGTCTGGCAAGGGTCACAAGGGAAGCAAGGCGCGCGCGGGCCATCACGGCCCGGGCGGCGGCAAGCCCCAGTTCGAAGGCGGCCAGATGCCGCTGACGCGCCGGCTGCCGAAGCGTGGATTCACGAACCCGTTCCGCGTGGAAGCGAACGTCATCCGTCTCGACCAGCTCGCGCTGCTCGAGGGCGAGATCACGCCGGATACGCTGCGCGCCGCGGGACTGGTGAAGCGGCAGGGCCCGGTGAAGGTGCTGGCGAACGGCGATCTCGCCTCGGCGGTGACGGTGCGCGGCCTCAAGGTCAGCGCGTCGGCTCGCGAGAAGATCGTCGCCGCCGGCGGCAAGGTCGCGGAGTAACGACGTACCCCCACGGAGCCCCATGGCCCAGAACAATGCCGCTGCGGCGGTATCGAACGTCTTCAAGACGCCGGAGCTGAAGGACAAGATCGTCTTCACGCTCCTGTGTCTTGTGATCTACCGGATCGGCGCGCACATCACGGCGCCGGGCGTGGACGTGGTCGCGCTCACCGACTACTTCAAGAACCAGTCGCAGAACGGGGGCGGTCTCCTCGGGCTGTACGACCTGTTCACCGGTGGCCAGCTCTCGCGCGCGACGGTGTTCGCGCTCGGCATCATGCCGTACATCTCGGCGAGCATCTTCGTCCAGATCGCCGGCGCGGTGATGCCGCAGGTCGAGAAGATGCAGAAGGACGAGGAAGGCCGGAAGAAGATCAATCAGTGGACGCGCTACGCGACGGTGGTGCTGGCCGCCGTGCAGGCGTGGGGCTTCGCCCTGTTCACGGAGTCGCTGCAGGGGGCGATCGCCAACCCGGGGATGGGTTTCCGTCTCCAGATGGCGTTCTTCCTCACCACCGGCGCCCTGTTCGTGATGTGGCTCGGTGAGCAGATCACGGAGCGCGGGCTCGGCAACGGTGCCTCGCTGATCATCTTCTTCTCCATCGTCGAGCGCATCTGGCCCGGCATCGGGAGCACGTTCAAGTACGTGTCCACCGGTGCGATCGGCACCTTCTCGCTCATCGTGCTCGCCGCCGTCATGGTGGCGGTGGTGGCCGGCGTGGTGGCGATGACGATGGCGGCGCGCCGCATCCTCATCCAGATCCCGCAGCGCACGATGGCGCGGGGAAGGATGCGCGAGGCGGCTCGAAGCTTCATCCCGCTCCGCCTCAACACGGCCGGCGTGATGCCGATCGTGTTCGCGCAGTCGATCATCGTGGTGCCGGGGGCGATCGCCCAGTTTTTCCCGAGCCTCGGACTGCAGTGGATGGCCGAGCTGTTCCGTCCGGGCAGCGTCCTGTACCTCATCGCGTCGGCCTTCCTCATCCTGTTCTTCACCTACTTCTACACATCGATCATCTTCAATCCGATCGACCTGGCGGAGAACCTGAAGAAGCAGGGCGGGTTCATCCCGGGGGTGAAGCCTGGCGCGCGGACGGCGGAGTACATCGACACCGTCGTGTCGCGCATCACGCTGCCGGGAGCGATCTTCCTCACGCTCATCGCGCTGCTGCCGGTCGTCATCTCGCGCGCCATCAACGTCCCGTTCACCTTCGGCGGCACCTCGCTGCTGATCGTCGTGGGCGTGGCGCTCGACACGCTCGCTCAGGTCCAGCAGCACCTCCTGCTCCGCAAGTACGACGGCTTCATGAAGAAGGGCCGTCTCAAGGTCCGCGGCAGCCAGACCACGAGCGGATTCTAGGGCAGACTTCAAGTCCGGCGGGTCCCACACCCGCCGGTCCCGCACTTTCCCCAGCCGATGATCATCGTTCTCTTCGGTAAGCCTGGTGCCGGAAAGGGGACGCAAGCGCCGCTGCTGTCAGCGGCGCTTGGCGTTCCGACCCTTGCCACGGGCGACGAGCTGCGCGCGGCGATCCGCGCCGGCACCCCGCTCGGCCTCGAGGCCAAGGCCTACATGGATCGCGGCGACCTCGTGCCCGACTCCGTGATCCTCGGCATCATCAAGCAGGCGCTGAGCGAGCCGCGCACCGCGGGCGGCGTCCTGCTGGACGGCGTCGTGCGCACCGTGCCCCAGGCCGAGGGGCTGTCCAGGGCGGCGGAGGAGCTCGGCAAGCAGGTCGATGCGGTTCTATTCTTCGACATCGCCGACGACGAGATCGTCCAGCGGCTCGCCAGCCGCACGGTGTGCGAGAGCTGCCAGACCCCCTACACAGGGCGCGAGGCGGGCTCGAAGTGTGACAAGGACGGCGGCACCATGGTGCGCCGCAAGGACGACGAGCCCGAGGCGATCCGCAACCGGCTCGCGGTGTACGAGAAGCAGACCGCCCCCGTGCTGCAGTGGTACCGCACGCACGGCACGAAGGTCGCCGTGATCGACGCGGTGGGCTCGGTGCAGGACGTCACCGCGCGCGCCCTCGGGGCCCTGGCCAAGTAAGCGAAGCGAGAACTGCCGTGATCCAGCTCAAGAGTGCACGCGAGATCGACATCATGGCCGAGGGGGGGAAGATCCTCGCGGCCACCGTCCAGCTGATGCGACGCGAGGTGAAGGCGGGGATGTCGACGCTGGATCTCGACGCCATCGCCGAGGCGTTCATCCGCAGCCATGCGGGGGCGACGCCCGCGTTCAAGGGGTTGTACGGCTTCCCGGGGACGCTCTGCACCTCGATCAACAACGAGATCGTGCACGGGATCCCGAGCCGCAAGCGGGTGCTCGCGGAAGGGGACGTGGTCTCGGTGGACGTCGGCGTCGGCTACAAGGGCTACTTCACCGATTCGGCGACGACTGTGGCGGTGGGGCGGATCGATGCCGAGACGGCACGGCTGCTCGAGGTGACTGAGCGCTCGCTGGCGGCGGGGATCGCCGCCGCGGTGCCCGGCAACCACCTGGGCGACATCGGCGCCGCGGTGCAGGGGGTTGTTGAGGCGGCGGGGTTCAGCGTCGTCCGCGACCTGGTGGGGCACGGCATCGGCGTGGAGTTCCACGAGGAGCCACAGGTGCCGAACTACGGCAAGCCGAAGCGCGGGCTCAAGCTGGTGCCGGGGCTGACGTTGGCGATCGAGCCGATGGTGAACATCGGCGGTCCGCAGACGCGCACCCTGCCCGACAAGTGGACGATCGTGACGGTCGATGGCTCGCGGTCGGCGCACTTCGAGCATACGGTGGCGATCACGGAGTCTGGCAACCGCGTGTTGACGGCGGCCTGAGGGCCGGTGAGAAGTGAGAAGTTCGAAGTGAGACGTCATGCCTCGGGACGCATCGGCTGACCGAGGCCTGACCTCTCACTTCAAACCTCTCACTTCAAACTCGCGGTTCGGGCGTCAACGTCCGCCCCCCCGAAGGCGTTCTACTAGCCGGAGGGATGGACTCCCTCGTGAGATCCCGGCGCCGTCCCCCCCTACCCGTCGCGCCGGCTGAACGGACCACCTGGAGAGCAGAATGCGGGAACGGACCACTACGGCGCTGCGGCGCTGGCCGATCGCTTTCGCCATTGCGGGCGCCCTCGTGTTGCAGACGCCGCTGGCGCCGCGCGCCGAGGCGCAGGGCCGCGTCACCTCGCCGAAGGAGCAGTTCGGCTTCAACATCGGGGACGACTACAAGCTCGCCAACTACACGCAGTTCGAGCAGTACTGGCGCAAGCTCGCCACGCAGTCCAACCGCATGAAGCTCGTCGAGATCGGCAAGACGGCCGAGGGGCGGCCGCAGCTGATGTCGATCATCTCGTCGCCGGCCAATCTCGCGAAGCTCGATCGCTACAAGGAGATCTCGCGCCGGCTGTCGCACGCCGAGGGGCTCACCGACGCCCAGGCGCGCGCGCTGGCCCACGAGGGGAAGGCGGTCGTCTGGATCGACGGCGGGCTGCACGCCACCGAGGTGCTCGGCGCCGCGCAGCTCATCGAGACGGTCTACCAGCTGCTGAGCCGCAACGACGCCGAGACGATGCGCTTCCTGAACGACTGCATCATTCTCGCGGTGCACGCCAATCCCGACGGGATGCAGCTCGTGTCCAACTGGTACATGAAGGACGCGGACACGCTGAAGCGGAACATGAACATCCCGTCGCTCTACCAGAAGTACGTGGGACACGACAACAACCGCGACTTCTACATGAACAACCAGCCGGAGACGCGGAACATCAACCACGTCCTCTACTGGGACTGGTTCCCGCAGATCGTCTACAACCATCACCAGACCGGCCCCGCCGGCACGGTGATGTTCGCCCCCCCCTTCCGCGACCCGTTCAACTTCAACTTCGATCCGCTCGTGCCGGTGGAGCTCGACCTCGTGGCGGCGTCGATGCACTCGCGCTTCGAGGCCGAGGGGAAGCCCGGCGTGACGATGCGCTCGGGGTCCACGTACAGCACCTGGTGGAACGGCGGGCTGCGCACGACGCCCTACTTCCACAACATGATCGGCCTGTTGACGGAGACGATCGGCAACCCGACGCCGCAGGTGATCCCCTTCATCCCCGACCAGCAGCTGCCGCGCGCCGACCTGCCGTATCCGATCGCGCCGCAGCCGTGGCACTTCCGCCAGTCGATCGAGTACTCGCTGACGGCGAACCGGGCGGTGCTCGACATCGCGTCGCGCGAGCGTGAGAACCTGCTGTACAACACGTACCGGATGGGCCGCAACTCGATCGACCGCGGGAGCCGCGATACCTGGACGGCGAGCCCGAGCGACATCGAGAACGTGAAGCGGGCGATCGCCAGGGACAGCACGGCGGCGGCCGCGTCACGGCGCACCGCGGCGACCGCCGCGACGGGGCAGGCGGTGGGCGATCCCGTCTACCAGTTCGGGCGCGGCTCCGACCCGAAGTACTTCACCGAGGTGCTGCACGCGAGGGAGAAGCGTGACCCGCGCGGCTACGTTATCCCGAGCGACCAGCCCGACTTCCTCACGGCGACGAAGTTCGTCAACACGCTCCGCCACGTCGGCGTGACGGTGCACCGCGCGACGTCGGCGTTCATTGTTGCCGGGAAGCGCTATCCGAAGGACTCCTACGTCGTGTTGTCGGCGCAGGCATACCGTCCGTACGTGATGGACTCGTTCGAGCCGCAGGACCACCCGAACGACTTCGCGTATCCGGGCGGGCCGCCGAAGCGCCCGTACGACAACGCCGGCTACACGCTGGCGTACCAGATGGGCGTCCACTTCGACCGCATCCTCGATGCCTTCGACGGGCCCTTCCAGGTGATCGACGGGCTCGCGCCCGTGCCCGCCGGCCACGTCGTCGCCGCACAGAGCGCCGCGGGCTACCTCGTGAGCCACGCGACGAACGACGCCTTCGTCGCCGTGAACCGCGCGATCAAGGCGAATGCCGACGTCTACGTGCTGCGCTCGCCGCTTTCGGCGAACGGCAGGACGTATCCGGCCGGCACCTTCTACATCGCCGCGACGCCGGCGACGACGTCGATGCTGGCGGAGCTCGCGCGCACGCACGGCGTCTCCGCCGACGCGACGACCGAGAAGCCGGCCGGCGACGCGACGCACCTGCGCCGCCTGCGCATCGCGCTGTACGACCAGTACGGCGGGTCGATGCCGTCGGGCCACACGCGCTGGCTGTTCGAGCAGTTCGAGTTCCCGTACCAGCTCGTGTACCCGCGCGAGCTCGACGCCGGCAATCTCGCCGCGAAGTACGACGTGATCGTGCTGCCGAGCGGCGCGATCCCGGCGCGCGAGGGGCAGGGACGCGGGAGCCAGCTCGACAACACCGACACGTCGGCGACGCCGGCGGAATACCGCGAGCGGCTCGGACGCGCCAGCGTGGCGCGCACCGTGCCGCAGCTCAAGCAGTTCCTCGAGGCGGGGGGCACGGTGGTGGCGATCGGGACGTCGGCGAACGTCGGCATGCAGATGGGGCTGCCGATCTCCGACGCGCTCGTCGAAAAGAACGCGGCGGGCGTGATGCGTCCCCTGCCGGCCGACAAGTTCTACGTACCGGGCTCGGTACTGCGCGTCACGGAGGACACGACGCGTCTGGCCACGTACGGGATGCCGCGCGAGCTCGACGTCTTCTACGACAACAGCCCGGCGTACCGGCTCGGTGCCGATGCGAAGGCGGCGGGGGTGATCCCGCTTGCCTGGTTCGCCAACGGCACGCCGCTGCGCAGTGGTTGGGCGTGGGGGCAGAGCTACCTCGACGGCGCCGTCGCGGCAGCCGAGGCGAAGGTGGGCAAGGGGACGCTGTACATGTTCGCCCTCGAGGCGACATTCCGTGCGCAGCCGCATGGCACGTTCAAGTGGCTGTTCAACGGGATCTACGGGGCGGAGCCGGCGGGCGGGCTGATGCCCTGATTCGGCTGCGCCGGTAGCTGACGAGCGCCGCGCCGACGCAAGTCGGCGTGCCGCTCGTGCATTCCCGGGCGAGTGCCCATCGGCGGTGCGATTCGTCAGGCGCTTCGCCGGCTACGCCCGTCTGTCGTGGGCGCGGCTGAGAGCGTCCTCAGCAACGCCGTTTGACAGGATGGGATTGGGGCCTAGCTTCCGAACATGTCGAGCCCATTCATCCGGGCCGTGCGCGCCGCGGCGCTGTTCGCGCTGGCGAGCTGCACGGAGCCGTCGATTCCCACCGCCAAGTCGCCGCCGGTCCCCACGCTTCGCGCAACGCTCGGCGATGGGGGCATCGGCACGCGCCTTGAGGGCACTGTCGCCCAGGTGTGAGCCGTCGTGCTCGACGCTGCGGGCGATACCGCCATGGGCGTCAACGTGATGTGGACGAGCAGCGACAGCGCGGTGGTCTCGCTCGAGAGCTCCCAGACGTCCACGCCCAGCCACTGCACGTCCGCGACCTATCGCATGGTCGGCCGCGCCACGCTGATGGCTCGTGCCGGGAGCATGCGGGATTCCATCCTGGCGCTCGCCACCGTGAACGTCGGGCTGACGGACAGCATCCCGGCGAGCTTGCGCTTCCAGTTTGAGTTGTCACAGCCGGTCGAGCCAAGCGGTTACGTCACGCTGCAGGCCAGGGCGATCAACAAGGAAGGGTACTTTGCTGATTCCTACCGGACGTTCCCGTACGTCTGGTCCTTCGGCGACACGTCGATCGAGCGTCCGGGGAAGCCCGGCCTCTACGGGTACTACTCGGGAATGGCCGGACGCCCAGGGCGCACGACGGTGACTGTTTCCCTCGGCACGCTCTCGGTGAGCACCATGGTCGAGGTGCACGACACGACATTCGCCGCAACACCGCATAGCCTGACCGTGGTGCCCGGCGTGCCGCGCCAACTGCTGGTTCGGCGGCTGCACGTCGAAGGGCCGATCAGGCAGGCGACGTTCAGCAACCCGACCTCGTCAGCGCCGGGCGTCGCGACGATGGACAGCGATGGAGTGATCCGTGCCGTCTCCACGGGTACCGCGACAGTTGGTGGGACGTATCGGGGACAGTTGCTCACGGCGAAGGTCTTTGCGGTCACGTATCCCCAACCGCTGCGCTTCACGCAGATACGCACAGCCAGCTACCAATTCTGCGGCATGACTGCTGATGGCGCAGTCTACTGATGGGAAAGCGGCAACTTCGGCAACTCGGTCGAGCTGGATGAGTGCTCCTTCACGTGTACGTACGTGCCTATCCGAAGCCAGCCGGAGAACTCCTAAGCACGGTTCGGTCGAGGATCGGGGCTATGCGCGATCACGGCGACCAGTTCCTTCGACTGTTGGTGGGGAGGTAACTCGTTGGGCGTGATCCCCCTTCGGACGCTGGAGGGCGAGTGCGGAGTGGCCATGGACAATACGGGGTACTGTTTCGGCGGTAACAACAGCTATGAGCGCGGAGATGGAACGACAACGAGTCCGCCGTACGAGGCCGTGACCGCCGTAGCCGGTGGTGCGATCTGGCGTCAGATCGCCGCTGGAATATCGAGCAACAGAGAGACACGTTGTGGCACGACCACCGTTGGCGTCGCGCTCTGCTGGGGCAGTAATCTCGACGGCGCTGTGAGTGCGGACCGATCGCCCCGCCTCGTCGCGATCCCCACTCCAGTGAAGACATCGCGTCGGTTCCTCGCCGTCGGCGTCCGTTGTGGGCTGGGCGTCGACGCGGCATTCTATTGTTGGGGTGACGGCTACTCCGACTCCAGGTCCACGGACGTGGCAACCAATGTCGGCGGGTCGTTGCGCTTCACGGCCTTCGAAACGAGCTCGCTCTGTGCGCTGACCACCGGGGGAGCCGTGTACTGCCTCGATGGCGTCGGCTCGGTACGTCGGGTGGGACCGTCGTTTCCAGTCAAGGCATTCACGGTCGGTGCCGGTGTAGCGTGCGGTATCGCCCTCGACGGCATCACTTATTGCTGGGGGGACAACGGCAATGGCTCGCTGGGCCGAGGGGATAATGTTCAGACCGGTGACGTGGTGCGGGTGGCGGGACAGTAGCTCCCTTCACCCGATCGCCGTTTCCACGAGCCCGGTCGTCCGGCCCACCGTCTCCGCGGCCCGCAGCATCAACGCCCGCGACTCCTCGGCCAACGCCGCGCCACGCGACTTGGCGCCGAGCGAGCTCACATTGATGCGGACGCGACGAGGGGCAGTAGCGGCACGCCGCTGGCGCTTGCTCGTCACTTGCCGGCATCCGGGTTGAACCGAATGTATTATCGATACGGGCTGGAGGTAGACATCTTCGACGAGAGTTCAAGTCAAGTGCGCACGGTCAGATCGGTTGGAGACACGCTGCGACGAGCAGGGGTGGCGGTCCTCTTGCTCGCGGGAGCGTCGCTGTCGGCGGGCTGCAATGAGACGACGACGCCGATCGAAGTACCACCTGTCGATGCCCCCGCTCGCGTGGAGATCAGCTACTCGAGCTCGCTGCTTCGAGTCGGCGACTCGCTCGTAGCCACAGCCGTCCTGTTCGGCGCGACGGGAGATACCATCCGCAACATGCCCGTTCACTGGACCCTGGCCGACACCTCGGTCGCCACGGTCCGGACGAGCACGGCGACCGGCACGACCCACCCGACGAGGGTGCTCCTCCGACGTGCGGGCCAGCTGCAGCTCAGCGTCAGCTACGGCAACATGTCGATGGTCTCCGACGGCACGGTGATGTCGCGGGACGCGGCGGTCCTGCGTCCCGTCACGACTGACCTGTTGACCGGCACGAAGCGTCAGTTCCGGGTGAACGTCTACCAGAACTTCGCGAACGTCACACGCCGCCTCCAATGGAGCTCCTCGCAGCCACAGGTCGCGAGCGTCGACAGCGGAGGGGTGGTGACGGCGCTCGCGCCCGGCTCGGCGACGATCGCGATGGACTTCGGAGAGGGGAAGCTCATGGCGTCGGTGTCGGTCACCGACGGCCCTCGGCTCCGCTTCGTGGACGTCGCCGCCGGAGACCATTCGTGCGGCATTACCTCGGAAGGACGTGCGTACTGCTGGGGGCGGAATCACGGCGGCTCGCTGGGCACCAGCGAGGCGCTCGAGACCTGTCAGAGTAAGGCGATCCCGATCGTCACGCGTGACGGCACGACTCCGTACTGGAACTATCACGATTGCGCCATCACCCCCGTCCCGGTCGACGCGCCGGAGCCCTTCTCGGCGATCTTCGTCACGTCAGGCGACGACAGCTGCGGGCTCGGGCGAAGCGGCGCGGCATACTGCTGGGGAGGGGCCACATGGAACCCGCTTCCCGGACCGCCGAGAGCGCCGGGCCCGACCCCCGGCCGGCTCGGCACGAGCGCAACGACCTTCCTCACGCTCGACCCGCCCTGCGTGATCACCGCGGCGCACGAAGGGTTCTGCGCCGGCCAGAACTTTTATGGCGAGCGCGGCACCGGCGATACGGTCCGGCACATCCCGGACGTCGCGGGCGAGCGCGTCGCGGGCGGAATCCAGTGGCAGCAGATCACCGGCGGCTTCGCCGTGTGGCACCGCTGCGGCCTGAGCACCGACGGCGTCGCCTGGTGCTGGGGGACAGACGCTGCGGGCTCGCTCGGACAGCGATACGACCCGGCTGGTACCGCGCCGAAGGCAATCGTCCCCACCCCCGTGCGCGTGAAGACGGCCTTCCGCTTCACGGCGCTCAGCGTGAACCGGGACCACTCGTGCGGCCTCACCGCCGACGGCACAGTGCGCTGCTGGGGCCGCGGCATCGTGGGAGGGACCGACGACGAGGTGTCGGTCCCGGTCGCGCCGGTGCGCTTCCGGACGCTCCTCTCCAACTCGCACTGCGGCATCGGGACGGACGGCCAGTACTACTGTATCTCCGCGACGTCTGCCGCCCTCATGACCCCCCCGGGATTCCCCGTTCGAGCGGTGTCGTCGTCTGCGGAGGAGAACGCGGCATACGCCATGACCTGCATCATCGGGCTGGACGGGATCACGTCGTGCTGGAGTCCGGTTGGCTACACGTACGACTACTACGGCACCGGCCGGCCCGATGAGTTCGTCCCGTCAGGCACGCGTCGGGTGATACCGGGGCAATAAACACTGATCATCTGGTCCGGGACTCGGGCCTGCCGGCCGTCACCTCTCTCGAGTGGCGACGGCGATTTCCCGCTACCCGATCGCCGCCTCCACCCGCTCGCTCGTCCGCGCCACCGTGGCCGCTGCTCGCGCGAGCAACGCCCGCGACTCCTCCGCCAACGCCGCGCCACGCGTCTTGTCGCCGAGCGAGCTCACGTTGATCCGCACGTTGTACACGGCGCCCCGGCACCCCGCCTCGGCCATCAGCGCGGCCACCCCCGCGTCGCTCACCGCGTTCGTGTTCCCGCGCTCCGCCACCGCCAGCGCCAGCTCGACGACCGCGGCGCACGCGCGCGCCGTCTCCAGCGGGACCTCGGCGGCGTGCATCAGCGCGTCGTCGATGCGCGCGGCCTTCTCCGCCTGCTGCTCCGGCGTCTCCGACGGCAGCTTGTAGGCGGCCGAGACTATCGCATACGCCGACGCGTCGCGCGCCACGAGCGACGCGAGCTCGTTGCCGAGCCCCGCGGCGCGCACGGCGAGCTCGCGCATCTCGGCGTCCACCGCGGCGTACTTCTTCTTTCCGACGGTGAGGCCGGCGACCATCTGCGCCAGCGCCGCGCCGAGCGCGCCGGCGTGCGCCGCGACGCTGCCGCCGCCCGGAGTGGGCTGCGGCGAGGCCACCGACGCGACGAACTCGCTCAACGACTCGCCGCCGGTGATTGCCGAGCGGACCTTGCGCTCGAGCACCATGTCGGGGGTGAAGTTGCGCAGGCGGATGTGCCGCGCCGCCGTCTCGAACAGCACGCGCTCCGGCACGAGGCCAACGAGCTCGCTCCACGTCGGCGTCACGCCGCGCGCCTCGGCTTCCATCTTTACCATGTCGTACGCCTGGTGCAGCGGCGTCTTCTCCGTGTCCACGAGGTTCATCGACACCTGCGCCTGGCCGTCCACCTCGAAGCCGAGCCCCTTCACGTACTTCAACCCGCCGGCCGAGCCGCGCACGGCCTTCGCGACCTCCTTCGCGACCGGCATGTTGGAGGCGGGGCCGAGATAGACGTTGTACGCGACGAGGAAGGGACGCGCGCCGATGGCAACGGCACCGGCGGTGGCGTGGACGGCCGAGGGGCCGAAGTCGGGGGTGCGGGCAGGGGTCCGCCCGATGTCGGAACGCAGCCCCTCGAACTCGCCGCGCCGGACGTCGGCGAGGTTCTCGCGGTCGGGGCGCGTGGCGGCGCGTTCATACAGGAAGACGGGGATCCCCAGCTCTCGGCCGACCCGTTCGCCGAGCAGCCGGGCGAGGGCGACGCAGTCTTCCATCGTGCTCCCCTCGAGCGGGATGAACGGGACGACGTCGGCCGCGCCCATGCGCGGGTGCTCGCCGCTGTGCGTCGTGAGGTCGATCAGCTCGTGCGCCTTCGCGATGCCGGCGAACGCCGCGTCGGCGACCGCGTCGATCGGGGCGACGAAGGTGACGACGCAGCGGTTGTGGCTGGAGTCGGCGCTCGTGTCGAGCACGTG
Organism: Gemmatimonadales bacterium; assembly: GCA_038325515.1. Classification (GTDB taxonomy): domain Bacteria; phylum Gemmatimonadota; class Gemmatimonadetes; order Gemmatimonadales; family Gemmatimonadaceae; genus AG11. The sequence goes on along the minus strand of JBBQJC010000038.1, from coordinate 16,961 downwards.
CGCCCCCGCCACGCCGGCGATGGCGTCACGGATCGCGGCGATCACCTCGGGACGGCGGCCCTCGGAGAAGTTGGGGACGCATTCGATGAGCTTCATCTACGGATCTCTTTCAGTGAGAGTGTTTTCAGTTTCTCGGTTTGTCGGTTTTCGGCCGGCCTCGGGACGCCAGAGCCCGCCCGAGGCCGGCCGAGAACCGAAAAACCGTAAACCGAAAAACGTCATCCAAGCTGTCCCATCAACCATCCATGCATCGCCGGATTCCCCGCCACCACCGAGCTCTCGGCCACGGGGCAGGGGGCGCCGGCGAAGTCCGTCACGAGGCCGCCCGCCTCGCGCACGAGGAGCAGGCCGGCGGCGATGTCCCAGGGGGAGAGGCGCAGCTCGAAGAATGCCTCGTAGCGGCCGCAGGCGACGTCGGCGAGGTCGAGTGCCGCGGCGCCGAAGCGGCGGATCCCCGACGTCGAGCGCATGATCCGCGGCAGCAGGGGGAGGTAGCGCTCCACCTCCTCGTCGCGCGAGAAGGGAAAGCCCGTCGCGATGAGGGAGGGCCCGGGGTCGGTGATGGCGCTCACGCGCATCGGCTGGCCGGCGCGCCGCGCGCCGTCGCCGGCCGTCGCGCTGAACAGCTCACCGGTGGCGGCGTTGAGCACGACGCCCGCGGTGAGGACTCCGTCGACGAGGGCGGCTATGGAGACCGCGTACCAGGGGACTCCGTGCAGGAAGTTCGTCGTGCCGTCGAGCGGATCGGCGACGAAGACGAGGCCGCGCGTGGTCTGGGCGTCGGGTGAGCCCTCCTCGGCGAGGAGGGTGGCGTCCGGGTGGCGCTCGGCGATCGTCTCGGCGAGGGCGCTTTCGCTGGCGTGGTCGATCTCGCTGACGAAGTCGCGCGTCCCCTTCGACTGCCACTCGAGTGCGCCGCGCCGCTCGGCGCCCGCGCGGATCACCTCGGCGCTCCGGGCGGCGGCGGCAACGCAGGTGGCGAGGAGGGCGCGGCGCTCGGCCCGCGATGCGGCCGGCGTCGCGCCGTCGTGCGCTTCATTTCCTTGCGACGCGTCTGACGGGGTCATTACGTTCTCAGGATGGCACGTATCTTCAGCGGGATCCAGCCCTCAGGGGAGCTTCACGTCGGCAACTACCTGGGCGCGGTCAAGAACTGGGTCGCGCTCCAGGGAACGACCGAGGCCATCTACTGCATCGTTGACTACCACGCGATCATCAACGCGTACGAGCCGGCGCAGCTCCGGGCGCGTCGCCGGGAGATGGCGCTTGGACTGCTCGCCGCGGGCATCGATCCCGACCGCGCGAGCCTGTTCGTTCAATCCGACGTGCCGGAACATACCGAGCTCGCCTGGATCTTCAATACAGTCACCCCGCTGGGAGAGCTGGAGCGGCAGACGCAGTACAAGGAGAAGTCGGCGCGTGCCGAGAGCGTGAACGCCGGCCTGCTCAACTATCCCGTGCTGCAGGCCGCCGACATCCTGCTCTACCGCGCGGACCGAGTCCCCGTGGGGGAGGACCAGATCCAGCACCTCGAGCTGTCGCGCGTCATCGTGCGGCGGTGGAACCAGCTCTTCTCCCCCGATGCCGACTTCTTCCCCGAGCCCCAGCCGCTGCTCACGCCCACGCGCCGCATCATGGGCCTCGACGGGCTGACGAAGATGTCGAAGTCGATGGGCAACACGATCGGGATGCTGGAGAGCCCCGAGGAAATCTGGGCGAAGCTGCGCCCCGCGGTCACCGACCCCAAGCGCATCAAGCGGACCGACCCGGGAACCCCCGAGGTGTGCAACATCTATCACCTCCATCAGGCGTTCAGCCCGCCGGCCACCGTGGAGCATGTGGCGGTGCAGTGCCGGACGGCGGGTTGGGGGTGCATCGACTGCAAGAAGGTGCTGGCGGAATCGATGGAGACCGAGCTCGTGCCCATCCGCGCGCGCGCGGCGGTGCTGCGCGAGAATTCCGCCCTCGTGGAAGACGCCCTGGCGTCGGGCGCCACGCGCTGTCGCGCGATCGCCAGGGAGACGATGGGCGAGGTCCGCGACCGGATGGGCTTCTCTCCCGCGCCGTGAGGGGGCTCCGCGTCCCCTCGTCGTGCACAGCTCTTGCTCTTCCCGACACACGCCCGGGCCGGGCGGCGTCGAACGGCAGGGCGGCATCACCGTTCCCATCGAGAGAGCGATGCAGCAGATCAGACAGATGATGAGCCGCCTGCGCGCGTGGCTGCACGGCGCGCGGGGCAACCCAGGCGATGGCCCCGATGCGGTGCTCGAGGCATTCCTCATGAACGAGCGTCCCCTCCTGCGCGAGGTCACTCCGCACGGGGTGCGCGTCTATTCGCTGTGCGGCAGCTGCGGGGCGCATCTCGCCGCGAGCGCCACGCTCTGCGACGAGTGCGCGAGCCACCGCTCCTCCTTCGGCTTCTGAGTGGACCTCCTCGTCATCATCCGCCAGGTTCCCGCAGTCCTCGAGGCGTGGAGCTCGCGCCAGCGGGGCTTCCTCCTCGCTCTGTTCGTCCCGCTCGCCATCGTGGTGATCGCCGACTGGCGCCTGCGCCGGCAGCGCTGAGGTGTACGCCGGCCACGCGGGGGTCGCGCTCGCGCTCAAGGCTCGCCAGCCCGACCTCGTGGTCGCGCCGCTCGTGCTGGCCTGCTACGGGCCGGACTGGGTGGAGACGTTCATTCGCGTCGTCGCGCTCCCGGTGGACCCTGTCTTCTACAGCCATGGCATCGCGGCGGTGGCGATCGGGGCGCTGTTGTCCGGCCTTCTCTACCGGCTCGTCTTCGGCGCGACGGGGGCGGCGTACGTGACCGTGGGCTGGCTGCTGCACTGGCCGGCCGATTTTCTCACCGGGACCAAGCCGCTGCTCGACGAGGGGCACATGGTGGGGCTTCACCTGTACACCATGCCCTGGGCGGACCTCGCGATGGAGAGTCTCCTCCTGGTCGCGGCGTGCGCGCTGTACTGGCGGGTCTTCGGCGGAAGCTCGGCGCGGCGCCGCACGATCGCGGTCATGGCGCTGGCCCTCATTGCCGCCCAGGCCGGCCTCGACTATTTCTTCGCCTCGCAGGGGGGGTGGGGATTCGCGCTGGCGGAGCCCGCGAGGCAGCCTCATCTTACCTACGTCGCCCGGTAGTCGCGTCCGCGCTCTGCTCCGCATGCCTCTTGCACCAAGGGGGGAGCACCTTCACGGAGAGCGACGAATGGCGACCGACGGCCCCACAGGAATCGTCACACTGGTCTGTCTGACCTGCGGCAAGGAGAAGTACTTCACGCAGGCGGTGCCCGCGGCGGTCACATGTGAACAGTGTGGCAGCACGGTGTTCCGCACCTTCACGACCCCCACCGAGCCCGACGACGCGACGATCGACGCGCTCGAGGCGCAGGCACGCAGCATGGCGTACGGCGACAGCTCGCCCGACACCACGCGGGACGACGTGCGCGACCTCGACAGGCTCTGATCCGGCGGCGGGCGGGAGACTCACATTCTCGCTCCGCCGATCCAGGACGTTGGCTTCTCCTTTCTCGAGGTCGCACGCGCGCTGCGCCTCGACCTGCTGCTCAAGCTGCTGCTCGCCGTGCTGCTCGGCGGGATCATCGGCTTCGAGCGGGAGATCGCGGGAAAGCCGGCCGGCCTTCGCACGAACATCCTGATCTGTCTGGGGGCCACGCTGCTGATGGACATGTCCATCCGCATCGGGCTCACGCCGCAGGGGACGCGCATCGGCGATCCGGCGCGCATCGCGGCGCAGGTGGTGAGCGGCGTCGGCTTCCTTGGGGCCGGCACGATCATGCAGTCGCGCGGGGTCGTCACCGGGCTCACCTCCGCCGCCACCATCTGGGTCGTTGCGGCGATCGGGATGACGATCGGCGCGGGCTATTATCTCGAGGGGCTGGGGGCGGGACTGATCGTCACCTTCGTGCTCGCCGGGCTCGGTGGGCTGGAGCACTGGGTGCGCCGCGCCCGCCGCGTGGTGAGTGCGACGATCCGCGCGCGAAAGGGAACCCCCGAGTCCGAGATCGCCGCCATGCTGAGCGCGCACGGCATCCTGATCGAGGACCGGCGCATCTTCGACCATCCGGAGGACCGCACCTTCGAGCTCAAGCTCGCGGGCCCGTCGCGGCAGTATGACGTGGCGGTCTCCGCGCTGCTCGCCCGCGACTTCATCTATGGAGTCCACATTGACTGAGCCGCGCCGGCTCGTCGTCGACCTCGCGGCGAAGTCGAGGAACTGGGCCCTGCCCGCCGAGCATGCGCGCCGGCTGATCGCCGAGGCGCCGGAGGGGTGGGCGATCGACCTCGTCAGCGCGCCGACGAGCTCCGACGGCGATGGTGCCCAGCAGGGGAGCGACGAAGCGCTGGCGCTGATGCCGGAGGCCGAGATCTACTTCGGCTTCGGGATCACGCGCGACCTGTTCGCCGCCGCGCCGAAGCTGCGCTGGGTGCATTCCGCGGCGGCCGGCGTCGGCAACGCCGTCGGCTCCGGGATCGCCGGCTCGAGCGTGGCGCTCACCAACTCGGCGGGGATCCACGGCGCGCCGATCGCCGAGTTCGTCGTCGCCGGGATCCTGCACTTCCTGCGGGGGCTGGACGTCGCCATCGCCCAGCAGCGGCGAGGCGAATGGAGCAAGGCGTTCTTCGTGGCCGACGACTCGCCGCTCCGCGAGCTTGCCGACTGCCGGGTGCTCATCGTCGGCACCGGCGGGCTGGGGGGTGAGACGGCGCGCCGCCTGTCGGCGCTCGGTGCCGAGTGCATCGGCATTCGCCGGCGCCCCGAGCTGGGCGTGCCGGAGGGGTTCGCCCGCGTGGCGGGGCAGGACGCGCTGGAGCGCGAGCTGGCCGACGTGGATGCGCTCGTGCTCGCCGCGCCGCTCACCGCCGCCACCGCGGAGCTCATGACGCGCCAGCGGCTCGCGCTGCTCCCGGCGAACGCGATCGTCGTCAACGTCGCGCGCGGCGCTCTGCTCGACGAGGAGGCGGCGGCCGACATGCTCGAGGCCGGACGGCTGCGCGGCGTGGTGCTCGACGTCTTCCGGACGGAGCCCCTGGCGGCGACCAGCCGGCTCTGGCAGCTTGAGCGGGCGCTCGTGGTGCCCCACGTGTCGCCCGTGTCGCCGGGCCGGTTCTGGCCGCGGCAGCTCGATCTCTTCCTCGACAACTGGCGCCGCTATCTCCGCGGCGCGCCGTTGCGAAACCTCGTGGACACGCAGGCCGGATACTGACGCATGGAGCGAATCATCAAGGCGGCGGTGGAGCGCGGCGCCTCCGATCTGCACATCAAGGCGGGCGACGTCTTCCGCGCGCGCATCAACGGCCGCCTCGTCCCGCTCACCAAGCAGACGCTCACGCCGGAGCAGACCCGCACCATCGCGCTGCACCTGATGTCCAACGAGGACGACAAGGCGCAGATCGACCGCATCACCGACTACGACTGCTCGTGGGCGGCGCCCGGCGTGGGGCGCTTCCGCGTCAACATCATGAAGCAGCGCGCCAGCTTCATGATCGTCATGCGCGTGATCCCCTTCGAGGTGCCGACGTTCGAGAAGCTGCGCCTGCCCCCCGTGCTCGCGCGCGTCGCCAACACGGAGCGCGGGATGGTGCTCGTCACCGGCGTCACGGGCTCGGGGAAGTCGAGCACGATGGCGGCGATGGTGAACTACATCAACCAGCACGAGAACCGCCACATCCTCACGCTGGAAAACCCGATCGAGTTCATCCACGACGACATCCAGAGTGCCATTACCCAACGCGAGATTGGTAGTGACACACAAGACTTCAAGATGGGACTCCGGGCCGCGCTGCGGCAGGATCCCGACGTGATCATGATCGGCGAGATGCGCGATGCCGAGACGATCGACACCGCGATCAAGGCCGCGGAGACGGGACACCTCCTCATCTCCACGCTGCACACCCCCGACGCCCAGAGCACGATCCTCCGCATCATGGCGATGTTCCCGCCGGAGGAGCAGGAGGTCGTGCGCATCCGGCTGAGCGAGACGCTGCACGCCGTGGTGTCGCAGCGGCTGCTGCCGCGCGCCGACGGGCTGGGTCGCGCGGTGGCCGCCGAAGTGCTCATCGTCACGCCGGCGGTGCGCGACATGATCGCCGACGGGAAGCGCATCCACGAGATCAGGGATTACATCGCCGGCGGGCGGGACCAGTACGGCATGCAGACCTTCGACCAGCACCTGCAGGATCTCGTGCAGGCCGGTGAGGTCACCTTCGACACGGCGATGGCATCGGCGAGCAACCCGTCCGACTTCGAGCTCAAGATGCGGATGTTCCGCCGCGTCTCCAGCGGCGTCACCGCCGCGCAGGTCGCCGCCGCCGAAGCGACGCCCATCACCCCCGCGCCATCGCATACGCCCGTCTCCCCGTCCGGTGGGATGGAAGGGATCACGCAGGGCGGCGGCTTCGACTTCCTGGGACAATGATCGCATTTCATCGCATTCTCGGTCCGGTCGTCACCCCGTTCGACGCGGGTGGCGACGTGGACGCGCCGGCGTTCTCGCGCAACGTCCGCGCGCATCTCGCCGCGGGGCTGAGCGGCATCGTTGTCACCGGCTCCACCGGGGAGGCGGCGCTGCTGGACGAGGACGAGCGGCTGCGGCTCGTGGAGCTGGCGCGCGCCGAGGTACCGGCGGACAGGACGCTCATTGCCGGCACGGGGGGCGAGTCCACCCGCGCGACGATCGCGCGCACGCGCGCCGCGGCCGAGCGCGGCGCCGACGCGGTCCTCGTCGTGGCGCCGCACTACTACGGCGCCGCGGTCGGCGCCGACGCGCTGCGCGAGCATTACGAGCGCGTCGCCGACGCGAGCCCGATCCCGGTGCTGCTGTACACGATCCCCAAGTACATGCACTTCGCCATCCCGTCCGAGACGGTCGCGCGGCTCGCGCGGCACGACAACATCGCCGGGATGAAGGACAGCTCGGGCGATGCCACCCTCTTCGAGCAGTATCTCGCGTCGCAGAGCGACAGCTTCCGCGTCCTCACCGGGAGCGGAACGCTCTACGGCGAGGCGCTGCGCATGGGGGCCGCCGGCGCGATCCTCGCCGTCGCCCTCTTCGCGCCGGAGCAGTCGCTCGACGTGCTCCGCGCGCGCGCGGGAGGGGACGACGCGCGTGCGCTCGAGGCACAGGCGCGACTGACTCCGCTGGCGGCGGAGATCGTGGGCCGGATGGGGGTGGCGGGGGTGAAGGCCGCGCTCGACCTCCTGGGAGCCACCGGGGGCGCGCCGCGGCCACCCCTCACGCCGCTCGCGGCGCCCGCGATGGCGCAGCTTCGCGGGCTGCTGGGCGCGGCGCAGCTCTCCACCGCGACGTGACATCCGCGCAGGGAGTCGATGCGGGGGCGCGCGATCTCGCCGTCCTCGCCGGCGCCGCGCGTCCGGCCGGCTCGGCCGCCGAGCGCGTCGCGCAGGAGCATGTCACGGCGCGCCTTCGCGGCGCGGGCTACGAGGTGCGCCGCGAGCCGTTCGGCTACTCCGCCTTCCCGGGGCGTTACGCGACGCCGATCGGCGGGGCGCTCGGCGGCGCGACGGTGCTCGCGTCGTGCGTGCTGGGGATTCGAGGCGCGAGCAGCGCGCCCGGTGTCGTGCTCGCCGCCGGCTGCGCGCTGACGGCGATCTTCGCTTTCGCGATGCTCGGCGACGCGGTGCTCACCTGCCGGTGGATGCGGCGGTCGAGCGCCAACCTGACGGCGACGCGAGGGAGCGCGACGCCGCGTGTGTGGCTGGTGGCGCACGTGGACAGCAAGTCGCAGCCGGTGCCGTCGGCGGCGCGCGTGGCGGGGTTCCTGCTGCTCGTGGCCGCCATCGCGGTCGCGGCCTCCGCGTCGGCGCTGCAACTCGCCGGCATGCCGCTCCGTACGCCATGGATAGTGGCGGCGCTCCTCGCCGTCGCGGGGGCGCTGCCGGTGATGTCGAGCGTGGTGGGCTCGCGCTCCCCGGGCGCCGTGGACAATGCGTCGGGCGTATGCGCCGTGCTGGGCGCCGCGTGTCTGGTGAACGATGCAGTGCCCCTCGGGGTACTGATCACGAGCGCCGAGGAGCTCGGCCTCGCCGGCGCGCGGGCCTGGGTGAAGGGGCGTGAGCGGGCGCTGGCACTGAACTGCGACGGAGTGGACGACATGGGAGAGCTGACCGTGATGACGAGTGGCACACCGCCGGCCGAGTTGCTGGAGACATTGCGGCGCATCGCGCCGGGAGCGCTGCGCACGATGCGCATGCCGCTCGGTCTGCTCACCGACTCCGTGGCGTTCACCGATGCGGGGTGGTCCGCCGTGACGTTGAGCCGCGGCTCGCTGAAGACGCTGGCGCGCATCCACACGCCGAACGACTCGCTCGCCGCGCTCCGCGGCGACGCGATCCCCGAGATGTCGACACTGCTCGCCCGCGCCGCGGAGGCGCTCGCTTGATGGAGATTCTCCTGCTCGCGCTCATCTGCCTGCTCGGCCTGGTGATGATCCCCTTCGGCCTCCCCGGCACCTGGACGATCGCGGCCGCCGCGCTCGGTTACTCGCTGCTCGTGCCGGGCACGATCGGGACCTTCACGGTGGTCCTGGTCGCGGCGCTCGCGCTCGTCGGCGAGGTGCTGGAGTTTTCGCTCACGGCGAAGTACACGAAGCGCTACGGTGGCTCACGCCGCGCGAGCTGGGGGGCGATCATCGGGGGAATGGTCGGGGCGTTCATCGGCGTCCCCGTGCCCATCGTCGGCCCGGTGATCGGTGCGTTCGCCGGGGCGTTCGCCGGCGCGTTCGCGGGGGAGCTGTCGGGTGGCAGCGGCGGGGGCGACGCGACCCGCGTGGCGACCGGCGCGCTGCTGGGCCGCGTGGTGGCGGCGGCGATGAAGGTGGGGATCGGCGTCGCGATGGCGGCGTGGGTGGTGTTCGCGGCGATGGTGTGAACTGGACTATGGTTTTTCGGTTTACGGTTTATCGGTTTTCGACCGGCCTCGGGAGGCGCCTGGCGTCCCGAGGCCGGCCGTACACCGAAAACCAAAAAACCGTAAACACCGAACCCCCCGTCCCTGAGCCGAGTCCATCGCGCCAAAGTTGACTTCCCCCCCCTCGACCCTAGATTGAACCAACGCCCCGGTCTCTCCGGGGCGTTTTTGCGTTTGTCGTCCAGCACCGCTCGGGAGTGTCATGTTCGGTCCGGAATCGCGCGTCGTCGTCGTCGTCGGCGCGCAGTGGGGAGACGAAGGGAAGGGGAAGCTGGTGGACGTCCTTGCCGAGCGCGCCGATTGGGTGGTGCGCTATCAGGGCGGGGCCAACGCCGGCCACACCGTCGATCTGGGCGACCGCTCCTTCGTGTTGCACCAGATCCCCAGCGGCATCCTGCATCCGGGCGTGCGCTGCGCCATCGGCAATGGCGTCGTGCTCGATCCCGACACCCTGTTCGACGAGATCGATGGCCTGGTCAAGGCCGGCGTGGACGTGGAAGGGCGGCTCTACGTGAGCGAGCGCGCGCATCTCGTCCTGCCGTACCACAAGCAGGTGGATGGCGAGAGCGCGTCGAGCAAGGCGATCGGCACCACGGGGCGGGGGATCGGGCCGGCGTACGAGGACAAGATCGCGCGCCGCGGCGTTCGCGTGATGGATCTCCGCCACCCCGAGCGGCTGCGCAAGGCGGTGGAGGCGGGTGCCGAGCATGCGCGCGGGCGGCTGGCGCGCTACGGCAACGAGACGCAGGTGGACGTGGATGCCGTGCTCGCGCTGCTCCAGCGCCTCTCGTCGCGGCTGCTCCCGCTCGCCGACGACGTCGGCCTCACCGTGCACCGCGCGCGACAGTCGGGAGCCGCCGTGCTGCTCGAGGGGGCGCAGGGCTCGCTGCTGGACATCGACCATGGCACCTACCCCTTCGTGACGTCGAGCAACACGACGTCGGGTGGCGCGGCGATCGGCACGGGGCTGGCGCCCACCGTGATCGACCGCGTGCTGGGCGTGGTGAAGGCGTACACGACCCGCGTCGGCAACGGCCCGCTGCCGACGGAGCTCGAGGAGCCGCTGCAGGGCGAGGTGCGCAAGCTCGGCAACGAGTTCGGCGCGACGACGGGTCGCGCGCGCCGCTGCGGCTGGTTCGACGCGCTCGTCGTCAAGTACGCCACGCGCGTGAACGGCCTGAGCGACCTCGCGGTCACCAAGCTCGACGTGCTCGACACGCTGCCCAAGCTCGGCGTCTGCGTGGGATACGAGATCGACGGCGAGCTGCACGAGGACTTTCCCGGAGACCTGGTCCTGCTGGAGAAGGCGGTGCCGCGCTACGAGTGGTTCGACGGGTGGAACAGCTCCACCGCCAGTGCGCGCACCCTGTCCGACCTGCCGTCGGCGGCGCGCCGCTATCTGGACCGCATCGAGGAGCTCGTCGAGGCGCCGATCACCTACGTGAGCGTGGGCACGCGGCGCGACCAGATCATCGGGCTGTAGGGTGATCGACCGGGCGGAGCCGCGCGGCACGGAGCCGGAGATCGAGCTGCTCATCATCGGCGCGGGGCCGTGCGGACTGGCCGCGGCCATCTCCGCGCAGCGTGCCGGGCTTCGCGCCCGCGTGCTGGACGCCGGCGCCGTGGTGAGCACGATCACGCAGTATCCCTACTACGTGAGCTTCTTCTCCACCGCGGAGAAGCTCGGGCTGGGAGGCATCCCCTTCGTGGTGGCGACCGACAAGCCCTCGCGCCGCGACGGGCTGGCGTACTATCGCGCCGTCGTGAAGCACTTCGGGCTCGACGTCCACCAGTACGAGCGGGTGAGCCGCATCGAGCGGCGCGAGGACGGGTTCGTCGTGCACTCGGAGACGCTCGAGGGGGTGCGCTGCCAGACGCGGGCGCGCGCCGTCTGCGTGGCCACCGGCTACTTCGGCTCGCCCAACTACCTCGGCGTGCCGGGTGAGGACGGGCCGCAGGTGCGCCACGTGTACCGCGAGGGGCACGACGCCTTCGACCAGGACGTCGTGGTGGTGGGCGGCGGGAACTCCGCGGCCGAGGCGGCGCTCGATCTCTGGCGGGCGGGGGCGCGCGTCACCCTCGTGCACTTCGGCCCCACCTTCGACAAGCGCATCAAGCCCTGGATTCTCCCCGACGTCTCCAACCGCATCAAGGAGGGGGCGATCGCGGTGCGCTGGGACAGCCGCGTGGCGCAGATCGGCCCGGGCGAAGTGACAGTGCGCGGCACGCGCGGCGAGGACCGGGTGCCCGCGCGCTTCGTCTACGTCATGACCGGCTTCGCCCCGAACACCGACCTGCTGCGCGACGCCGGCGTCCCCATCGATGCCGCGTCAGGCGTGCCGAAGCACGATCCCGACACGCTGGAGACCTCGGTGCCGGGGCTGTTCATCGCCGGCGTGGTCGTGGCTGGCTACGATGCGAACAAGGTCTTCATCGAGAACGGGCGCTTTCATGGCGACCGGATCGTGGCGCGGCTGCTCGGCCGGCCCGTTCCCCCTCCGCCGAAGTTGAGCGCCGAGCTGGATACCTGAGTTACTTTCCGGGTTCGGAGTGCCGTCTCGCAGCCAACCGGGACGTCACGCGGCACCGCACCCAGCGGCGCCGACTCCTCCCCGACGAGGTCCAGGTCCAATGCCCGCCAGCACCCAGCCCGATGTGATGGACAAGCTCGTGTCGCTCTGCAAGCGCCGCGGCTTCATCTTCCAGAGCTCCGAGATTTACGGAGGCACGGGCTCCGTGTGGGACTACGGGCCGCTCGGCGTGGAGCTCAAGAAGAATCTCAAGGATCAATGGTGGCGGAGCATGGTCAGGATGAGAGACGACGTCGAGGGGCTCGACGCGGCGATCCTGATGCATCCGCGCGTCTGGGAGGCGAGCGGCCACGTCGCCGGCTTCACCGACCCGCTGGTGGACTGCAAGACGTGCAAGGGCCGCTTCCGCGCCGACAAGCTCGAGGATGCCCGCTGCCCGCAGAAGCCGAGCAAGCGGCCCGGGGAGGCCGAGCAGTGCCAGCTCACCGAGCCGCGCATGTTCAACCTCATGTTCAAGACCTTCATGGGGCCGGTGGAGGAGAGCGCGAGCACCGTGTACCTGCGCCCCGAGACGGCGCAGGGGATCTTCGTGAACTTCCTCAACGTCCAGCAGAGCACGCGGCAGAAGGTCCCCTTCGGCATCGCGCAGATCGGCAAGGCGTTCCGCAACGAGATCACGCCGGGCAACTTCATCTTCCGCACGCGCGAGTTCGAGCAGATGGAGATGCAGTTCTTCGTCGAGCCGGGCACCGACATGGAGTGGTTCGAGTTCTGGAGGTCCGAGCGCATGGCCTGGCACGTCTCGCTGGGCCTTGCACCAGACAGATTGCACTACCACCAGCACGCCGGCACCGAGCTCGCGCACTACGCCCGTGCCGCCTTCGATATCGAGTTCGACTTCGGCGGCACTCTCGGCTTCCAGGAGATCGAGGGGATCCACAACCGCGGCGACTTCGACCTGGGGCGCCACCAGGAGTATTCGAACAAGAAGCTCGAGTACTTCGACCAGCCGAACAACAAGCGCTACCTGCCGTACGTCATCGAGACCTCGGTCGGCGCCGACCGCTCCACGCTGGCGGCGCTCGTGAACGCGTACCGCGAGGAGACGGTGGAAGGGGAAGCCGAGGGGCGCACCGTGCTCCGGCTGCATCCGTCGCTCGCGCCCATCAAGGCCGCGGTGTTCGCCCTGACCAAGAAGGAGGGGATGCCGGACATGGCGCACCGCATTGCCGGCGAGCTGCGCCAGCACTTCCCGGTGGACTACGACGAGACGGGGAGCATCGGCAAGCGCTATCGCCGTCAGGACGAGGTGGGGACGCCATTCTGCATCACGGTCGACACGGAATCGGTGGCCGACGGCACGGTGACGGTGCGCGATCGCGACACCCTGCAGCAGGAGCGCATCTCGGCCGATGCGCTGCGCGGCTATCTCGCGGAGCGGCTGCCGGGATGACGCCGCCCCTGTCGCTGCACCGGCTTCGCGACGAGGGCGAGGTGTTCATGCAGGAGATCTCGCGCGAATACTACGAGTCGCACAGCGGGTTGAAGGGGGAGGCGGAGCTCGCGCGCGTGTACGAGAAGCATCGGGCGATTCTCGGACGCGATGCGTTCGAGCTCGCGCGCGACGCCTACTTCGGCGGCGCCGAAGGGAGCGAGGAGCGCCGCTCGGCTCGGCTGCTGCTGGACTGGCAGGCCGAGTCGCAGAGCAGCCGGCAGCTGGCGGATCTCGACGAGCGCGAGATCGCGTGGGTGGGAGAGGCGGTCGTGCAGCTTTCCGACGGCCGCCAGATCCCGTACCAGCGCACGGCGATCGAGCTCGGGAACAGCACGGAGCCCGCCGAGCGGGCGATGATCGAGGCCGCGCGGGCGAAGGTGGTGGGGACGGGGCTGGCGCCGCTGCGGCGCGAGCGGTTCCAGCGCGAGCGGGAGATCACCGAGTCGCTGGAGCTGGCGCCCAGCTACAACGCCACCTGGGAGCTGCTGAGCGGGGTGTCGCTCGGCGGGCTGCGCGACGAGTGCGCGCAGTTCCTGCGCGACACGCAGGCGATCTGGGACGAGGTGGCGCCGGAGTTCACGAAGCGCGTGCTGGGGATGAGCATCCGCGAGGCGTCGCGCGCCGACGCGCTCGCCCTCTTCCGCGCGCGCGAGTACGACCGGTACTTCCCCGCCTCGGAGATGGACCCGTCCATTCGCAAGCAGGTGCGGGCGATGGGAATCGATCCCGAGGCGAATGGCCGCATCCTGTTCGACGTGGGGGACCGGGAGGGGAAGCGCTCGCGCGCCTTCTGCGCGCCGGTGCAGGTGCCGGGCGAGGTGTATCTCGTCCTCCGTCCGCACGGCGGCCAGACCGACTGGAACACCTTTTTGCACGAGCTCGGGCATGCGCTGCACTTCGCGTACATGCGGCCCGACCTTCCGATGGAGTTCCGCTGGCTGGGGGACAACTCGGTGACGGAAGGGTACGCGATGCTGTTCGACCACCTGATGCAGGATGCCGGGTGGCTGCACCGCTACACGGGACTCGACAAGCAGTCGAGCCCCGCCTTCCTGCGGAGCGCGGGCTTCGAGGAGCTGCACTTCCTGCGGCGGTACTGTGCGAAGCTGATCTACGAGATGCAGCTCTACGGCGGCGAGGTGGGGTGGGACGCGCTCCCCGACCTGTACGTGGAGCTGCTGACGAGCGCGACGAGCTTCCAGTACGACCGCGCCGACGCCTTCGTCGACGTGGACACGCGCTTCTACTCGGCGCGGTACCTGCGCGCGTGGCAGCTCCAGGCGCTGCTCACCGAGACGCTGGTGGAGCGGTACGACGCCGACTGGTGGCGCAATCCGCGCTGCGGGCCGTGGGTGACGCAGGCGCTGTTCGGGGAAGGGCAGCGGGAGCTCGCGCAGGAGCAGGCGATGCGGGTGTCGGGAAAGGCGTTGAGCTTCGCGCCGCTGGTGCGCAGCATCGAGCGGATGCTGGGGTAGGTATGGCGTGCTCCTCTCGTGCGGCTCGTTCGCAACACCGGCCAGAAGGGAATTCTCGATGCCTGGGAGCAGTGAGCCGATACGCTCTCGCGCTGCTGCTCGTGGCGTGTGGCGAACAGCCGGTCGCGCCGTCCGCTCCCTTGCCATCCGCACCCGCGCCGCGTCCCGACCTCACCGCTCGAGCGGTGATGGTCGTCAGGCCAATCTACGACTCACGCCGTTGCTCCGCGCCGCCGAGCAGCTGTGCCGGTGGCACGGGGACGGTGGAGCTTTCGGGCAACAATCGCGTCCTCTTCGACGTCGTCCTGCACGATCCCAGCGTGTCCCCTTCGGGCGACCTCATCGCCTTCGACTCCTTCAACGATTCGTTTCCTGACTCGAGCTCGGGCATTGGCCTGGTGGACCGACACGGAGCCCGTCAGACGCTCGTCGACCAGTCGACGATGTTCACCGCGGCCTATCCCGGCTTCAGCCGCGACGGTCGCGCCATCTTCTTCACGGGGAGGGAGCGGGCCAGCTCCGCTTGGGCGATCTGGCGGATCAACGTCGATCGGACCGGGCTCACGAAGCTCACGGACCTCGATCAGCCGAACCTCGCGTTCAATGGGCCGTCGGTCGCGTCAGATGGCAACCGGGTCGTGTATTCCGACGCCAAGAGCTTCGACGTGATCGTGCTCGACCCGGCGACGAGGACGCGGACGTCCGTCGCGCGTGGGATCAAGGGATCGATGGCGGTGTTCTCGCCCGACGGGAGCCGAGTGGCCTTCCTCGACATCGGCAATGAGCTCATTTTCAGCGGCAACGGCTACGTGACGATCGCGAAGGTCGACGGGACCGAACACAAGCGCGTGGGAAAGACGAGTCTTCGCCACTGGCAGAACCGGCTCACCTGGACGAAGGACGGATTCTGGGTGCTGGGGCGGGCGGAATACTATCCCATTCTCGTCAGCTCCACGGATGGCGAGGAGATCGTGGTGGAAGGTAGTGGCGATCTCTATTCCCTCGGGCTTCCCTAGATGCGCGCGGAATTCCCCGCCCCCGACTGGCCCACGGCGCATGCCGAGACCCTCGCCAACCTTCAGGCGCTACTGCGCCTGGACAGCGTCAACCCGCCCGGTAACGAGCTCGCCGTCGCGCGTTTCCTCGCCACGACGCTCGAGGCCGAGGGGATCGAGACGCAGCTGTTCGAGCCCACGCCGGGCCGCGGCGCCGTCGTCGCCCGCATTCGCGGCGACGGGAGCCAGCGGCCGGTGCTGATCATGGCGCACATGGACACCGTCGGCGTCGAGGCCGAGCACTGGTCGGTCGATCCCTTCGGCGCGGTGATCAGAGACGGCTACCTCTACGGCCGCGGCGCGATCGACGACAAGGGGATGCTCGCGGCGAACCTCGAGACGATGCTGCTGCTCAAGCGCACCGTCGTGGACGCCGGCGCGACGCTCTCGCGCGACGTGATCTTCGTCGCCAACTCCGACGAGGAGCAGAGCGGCACGTGGGGGATGGGGTGGCTGATCGACAACCACCCCGAGCTGATCCGCGCCGAGCTCGCGCTCAACGAGGGAGGCCGCACGCGCATCGTCGGGGGGAAGACGTTGTACGTCGCGGTGCAGAATACCGAGAAGGTGCCGCACACTGTCACGCTCACCGCGCACGGTCCCGGCGGTCACGCGTCCGTCCCGCTCGCCGGCAACGCGATCCTGCGGCTCGGCAGGGCGCTGGCGCTGATCTCGGCGTACCGCGAGCCGGTGACGCTGCTGCCGACGACGCGCACCTTCTTCGCCGAGCTGGCGCCGGTGTGGCCCGACCGCGCGCAGCGGCGCGCGATGCTCGACGTCGCCTCCGGCGTGGCGCGCCGCGTGCAGCGCGGCGCGCGCGCGCTGGAGCGCATCCCCGTGCTCGACGCGCTGCTCCGCAACGGGATCTCGGCCACCATCGTGCGGGGCGGGACCCTCGGCAACGTCATCCCCACCGAGGCCACCGCAGAGCTCAACGTGCGCACCTTGCCCGGACAGTCGATCGACGGCGTGGCGGCTCGGCTGCAGCGTGTGATCCGCGATCCGATGGTGGACGTCGCGGTGACCGCGCGCGGCGAGGACGCGCCGGCGAGCGACTTCCACTCGCCGCTGTTCGCCGCCATCCGCGAGAGTGCGCGCGCGCTGGATCCGTCGCTCGCCGTGGTCCCGTACCTGAGCACCGGGGCGACCGACAGCGCACGGCTGCGCTCCTGGGGGATCCAGGCGTTCGGCGTGCTTCCCTTTCCCATGAACCAGAACGACGAGGACCGCATGCACGGCAACGACGAGCGCATCCCGCTGGCGAGTCTCGAGTTCGGGACGCGGATGATCCACGGCGCGATCGCGCGGGTGGCGCGATGAGCACGCGCGTCGCCGTGGTCACCGGCGCGTCGCGCGGCATCGGCCGCGCCATCAGCCTGCGCCTCGCGCGCGACGGGTACGAGGTCGTCGCCGTCGCGCGCACGTCAGACAAGCTCGACGCGGTGCGGGACGAGATCGTCAA
>JBBQJC010000037.1:0-33899 GCA_038325515.1 Gemmatimonadales bacterium | reverse complement strand
CACCGACCTCAGTACCGTCACCCAGCGGCAACTCGACGCCGTCGCGCTCCGCCTGAACACCCGTCCACGCCTGACGCTCGGGGATCAGACGCCGGCCGAGGTGCTTGCTGCTACTGTTGCATCGACGGGTTGAGATCACCGAGCAATTCGCCGAATTCGTTCTCACGCTGTCGATGCCAGATACCCCTCGAGCTCCTCGTACGACCTCGCCACGAACTCCGCGGCGCTCGGCCCGCCGCTGCGCACGACGTCCAGCCTGATCGCCCGGAACCCCGCCGCGAGCGCGCCCTTCACGTCGGTGTGCTCGTTGTCGCCGATGTGCAGGATCTCGTGCGGCTCGAGCTGCAGCCGCTCGACCGCGGCGGCGAAGATCTCGGGGCGCGGCTTCGCGTGGCCCACGTCCATCGAGTAGATCGTCGCGGCGAAGAGGGAGCGCGCGCCGTCCTTCTCCAGCAGGCGGTCCTGCGCGCGGCCGCTGGCGAAGCCGGTGTCGCTGATCACGGCGAGGGTGAAGCGGCGATGCAGCTCGCGGAGCGCGGGCCAGGCGCCGGCGAGCATCGCGGGAGGGAGCATCAGCAGCGCGTTGTCCACGGCGTCGGCGGCGACTGTCATGTTCTCGCAGCCGGGGCGCGGGGCGACGTCGGCCTTCTCGAGGATCCAGCACAGCCGGTCGCGCGTCGTGTAGCCGCGGTGCTCCTCGCGCCACCACCGCTCGGCTTCGGTCCCCGACTCCTCGTACAGCGCGCGGAGCTGCGCCTCGGGGAGCGAGCGGCCGTAGGCGCCGAGCAGCGCGCCGACCGCGGTACGGCGAAGGGCGACGCGCTCGGGGAACGCGCCGCCCTCGTAGAGTGTGTCCCAGTAGTCGAACGTCAGCGCGCGGAGCATCGGGCTCCTTCGGTGACGGTCGAGCGCCCCGCGTCAGCGGGTCGGACGGCCGGGCGGGTTGTCGCTCTTGAAGACGTCGCGGTTGAGCTGGATGTACTGCTTCATCTGGGCGGGGACGTCCTCCTCGGGGAAGATCGCCGTGACCGGGCACTCCGGCTCGCATGCGCCGCAGTCGATGCACTCGTCCGGATGGATGAAGAGCTGGTCGGGCCCCTCGTAGATGCAGTCGACAGGGCATACGTCGACGCATGCCTTGTCCTTGGTGTTGATGCAGGCTTCGGTGATGACGTAGGGCATGTGCGCCTCAGGAGGGTCCGCGTGGTGAGACCCGGAAGATAACGGGGAAGCGGCCGGCTGGGGAAGCGAACGGAACGCGCCGGCGGAATGCGCCCTGCGCTATGCCCGCCACGGGGGCAGGTCGCCCTTCTTCCGCTTCAGATCCGGATTGTGCCGGTACAGCGTGCAGGTCCGCCCGATCGTCTGCACCACGTCGGCGCCGAGCTTCCCGGCGATCGCGTGGGAGGCGTCCTTCGCGGAGACGTCGGTGGTCTTCGCCAGCGCGATCTTGACCAGCTCGTGCGTGCGGAGCGCGTCGTCGAGCGCCTGGAAGAGCGGATCGGTGAGCCCCTGGTGCCCGACGTGCACGAGCGGCGTCAGGTGGTGCGCTTCGGCGCGCAGCTCGGCGCGTTCCTTCGAGGTGATCGTCATTGCCGAGCGGCGCTGAGCGTGAGGAGGAAGAGCGGGTACGGGTTGATCGGGTCGCCGTCCCAGTACTTGCCGTCGGGGGGCATGCGCATCACCTGGAAGTGCAGGTGCGGCGTGTCCTTCGGCGCGTTGCCTGTCGTGCCGACGAAGCCGAGGGTATCGCCGCGGGCCACAGGGGCCCCCTGCACGAGCCCGGGCTGGTAGGCGTCCAGGTGCGCATAGTAATACACGACGCGCCCGAGCGGGTCGGTGGCGTAGATGCTGTTCCCGCCGAGGGCGTTGAAGCTGATGCGCAGGAGCCGCCCGCTGTCGGCGGCGATCACTGGGGTGCCGCGCGGCGCGAGGATGTCGAGGGCGCGGTGCACGCGCCCGCCGTCGCGCCCTTCGTCGAAGGTGTCCTGCAGCTGCTCGAGCGTCTTGCCGGCGACGGGAATCTCCATGCCGCGCGAGAGGATGTAGTTGACTGCCTCGCTGCTCGAGACGGCGGACCTGCCGAGCGCCGCGCCAGCGAGGGTCACGCGCGACGCCGTGTGCGCGGGTGCTGGCGACGGCGCGGCGACGCTGTAGGCGTGGCGCGCGCAGCCGGTCGCGGCGAGGGCGAGGATCAGTGCCGAGAGTACGTGACGCATCGAACGTGTGACGCGCGGGCGCGTTGGGGGTAACTGGCGGGCGGGAGCGTTTCTGGTTTCTCTCGCCGGGGTCAGGAGGCGAGCCCTCGGGTGCTTTGCGCCTGATAGGGCGCGGGCCCCCGTTCCGTCGGGCCACGCGCTTACACGCTGCGAGCCCTCCTCCACACGGGCCCGCGCCCTGGTCCGCTTCCAGTGGCGCACCGACGGCGTGAGGGGCCGCGCTTCCGTCCGTCTCCAGATCGCGCGCGGTCAGGCAAGGCGGCACTGCCCGCCGCGAGCTGGAATCACCGTCTGGTATCTGGTAGCCGGAGTCACGGTCTGGCAGAGGTTGGGCCGGAGAGATCGCGCGTTCCCAGAGACGGAGTCTCCAGCGCGGCGCAGCCGCGCGAGGAGTCCCTCCGTCGTCGGGAATGCGCGGTCTCGGAGGCGGCGCACCGACCCCAGGTACCGTGATGCCGTGATACCAGATACCAGATACCGCGATACCGGGTCACGGCACGAGCAGCACCTTGCCCGTCGTGCGCCGGCCCTCGAGGGCGCGATGCGCCTCCGCGGCCTGAGCGATCGGCACATCACGGTCGATGCGCACGCGCAGCGCCCCAGTCGCCACATCGCCGAGCACCTCGCCGGCGCGCCAGCGCAGCTCGTCCGGCGTGGCGACGTAGTGCGCCAGCGTGGGGCGCGTGAGAAAGAGCGACCCTTTCTGGTTGAGGATCGACGGATCGAACGGCGCGACCGGACCGGACGACTGCCCGAACAGCGCCATCATCCCGCGCGGCCTCAGGCAGTCCAGGCTGTGCATGAAGGTCGTCGCGCCCACCGAGTCGTACACGACGTGCACCCCATCGCCGCTCGTGATGCGCTTCACCTCGTCGGCGAAGCTCTGCCGCGTGTAGAGGATCACCTCGTCGGCCCCCGCCTCGCGGGCGAGCGCCGCCTTCTCCTCGGTGGACGTCGTGCCGATGACGAAGGCGCCGCGCTGCCTCGCCATCTGGCAGAGCAGCAGCCCGACCCCGCCCGCCGCGGCGTGGATCAGGCAGCGCTCCCCCGACAGCAGGCGGTGCACCGAGTTGACGAGATAGTGCGCGGTCATCCCCTGCAGCATCACCGCCGCCCCCTGCCGAGTGCTCACCCCCTCGGGCAGTACCACGAGCCGGTCGGCGGGGGCGAGCGCGAGCTCGGCGTACGACCCGCGCAGGTTCGTCGAGGCCACGCGGTCGCCGGCGCGCACCCCGGTGACTCCGTCGCCCACCGACACGACGACCCCTGCTCCTTCGCTCCCGGGCGTGAAGGGGAGCGGAGTCTTGTAGAGTCCCTTCCGGAAATAGACTTCGATGAAGTTCACGCCGGTCGCTTCGAGCCGCACGAGCGCCTCGCCCGGCCCGGGCACGGGATCGTCGGCCGTCTCCAGCCGCATCACCTCGGGGGCGCCCAGCTCGTGGACGCGAATGGCTCTCATCCCTGCACCTCCCGATACGAATGGGGGCGAGCGCGTGTCTCGCGCCCGCCCCCAAGTATCAGCGCCAGGCGGCCGCCGGCGCTAGAACAGCGTCGGTCCCCCGAGAGGCGGGGTGTGGCGCGAGAGCCCCTGCGTGGAGACGCCATGCATCGGCGTCAGCGCGTAGTTGCGCCAGCCGATCGGCTTGAGGATCTCCTCCTCTCGCTCTGTCGCCGGCCAGAGCGTCATCCACCAGAGCGCCGCGGGCGCAGGGATGGCGAGCATGAGCAGCATCGGCAGGGTGAGCGTCGCCGGGGCCAAGTGCAGCCGCTGGAAGACGTCGGCGAGGAGATAGACGGGCAGGGGGAGCAGCAGGGAGCCGAGCACCGCCGCGCTCCAGACGCCGCGCGTGCTGCGCGCGCCACGGCCGCGCATCGCCCGACGCCGACGCGCCAGGAATGCCGGCGCATACCCGAGATGCACGACGCTCAGCCACAGCGCACCCCAGCCTACCGCCACCGCGACGGCATCCGGTCCATGCACGCCGAGCAGCGTGGCACAGCCCAGTGCTGCCCAGCAGGCGGCGGGGGTGCCGAGGATGGCGATGAGAGCAGTGCGCATGGGACAGGGGCGGGACGTGAACGTGCTCGGCCCCCCGCGAGCGGGAGGGAGTCGACATGTTCTAGTCTCGCCGCGGGACGGCCGCGCTTGAGGGGTGGGACGATTTGTCGGCGCGCCGCCTTCGAGACCCGGCTTCGATGCGCCACCTTCGAGACCCGGCTTCGATGCGCCGCCTCCCCTACCCTCTACCAGACCGTGAACCCGGCTCCCGGCGACGCGCGCCTTGCCAGACCGCGCGCCCTCTCGGCACGGGCTGAGGCGCGGTCTGAACGGCGTCGACGGTGAACGGTGAACGGTGAACGGTGAACGGTGAACGGTGAACGGTGAACGGTGAACGGTGAACGGTGAACGGCGAGCCGCAGTCCACGCCCTGAGTGCGCCACCGGAACCGGACCAGGGCGCGGGCCCTCTGGAGGAGGGCTTCGCGCGTAGCAAGAGACCCGCGGCGCAGCCGCGGGGCTCGCCGCGTGTAAGCGCGTGGCCCGACGGAACGGGGGCCCGCGCCCTATCAGGCGCAAAGAACCCGATGGCTCGGGTGCGCAGGCGCGCCACGGTGCGCAGGCGCGCCACGGTGCGCAGGCGCGCCAGAGCCGGTCACAGTGAGCCCGACCGCCCTCGCTCACGCGTTCGCGCTTCCCGCCTCGGCCACCGCCGAAGAGCTCTAGACTGGCGCGCTCGCGCCGGTTGCCGGGAGCACCGCGCCCTCGCCCCGCATCTCGCTCCGCACCGCGAGGGTGATGGCGCGGGTGAGCTCGTCCTGCACGGTCATCAGGTCGGTCGCGTCGCGCTCGTACATGTCCGACCAGCGCATCACCCCGTCGCGCACGTCGACGAGGCGCGCCGTCACGCGCAGCCGGTTCCCCTCGCGCTGCACGGTGCCCTCGAGCTGCAGCGCGACGTTGAGCTCCCTGCCGATGTCGGTGATCGGCTTCCCCGACGCGAGCATCGCCGCGGCCCGCGTCGGCGACACCACGCGCAGCCCCTTCACCCGCCCCAGCGCCGCGGCGAGCTCGTTGGTGATCCCCTCGGCGAGATAGGCGTTCGCCGAATCGGTGCCGATGTTCACGAGCGGAAGGACGACAACCGACGCCGGCGAAGGGGCGGGGGTGGGGGTGGGGGCGGTCGCGGCGGCCTGCGTCACCGGCCCCGCCGCCGCGCGGGCGCGGCCGAGTGAGATCGCGGCGGCGAGCACGGCGATCACCCCCGCCGCCGCCACGGCGCCGCGCCAGCCGCGCAGCGCGACCATGGCGGGAGTGCGGCGGCGCGGTACGGCGAAGGCGCCGCTCACCACCGCGGGATCGTCGAGCGCGGCGAGCAGCTCGGCAGCGCTCTGCGGGCGGTCGTCCGGCTCGCGCGCCAGGCAGCGCATCACGAGCGACGCGAGCGCGGCGGGAACGTCGGCGCGCTTCGTCTCCACCCCCGGAGGATCCTCCGTCATCCGCGCGGCGAGCATCGCGCGCGGCGCGAGGCCGGCGAACGGTGCCCTGCCCGTGAGCATCTCGTAGGCGGTGATGCCGAGGGCGTAGATGTCGGCGCGGTGGTCCACGTCGGGATCGGCCGCGGCCTGCTCGGGCGCCATGTAGAGCGGGGTGCCGAGCGACATCCCCGTGCCGGTGAGGGTGCCGCTCCTGTCGCCCGAGCGGCGGGCCGAGCTCAGCGCCTTGGCGACGCCGAAGTCGGTGACCGTCGCCGCGCCGGCGGCGAGGAGGATGTTGTGCGGCTTGATGTCGCGATGCACCACGCCGCGCTCGTGCGCGTAGGCGAGCGCGCGGCAGACGTCCTTCAGGATCGAGACGGTGTCGCGCGCGGAGAGCCGCCCCTCGCGCGCCAGCCGCCCGCCGAGCGATTCCCCCTCCACATACGGCATGACGAAGAAGGGCTGCCCGTTCGCCTGGCCGGCGCTGAGCACGCCGACGATGTGCGGGTGCTGCAGGCCGGCGGAGAGGAGGATCTCGCGATTGAACCGGTCCACCGAGACCGCGGCGGCGAGATGCTCCGGCAGCACCTTCACCGCGACGCGCCGCTGCAGCGCCTCGTCGAAGGCGACGAAGACGCGCGACATCCCCCCTCCCTCGAGCTCGCGCTCGACGGAGTAGCCCGGTCCGAGTGCGCCGGTGAGCTGGGTGATGAGGGGGGAATCCACGTGTGAGGGGGCTAATCCGTGAGACAGCCCGGAGACGGGAAAGGATGCACTGAATACGGCGATCGACTGCTGGATGCTGCGATCCCCGGTCATGGGGCACAACTACGAAGGGCACACCGATCCGGATTCGGCGTGCCCCGCAGTCCATCGTTCTACCGCTCCCGCTGGCCGCCGTCGGGCGACGGCGTCCCTGCCGTCAGCGGGTGGTGGTCAGCTGTGATGTCCCGCCGCCACCTGCTCCATCAGCTCGGCGATCGACGGTCCGGCCGTGGTCGCCTCGGCCTCCACCTCGTGCGCGGCACGAGTGTCCGCGGGCGGCGGCGCAGGGATGGCGGGGGGAGGCGGAGGCGGCGGGGTCTCGACGGCCACCGGGACGCTTGGGATGACCGCGTTCCCCATGTACGGGGTGATGGGCCCGACGATCTCCCCGCGCAGCGTCTGCGTCCACTCGCGCAGCAGGTTCGCCTCGGCGCGCATCCGGTCGAGCGCGGCGGCGTACGGGGCGATCATGTTGTGCGACGGGCGCATCGCCCCCTTCTCGATCTCCTTCGCCTCGTTCTCCAGCGCCCGGGCCAGCGCGCGGAGATTGCGCACCAGCTCGTTCTGCGTCTGCTCGGCACGCGGCTGGAGCTGCTTGAGCGCGGCGCGGGGCGACGGCGGCATCGCGCTGCGCTTGATGAGAAACGGGGAGTCCATGCGGCTCTGGCGTGACATCTCACCTCGATCGGATCGGACGGGCCTCCATCGACACGCCTCGAAGCTGAGGATCGGCGGCTGCCGTCCTGGCGGGGGACGCCGTCGCGAAACGCCCCACCCTGCTACGGAGTGAAGGGTGCCCCCCGAGGTGTCCCACCCCGAGCCCCGAGCCCCGAACTCCAGACCCCAGCCCCCCGTCGGCCTATCCGCCCAGCTCCCCCTGGAGCGGGAAGCCGCGCTGCCTGCGCCCGATGTCTGCCTCGTGCTTCGCGGTCGTCTTGTACAGCTCGAAGCGCCCGTCCATGGCATGGGGAGCGCAGCGCGCGCGCAGCCGCTCCATCTCGAGCGCGCCCATCGGACGGAAGCCGCGCGCCACGCCGACGTTCTGGCGGAGCACCCGTGCCGAGTCGATCCCGGTGACCGTCGTGACGATGGGGAGGCTCATCGCGTAGCGGAGGGCATCGACCGCCTTCACCGCGCGCTTCTTCACGGCATCCCCCTCGCCGCCGAGGCTCTTCATCCCGATGGCAGCAATCCCCTGCCGGGCCAGCTCCGGGAGGACCTGCCGCTCGAAGCTCCGGAAGGTGCCGTCGAAGCAGTTGAGGGGCATCTGGCAGGCATCGAACGGGTAGCCGTAGGAGAGCATCTGCAGGTGGAGCGACGGGTCCTTGTGCCCGGTGAAGCCGACGAAGCGGACGAGCCCCTTCGCCTTGGCCCTGTCGAGCGCCTCGATCACCCCGCCCTTCATGAAATGCCGTTCCGGATCCCCCGCGTAGGCCACCTCGTGCACCTGCCAGAGGTCGAGATGGTCGGTCTTCAGGCGCCGGAGGGAATCTTCCAGCATGCGCATCGCCGTCTTGGCATCGCGGCCATGGGTGCAGACTTTCGTCATCAGGAAGACACGTTCGCGCCATCCTTTGGCCAACGCTTTTCCCATGCGCACTTCGCTCTTCCCCTCGTGGTACTCCCAGGCGTTGTCCATGAAGGTGATGCCGGCGTCGATCGCCTGGTGGACGAGGGAGACCGCCTCGCGCTCGGTGCCGGCGATGCCGAGGTGGTAGCCTCCCATCCCGACGATGGAGACCGTCGCGCCGGTGCTGCCGAAGGGGCGTTGCGGGATCTCGTCGGGAGCGGCGCGCAGCCTGGTGCGGGTGGAGGGAGGGGGAGTGGGATGGGCGGTTGCCGGCACGGTGAGCCTCCAGGGAGTCGGGTCGCGTTGGTCGCCGGCCTCCTTGCCGCAGAATCCGAACCTCCGGCGCCGCTGTTGCGCCGGAGGATGCCTGGATAGCTTTCGCCGTTCAGTCCTGCCCTTACGGAGAGCCTCGATGCACGATCCAGCCGCCGCCCCGCACGTCGACCGCCATATCCCCTTCAAGAAGGGTGGATGGGGGGTCGCTGCCTTCATCGTCGTGCTCGCCATCGCCTTGGCCTCGACGGCGTTCTACATCCACAAGACGACGTTCCGCGAGCCGACCGACGTGAAGTTCCGCGCCGCCGGGACGGCCTCCGAGCACTAGCCGCTCGCTTTCCTCGGCTCACGATGCGAAGGGCACACCGAACGGCGGTGTGCCCTTCTGGTCTTGGGAGACTGCTGTCATCCCGCACGAGCGCCAGCGAGTGTCGGGATCTCGTCCGCGTTTCGCGGAGCCGGCCATCACGACGAGAGAGCGGAGCTCGACACTCGCTCGCGACGCTCGCTCCTGCGGGATGACAGTGTCTCGCGACGCTCGTTCGTGCGTGGTTAGCGGGCCGTCAGATGGACAGCGCCGCTCCCTCCCCGCTACCCTCCAGCATGTCCCAGCTCGCCCGCCACCGCGTCCCGTCTCTCGCCGATGCGCTCGACCTGCTCCGCCAGGGCGCCGTGCCGATGGGCGCGGGGATGGATCTGCTCGAGACGATCGCCGAAGGACTCGCGCATCCGGCGGCGGCGGTGGAGACCGGTGAGATCGCGGAGATGGCGGGCGTGCGTGACGACGCGCACGGTGCGCTGCGCATCGGCGCCTCGGTCACCCTCACCGAGCTGTCGGCCCATCCGGTCGTGCGCGAGCGGTTCGGCGTGCTGGCCGAGGCCTGCGAGGCGGCCGGTCCGGGCGACGCGGGCGCCGGCACGCTCGGCGGCACCCTCTGCCAGCGCCCGCGGTGCAGCTATTTCCGCGGCAATGTCCCCTGCTTCAAGACGGGGGGCGACTCCTGTCCCGCGGTCGAGGGAGACAACCGCCACCTCGCCATCGTGGAGGGTGGTCCGTGCTGGATCGTGCACCCGTCAGACGTGGCGGCGTCGCTCGTGGCGCTCGACGCGGTCTTCGAGATCGCCGGCCCGACGGGCACGCGCGACATGAGCGCCGCCGGCTTCTTCGTGCTCCCCACCGAGCGTCTCGACCACGAGAACGTCCTCGCGGCCGATGAGCTTCTCGTCGCCGTGCGGCTGCCGGCGGATTCGGCGGGGGGACGCCAGCGCTTCGCCCGCGTCGCCGCCGACGCGCCGATGCAGTTCAGCGCGGTCAGCCTCGCGGCCGTGCGCCACCCCGACGGCGAGGTGCGGCTGGTGCTCGGCGGCGTCTCGCCCAGGCCCTGGCGCGTGCGCAGCTCCATCGAGGAGGAGACGATGACGGGAGGGCTCGACGAGGACTCGATCGAATCGCTCGCCGACCGCGCGCTGTACGACGCGCAGCCGCTGCGCGACAATGGCTACAAGGTGGACCTTGCCGCCGCGCTCCTGCGCGACGCGATCCGCGAGCTCTCGAGAGGCTGACCGATGGCGACGAAGGACTTCTTCACGGCGGCCGTGCTGCTCCCGCCCTCGGGCGCTGCGCAGGGCGCCCCGACGCTCGACGAGGTCGCCGCCGCGGCGAAGGCCGCGGGCGCCGGCCCCCTCGTGGCCGTCGTGCCGCGCGGCTTCTCGGCACCCGCGGTGGGACGCACCGTGCACGTCGCGCCGCGCGCCACGCGCATCGGCGCGATCCGCGCCGGCATGGCGCAGCTCGCGAACACCCCGTCGCGCTGGTCGCTGGTGCTGCCGCGCGTCGCGGCGAGCGCCGACGAGGCGCTGCTGCGCGCGCTCATCGACGCGGCGAAGTCGTCGCCCGCGGCGCAGCTGATCGCGCGCGAGGGTGCCGCGCTCGACGAGACGCCGATCCTCGTCGCGCGCGATGCGTGGCTCACCCTGCTGACGCTGGGCGAGCAGGGGATGGACGCCGTAGCGGCGAAGCTCGGCCTCGTGCGCGCCTAGCGCGTCTTCGTCGGCAGCGCCTTCGCGAGGAAGGGAAGCTGGCCCATGTTCCAGGTGAGACCGGCGTAGACGGCGTTCGGCATGTCGCCGCGGAACGGAACGATGATTCCCGCGTCGAGGCCGAGCGCTCGGCTGAACGCGAAGGTCGGGCCGGCGAGCAGCGCGGCGGTCGAGGGAGTGCCCGAACCGTCGATCGTCGGCATGCCGAACAGCTCGGCCACGGCGCTGAACCGGCCGGCGAGGGGGAAGCCGAAGGACGCCGTCCACAGCGCCGACCTGGACGCGGGCGCGAGATCGCTCGCGCCGATGCGGGTGTAGATGGCATTGAGATCCATCGCGACGGGCCCGAGCTCGTGGCTGGAGATCAGCGTCAGTCCCACGTCGGTGGTGCCGGTTCCGGTGCCGCGAGCCACCGAGCCGGTCGCGAGCTTCACGGCGGGAAGCACGGCGAAGTCGCCGAGCAGCGGTGCATCGTCGAGCAGACGCCACTTGAGGCCGAGCGCCAGATCGCCGAGTCCCGATTGCTGTCCCGGCGCCGCGAAGAATCCCTGTGAGCTGACGTTGAGCTGCAGATGCGACGCCAGGCCGATCTTGTCGACGATGGGCGCCGACCAGGCGCGCTGTCCGGGGGAGATCCGGCTCCCCTGGACACCGCTCTCGAGCTCCATGTAGCCCGGCGCGACGGTATGCGCGTGGGTGGCGACAGTGGGCCGCTCGGGCTGCACGACGCGCGGGTCGCCATTCGGCGCCTGGGCCGCGAGCGGTGCCGCGACGAGAATGGAGAGCGCGGCGAGGATTGCGACACGAGGCATCGGACGGCTCCGGGGAGAAGGCGACTCCCAGCGAAGCCGCGCAGAATAATGATTGGCTCCCTCACGACGTGCCAGGCTAAGCGGATTCGCGTGCGATCCGACGCACCGCGTCGCGAGGACAACCCTACTTTCGCTCGGCCGGCTCCTGCTCTCTCTCCAGCTCCAGCTCGAAGAAGCGCGTGTCCATCAGCTCGTCCGGGCGATACCGGCCGATCGGCCGGAAGCCGAGCGAGCGGTAGAGCTTCTGCGCGGCATGCATGTCGTCCAGCGTGCCGAGTCTCAGCGTGCGATAGCCGCGCGCCCGGGCGCCCTCGACGAGCGCGGTGAGCAGGGCGCGTCCCACTCCGCGCCCGCGCCAGCCGGCGTCGACGAACATCCGCTTCACCTCGGCGGCGTCGTCTCCGAGATCGCGCAGCGCGACGCATCCCACCGTGCCGTCGCCGGCGCGTGCCACCCAGAGTCCTCCGCGCGGCGGCGCATATGGCCCCGGCAGACGGGCGGCGTCGGTGTGCATGTGCTCGACCCCGGGCGTCGTCGCGCGCGCGTCGGCGTGCGCGAGGATCAGGCGGCGCGCCCCTTCCACGTCGCTCTCGCCCGACGCCTCGCGCACCGCGAAGGGTGTCACGGCTCCGCGGGCGGCGCGTCGTGCGTGCCGAGGCTGGAGGTGAGGCCGTCGAGCGCGCTGACGATCTCGCGCAGCCGCTCCACCATCTCGCGCGCTTCGGGTGGCATCTCGTCGCCCGCCGCATCGGCCTTCGCGACGAACGCCTCGAGCTCCTTCAACTGCGCCGCGAGCCCGTCGGCGGGGGGGAGTCCTTCGCCAGCGCTCATCGTCAGCCCTCCATGTCGGTTGTCCCGGCGACCAGCGTCTGCGTCCCCGCCCAGCGGGAGCCCGGCGGCACCACCTCGGGACGCTGGATCACCCCCGATTCGACGCACAGCATCTCGCGCTCGCCCCCCGGGTCGAGATCGGCGAGCGCCGCGGCCTTCGCGGCGCCGGGATTCCAGAGGACAGTATCGCGAAAGCCCACGGCCTTCACGCGCAGCGTGCGACCGCCGTCGTGCACGCGAACCGGCTGCGTGGTGCCGACGTAGACTCGGTCCACCTCGCCGGCAATGCGCAGCGCCGGCGCGTCGTCGACGCGCAGGACGCCGGGCGCCGATGACTCGCGGTACGATACTCCAGCCAGCCCCTCGACGACGACCTGCGTCACGTCGCGCACGCGGAGATACGTGTGCAGCGCCGCGGTAAACGAGAGCTGCGCGTCATCGCGGTTCTCCACCGAGAGCGAGAGGGCCAGCCGGTCGCCGCCGACGCGCACGGTGAGCGTCGCGAGGAAGGCGACTGGCCACACGGCGCGCGTGGCGGCGGTATCCGCGAGCAGCAACTCGGCGACCGCGTCCCCGTTGGCGGTATGCTCGACCATGCCGAGCCGCCATTCGGCGGCGCGGGCGAACCCGTGACGCGGCAGGGGCCCTTCGGCGGCGAACTGCGGAAAGATCACCGGCACCCCACCGCGGATCGCGGCGCCGGCCGCGAACGAGGAGCGCTCGCTCAGGTAGAGCTGCTCCTCGGTGCCGGGGGCGGGCCGCCACGACGTGACGTGCGCGCCGTGATGGAATACCCGCGCACAGGCGCCGTCGCCGGCGCGCAGCTCGACGCTCGGCAAGGCCCGCCAGCTCGACGACACGCGCGACTTCCTAGAACTCGCGCTTCTTCATCTGCTGGAACAGATCCGCCGCGTCCGAATCCGCTGCCGATTCCGCTTCCGTCTGCGGTGGACGCACGGCGTCCAGCGTGGAATCGTAGTTGCGGTTCTTCTTCGGCTTGTTCGCCGCCGCGGCCTGCGTCTTCCGGAGAAGTGCCTTCATCTGAGCTTCGTTCATGATCCGCGAACTCCGATTATCGAGTTACCAATCAAGCTAGTGACCTAATTGAAAGGGCGTGAGAGGTTCGAGGTGAGCAGTGAGAGGCCAGACGACGGGACGCCGGGGCTTCCCGAGGCATGACCTCGAACCTCGAACTTCTCACTTCTCACGCAGTGTGCAGTCAGATCCCCACGTATTGCCCGTACAATCGCTCGAGTATCTCCCCCGGATCCGCCCCCACCCCCTCGTGCGCGGGCGAGCTCTGCAGAACGTCGCTGCGCGGGGCGGTGATCCAGTGGAACCGCTCCGACGTGGGCGCGAGCGCCACCGGACCGGCCGACGCGTCGCCGGCGCAGATAGCGACGCACGACTCGAGATACCGCCCCAGCAGCTCGGCATCCATCCCGGGACAGCGCTCGGCGAGCCGCACCGGATCGGTGATGGCCTTGAGGGCGAGAAACCCCTCGCGCCGGGCGTGCACGACGACGCCGACGTTCACGAAGGCGCCGAGGTGGACGTGCGGCACGACGCGCAGCACCGCGAAGTCGTACTCGGTGCGCGACGAGTCCATCGGCGCGCGGACGTGCGGAGTGCCGAGCCTCATCGGCGTGCCTGCATCTGACGGGGCGGCTCGCGCCGGAGCTGCTCCTGCGCGGCGATCGCCGTGTCGAGAAATGGCCGCGGGCCGGCGAGCCGCGTCTCGAGGTAGCGCACGTAGCGCGCGCGCCCTTCCGCGGCCGACGCGAAGTCGCCGCTCCCCGCCGCCTCGTCCATCAGCAGCTCGCCGGGCACCGCCTCGACGATCTCCCGTAGCGCATCGCCGGCCAGGCGGTCGGCACCGTGCGCGTCCGCCGCCGCCAGATCGCCGGCGACGCCGAGCAGCACGTGCGACTTGATGAGTGGAAATGACGCCGCGGTGCGCGCGTCGTCCACCGACGACCAATCGTGGTGCGCGTACAGCGCCGCGCCGTGGTCGATCAGCCAGGGCTGCCGGCCCCAGATGAGCAGGTTCGGGTTGCGGTGCGTGCGATCGGGATTCGTCGTGAAGGCGTCGAGCCAGACGATGCGCGCGGCAAGCTCGGCGTCCACGAGCGCGCCCGCCGCCGAGGGGTCGAAGTTGAAGGCGCCGTCGAGATAGCGCATGCCGAGGTTCGTTCCGTGGCTCTTCCGCAGCAGCTCCTGGATCTCCGGATCGGGCTCGCTGCGCCCGAAGCGGGGCGAGACTTCCACGAGCGCGAGGTCGGGGATGGGAAGCCCTAGCTGCCGGGCGATCCCTCCCACGATCAGCTCGGCCACGAGCACCTTGGCGCCCTGGCCGGCGCCGCGGAACTTCACGACGAACAGCCCTCCCTCCTCCGTGTCGACGACGGCGGGGAGGGATCCCCCTTCGCGAAGGGGCTGGACGTAGCGGGCGGCTGCGAAGCGCGGGAGCTCGGTCACGTGTGTCGTCGTTGAATGAAGCTGTGTAACTACGGAGCGGCGGTTGGCTGGGCAAGGCCGCGCAGCACGTCGCCGGTCACCTTCGACGAGCTGTCGAAGACGACGATCTGTGGCGCTCCCTTCCCCGCCTTCAGCGAGATGCCGCCGAAGTTGGGGCCTCCGCCGAAGACCTTGAGTACCCCGGTGCCATCCTGCCCCACGAAGACGCCGGCCTGGTCGTACGCCTTCACCCGGGGATTCCCGTTCACCATCATTGCCGCGTAGCCGTCACCCGGCGCCACCGACATGCAGACCGCCTCCTTCGGGACGGCGTAATCGAGGCAGTTGCTGGCCTGGCCATTACTGAACGCCGCCGACCCGCCACGCTCGGCACCGGTGCGCGGATCGTAGATGGTGTAGCCGTTCTCCGTGCCGTTGTTGCGGTCGCCCACCTTCCCATCGGCAAAGACCAGCGGCGTGTTCGTCCCGACGGCGACGGTGAGGCGACCGAGGGAGTCGAGCATCACCACGCCCGACGCCCGCGCGAGCTTGCGGTCGTTCAGCACATCGGTGAGCGGCGCGCCGAGCACGACTCGCGGCCGTCCCTGCGCGTCGGTGATGATGAGCCCCCGGGCGCGGAGCACCTCGGCCGGCGGCCGGAGCGCCGCCAGCGAGACGATGGCGGAAAGGAATACCAGTGCGCCGAGCGTCCAGCGGAAGCGGCGTTCGACGGTTTCGAGGCGGGCGGTGAGGCGGGTGAGGTCGTCCATTGGATGTCGGGTCGCTCGGGTGGAGATGTCGAGACCGGCTGAAAAGAAGGGGGGAAGAACGAATGAAACGAATCACGACGGAAGGGGCCGAAACCGCAGGTCGAGTCGAGCCATGGCGCGAGCCGGATTCGCAATTCGGCATTTCGCTTCATTCGTGGAATTCGATCCTTGCCTCTGTCCTGCCCCGCCCACACAGTCACTCGGTAGCGATCCTGTCGCCGTGGCTGGGGGGAACGGAGACGACGAGGAACTCCACGTCGGCGTCGCTCTCGTTGGTTGCCTGGTGCGCCACGCCCTGGGGCAGCTCGAGGCCGGAGCGTGCACCGAGGCGGTGGCGCTCGCCTTCCACCTCCATGGTGAGGGTGCCGGCGAGGACGTAGAAGAACTGGGAAGCTCGGCTGTGCCAGTGCCGAGACTCGTGCGTTCCCGGCGGCATGCGCTCCTCGATGACGCTCCAGCCGGCGGCGCGGACGAGGTGCCAGCCATCGCAGCCGTCGCCCCACTGGTAGTGGCCGGCCGAGGCTGTCGAGATCGGAGTTGGAATCATCGTGGCCCTCGGGCGCTTGATGGAGAGGGAGAATGATGATGGCGATGCGGCGGAAGGGCCATGTGGCGAGGAGCGCCGCCGGGCCCTGGAAACCGGCTTAAATCGTTATCGTGTATGTGGTTAAGTCGATTTCACCCGCGTTGACTCTGGGGGGATAACCGACTACTTTACTCTTGTATCGCCGCACCATCGCCGGCGCGTGACTTTTCGCGGCGCAGACCATCGGAGTCGCGCGCGGCACCGCCAGCCCCAAATACGGTCGGGAGATCCGCAGTCCATGAGCTCGTCCATCGACACACTCGTCAATCGCGAGTATCAGTACGGCTTCGTCACCGATGTGGAGACGGACACCATCGCGCCCGGTCTCAGCGAGGACGTGGTGCGCCAGATCGCCGCGAAGAAGGGGGAACCCACGTGGCTGGTCGAGTGGCGGCTCAAGGCGTACAAGCGCTGGCTCACGATGAAGGAGCCGCACTGGTCGAACGTGAGCTATCCGCCCATCGATTACCAGTCGCAGTCGTATTATTCCGCTCCCAAGTCGGTGACTCCCCTGCAGTCGCTCGACGAGGTGGATCCGGAGCTGCTGCGCACGTACGAGAAGCTCGGCATCCCGCTCAACGAGCAGAAGTTCCTCTCCGGCGTGGCCGTCGACGCGATCTTCGACTCGGTGAGCGTGGGCACGACGATGAAGGACGAGCTCAAGGCGCACGGCGTCATCTTCTGCTCGCTCGGCGAGGCGGTGAAGGAGCATCCGGAGCTCGTGCAGAAGTATCTCGGCTCGGTCGTCCCGCACTCGGACAACTTCTTCGCCGCGCTCAACGCCGCCGTGTTCAGCGATGGCTCCTTCGTGTACGTGCCGAAGGGGGTGCGCTGCCCGATGGAGCTGAGCACCTATTTCCGGATCAATGCCGAGGGAACCGGGCAGTTCGAGCGCACGCTGATCATCGCCGACGAGGGCTCGTACGTCAGCTACCTCGAGGGGTGCACGGCGCCCAAGCGCTCCACGTCGCAGCTCCACGCGGCGGTCGTCGAGCTCGTGGCGCTCAAGGACGCGACGATCAAGTACTCGACCGTGCAGAACTGGTACGCCGGCGACAAGGACGGAGTGGGCGGCATCTACAACTTCGTGACGAAGCGCGGCAAGTGCGCGGGGGCCAACTCCAAGATCTCGTGGACTCAGGTGGAGACGGGCTCGGCCATCACGTGGAAGTACCCGAGCGTCATCCTCCAGGGCGACAACTCCACCGGCGAGTTCTACAGCGTGGCGGTCGTGAACAACCGCCAGCAGGCCGACACGGGCACGAAGATGATCCACATCGGCCGCAACACGAAGTCGAACATCGTGAGCAAGGGGATCTCGGCCGGCCGCGGGCAGAACAGCTCCCGCGGCCAGGTGAAGGTGATGCCGAAGGCGGAAGGAGCGCGCAACTACACGCAGTGCGACTCCATGCTCGTGGGCAACGAGTGCGGGGCGCACACCTTTCCGTACATCGAGGTGGGCAACAACAGCGCGCAGGTGGAGCACGAGGCCAGCACCAGCAAGATCGGCGAGGACCAGATCTTCTACCTCAAGCAGCGCGGGCTGAGCGCCGAGCAGGCGGTGAGCATGATCGTCAGCGGCTTCTGCAAGGAAGTGTTCAAGGAGCTGCCGATGGAGTTCGCGCTGGAAGCGCAGCAGTTGTTGGGGATAACCCTCGAGGGGTCTGTGGGATAACCGAACTACCTGTTTGTCGGTTTACGGTTTTTCGGTTCTCGCCCTGCCTCGGGACGCCAGGAACCGCCCGGGGCCGGCCGTGAACTAGAGAACCGAAAACGGAAATACCACTCGAATTGGACATTGAATGCTAGAGATCAACGATCTGCGCGCGACGGTTGGCGACAAGGAAATCCTGAAAGGCATCTCCCTCACGGTGAACGCCGGTGAGGTGCACGCGGTGATGGGGCCGAACGGGTCGGGGAAGAGCACGCTCGCCCAGGTGCTCGCCGGCCATCCGGCGTACGTGGTCACCGGTGGCACCGTGACGTACGACGGCGAGAACCTCCTGGAGATGGACGCCGAGGTCCGCGCGCAGAGGGGAGTGTTCCTCGCCTTCCAGTATCCGGTCGAGATCCCCGGCGTGAGCAACGCCTACTTCCTCCGCGCCGCCTACAACGAGGTGCGCAAGGCGCGGGGCGAGGAGGAGATCGATCCGATGAGCTTCGCCGACCTGATGGACGAGAAGATGCGGCTGGTCGAGATGAACGCCGACATGCTCACGCGGTCGGTGAACACCGGCTTCTCCGGCGGTGAGAAGAAGCGCAACGAGATCCTCCAGATGGCGGTGCTCGAGCCGAAGCTGGCGATCCTCGACGAGACCGACTCCGGCCTGGACATCGACGCGCTCCGCATCGTCGCCAACGGGGTGAACTCGCTGAAGCGGCCCGACAGCGCGACGATCGTCGTCACGCACTACCAGCGGCTGCTCAACTACATCGTGCCCGACTTCGTCCACGTCCTCGCGAACGGCCGCATCGTCCGCTCGGGCGGGAAGGAGCTGGCGCTCGAGCTCGAGGCCAAGGGATACGACTGGCTGCTGGAAGGGGCCGTCGCGTGATCGAGACGTACCTTCGCACCTTCGAGTCGTACAGCCAGGAGGGCGTCGCCGAGGCGCCCGAGTGGGTGCGGTCGCTGCGGCTCGCCGCGATCACCCGCTTCGAGACCCTCGGCTTCCCGACGACGCGCAACGAGGACTGGCACTTCACCTCGGTGGCGCCGATCGCCGAGCGCGACTTCGCCCCGATGTCCGGCGACTCGGGCGAGCTGTCGGTCGACCAGCTCGCCGCCTTCTCCTTCGGCGTGAGCGACTGGCATCAGCTCGTCTTCGTGAACGGCCGCTACCAGCCCGAGCTCTCCCGCACCGAGAACCTGCCGGACGGCGTGCGCGTGCTGCCGCTCTCCGAGGCGTACGTCGAGATGCCGATCCTCGTGGAGCAGCACCTCGGCCGGATCGCGTCGTTCGAGGCGCACGGCTTCACCGCGCTCAACACTGCCTTCCTCGACGAGGGCGCCGTCGTCCACGTGGCGCAGGACGTCGAGGTCGCCCATCCCATCCAGCTCCTCTTCGTCACGGACGAAGCCGGTGCCGAGGGGATGTCCCAGCCGCGCAACCTGATCGTGCTCGACCGGTTCGCCAAGGCGACGGTGATCGAGAGCTACGACGCCATCGGCGCGCCGAGCTACTTCACGAATGCGGTCACCGAGGCGGCGATCGGCGACGGGGCGACGCTCACGCACCTCAAGCTGCAGCGCGAGTCCGATCGCGCCTTCCACGTCGGGACCGTCGACGTGCGCCAGGGTCGCGACAGCCACCTCGTCTCCTTCAGCTTCGCGACCGGCGCGGCGCTCTCACGGACCAACGTCTACACCGAGCTGCGCGGCGAGGGATGCGGCGCCACGCTCAACGGGCTCTACCTCGGCGACGGGGAGCAGACGATCGACCACCAGACGCGCATCGAGCACATCGAGCCCAACTGCTACAGCCGCGAGCTGTACAAGGGGATTCTCGACGGGCGCGCGCACGGCGTGTTCAACGGGAAGGTGTTCGTCCATCCCGCGGCGCAGAAGACCGACGGCAAGCAGACCAACAACACCCTGCTGCTCTCCGAGCAGGCACAGATCGACACGAAGCCGCAGCTCGAGATCTTCGCCGACGACGTGAAGTGCACGCACGGCGCGACGGTGGGGCGGCTGGACGAGACGTCGCTCTTCTACATGAAGAGCCGCGGCCTCAACGCCCGCACGGCGCGCGAGCTCCTGACCTACGCCTTCGCCGCGGACGTGCTGGAAACGATCGAGCTTGCCGAGGTCCGTGAAGGCCTCGAGGATGCCACGCTGCGCCGCTACGCGGCGAGCGCACACTAGGACGGCGACATGTCCGACCTGCAGGAGCTCTACCAGGCGATCATCCTGGACCACAACCGGCGGCCCAAGAACTACGGGGCGCTGGAGGGGGCGACCTGCCGGAAGGAGGGACGCAATCCGTCCTGCGGCGACGAGATCGTCCTCGACATCAAGGTGGAGGACGGCGCGATCACCGACGTCCGCTTCACCTCGGAAGGCTGCGCCGTCTCGCGCGCGTCGGCGTCGATCATGACGCAGGCGGTGAAGGGGAAGTCGGTGGCCGATGCGGAGGCGCTGTTCGCGCGCTTCCACGAGCTGGTCACCGGCAAGCTCGATCCCACGCCGGAGCAGCGGAAGGCGCTCGGCGAGATGGCTGCCTTCAGCGGCGTGTCGCGATTCCCCATCCGGGTGAAGTGCGCCAGCATGGCGTGGCACACGCTCCGCGCGGCGCTGGGCGAGGACGCGGCGACGCCGTGACCGCCTTCGAGGACGTGGCCGCGGCGGCCGACGTCGCCGAGGGAGAGCTGCTGGGCGTCGTGCTCGGTGACGGCACGCCGGTCTGCCTCTACAACCGCGACGGCGTCATCGGGGCAGTGAGCAACGTCTGCACGCATGCCGAGTACGCGATGTCCGACGGAGTGCTCCACGCCGACGGCACGCTGGAGTGCATCTGGCATGGCGCGCGCTTCGACTGCCGCACCGGCGCGGTGCGCCGCCATCCGGCGAGCGAGCCCCTCCCGGTATTCCCCGTGCAGCTGCGGAATGGACGCGTGCTCGTGGCGGCGGGGAGCCTCGCCGGCGAGGAGAGGCGGGCATGAGCAATCCGCACAAGGCGGACTTTCCCCTGCTGGCTGCGAACCCGTCGCTGCACTACCTGGACTCGGCGGCCACCTCGCAGAAGCCGCGCGTCGTGCTGGACGCGATGCGCCACTACTACGAGCACGACAACGCCAACCCGCACCGCGGGGCCTACGACCTCTCGGCGCGCGCCACCGAGCGCTATCACGCCGCGCGCGCCACCGTCGCCCGCTTCCTCGGCGCGGCGGACAGCGACTGCCTGATCTTCACGCGCGGGACCACGGAGTCGCTCAACCTCGTCGCGACCGCGTGGGGGATGGCGAACGTGCGCCAGGGGGACGAGATCGTCGTCACCGCCCTGGAGCACCACGCCAACTTCGTCCCCTGGCAGCAGCTCGCGCTCGCGCGCGGCGCGACGTTCATCGTCTGCCCGCTGACCGAGGACCATCGCGTGGATCTCGCCGCGCTGCGCGGCCTCGTCTCGGCGCGCACGAAGGTGCTGGCGTTCAACCACGTGTCGAACGCACTGGGCACGGTGAATCCGGTGGGCGAGCTCGCCGCGATCGGGCGCGCCGCCGGGGCGCTCGTCGTCTGCGACGGGGCGCAGGCCGCGCCGCACCTCCGGGTCGACTTCGATTCGCTGGAGGTGGATTTCTACGCCTTCAGCGGCCACAAGATGTGCGGGCCGATGGGGATCGGCGGCGTCATCGGCCGGCGCGCGGTCCTCGAGGCGATGCCGCCCTACCAGTTCGGCGGCGACATGATCGACTTCGTGCGCGACGAGCACTCCACCTGGAACGTCCTGCCGCACAAGTTCGAGGCGGGCACGCCCAACGTGGCCGACGCGGTCGGGCTCGCCGCGGCGTGCGATTACATCGAGTCCATCGGCCTCGACGAGGTGCTCGCGCACGAGCGCGCGCTGGTTCGTCTCGCGACGGAGCGGCTCGCCGAGGTGGCGGGGCTGCGCATCTACGGCCCGCCGGCGGGGGAGCGGAGCGGGGTGCTGAGCTTCACCGTGTCGGACGTGCATCCGCACGACCTGGCGACGATCCTCGACGGCGAAGGGGTCTGCATCCGCGCGGGGCACCACTGCTGCCAGCCCCTGATGCGGCGGCTCGGCGTGTCAGCCACCGCGCGCGCGTCGTTCTATCTGTACAACGACGAGTCGGACGTGGAGGCGCTGGTGACGGCGCTGCAGAAGGCCAAGGAGCTGTTCGCGGTGGTGTAGCTCGAGGCCAACAGCGGGACTCGACTTTCTCGAATGCTCCGAAGACGGCCGAAGTGGACCGATGGAGCTCCCTCTCCCGGCTACATGAATGATTCGGCAGCTTTCGAGTCATTCGATTGATTCGTTCTTCCGCTGTTCGAGAGACAGATATGCGCTTGTGGATCGACGCCGACGCGGCACCGCGCGACGTGAAGGAGATAGTCTTCCGTGCCTCCGAGCGCCTCGGCCTGGCGACGGTGCTCGTCGCCAACCAGCGCGTCCAGCTTCCCCTCGGCTATGCCAACCTGTCGGCCGTTCGCGTCGACGGGGGCCCGGACATGGCGGACGCGTACATCGCCGCGGAGTCGGAGACCGGGGACGTGGCGGTGACGCAGGACATCCCGCTCGCCGCGATCCTCGTGGCCAAGGGGGTGATCGTGATGGATCCCCGCGGCGTGGAGTTCACGACGGAGAACATCGGCGAGCGGCTCACCGTGCGCGACTTCATGGAGGGGCTGCGCGGTGCCGGGGTGGAGACCGGCGGGCCCAGGGGGTACGGTGTGAAGGAGAAACAGGCCTTCGCCTCCACCCTGGACCGGGTGCTCACGCGCGCACTGCGAGGCCGTTAAGGTTCACCGTTCACCGTTCACCGTTCACCGTTCACCGTTCACCGTTCACCGTTCACCCGCACCGCCGTCATGTACGCCATCGCCCTGATTCGATACCGCCGTCCCCTCGAGGACGTGCTCCCCGTGCAGGAGCAGCATCGCGCCTACCTGCGCGGGCTCAAGGAGGCGGGCACGCTCATCGCCTCCGGCCCGCTCGACCCTCGCACCGGCGGCGCTCTGCTGCTGCGCGTCCCCGACGACGACGTGCACGGCGCGCTGGATGCGATCCGCGATGGCGACCCGTACGTCACCTTCGGCGTGGCGCAGTACGAGCTGATCCCCTGGGCCGTGGGGACGGGCAAGGAAGCGCTGGACGCGATCGAGTAGGAACGCACGAGGGGACGACGTTGCCGTCGTCCCCTCGTGCCGCGCTACCTGGTCTGCAGCGCGAGGGTCAGCGCCACGAGCGCCGCCCATTGCGGCCCCTTCCAGCCAGCCGGTCCGTCCTCGTACCACTCGTCGAGGCCGTGCGCCCCCTCGCCACGGCCGCCGCCGTCGATGGTGATGCCGGGAAGCCCCAGACCGATCGGGACGTTGGCGTCGGTGCTCGACGCACCCGGCTTCGCGGTCCAGCCGAGCAGCTTCGCCCCTTCCACCGCGGTGCGGACGATCCGCGCCGAGTCGGGCTGCGTGCCCGCGGGACGGATGCCGATGGTGTCGATCGTCACCGAGAGGCGCCCCGCCGTGCCGGGCCAGCGCTTGTTCTCCGCCACGACCGCCGCCTTGATCACCCGCATCGCCCGTGCATCGAGCGAGGCGAGCGACGCCGCCGACTCGGAGCGCATGTCGAGCTCCATCGAGGCCTCGAAGGGGATGGAGTTGACCGACGTCCCCCCCTTGATCACCCCGACGTTGAACGTCGTGCGCGGCGATTTGGGCACCTGCAGGTCGGCGATGCCGGCGATGGCGCGACCGAGCGCATGCGCCGGGTTCGGGATGCCGAAGGCGCCGTAGCTGTGCCCGCCGCGCCCCTTGTACGTCACCTTGTACCGGTTGCTCCCGACCGCGCGGCTCGTGATGCCGTCGCCCGCGCCGTCCACGCTGATGAAGTAGTCGATCTTTCCCTTCAGCTCGCGCGAGAAGAGATGCCGCGTGCCGCGGAGGTTGCCCGGCCCCTCCTCGCCGACGTTGCCGACGAAGATGATGGTGCCAGGCGTCGTGATCGCCGACGCCTGCAGGGCGCGCGCGACGGAGAGCACGACGGTGAGGCCGCGGCAGTCGTCGGTGATTCCCCGGCCGACGTAGCGGTCGCCCTGCCGGCGGACCTTCACGTCCGTCCCCTCGGGGAACACCGTGTCGAGATGACCGGCCAGCACGATCGTCGGACCGCCGCCGGTGCCGCGGCGCTCGCCGATCACGTTGCCGACGGAGTCGATGTGCACGTTGGTGAGGCCGAGCTTCTCGAAGCGCGCCTTGTACTCCAGCCCCCGCGCCCCCTCCTTGAACGGGGGTGCCGGGATCTCGCAGATGGAGGTCTGCTGCTGCAGCGTCCAGGCGTTGCCGGCGCGGATGCTGTCGAGCAGGGCGCGGACGTCGGGCCGCGCGGCGACACGAGCCACCTCCTGCGCGCCGCTCCGTGTGGCGGGCGCGACGAGCAGGGCGAGAGCGATCAGGGAGCGGGAATGACGGACGAGGGACAGCGGCATGCGAAGGGTCTGGATCGAGGAAGGAGATGCCTTTCAACAGCGAGGAACGAATACACCGAATCTCACGGAAGATGCCGAATCGCCACCGGTGACGGTTCGGCATCTTTCGATTCATTCGATGCATTCGTCTCCCGCTTTCGGCTTTCGATCAGATGAATCTGACCGCGCGCACAACTACCAGTAAGGGCTCGTCTCAGCGCGGCGGAACGCCCGGCCGGTACTTCGCGATCGCCATCGCGTCCTCGTCCAGCAGGTACGCCGCGCGGCCGGGGGCGATCGCCATCAGCCGCGCGTTCTCGGCGTCGCCGCGGTCGTAGACCATCCACACCCGCTCGCGCGACAGGTCGGGGGAGTTCTCCACGAGGCTGGCGTCGGGGATGTGGTGCCGGCCGTACTTCACGAAGACGAGGGCGCGAGACTCCGGGATGAGCGCGACGAGCCCGCCGAAGAAGTCGAAGTAGCGCGCGTTCTTCAGATGGTAGTCGCGCCGCGCGCCAGCGCTCGCCAGCGCCATCGGGAGAAATCCGAGCGATGCCACCAGCAGCGCCGGACCGAGCCGCACCGAGCGCCACCGGAGAACGCCGTCGCGCGCGGCGCGCGCCGGCATGAGGGCGGCACAGGCGCGCGCCACACCCGCGGCGGCCAGGAAGCCGAGCACGGCGAGCGCCTCGTAGTGGTACACGAGCCACATCGGCGACGTGGCGTAGCTCAGGTAGGCCAGCACGAGCAGCACCGCGCTCGCCAGCGCCACGCCGCTCACCGCGTCCAGCGTCAGCAACCCGGCCAGCAGGCAGGCCATCAGCAGGTAGCGTGCAGGCGCATCGGCGATCGTCGCCGCCACCCGCTGCACCAGCGTCGCCGGCAGAGCGCGCGCCGTGTGCTGCGCGTGCATCTCGCGGAATCCCGCCGAGAGCTCGCGCAGGTCGGGGGTGAGCGCGCGCGACGGCGCCGTGCCGTCGAGCCCGAGCCCCGGCACGTCCCAGGGCATGTACTGCGCGGTGTACTCGGCGAGCGGCGTCTCGCGCCAGCTCCCCGTCGTGCGCGCGCTCCAGAGCGGTACGATCGCCAGCACCGCCACCCCTGCGACGAGCGCGCCGCCGAGCGAACGCCATCGCCCGCCGCGCGCCACTGACGCGAGCACGACGATGCCGGCCGGGATCGCCCACACGAGCATCGTGAGGGGGCGGGTGATCGCGCCCCAGCCGGTGACGAGGGCGAGCGCGACCAGCCACACGGTCCGGCCCCCCTCGCGCCATCGCAGCAGGCAGTACCACCCCGCCAGCCAGCAGGCGGCCGTCGTCACCTCGGACAGGTAGGAGGGGACGAACATCCGCACGCTCGGGAGCGCCAGCCAGAGCACCCACGACAGCAATGCCACCGCGCCCCCGGCGGTGCGCCGCGCCAGCACGAACACGAGCGCTCCCGTGAGTGCCTGCAGCAGCAGCGGCAGCAGGGCCGGCCATCCGGCGAGCACGCCGAGCGCGAGGAGCAGCGAGTGCCCCGGGAAGTACTTCGCCGCCACGACGGGTTGTACGAGCACGTGCGCCTGCTCCCAGAACGCCGGGATCGGCGGCGCGGGAGCGGTCCAGTGGCCGGCCGCGAAGATGCGCGCCTGGAGCAGATACGCCGTCTCGTCGTGGACGGTGGCCGGCGGCGTGACGGAGCCCCAGCTCCATGCCGTCATGGCGAGGGTGAGTGCCGCCACGAGCGCCACCGTGAGCCTCGACCCGAGCATCGCGTTGATCGCCGTCCCCGCCCCTGCCCCGGCGCGCCGCGCCAGCAGTCCGGCCAGCAGCAGCCCGCCGAGCGCGACGAGGGTCGCGGTCAACGTCCCGCCGATGGGACGAGCCGCGCCACGAAGTGCAGCCCGCGATCGAACAGCCAGGTCGCGGGCGCCGGATAGAGCCCGAGCCTTTCCTCCCACGCGTCGATGCGCAGGCCGGCGCCGGCGATGGCGGCCTCCCACTCGGGGCGGCGCAGGTAGCGATACGGGAGACGCACCCCATGCCGCGCGTTGCCCACCCGGTCCATGAAGCGCAGCGTCGGCACCGCCAGGAAACCGTCGGCGAGATGGTCCTTCACGACGACCGCATCGCGCGCGACGCGGCCCGCCTCGCGCAGCAGCGCCGCGGGATCGTCGGCGTGGTGCATGACGTCGATCAGCAGCACGGTGCCGACGCTGCGGCCGGCGGCGGGAATCGTGCGGCCGTCGAAATGGCGCACCGGAATTCGCGCGCCGCTGCGCACCAGCACGTCCAGCCCCTCCGCGCGCACGTCCGGACGCTCCAGCATCAGCGCATGGGCGACCTCGCCGTCGCCACTGCCCACGTCGAGCACGTCGGCACCTGCCGGGACGAGGCGCGAGAGCCGGTGCGCGAGCACGCGCACGCGACGGCC
Source organism: Gemmatimonadales bacterium (assembly GCA_038325515.1). Lineage (GTDB taxonomy): Bacteria > Gemmatimonadota > Gemmatimonadetes > Gemmatimonadales > Gemmatimonadaceae > AG11. The sequence continues at coordinate 7,540 of JBBQJC010000037.1, read as the reverse complement.
CAGCACGTACCGGCCGTGCAGCCCGTCGAGTGCGCTCACCGGCGACGCAGCGCGAGGATGCCGAGGAAGAAGCTCGAGAGCACCGTCTGGAAGCCGAGCGTCGTGAAGGTCACGCCGGGGATGACCGAGCGCAGCGTGCGCGCGTACTCCAGGTCTCCGAAGTGCACCGAGTACCAGACCCACACGGCATGGCCGAGCAGCGCCAGCCCCGTCACCATCGACAGCACGCCGAGCACGAGCGCCCAGGCGAGCGACCGCTCGTTCACCCACCGCGCGAGCCGGTCGTCGCGCGGGAGCAGCCCTTCGCTCACGGCGAAGGTCTTGGTGAAGACGCCGAACAGCACCGACTGGTAGCCCGCGATGATCGAGAGGCTGGCGAACAGCAGGGTGTGCACGTCGAAGCGGAGCCCGTTGATCCGCAACTGCGGCATCGCCACGGCGTAGCCGATCAGCCCGAGCGTGGTCAGGGCGAGCCCGGGAAAGAGATACAGCCAGCGCGGGCTGTACATGAGGAAGAAGCGCAGCGTGCGCCACCCGTCGCGGAAGGTGCGCAGGTGCGGGGGATGTGCCGTCCGCCCATCGGGATGCAGGGTGATCGGCACCTCGGCGATACGCGCCCGCCGCAGCGACGACTTGATCATCATCTCGGTGGCGAACTCCATCCCCGTGCAGCGCTGGTCGAGCGAGAGATAGAAGTCGCGCGTGAAGGCGCGCATCCCGCAGTACACGTCGTGGATGGGCGCGCGGAACCAGACGCGCGCCATCCATGAGAACATCGGGTTCCCCCACCAGCGGTGCATCGCCGGCATCGCCCCCGCCCGCACCGTTCCCCCACCGCTCGGCAGCCGGCAGCCCTGCACCAGCTCGAACCCCTCGCGCAGCTTCGCCATGAAGTTCGGCACTTCGCGGAAGTCGTAGCTGTCGTCCGCGTCGCCCATCAGGATGTACTGCCCGCGCGCCGCCTCGATCCCCCCCATGAGCGCGCTGCCATAACCGCGGCGCGAGACCGGCACCACGCGCGCGCCGAGCGACGCCGCCAGCGCCTGCGAGCCGTCGGTGCTGCCGTTGTCGGCGATGATGATCTCCGCGGCGATGCCCGCCGCCGCGATCCCCTCTTGCGCCTTCCCGATGCACGCGCGCAGCGTCTCCGCCTCGTTGAGGCAGGGCATGACGATCGAGAGCTCGGGCGCCACTCCCGGCGCATCGTTCTCGGCGAGGGCGGACGAGCCCGGATGCGGCGACAGCGAGACGGAGGGCATCACCACAAGACTCGCGGATGGGGCGCCGAGCAACATGAAACGACCAGGGTCAGCAGACGTGCACCGCTGTCGCCTTCACCGTCGCCACGACGCTGGCACCGGCCACCAGCTCGAGCTCGCGCGCCGCTCCGGCGGTCACGACGGCGATCAGCACCACGCCCGCCACCTCGACGCTCACCTCCGCCAGCACCCCATGGATGCGCACCTCCACCACCCTGCCGGCCAGGGCGTTGCGCGCCGAGCCGTGCGCCGGCCGCTCGCGTGACAGGGTGACGTCCTCGCCACGGATCACGGCGTGCCCCGTCCCGCCCGGATGCACCCCCACCGCCGCGAGAGCGAGCTCCCCCGCCTCGAAGAGCAGGGTGGCGGGCTCGTCCCCCTCGGCGAGCGACTGCACCCTCACGCTCCCCGCGAAGATGTTCTCCGCGCCGAGGAACTCCGCTGCCGCGGCCGTGGCGGGATGGCGGAAGAGCAGCTCGGGCGCCGCGGCCTGCACCAGCCGGCCGCCCTCCAGGAGCAGCGCGAGGTCGCCGAGGATGTCCGCGTCGGCGAAGTCGTGCGTCACCTGCAGCACGGTGATCTGCTGCTCGCGCTGCAGCGTGCGCAGCTCGTGCCGCACCCGCATGCGCCGCCGCGCATCGAGCGCGGAGTACGCCTCGTCGAGGAAGAGGACGTCGGGGCGCGTGGCAAGTGCGCGCGCGAGCGCCACCACCTGCCGCTCGCCCCCGCTGAGCGCCGCAACGGGACGGCCGTGCAGCGCGTCGACGCCGAACCGCAGCGAGATCTCCGCGGCGTATGCGTCGTCGCGCGCGCCGTAGCGCACGTTGTCCGCCACGCCGAGATGGGGAAAGAGGAACGCGTGCTGGTAGACCATCCCTACCCCGCGCCGCTCCGGCGGCGTCGTCGTGACGTCGTCCCCGCGAAGCCGGACGGTGCCACGCCGGACCTGACGCACTCCCGCGATCGTCTCGAGCAGCGTCGTCTTGCCCGCGCCGGCGGGGCCGAGCACGATCCCCCAGGCGCCGCGCGGCAGGTGAAAGCTCACGTCGTCCAGGCCGAAGCTCCCCGCCAGCGTCGAGACGCCGCGCAGCTCGATCATCGCTGGCCCCCTCCCCACTCGGCCTGCTCGTCGCCGCGCAGCGAGCGGAGCGCCACGAGGGGCACGAGCGCCAGAAGCACGAGCACGGCCGCAACCGGTAGCGCCCCCGAGAGTCCGAAGGCGGTGAACCGGTCGTAGCTCAGCACGCTCGCCACCTTGGGATTGTAGGTCAGGATCACGATGGCGCCGAACTCGCTCGCCGCACGCGCCCACATCATCACCGCCGACGCCGTCAGCCCGCGCGCCGCGAGTGGCCGCGTCACGCGCCAGCTCGCGCGCCACGCCGAATCGCCGAGGGTGCGCGCCACGGACTCGTAGCGGGGATCCACCCGGGCGATCGCCTCCCGCGCCCCGCTCACGTAGAGCGGCGCCGCGACGAACAGCATGGCCAGCGTGATGCCCAGCGGCGATCCCACCACGGCGAGCCCCAGCCTGGCGAGCGCGGCGCCGGCCGGCGTCGCGCTCCCGAAGGCGAGCAGGAGGGCGATGCCGGCGACCGGGTGCGGGATGACGAGCGGGAGATCGAGCAGCGCGCTGACGATCGGGCCGGCGGGCATCCGGTCGCGCGCGAGCAGGTACGCCAGAGGGGTGCCGAGCAGCACGGCGGCGAGCGTCGCCGCCGTGGCGCACGCCGCGGTGAGCGCCAGCGCGGCGCGCAGTGCCTCGTCGCTGCCGAGCAGGCGCACCCCTGCCCCCCCGCCGCGCAGCACGAGCGCCCCGACCGGGAGCACCAGCAGCGCGAGGAGCACGAGCGAGCCCCCGACGGCTCCCGCCGTCGCGGCTCGGTGCGCGCGGCGGGTCACGGCGTCCGCGCCAGCGCGCGCACCGCGCCGGGCACCCGATCGCCGACGATCTCCGGCGCGGCAAGGGCGTCCACGTTCATCGCACGGAGCAGGGCGCGCCCCTCGGTGCCGAGCATGAAGGCGACGAATCGCTCGGCCGCGGCGGGATGCGGCGCGTCGCGCGGGATCGTCACTCCATAGAGGATCGGCGCGCCGGGAAGGGTGACAAGCGCGCTGCCGCGCCGCAGGTGCACCGACACCCCCGCGTACCGCGCCGCCTGCGCCGGATCGCCGAGGTCGATCGCCGGCGGAAGCTGCACGTAGCGGAAGCGATGCGCACGGGCGAGCGACTCGTACTCCACGATGTAGTCGAGCTCTCCCGCCTCCAGCAGCGACGCCAGCTCGGCGGCGTTCCCGCGCATCAGACGCGCGGGGGCGTTGGCCTCCAGCCGCGCCGCGAGCCCTGGCAGCGACAGCGCCCGCTCGGCCAGCGCGAAGAGAAGGAGGGTGCGGTATCCCGCCGGGGCGGTCAGCGGATCGGTGCGCCCTACCTTGACGTCGGTTCGCTGCAGCACGCGCCACCAGTTGCCGGCGTTGATCGTCGGCGCGCCGCGCGACCGGTCGGTGTAGGCGATCACCATCCTGTTCCGGGCGAAGCGCGCGTACCAGGTGGTGATGCCCGGCATCAGGAGCTGGGGAAAGACCTCCTGGTCGGCCAGCGCGACCACGTCCGGCCGGTGATGCAGCTCGGTGATCCGGCGCGCCAGCTCGAGCGATCCGCCACGCTCCTCCTGCACCACCACCGGCGAGCGGTGGGCGAAGCTGTCGAGGAGAGCCCGCATCGGCGCGGCGAGGCTGGCCGCCTCGTACACCACGAGGGTGTCCGATGCGGCCCCAGGCGCGCGCTCGCCCGCGGTGGAGCACGCGGCCAGCAATGCACTGGCGAGACCGGCGAGGGACCTGGCTAAGTTCACATGGCGAATCTCGTTTCGCGTCGGCAAGTTGGGCAAGTCCCGCCCGCCGCGGAAACATCCACTCCCTCGCCTCGTACGATGGGCAGTCCCTAACCCATTCCATGCCAGATCTCGCCATCGACATCCGCAACGTCGTGAAGCGGTACGCCGAGCACGTCGCGGTCCGCGACCTCTCGCTCGCCGTCCCTCGCGGCGCCGTCTACGGATTGCTCGGCCCCAACGGGGCCGGCAAGACCACGACGATCCGCATGATCCTCAACATCATCGTGCCCGATTCGGGCTCCATCACCCTCTTCGGCCAGCCCCACTTCGCCGCGGAGGCCTCCGACCGCATCGGGTATCTCCCCGAGGAGCGCGGTCTCTACAAGAAGATGCAGGTCCGCCGCGTCCTCAAGTTCCTCGCGGAGCTCAAGGGGGTGGAAGGGCGCGAGGCCGAGCGGCGCATCGATCACTGGATGGAGCGCTTCGAGCTCAAGACCGCCGAGAAGGACTGGGGGCTCAGCAAGATCGACGAGCTCTCGCGCGGCATGCAGCAGAAGGTCCAGTTCATCGGCACCCTGATCCACGACCCGGACCTCGTCATCCTCGACGAGCCGTTCAGCGGGCTGGATCCCATCAACGCGCAGGCGCTGAAGGACGCCGTCGTGGAGCTCAAGGCTCGCGGCAAGACTGTCATCTTCAGCACCCACCTGATGGACAATGCCGAGCGGCTGTGCGACTCGGTGTGCATCATCGCGCGGGGCGAGAAGGTGCTCGACGGCGAGGTTGCCGCAGTGAAGGCCGCGCACGGCGGGCGGGTGGTTGCGCTGGGCGTCTCGGGCGAGACCCGCTCGCAGGTGGCGGGGGTGCTCTCCGACCGGTCGCTCGTGTCGCGCGCCGACGACCAGAACCGCTTCTTCGAGGTCGAGCTCGCGCCGGGCGCCGACGCCCAGCAGCTCCTTCGCCGCGTCATGGAGACCGGCGCCGCGATTCAACGATTCGAGCTGGTGCAGCCGTCGCTGCATCAGATCTTCCTGGAAAAAGTCGGCGCCACCGGCGTCGAGGAGGGGATGACTGGCCATGGGTAAGCTCGGAGTCGTCTTTCGCCGCGAGTATCTCGAGCGCGTGCGGTCCAAGTGGTTCCTCATCGGCACGCTGCTGGGCCCCGTGTTCCTGGGCGTGATCATGTTCCTCCCCGCGTGGGTCAGCATGCGGCAGCGTCCGGCGGACGACAACGCCAACATTGTCGTGCTGGACGCGAGCGGAGCGGGGCTGGGCCAGCGCGTGGCGACCGCGCTGGAGAAGCGTTATCCCAGGTCGCCGCGGCCGATCGTGAAGAAGGTCGAGCCGGCGCGCCTGGGCGTGGCCGCGGATTCGGCGGTGCTCATGGTGGTGCGCCGCGATGTCAAGGGCTACCTCATCCTCGATTCCGCCGCGGTGGCGGGGCACAGCGTCACCTACGCGGGGCGCAACGCCAGCTCGGTGAACGACGTGGACGAAGGGATCATGACCGACGTGCGGCAGCAGGTGCTGGCCCAGCGCCTGGAGCACGAGGGGCTCGATCCGGTGCGGGTGCAGGCGCTCACCGGCGAGAAGCTGAAGACCGTCAAGGAGAAGATCGGCGACAAGGGGCGGGAGAAGGGGGGCGGGATGGGGAACCTCATCTTCGGCTACGTCATCGCCTTCCTGCTCTACATGATGATCGTGCTCTACGGGCAGAACATCCTGCGCGGCGTGCTCGAGGAGAAGACGACGCGGGTGGCGGAGGTCGTGGTGTCGAGCGTCTCCACCGACACGCTGCTGGCGGGAAAGATCCTCGGCGTGGGGCTCGTGGCCATCACCCAGGTGGCGGCCTGGGTGGGGCTCATGATGGGGATGCTGTTCTACCTCGGTCCGATGCTGCTGTCGAAGATGGGGCCGAACGCGGGCAACGCCGCCGCCGCCTCGCGGGGGCTGCCGATGGACTCGGTGACCAACTCGCTGCCGACCCTGGGGACGTCGTTGATGATTCTCGCCTTCTTCGTGCTCGGCTTCATCTTCTACGCGGGCCTGTTCGCCGCGGTCGGCGCGATGGTGAGCAGCCAGGAGGACGTGCAGCAGGCGTCGATGCCGGTGATGCTGCTGCTGATCTCGACGGTGATCTTCATGCAGCCGATCCTGCTCAGCCCGGGGAGCGATCTGGCGCGGATCATGACGCTCATCCCCTTCTCGGCACCGATCTTGATGCCGTTGCGAATGTCCCTCGTGACAGTTCCCTGGTACGAGCTGGCGATCTCTCTCGGCGGCGTGGCCCTGGCGGGCGCGGCGGCGATCTGGGTCTCGGCCCGCATCTATCGCGTGGGGCTGTTGATGTACGGCAAGCGCCCGTCGTTCGGGGAGCTGGCCCGGTGGGTGAAGTACGCGGGGTGAGCCCTGGAAGGGGCTGGCTCTGGTAAATAGCGGGCAACACCCCATATTACGGGTGATTCCCTCCCTTGGGCCGGCTCCTTGGCCCTTGACGCGCATCACGATGAGGATCGCATGCGGCTTTTGGCACTACGCGCGGAAACGATGCAGGGCGTTCGGCGGCTCAAGCTGCCGTGCGACGACATCACCCCGATCGGGCTTTGGGGCAGCGACATGTTCTTGATCGGCGTGAACAACGAGCAGTTCGAGGTCCTGCGCATGTGGAACGTGCAGACCGAGGACGTGACGCCGGCGTCACTGCGAGAGGTCCACACGGACTCACCCGCAATCCCTACGTCTCCGAGCGCCGGTAACGCGGCCAGCGGCGCTCGGTCTTCGGCCACGGGGGCGACGGCACCGTCGCTCACGACCAGCAGCTTTCCCCCTTCCGCTCCCATGACCTTCTCGTCGCCCACACCGGTCTCGGTGCCGGCGATGGAGCGGTCATCGGCAGCCAGCAGCAGCACGCCGTCGCCGTCGGTGGCGAGCGTGAGCATCGCGGAGCCGGAGTCGGCGTCCGTGGCGCCCGAGAGTGTTGCGCCCGACTGGCAGGTGGGCAACACGATCGACCTCGAGTCTCCGGTGGACGCCGTCACTCGTGGCGGCTCCAGCACGGAGACGCGCGGCGGGAGCGCGAAGCAGGCGAAGGAGCCCGAGCCGAAGCCCTCGGGCGACGGCAAGGACGCCAACGCGGGCAAGCTCCGCATGACGATCGACGGCGAGCACCTCTACGCCGAGATCAAGAGCGGCAAGATCGTGCTGAAGGACCGCACGTACGACTCGCTCGCCCACGCCCGCGACTCGATCCGCCGCGAGCGGAACAAGGTGGCGGTGTGGGAATATTTCGACGAGGGCGTGAAGGCCTGGCGGGTGCTGAACCGGGATTGAGGACGGTTTTTCGGTTCTTCGGTTTAAAGAGGGGTTTTAAAGAGGGGTCGGGTTCGTTGGATAAAGGGTTTTGCATTGTTGTACCGACCAGAACCCCCGGGTCGCAATCCCCCC
>JBBQJC010000036.1:0-34921 GCA_038325515.1 Gemmatimonadales bacterium | reverse complement strand
GGATCGGCACGATGTGCGGATGCGCGAGGCTCGCCGCCGTGCGTGCCTCTCGCAGAAACCGATCGCGTAGGTCCTCGTGCGCGGCGAGCTCTGGCGGGAGGAGCTTGATCGCTACCGTACGATCGAGCGCGAGATCGCGAGCCCGGAATACGATGCCCATCCCGCCGCGGCCAATCTCGCGCTCCACCGTGTAGCGACCCGCCACAGTCGCTTGGAGGAGCAGGAGCTCCATCGCCGGTACCGCGTCCATGGCGCCACGATGCGGTGGACGGGATGGAAGCGCAAGTTGCCAGCGCGGCCAGTATGGTCAGCATAGTCAGTACTTCGCCAGGTAATTCTCCAGCTCCCACGCCGAGACCTGCGTGATGTATTCGCGCCATTCCTGCCGCTTGGCCGCGATGAAGTTGGTGGTGATGTGCTCGCCCAGCGCGGCCGTGATCACGTCGTCCTTCTCGAGCTCGTCGCACGCCTCCTCGAGATCGTGCGGAAGGTCGTCGATCCGCAGGCGGCGCTTTTCCCGGTGCGACATCTCCCAGATGTTCGTGTTCACCGGCTCCCGCGAATCGGCCTTCGTCTCGATGCCGTCGATCCCGGCGGCCAGCATGACAGCCAACGCCAGATACGGGTTGGCGGCCGGGTCCGGGATGCGCAGCTCCACCCGCGTACCCGGCCCGCGGCGATCCGGGATGCGGATCATCGGCGAGCGATTCCGCATCGACCACGCGACGTTCACCGGCGCCTCGTAGCCCGGCACGAGGCGCTTGTACGAGTTGACGAGCGGATTCGTGATGGCGCAGGTGCCGCGCGCGTGCCGCAGCAGCCCGCCGATGTAGCGCAGCGCGACGTCGCTCAGCTCCCACTGCGCCTTGGGATCCCAGAAGGCGTTGCTCTTCCCCTTGAACAGCGACTGGTGCGTGTGCATCCCGCTCCCGTTCTGCCCGAAGATCGGCTTGGGCATGAACGACGCCGCCAATCCGAACCGCTGCGCCACGACCTTCACCACGAACCGGAAGGTCGCGATGTTGTCGGCGGTCGTGAGCGCGTCGGCGAAGCGGAAGTCGATCTCGTGCTGGCCGTGCGCCACCTCGTGGTGCGCCGCCTCCACCTCGAACCCCATCTGTTCCAGGTCGGCGACCACGGCGCGCCGCGCGTCCTCGCCGAGGTCCACCGGCGCGAGGTCGAAGTAGGCGCCGACGTCGTGCGTCTGCGTCGTGGTCTCGCCATTCGGCCCGCGCTTGAACATGAAGAACTCGGCTTCCATCCCCGCGTTCATCGTGTAGCCCATCGACGCGGCGTCGGCGATGGCGCGCTTGAGCGCGCCGCGCGGATCGCCGGCGAACGGGGTCCCGTCAGCGAGGTTCACGTCGCAGATGAGGCGCCCGACGCGGCTCTCCGGATCGCCCCACGGGAAGATGCGGAAGGTCGGGAGGTCGGGCGCGAGGAGCATGTCGCTCTCCTCGGTGCGCACGAACCCCTCGATGCTCGAGCCGTCGAACATGATGTCGCCGGCGAGCGCCTTCTCGAATTGCGACGCGGGGATCTCGACGTTCTTGTTGACGCCGAGGATGTCGGTGAACTGCAGGCGCAGGAAGCGGACGTCGAGCTTGCGCGTCAGCTCGAGCACGTCCTTGGCGGAGGCGCCACGGAGGTCGGGTACCAGGGCACGGGAGTGGGTCACGCGCGAATGCTCGTCGGGCGGGCGGGCGATGTCAATTCTTCCGCGGCGCGCATGGGCCTGCCGACCCGGGCACGTCGCTTGCCCCTCCCTGCCAGCGCACTCACACGAGGACGCCCATGAACGTCTCCGAGATCATGTCCCGCCAGCTGCGCACGGTCACCCCGGACACGCCGGTCTCCGACGCGGCGCAACTCATGAAGGAGGAAGACGTCGGCCTCGTGCCGGTGATCGAGCAGGTGGCGGGCGCGGAAACGCGCGCCCGGCTCGTCGGCCTGATCACCGACCGCGACATCGCGGTGCGCGTGGTCGCGGAAGGACGCTCGAACGACGTGCCGGTGCGCGACGTGATGTCGGGCGGGGTGAAGACGTGCGGCCCCGACGAGCCGGTGGACCGCCTGCTGGCGCTCATGGGCCGGGAACAGGTGCGGCGCGTGCCGGTCGTGGACGAGCGCGGGTCGCTCGTGGGAGTAGTCTCGCAGGCGGACCTCGTACGAAAGGCGGCCGACAGCCTGAAGGTGGAACGGACGGTGGAGGAGATCTCGCAGCCGGGCGGCAGCCACCAGAACTGATCGCGGGGCGGCCGCGCGCCGTCCCTCCGCTGCCAGTACGCGGCGCCGTGCTGTAGCTTTGTGCGGATGACCACGCCGCCCCCCTCCGCGACCTCCGCCGGCACCGCCGGTACGCCCTCCCCCTCGGACCAGCGCTGCCCGTCGTGCGGTGCCGAGTCGCCGGGCCGCTTCTGCTCGAGCTGCGGCACCGCGCTCGCCGGCGCCGTGTGCGCCACCTGCGACGCGCCGATGACGGCTGGCGCGCGCTTCTGCCACCGGTGCGGTGCGGCGGCGGGTGCCGCCCGTGGCGCTTCCTCGCGGGGGCTGGCGGCGACGATCCCGTGGGCGGTCGCCGCGCTGGCGCTCGTCTGCATGATCGCCCTCGTCGCGGGGCAGCGCTTCGGCGCGCGCAACGCGGGCACCGGGACGGTCGACGTCCTCGACGGCGCCAACGGGCAGGGCTCCACGGTCATCACGGCGCCCGGCGGGGGCGCGGCTGGCGGCATGCCGCAGGCCCCCGACATCAGCCAGCTCTCCCCCGCGCAGCGTGCCGAGCGCCTCTACGACCGCATCATGCGGGAGAGCGAGGCGGGCAACAAGGAGGCAGTCCAGACCTTCATGCCGATGGCCGTGGCCGCATACGAGATGCTCGCCCCGCTCGACCTCGACCAGCGCTACGACCTCGGCCGCATCGGCGAGGTGGCGGGCGATACCGCGCTGATGCGCGCCCAGGCCGACACCATCCTCCGCGAGCGCCCCACGCATCTCCTCGGCCTCGCCCTCGCGGCCAAGGCGGCCCGCGCGGGGAAGGACGGCGCGAAGGTCAGGGAGCTGGACAAGCGGCTCGTCGCCGCCGAGACGGGGGAGCGGGCGGCCGCCCTTCCGGAGTACCTGCTGCACAAGACCGACATCGACGCCGCGCTCGTCGCGGCCCGCTCCTCCAAATAGTCACCGACTGATGACGACCATTCATGTGGCTCACAGCCCCGATTCGGACGACGCGTTCATGTTCTACGCGCTGGCCGCTGGGAAGATCGACACCGAAGGGCTCACGTACGTGCACGAGCTGCAGGACATCGAGACGCTGAACCAGCGCGCCCTCAAGGCGGAGCTCGAAGTCACGGCCGTGTCCATTCACGCGTACGCCTACCTGAGCGACAACTATGCGCTCCTGCCGCACGGCGCCTCGATGGGGGACAAGTACGGCCCGCGCCTGGTGGCGCGCGAGCCCGCCACCCGGGCCGACGTGAAGGGGAAGCGGATCGCGATCCCCGGCCCGCTCACCAGCGCGTACCTCGCGCTGCAGATGTACGAGCCTGACTTCGTTCCCATTTTCACCCCGTTCGACCTGATCGAGGATGCAGTGGTGAACGGCGACGTGGACATCGGGCTGCTCATCCACGAAGGGCAGCTCACCTTCGGCGACCGTGGGCTGCACCTGGTGGCGGACATGGGCGAGTGGTGGTTCGAGGAGACGGGGCTCCCGCTCCCGCTGGGCGGGAACGTCGTTCGGAAGGATCTCGGAGAGGAGCTGACACGGAAGGTTTCGCGCCATCTTCGAGACAGCATCGCGTATGGTCTGGACCATCGTGTGGCGGCACTCGACCATTCGATGCAATACGCGCGGGGCCTGGACCGCTCCGAGGCCGACACCTTCGTCGGCATGTACGTCAACGACTGGACGCTCGACTACGGCGCGCGGGGGCGTGAGGCGGTGCGCTTCTTCCTCAAGCGCGGCGTCGACATGGGACTCATCAGCAAGTCGGTGGACGTCGAGTTCGTGGATTGATGACGGGAGCGGCGACGCTCAAGCTTTCCCGGGGGCGGCACGATACTCAACCGTGCCGCCCCTCTCGCGTCCACGATGATCGATACCCTCCCCGCCTTCTCGCCCAGCCCGACCCCGAGCCGGCCCATGCCGCGCCACACCACGGCGCCGCACATGCGCGGTGAGACGGTGCAGCCGCGCGTGCTCGTGGTGGACGACGAGGAGACGATCCGCTTCGCCCTCGCGCGCTTCCTCCGCAGCCGGGGCTACGAGGTGGACGTCGTGGACTCCGGGGGCGCCGCGCTGGAGCAGGTGGAGCACGGGCGCTACGCCGCCATGCTCTGCGACATCCGGATGCCCGACATGAGCGGGCTCGACATGGTGCCGCGCGCGCTCCGGCTCGATCCCGACCTCGCCGTCGTGATGCTCTCCGCGGTGAACGACGCCGCCACGGCGACCGATGCGCTCACGCACGGCGCGATGGACTACCTGGTCAAGCCGATCGAACTGCCCGACCTGCAGCGCGCGCTGGAGCGCGCGCTGCACCGCCGGCATCTCGAGATGGAGCGCGGGCAGGTGGAGCGTCACATCCGCGAGGAGGTCGTGCTGCGCACCGCCGAGCTGGAGCAGGAGAAGTCGGCGCTCCACGCGCTCACCCTCGGCGTCGCCGATGCGCTGATCAACGCGATGGAGGCGAAGGACGTCTATCTCCGCGGCCATTCGCGCCGGGTCGCCGACCAGGCCGCCTCGATCGCCGACGCGCTCGGCCTCGACGCCGATCTCGTGGAGAACGTCCGCCTCGCCGGGCGACTTCACGACGTCGGCAAGATCGGGATTCGCGAGGAGATCCTCAACAAGCCCGGCACGCTCACCGCCGAGGAGTTCAAGCACGTGAAGGATCACGTGCGGATCGGCATGGAGATTCTCGCGCCGCTCAAGCACATCCCGATCGCCCTCGAGTTCGTGCATGACCACCACGAGCACTTCGACGGCTCCGGCTATCCGCGCGGGCTGACGGGGGAGCAGATCACGATCGGCGGACGGATCCTCGCCGCGTGCGACGCCTTCGATGCGCTCACGTCGCGCCGTGCCTTCCGCGAAGCGATGGAACCGAGCGAGACGATCGTGTACCTCGAGAACAACCATGTGGGCACGCTGCTCGACCCCATCGTGTTCTCGGCGCTGAAGCGCGTGGTCCTGCGCCGGCGGACGCTGACGTACATCGACGACCTGCACGCGTGACTACAGGTTCGACGTCTGGGGTTTTGGGTCTGGGGTTTTGGGTCTGGGGTTTTGGGTCTGGGGCTGTGGGTCTGGGGCTTTGGGTCTGGGGTTTGGCGTTTGAGATCTGAAGCTCGAGCGGCGCGTTGAGCCCGACTCGGCGTTGCGATCGCTTCGAACCTCTCACCTCGAACCTCTCACTTCTCCCGCCCCGAACTCCAAACCCCGAACCCCGAACCGTTCGTCTACGCTGCCGCGAGCCTGACGAGCGTGTTCACGAGCTCCGCCGCGTCGAACGGCTTGGCCAGCACGGGACACTTCCACCGGACCGCGACGTGCGCGGCCGCGGCGCCCTGCGCCTCGCCGGAGATGACGATCGTGCGGGGGAGAAGGGCGGGGAACTCGTAGCCGACCTGCGCCATCAGCCACCCGCCGCTGCCGTCGGCCATCTTCAGGTCCGTGACGACGAAGTGTACCGCCGCGCCGTCGCGCAGGAGGCGCATCCCCTCGCGACCGCTCTTCGCCTCGACGACTCCGTAGCCGGCGCGCTCGAGATAGCGGCGCACGAGGCCGCGCATCTGCTCGTCGTCCTCGATCACCAGTACCGACGGAAGGACGTTGGTGCCGAGCGACGGCAGGGTGCGGTGCACCCTCGGCACCGCGGGCGTCGCCCGCCCTCCTCCCTCGGCCGCCGTGGACGAGTGCTCGATCATCGCGATCCCGCTGAGATAGCAGCCCAGGGGCTCCTTGCTCACCGGGTCCACCCGCGGCGTGGCGAACAGGTGGAAGGGAACCGCCGAGCCGTCGGCGCGCACGCAGTGCTGCACCGCGGCCCAGCTCCCGACGTCGGCCAGGTCGGTCTCCACGCTGGCGAAGATCTCGTCGTGGTGCTCGCCCAGCTGCACGAGCTCACGGACGTCGCGCCCTTCCCATTCCACGTCGTGATGTCCGAGCGTCTCGTCGAGCCCGATGGCGTGCACCACCTTGGCGAACAGGTCGAGCGTGAGCATGAACTGGCCCGGCGTGCGCTCGAGGTGCGCGCCACGGCGGCTCTGCTCGAGGAGCCGGTCGCGATCGGCGACATCGCGCAGCAACATGGTCACGATGGGGGTGCCGCCCCGCTGCGGGATGGGGATGACGCGCAGCAGGAAGACGCGGCGCGCCCCCTTGTCGCAGAGGAAGGTGATGCGCTCCTCCGCCGTGCGGCCCTGGAAGGCGCGCATCAATAGCGTCGCGGCGGCCCGCTGCTCCTCGGGTGGGACGCGCAGCAGGATCTGCGTGCGCATCAACCCGGACTCGGTGGCGCCGAAGAGCAGGCAGGCCACCGGGTTCGATGCGATGACCCGCGCGTCCCGATCGACGGTGAGGATCGGATCGGGAGTATGGAGCAGGAGGGCGCGGTAGCGGTCTTCGGCAGACATCAGAGCTGAGTATCGGCTGCCGCCCGGAAAGACTGAACGCTTGCGGGCTAGTGGTGGTGGTGCGACTTCGCGTGGGTGACCCACCCGACGACCTCCGCCACCCGCTTCCCCTCATGGCGCGCCGCGGCAAGGTCGTGCTCGCCGGGAGCCGCGCCGCCCCCCGTCGTGGCCGTGGCGCCGTACGGGCTTCCCCCCTTGAACATCACGGGGTCGCTGTAGCCGGGAGGCACGAGGATCATCCCGAGATTCGCCATCGGCGTCATGATCGACCAGAGCGTCGTCTCGTGGCCGCCGTGCCCCGTGGCGACGGAGGTGAAGGCGGCGCCGACCTTGTTGACGAAGGCCCCCTTTTGCCATTGCGGCCCCGTCTGGTCGAGGACGTTCTTCAGCTCGGCGGACATGATGCCATAGCGCGTGGGAGAGCCCATGATGATCGCGTCGTAAGCGACGAGGTCGTCCACCGAGGCGAGCGTCCGATACCTGGCGGCGAGCGCGTCCCGGCTCGCCTTCCACGCGGGATCCCCCTCGATGACGCCCTCGGGGGCGAGGTCGTCGATGCGGCGGACATCCACCTCGGCGAAGCGAACGGAACGCGCTCCCTCGGCGATCGCCTCGGCCAGGGCGGCAGTGTTGCCGGTGCGGCTATAGAATAGGATGAGGATCTTTGGCATGACGACGACCGGAAAGCGCAGAGTTCGAGAAGTTCGGCGGAGCTGACCGCCCGAACGCAGAAAGTTGGCCGCGGCCCCGCCGGTTCCCGCGATGCCGGGCTCCAGAAGCAGCGTTCAGCCTGCCAACGACGTAATACCACACGATGCATTTCTTGAAACCAACCCAGGCCGGCCGCCTCGTGGCGGCCGGCGCTCTCCTGCTCGCCCCCGCGCTTGCCGCGGCGCAGGCGTCCGCCGCTCCGGCGCAGGATACGCTGCGGCTCTCCGTGGACGCCGCGGTCGCGATCGCGCTTCGCCAGAGTGACGAGGTAGGCTTCTCGGCGGCGCAGGTCGACGTCGCCGACGCCCAGTACGGCGCGGCGCGAGCCAATCTCCTGCCTCAGCTGCGCTTCAGCGGCGCCTACACGCACGTCTACGAGAGCGCGCGCGGCCAGGCGGTGGGCTCGGTGTTCAACCAGCCGAACACCTACACGGCCACCGGCAGCCTCTCCCAGACCCTGTTCCAGGGGGGGAAGCTGATCTCGGCGACACGCGCCGCCGGCGAGCTTCGGCAGGCAGCGCGGCTCGACGAGCGCGAGCAGCGCGCGCAGCTCACCGTGCAGGTGCAGCGCGCGTATCTCCAGGTGCTGTTCGCCGCGCGGCTGTCCGAGCTGCAGCAGCGCAACCTGGCGCTCGCGGCGGGACGGCTCTCGCAGGTCGAGCAGCTCGAGCGCGCCGGCCAGGCGGCGCGGTACGACGTGCTGCGCGCCCGGGTCGAGCGCTCGAACATCGAGCCCCTCGCCATCCAGGCGCGCAGCGATTGGGAGCTCGCGCTGCTCGACCTCAAGCGGCTGCTCAACGTTCCGGTGGAGCAGCCGGTCGCGCTCGTCACGCAGGTGGACCCGGCGACCGCGCCGGCGCTGCTCGCGTCGCTGGACGACAGCGCCGCGGTCGCGGAGCGCGCGTCGGTCCGTTCGGCGGAGTTGAGCCTGGCGGCGCGGCGGCTGGGTGTGAAGGTGGCGCGGGCCGACTATTTCCCGGCGCTGACCGCCTTCTTCCAATCCGGCTACCAGGCCTTCCCGCCGGCCGGTTTCGGGATTCCTGCATCGGGGGGCGCGCTCACCGAGGCGGCCTGCCCCGCGGGCTCGGCGGCGGGCCGTCTCTGCCAGAACGGTGGCTTCTTCTCGGACCGCCAGGCAGGGTTCAACGTCGCCTTTCCCATCTTCGACGGCTTTCGCGTCAGGTCCAACGTGCAGCTCGCCACGGCGCAGGCGCGCCAGGCGGAGATCCAGCTGCGCCAGGAGCGTGAGACCGTATCGCTCGAGGTGGCGAGGGCCCGCGCCGAGCTGCGGCGCTCGCAATCCGTGTTCGCGGCGCGCCAGCAGAACTCCGCCGAGGCCGAGGAGGCGTTCCGGCTCGCGACGCTCCGCTTCACGCGCGGACTGAGCACCCAGCTCGAAGTCTCCGACGCGCAGTTCGCGCTGCTCACCGCGCAGAGCACGGAGGCGCGCGCCACGTACGACATCTTCCTCGCCGCCGCCGAGCTGGCTCGATCGCTGGGCAGGCCGATCCCGATTCCGTCGGCGGCACCGACGCCGACCTCACGACAGCCATGACGTCATTCGTGCACCGCTCCTCGCCGCTCGTCCTGCTCGCTCTGCTCACGCTCGCCGGCGCCTGCTCAGGCGACGCGAACGGCTCGTCCGCCGGGGATGCGCGCGCCGCTGCCGCCGGCGCGGTGAAGCCCGGAGCGGCGCGACCGGCGCCCTCCGTCACGCTCGCCTCCACCGATATCGCCACCGTGTCCGCGGCCACGATCGAGGATGGCGTGGCGCTCACCGGCGACCTGCGCCCGATCGAGACGGTCGACGTGCGGGCGCGCATCGAGGGCGACCTGACGGGCGTGTACGTGCGCGAAGGACAGCAGGTGTCGGCAGGGCAGCTCCTCGCGGCGTTCGAGGCCAGCGAGCAGGTGAGCACGCGCGCGAGCGCCGAAGCGGACGTCGCTGCCGCGCGCGCCGACGTCTCGAACGCGCAGTGGACCCTCGAGCAGAACGCCTCCCTCTTCAAGGCGGGGGCGATCGCCGAGCGCGACTACAAGAACTCGCAGCAGGCGCTCGCGTCGTCACGCGCGCGGCTGGCCGCCGCCGACGCGCGGCTGCGCGCCACGGGCAACCAGGCGCGCGACACGCGTGTCGTGTCGCCGAGCGGCGGCATCATCGAGAAGCGGCTGGTGGAAGGAGGGGAACATGTGGCGAAGGGCGCCCCGCTGTTCACCATCGTGCGCAACGGGACGCTCGAGCTGGCGGCGGCGGTGCCCTCGCGCCAGGCGAGCGCCGTGCGCGTGGGACAGACGGTGCACTTCGTGGCAGACGGCCGCCAGCTGGACGGACGCGTCGCGCGCCTCAGCCCGACCGTGGATCCGTCGACCCGCGCCATCACGGTGTACGTGGACGTGCCGAATCCGGGCGGGGTCATCCGCGGCGGCACCTTCGCGACCGGCCGCGTCGTGAGCCGTACGCTCGCGGGCGTGCTCGTGATTCCCACCGGCGCGCTTCATCAGGCACAGGACAACGGCAAGCCCTTCGTCTACCGCATCGACGGGCGCACGCTGAACCTCGCGCCCGTGGAGCTCGGCGCGGTGGACGAGCGGCTCGGGCTCGCGCAGGTGACGAGCGGGCTCCAGGCGGGTGACCGCATCGTCGTCGGCAACGTGGGAGTGCTCGGCCGTGGCATGCAGGTGACCATCGCCGGCGAGGAGAAGGGCGGTCGGACGAAGTAGGCGGCGCCGCTCGGCGCCGCTCCCCCTGGCATCGAAGGGCAATCCATGATCCTGTCGGACATCTCCATCAAGCGTCCGGTCTTCGCCACCATGATGATGGTGGCGCTGGTCGTGCTCGGCGTGGTGAGCTACAAGCGGCTGGCCATCGACGAGTACCCGGACATCACGTACCCGATCGTCATCGCCCAGACCACGTATCCCGGCGCATCGCCCGAAGTGATGATGCGCGACATCTCCAAGCCGATCGAGGAAGCGCTCAACACGGTCCAGGGGATCAAGGAGATCTCGTCCACCTCGCTCGAGGGGGTGTCGATCGTCCGCCTCCAGTTCAACCTCGGCGTCGACGTGGGCGCCGCGCAGCAGGACGTGCAGGCGAAGGTGGCGCGCATCCGTCGCACACTGCCGCCGGACATCCAGGATCCCATCATCCAGCACTTCGATCCGAACGACTCGCCGATCATGGGGATCGCGCTCACGTCGGCGGAGCGCCCCATTCGTGAGATCACCGATCTCGCGAACGAGGTGGTGCAGACGCGTATCGAGTCCATCGAAGGGGTGGGCGGGGTGAACATCATCGGGGGGAACAAGCGCCAGATCCGCGTGCAGGTGAACCCGGACGCGCTGCGCGCGTACGGCCTCTCGCCGTCGCAGCTCACCGCGGCGCTGCAGAAGGAGAACCAGGAGGTGCCCGCCGGCCGTCTGGAGAGCGGGGCCACCGAGCGGCTCGTTCGCGTCACCGGGCGCATCGTGGAGCCCAAGGCGTTCGCCGACATCCCGGTAGCGGTGCGGAACGGCACCCCGGTGCGCATCGGAGACGTGGCCGTGGTGGTGGATGGCGCGGAGGACCGCCGCACCGCGGCCGAGATCAGCTCGGGGACCGACACGGCCGGCGTGTCGGCGGTGTCGCTCGAGGTGCTCAAGATCTCCGGCTCCAACACGGTCCAGGTGGCCGACGCGGTTCGCGCCACGCTCGCCGAGCTGGAGAAGACGCTGCCGCAGGACATCCACATGAAGATCATCCGCGACGACTCGCGGCGCATCCGCGAGTCGCTCGCGGACGTGGAGCTGACCATCATCGTGGGCGCGATCCTCACGATCATGATCATCTACCTCTTCCTGAACTCGTGGCGCTCCACGGTCATCACGGGATTGACCCTCCCGGTGTCGATCATCAGCGCCTTCTTCACGATGTGGGTGTTCGGTTTCACCGTGAACACCATGACGCTGCTGGCGCTCTCGCTGGCGATCGGGCTGCTGATCGACGACGCGATCGTGGTGCGCGAGAACATCGTCCGTCATCTGGAGATGGGAAAGGACCACGACGTCGCGGCCAGGGAGGGCACCGACGAGATCGGGCTCGCCGTGATGGCCACGTCGTTCGCCGTGATCGCGGTGTTCATTCCGGTCGCCTTCATGGGCGGCATCATCGGCAAGATCTTCTTCCAGTTCGGCGTGACCGTGGCCTTCGCGGTGCTCGTCTCGCTGTTCGTGAGCTTCACCCTCGATCCGATGCTCTCGAGCGTGTGGGCCGACCCCGAGGTGGAGCATTCGGCCAACGACGGGGGCGAACACCAGCGCGAGCAGCGGCGCAGGGCCAACCCGATCCGGCGCGCGGCCTTCGCCTTCAACGACTGGTTTGAGCGCACCGCCGACCACTACCCGCGCTGGCTGGGCTGGGCGCTGGGGCACCGGCTGACCGTGCTGGCGATCGCCGCCGCCACGATCGTGGCCAGTCTGGTGATCATCCCGCGGCTGGGCTTCACCTGGATGCCCGACGTCAACGGCGACGAGTTCTCCGTCAGCTTCCGCACCCCGCCCGGCTCGCGCCTGGACTACACGCTGGCCAAGGGGCGCGAGATCGCCTCCTTCCTCAAGCGGCAGCCGGAGACGGAGTTCACGTACCTGTCGGTGGGCGGCGGATTCCGCGGCACCCCCAACCAGGGGAACATCTTCGTCGTGCTCAAGCACGGGCACGAGCGCTCGCTGTTCGACATCCAGGCCGACCTTCGCGGGAAGCTCAAGCAGATTCCCGCCGTGCGGCCGAGCATCACCGGGCAGTCGTCGATCTTCAGCCGCGGGCAGCAGCCGATCATCGTGAACGTGCAGGGCGCCGAGGCGTCGCGGCTCAAGATCGCGGCCGAACGCACCCTGGAAGCGGTGAAGCAGGTGCCCGGCGTGGCCGAGCCGAACTCGAGCGAGGACGGGGAGATCCCGCAGCTCGACGTGCGCGTGGACCGCCAGGAAGCGTGGCGTGCCGGGCTCGGGGTCGGGAGCATCGCCGCCACGCTGCAGCCTCTCTTCTCCGGCCAGCGCGCCACCACGTGGGAGGACACCCAGGGATTCTCGCACGACGTCATCGTCGTCTTCCCCGACTCGCTGCGGAGCAGCGCCGACAATGTGTCGCAGCTCCCGGTGGCCAGCACCTTCACCGACGGGGGTGGGCGGCCGGCGATGGTGCCGCTCTCGCAGGTCGCCGAGGTGCGCGCCGGCGTGGGGCCGCAGCAGATCGAGCGGCGGCAGCTCGAGCAGCAGGTGACGATCCGGAGCGGCGTCCTCCCCGGCTTCGCGATGGGCGATGTGGCGGCAAGCGTCAAGAAGGCGATCGAAGGGATCGGCCTACCTCCCGGCTATCACGCGGTCTTCACCGGTGACGTGCAGAACCTCGAGGAGACCAAGGGCTACGTCCTCGGCGCGCTGGGCCTCGCCGTGGTGTTCATCTACCTCATTCTCGCCTCGCTCTTCGGCTCCTTCCTGCAGCCGCTCGCCATCATGCTCGCCCTCCCCCTGAGCTTCATCGGGGTGGCGCTCGCCCTCCTGGTCACCCGGGGGAACATGAACGTGATGACGATGATCGGGATCATCATGCTGATGGGGCTGGTGACCAAGAACGGCATCCTGCTGGTGGACTTCACGAACCAGCTGCGGGAAGAGGGGCGCGACCGGTCGGCGGCGCTGCTGTCGGCGGGGCGCATCCGCCTGCGTCCGATCATCATGACGACGGTCGCGATGATCTTCGGGATGATGCCGCTGGCGCTGGCCATCGGGGCGGGCTCGGAGGCGCGCGCGCCCATGGCGCGCGCGGTCATCGGGGGGCTGATCACCTCGACGATGCTCACCCTCTTCGTCGTCCCGGTGATGTACACCTTCCTCGACGACCTGGGACGCTGGGTGTCGTCCAGACTGACCAGCGCGAGCGCCCACGATCACGAGGTGGCGGCCCCCATCCCCCAGCCGGTGCCCGCCGACTAGCTTGTGCCCGCTGGGCAGGTCCGTCCCGTCGCGGGCGGGATCTGCTTGTCGGAGTGCGCGCGCGGGCGTGCGTGGGTCCCGGTGCACGGTTGGGGCGGGGTCGCTGCGCCATGGCGCGGCGATCCACCGCGCCAGTCGCGATGTCGCGCCACAGGGCACATCTCGTGCACCGGCGCCGCCGCGAGCGCGCCGGACGCGCGCTCGGGCACGGCGCGCGATCGACGCGACGTCGAGACGACACGCAGGTCCGACTGTCCTATCTCCACAGGAGGCGGTGATGCCGCGCGGTGACGAGTTGAACGAAGAGCTTCGATTTTCCGATCGCGATGACGACGTCGACGATCTTGGCTACGGCGGTGGCTCGTCGTCGTACGACGACGAGGACGAGGAGGACGGCGGCTGGACGACCCACAAGGACGACAGCGACGACCTCTGGGACAGCACGGACGACTCCGAGGACGAGGACGAAGAGGGGCTCGGCACCCCGGTCGTCGAGGGGGAAGAGGAAGAAGAGGAGAGCCCACTCGTCGTGGCGCGTGCGCCACGCTCCGTGACGGGCGGCCGGCCGGTGAACGGCGGGAGCTCCGGCTCCTCCGCTCCGAGCGCGCCTCGCGAGAGCGGTCCGGTGAAGGCCTCCAGGCATCCGGCCATCAAGGAGCCGGGCAACAAGGGGGCAGTCGTTCGCGGATCGGCCTTCGACGACGCGGGCTCGACGAGCGGCGGCGTCAAGGACGGGAAGGCGGGCGGCTCCAGGCCGGCAGCCAAGGCGCCGGCGAAGAAGGCGGCGGCGAGCAAGAAGGCACCGGCGGCCGGGAAGCCGGCCGCCAAGAAGCCGACTGCCAAGAAGTCGCCAGCGAAGAAGGCGGTGGCGAAGAAGGCGGCGGCCACGAAGTCGCCCGCGAAGAAGTCGCCCGCGAAGAAGTCGCCCGCGAAGAAGTCGCCCGCGAAGAAGTCGCCCGCGAAGAAGTCGCCCGCGAAGAAGTCGGCGGCGAAGAAGGCCTCCGCGAAGAAGTCGCCCGCGAAGAAGTCGCCCGCGAAGAAGGCGCCGGCCGGGAAGTCGCCGGCGAAGAAGGCCTCCGCGAAAAAGTCGCCGGCGAAGAAGTCCTCCGCGAAGAAGGCGCCGGCCAGGAAATCGTCAGCGAAGAAGGTGGCAAAGAAGGGCCGTCGCTAGCTCGCCTCGCGGTCCGCAGCAGGCATGATGGGGTGTGGCCGACGGCCACACCCCGTCGCGTTTGCTTCCATCCCCAGTTGCCCATCCGTAATATCCCGTCATGACCCCCCTCGACCGTCAGGTGCTCGACGCCCTGCCGATGACCATCTATACGGTGGACCTCGAGGGACGGATCACGTTCATGAACCGGACGTGGGCCCGGTTCGCCCAGGCCAACGGCGCGCCGCAACTCTGCGACGAGGCGGCGGTGATCGGAAGCTCGCTCTTCGACGCCATCGGCGACACGGCGGTGCGCCACCAGGTGCACGAGGCGATCGACACCCTCCGCGAGGGACGCGCCCCGTCGCTGAGCTGGGAGTTCCCCTGCAGCTCCCCCACCGAGGAGCGGATCTTCCTCATGCAGGTCACCCCGCTTGCCAGCGCGGGCACCGTCGCCGGCTTCGTCTTCTCGACCGTGGACATCACGCCGAGCCATCGTTCGCGCGAGGTGCTGATCGACACGGGAATGGCGCTCGCGCGGACGATCAGCGTCGAGCGCGTGCTGCAGGAGGTGGCCCTGCAGCTCCGCCGCGTCATGGCCTGCGATGCCGTGGCGATCGCCCTCGCCGACGACGACACCGCCGCCCTCCGCCTCGCCCACCACTCCGGATTCGGCGAGGAGCCCGACGCGCTGTGCGCCCGGCTCACCCCCACCTGGCTCGATGCTCTCGCCCGCGGCGACGTCGTCACCCGCAGCGACGATGGGCTGCTCGAGATCACGGCGCCGATGACCAGCACCGAAGGAGTCATCGGTGCCGTGACGCTGAGCACCGCCGCGCTTCCCGCGTCGCACCGACTCGGAGAGGTACGGCGGGTGCTCGCCACGATCGCCGCCGAGACCGCGGCGGCGATCGAGCGCGCCTGGCTGGTGCGCCGGGTGGAGCACAAGCGCCGGCTCGAGGCGATCGGCGAGGTGTCGGCCGGCGTCGCCCACGAGCTGCGCAACCCGCTGTTCGGCATCTCGTCCGCCGCCCAGCTGCTGCGCTTCCGCGTGAAGGATGATCCGGTCGTCGAGAAGAACGTCGGGCGCATTCTGCGCGAGGTGGAGCGGCTCAACAGCATGGTCACCTCCCTCCTGGAGTTCGGCCGTCCCGCGCCCGTCGCCCTCACGCGCGGCAATCCGGACGACGTCTGGGACGAGGTGCTGGAGAACCAGCGTGGACGGCTGGAGAGCCGTGCCCTCGTGCTCCACCGCGTGCGCTCCGAGCAGCGGGCCGACTGCCTGATCGACCCGCACCAGTTGGCGCAGGTGATGATCAACCTGGTCGTGAACGCGACGGACGCCGCCCCGGAAGGCTCCGACCTGCTGCTGCACAGCAGCGTGACGGCGGGCGGGATGTGGCGCTCACGCCTCCACAACGCCGGCGCGGCGATCCCCGCCGACGTGCTGCCCCGGGTGTTCGAGATCTTCTTCTCCACGAAAGCGGGGGGCACCGGAATGGGGCTCGCCATCTGCCAGCGGATCATCGAGGAGCACGGCGGGACCATCGGGATGGAAAGTGCTCCCGAGCTGGGCACCTCCGTGACGATCTCCCTCCCTCTCGCCTGAAGGCGGCATGAGCATCTCGGTCCTCGTCGTGGACGACGACAGCGGCGTCCGCGAGACGCTCGCCGACTTCTTCGAGGGACTCGGGTACCTGACGCACAGCGCGGGCACCGCCACCGAGGGACGCCAGGCCGCGGCGGCCCACGCCCCCGACGTGGTGCTCGTGGATCTGCGCCTCCCCGACGCCAGCGGCCTCACACTGGTGGAGGCGCTGCGCGCCGACGATCCGGAGCTGGGCGTCATCATGCTCACCGGCCACGCGGACGTCGCCACCGTCGTGCGCGCGATGCAGCACGGCGCGCTGGACTTCCTCGAGAAGCCGGTGGATCTGGAGACCCTCGACGCCGCGGTGCGGCGCGCCGCGGAGCTCGTGCGTCTCCGGCGCGAGGTCTCGGTGCTGCGCGCACACCGCGACGATGAGGGAACTCTCGCCGCCGACGATGCCCCCTCGCTCGAGCGGCTGATCGAGCTCGCCGCCCGGAATGACGACGTCCCCGTGCTGATCGTGGGCGAGACCGGCACTGGCAAGGGCTATGTCGCGCGACGGATCCACGAGCGCTCGGCGCGCGCCGCGCTCCCCTTCGTCGAAGTCAACGGCGCCTCCCTGAGCGCGACCTTCCTGGAGAGCGAGCTGTTCGGCCATGAGCGCGGCGCCTTCACCGACGCCAAGCAGGCCAAGCGCGGACTGCTCGAAGTCGCCGGCCGCGGTACCCTCTTCCTCGACGAGGCCGGGGAGATCGCCCCGGAAGTGCAGCCCAAGCTCCTCAAGGTGCTGGAGGACCGCACCTTCCGGCGACTCGGCGGCACCAGCGAGCTCACGAGCGAGGCGCGCGTGCTCGCCGCCACGAACCAGCCACTGGCCGAGCGGGTGAGTGAGGGGCGATTCCGCGCCGATCTCTATTACCGGCTCCAGGTGCTCACCCTCTCCCTCCCTCCGCTGCGCGAGCGGCCGGCGGAGCTGCCCGCGCTGGCGACCGCCTTCCTTCCGCGGGGGGCGAGGCTGTCTCCCGCCGCGATGCGGGCGATCGAGCGGTATCGCTGGCCGGGCAACGTCCGCGAGCTGAAGAACACGCTCTGGCGCGCGGCGCTCTTGGCCGACGGGAGCGCGATCGGCGTCCGCGACCTCTCGCTGCCGCAGCACGCCGCCGACTCGCCCCCCGCCGGGCCGGTCACGCTGGCCGAAGCCGAGCGGAAGGCGATCCTCGATGCGCTGCGGGCGACTGGGGGGAACCGGGTGCACGCCGCCCAGCTCCTCGGCATTGCCCGCTCGACACTGCTCGAGAAGCTGAAGCGGATCGGGGAGCCTGCGACTGGACGATAATCGGTCAGCCATCAGCTGACATTGTCCGATTATCGGCCATGTCGCTGGCTGATCCTGCGAAGCACAACGAAGCTATCGTGTTGCGCGACAGCGACTTGAGACACAGGCTCCGCCGCGGCGTGACTCTCGCCTCTGGGGATGGCATGAGCGATTCAGCCGACCGCAGGGTTCTCGTCGTCGAGGACGAGCAATCGATTCGGGACATCCTGGTCGAGGTGTTCGACGTCCAGGGGACGAGAGTCCGCTCCGCGGCCACGCTCGAGCAGGCAAAGGCGGCGCTGGCTGCCGAGTCGTTCGACCTGGTGGTGACCGACATTCGACTCGGCGGGCGGCGCGATGGGGGGCTGCAGGTGATCGCGGCAGCGGGCTTTCTCTCGCCGGACGCCGTGGTGATCGCGCTGACCGCGTATCCGGACGACGACCACAGGCATGCGTCGCTCCGTCTCGGAGCGGCGCACTTTCTGGAGAAGCCTGTCGCGCTGGAGCGCATCGCCGATCTGGCGGCGCTGGCAGGCGTTCCGACCGCCATGACGCCCACGTTGTCGCGAGCCGGCTGAGCGGAGGGGAGCGGGATCGGGCAGAGTGGCCCGCTGGCGCAGTGGTCCGGGGGAGCTGTGAGGGAGGGGTGGTGTGGGGGTGGGGTTGGGGTGGTGACGGGCTGCGGCACAGCGTTGCCATGCTTTATACGCGGTTGCGGAGGGGGGGCCGAGGGGCAGGGGTGCCTCGACGCCGCGAAACGGGGGTCGTCCGGCGAGAGCCGGCGGCCCCCGCTTCGTTCTCGCCTCACGTCGTGTGGCGGCGCCTGTTATCTTCCCTCGCTATGCCGGAGCCGTCGCCCTCACCTGTCGCCCTGCTGCGCGCCCACGCGCGTCACGCCCCCTGGAACGCGCGTGGACTCGCTGCGCACGTCAGCGCCCTCGTGGACGCCGCCGGCATTCGTCCGACGAATGCGTCAGCGCGGGTGGCGCCGAGCGCGCGCTCGGTGCGCTTCTACGTGGCGAACGGGTTGCTCGACCGCCCCGAGGGGGCGGGCACGGCGGCCACCTACAACTACCGTCACCTGCTCCAGCTCCTCTCCATCAAGATCCGCCAGCGCGAGGGGGCGACGCTGGACGGCATCAAGAAGGAGATGACGGAGATCACCGGCGACGCGCTCGAGCGACGCGTGGCCGCCTCGCTGGCGTCGGCGCTGGGGGCGCACGCCGACCTCGCCGTGCGCGACACGGACGACGAGCGCTCGGCGAGCTGGCGCCGCGTGCCGGTCGCCGACGGCATCGAGATCCACGTCCGCGACGACGTGCCCGCCGCGCGCGACGAAGCGCTCGTCGCGATGCGCGAGGCGGTGCGCGCCGCGCTGGGCCGCGCGGATATCCGCTGACCCGACAGGAAACGTCAGAGAATCCGGGACATTAGCGCCGCCCCGTTCTCGATCGCATGGCTCCACCAGGGGCGCTTGCCGAACGTGTCGAGCTTGATCTCCTCCGCGCGGCTCAGGTCGTCCATGAAGGTGGAGTCCATCTGCGCGCCGAAGCCGGCGTCCATGAACACGAAGTTCGACTCGTTGTTGAAGGCGAGCGACCGGTTGTCGAAGTTCATCGAGCCGATGGAGCCCCAGATGCCGTCCACGATGAACGTCTTGGAATGCATCATCGCCGGCTGGTACTCGTAGATCCGGACGCCTCCCCGCAGCAGCTCCTCGTAACGCGACCGCCCCGCCCACCAGGTCGTCTTCACGTCGGTCTCCTTGCTCACCGTGAGGATGCGCACGTCCACCCCTCGGCTGCGCGCGTCGATGAGCAGCTTGCGGAAGTCGTCGTCGGGGACGAAGTAGGAGTTTGCCACATAGAGCGACTTCCGCGCGCTGGCGATCGAGAGCGCGTTGAAGCGTTCGGCCGGCGTGCTCCCCGTCGTGGGCGAGGAGAAGAACACGGCGGCCGTGACCCCGCCGTCCACGTCGGTGAACGCCCGCTTCGGAAAGTAGGTGTCGCCGAGGAGGAGCTCGCCGGTGCACTCGGCCCACGCGGCGGCGAATGCCGCCTGCAGCGCCATGACCGCCGGTCCCTCGAAGCGCACGTTGCTGTCGCGCCACTGGTCCTTGTGCTCGCCGTCCCCGAGCCAGTAGTCGGCGAGCCCGAAGCCGCCGGTGTACGCCACCTCGCCGTCCACCACCACCACGCGCACGTGCGAGCGGTCGCTCGCGTTGTGCAGGGTGAACCAGTGCAGCTGGCGCAACAGACCCACCTCGACCCCCGCGGCACGCAGACTGTCCGCCCAGCTCTGCTTCAGGTTCTGCGAGCCGAACGCGTCGAGCACGAGGAGCACGCGCACCCCCGCCTTCGCCCGCTCCTTGAGCACCGCCGCCATGGTGTCGGCCACGGCCCCGGGCTGCGAGTAGTACATCTGCACGGTGATGGTGTGCCTGGCCCGGCGAAGATCCCGCCAGAGGCTGTCGTAGACCGCGCCGTTGTTGACGGCGATCACGGCGTTGCCCTTCTTGAAGTGCAGTCCCGTGTAGAGCTCCATCACGCGCGTGAAGAGCGAGTCGGTCACCGCCGGCGCGCCGGACTTGTCACCGATCGTCACCACGGCTTTCACCGGCGTGCCGCGGGTCATGGACAGGATGCCGATCAGGGCGAGCGCGCCGACGACCAGGAGGCCGAGCACGACGGAGACGCGCTTGAGACGGAGGACTTTTCGCATTTGCCGTCTCCGCATCACATACTTCGTGCCAACAGGCAGAGTCCGGTACTCCGACGCCATTGCCGGAGCCGCTGGCTGGGAGGGGGAGACGCATGGATTTTACGGACAAGGCGGTGCTGGTCACCGGCGCCGGAAGGCGCGGACAGGTCGGGGAGGCGGTCGCGGCGGCATTCGCCGAACGGGGCGCGCGACTCCTGCTCGTGTCGCGCGACGGGACGGAGGCGCGGGCCCTCGCCGACGATCTCGTCGCGCGGGGCCGCGAGGCGGTCGCCTTCGCCGCCGACCTCACGGACGAGGCGGCAGTCGCCGCCCTGGCCGGGCACGTGCGCGAGGCCACCGATGGCCGGCTCCACGCGCTCGTCCACCTCGCCGGGGGGTTCGCGCCGAGCGGGCCGCTCGCCGGGAGCGACGCCCAGGTCTGGGCCACGCAGCACGCCATCAACGCCACGACCGCCTACCTCACCGCACGCGCCATGCTCCCGATGCTGCGCGCCGGGTCCGGGGCGATCGTGCTCTTCGCGTCCGAGGCGGTGCTGCCTGGCGCCAGCGTCGCGGGGATCTCCGCCTATGCGGCGGCCAAGAGCGCCGTCGTGTCGCTCATGCGCTCCATCGCCGAGGAGGAGGGACCGCACGGCGTGCGGGCCAACGCGGTGGCGCCGGCGGCGATCCGCACTGCCGCCACCGTCGCGGCGATGGGCGATTCGGCGGTCCTCGTGCCGCGCGAGGCAGTTGCCGACGCGGTCCTCCTGCTCTGCTCCGAGCTGGCGCGCCGCGTCACCGGCCAGCTGCTGCCCGTGCGCTGAGCGCCGCGCGAGGGCGCGCGCGCTTGCCGGCGCACGCGTCACCGCGCAGCTTCACGCCATGACGGCTGCGGCGCGACGGAGAACGAGTGCGCGGGCGATCAGGCTCGATCGCTCGCTCGAAGCGTTGCCCCTGTTCCGCCTGAGCGACTCGGCCGACGACGGGATCATCACGTACAACGATCCGCGGGGCGGCCGCTGGCGCGTGCTGCCCGGTCCGGGCGACCGGCTGCCCGGCACCTTCGACCAGGACGTCTACATCGAACTGCTCCGGCGCTTTCACGAGGCGGGCGAGCCGGCCGACGGCGCGATCTCCTTCACGCTGCACGCATTCCTGCGGGCGATGAACCGGCGTGTCGACGGGCGCACCTACGAGCAGCTGCGGAGCGCGCTCGGCCGGCTGGAGCGCACCACCCTCGAGTCGCAGGGAGCCTACGAAGCCTGGGCGGAGGGCGGGGTGCGCGACCTGCGCTTCACCCTGCTCACCTCGGTGGCGGTGGAACGCCGCCGCACGCAGGACCGGGAGCAGCTCGTCCTGTTCGAGACCCTCGCCGCCGCCGAGCCCGGCGTGGCGCGCGTGGTGCTCTCGTCGGTGGTGCGCGGCAATCTCGCCGCCGATCACGTCGTCACGCTCTCACCGCACTGCTATTGGTCCCTCGACTCGCCAGTGGCGCGGCGGCTGTACCGCCTGCTCGAGGTGGCGCGTGCCGACGGGCGACTCACATGGCGCGTCCGTCTGAGCGAGCTCGCCGAGCAGCTTCCGCTCGCGCAGCGTTATCCCTCGCACCTGCAGCGCGTCCTTCAGCCGGCGCACGACATGCTGGTGGCGCAGGGCGTGCTGCGCAATGCGGCCGTGCGCCAGCAGCAGCGCGAATGGTACGTGGACTACATGCTCGGCTCGCGGCCGGTGTAGACTCGTCATGGCGACACCCCTGAGGGGCGCGCTGCGGCGCGAGGTGGAGATCGACGGCGAGCCGTTCACCCTCGTGATCAGCGCTGAGGGGATCCGCCTGACCCCGAAGCGCTTCCGCTCGGGGGTGGCGCTGAGCTGGCGGGCGCTCTGGGAGCAGCACGGTGGCGCGCCGGCCGAGCCGGACGACAGCCGAGACCGATAGGGAGGCGGGACGGAACTCTCCTTCCGGCACGACGTATTCAGTACAGGCAAGAATCACATCTCAAAAGGGCTGGCCATGCTTCGTCGTCGCACTGCCGCAATCGCCGCACTCGCCTTCCTGCCCGTCGTCGCGGGGGGGTTCATCGTCCAGAGCCGCCCATCGGGCGATGGCGCGCGCGTCCTCGACCAGGTGCTCTCCCTCGTGTCGCAGCGCTACGTGGACACGGTGAGCGCCGCCGCGCTCTACGAGAAGGCGGCCAAGGGGATGGTCAAGGAGCTGAACGATCCGTACAGCGAGCTGTTCACCCCGAAGGAGCTCGCGTCGTTCTCGCAGCAGACGAACGGGAAATACGCCGGGATCGGGATGCAGATCGAGGACCTGCAGGGGGCGATCTCCATCGGCAAGGTGTTCCCGCACTCGCCGGCCGAGGCGGGTGGCGTGCGCGAGGGCGACCGGATCCTGTTCGTCGATTCGCTCTCCACGCGCGGGTGGACCACCCAGAAGGTCTCCGAGTACCTCGTCGGCCAGCCCGGCACGCGGGTCACGGTGAAGTTCGGCCGGGCCGGCGTCACGGAGCCGATCCCGATGACCTTCACGCGGCAGGTGATCCACATTCCCGCCGTGCCGGTGGCGATGGTGCTGGACGACAAGATCGGCTACGTGCAGGTCCAGCGGTTCAACGAAACGGCCACCGAGGAGCTGCAGGCCGCGGTGTCCGGGCTGGTGCGGCAGGGGGTGAAGGGGGTGGTGGTGGATCTGCGCGGCAACCCCGGCGGCATCCTCGACCAGAGCACGGCGATGTCCAATCTCTTCCTGGCCAAGGGTCAGGAGATCGTCAGCGTGCGCGGCCGCGGCAGCGAGCCGCAGAGCTACGCCACGACGGCGGCCCCTGTCTTCCCCACGCTCCCTCTCACCGTGCTCACGGACGAGTACTCGGCTTCGGCGAGCGAGATCGTGGCCGGCGCGCTGCAGGATCACGACCGCGCGCTCGTGATCGGCTCCACGAGCTTCGGGAAGGGGCTCGTGCAGACGCTCTTCCCCCTCGACGGCGGCTACGCGCTCAAGATCACCACTGCCAAGTGGTACACGCCGAGCGGCCGCAGCATCCAGCGCGAGCGCAAGTTCGAGAACGGCCGCTTCGTCGAGGTCAAGCGTGACTCGGTGGAGACGGAGGCCATCCGCAAGGCGCGTCCGGCGTACAAGTCGGATGCGGGCCGCACGGTGTACGGCGGCGGCGGCATCACCCCCGACATCCTCGTGGCCGACGACACGCTCACGACGGCCGAGCAGGCCTTCAACAAGGCGATCGCGCCGAAGGTGCAGCAGGTGTACGTCGCCATCGCGGACTACGCGCTGGAGCTGTCGCGCGGGCTCGACAAGAGCTTCAAGGTGCAGCCGCAGTGGCACGACGAGCTGTTCCGCCGCCTGGAGCGCACCGGCGTGCCGGTGCAGCGCGCGCAGTACGACGCCGCGGGCCGCTACGTGGACCGCCTGCTCGAGCAGCGGGTGGCGCGCCTCGTCGGTGGCGACACCACCGCCAAGCGCCGGGACATCCCCTTCGACGCGCCGCTCCGCAAGGCGGTGAACGTGATGGAGCAGGGCCAGTCGCAGCGCGATCTCTTCCGCCTGGCGGCGGCGCTGCCGCGGAACGAGTCGAAGCAGCAGTAGACGGCCCGGCGAGGCACGGCGGCAGGCAGCGAGGGTCCACACGGCGTGGACCCTCGCTGCGCATGCGGGGCCGGACGCGTCCGGCGGCGTCCGGGCAGGCCCGGGCGGCGGACCCCGGATTGTCGTACATTTCCGGCGATCCGCCATTCCCCAACCCGCATCGAGGTTCCATGGAGCTCAAGCCACGCCTGGGCACGGCGCTGATGAACGCCGGTCTCATCACCCAGGCGCAGCTCGACGAGGCGCTCGCGCTGCAGGCCAGCAAGGGGGAGCGCATCGGCAAGGCGCTCATCACGCTGGGCTACCTCAGCGAGGTGGATCTCCTCAGGACGCTGTGCCGGGAAGCCAACGTCCCCTACCTCTCCATCCAGGAGCTGCAGCCCGAGCCCGCCGCGGCCTCGCTGGTGGACGAGGAGTTCGCGCGGAGCAACGTGCTCCTGCCGCTGCGCCAGGAGGGACGCACGCTCGTGGTGGCGATGGCGAATCCGTTCGACATCGCCGTCGTCCGTTCCGTGGAGCGGATCACCGGGCGTCCGGTGCGCGTGCTCGGCGCCGGCACCGACGACATCCGCGCGCGCCTCGACCGCCTCTACCGCGTCGGCCAGCCGCTCGCCATCGATCCCGCCATGGCGACCCGCGCGACGAGGAGCGCGCCCCGCGCGGGGAGCGGGATGCCGGCGAGCTGGCCCACCGCGCCGCAGCCCGACCTCCAGGTGGCGATGGCGGAAGCGCGCGCGTCGGCCTTCTCGCCCACCGCCGACGAGCCGGGCACCGCGGCGGAGCTGGTCGACTCGATCATCCAGCGCGGCGTGGCGATGGGCGCGACCGACATCCACATCGAGCCGTTGGAGGAGATCACGCAGGTACGGTACCGCATCGACGGCATCCTGCAGAACGGCCCGACGGTGCCCCGCCCCGCGCACCTGGCGATGATGAGCCGCATCAAGATCCTCTCGAGCCTCGACATCGCCGAGTCGCGGCTGCCCCAGGACGGACGCGTGCGCCTCAAGTCGGAGGGCCGCAACATCGACCTCCGCATCTCCACCTTTCCGACGGTCTACGGCGAGGACGTCGTGCTGCGCGTGCTGGACCGCGGGCGCGTCACCCTCCGCCTCGCGTCGCTCGGCATCGAGCCGGGCGATCTCGCCTTGCTGCGCGAGGCGCTGAAGCGCCCCAACGGGCTGATCCCGGTGACGGGGCCCACCGGCTCCGGCAAGACGACGACGCTCTATTCGGCGATGCTCGAGCTCAACACCGTGGACCGGTGCATCATCACGCTCGAGGACCCGGTGGAGTACGAGGTGCCGGGGATCAGGCAGTCGCAGATCAACGTGCGCGCCGGCCTCACCTTCGCGTCGGGACTGCGCTCCATCCTGCGCCATGATCCCGACACGATCCTCGTCGGCGAGATCCGCGATCACGAGACGGTCCAGATCGCGCTGAGCGCCGCGCTGACGGGCCACTTGGTGCTGACCACGCTGCACACCACCACCGCCGCCGGCACCATCCCCCGCCTGCTCGACATGGGCGCGGAGCCATTCGTGCTGGCGTCCGCCGTCTCGCTGCTGGCGTCGCAGCGGCTTGTTCGCACCCTCTGCCCGCAGTGCAAGGCCGCCGTCGAGGTGCCCGCCGCCGTGCGGACGCGCTTCAAGCTCGACGACGTCACGCTGTACGGGCCGGTCGGCTGTCCGAACTGTCGCGGCACCGGCTATCGCGGGCGCCTTGGCATCTTCGAGTTTTTGCCGATCACGGAGGAAATCGTCTCCTTCATATACGAGCGCCGGTCTGGGGAGGACATCCACCGGCGGTCGGGACGGCCGACGCTGCTCGATGACGGCGTCAGGAAGGTTCGTGCGGGGCTCACGACGCTGGACGAGCTCCTGCGCGTGACGTCGTAGAGGAGTCCGGATACGCGTGCCTGATTACTGGTACACCGCGCTGACCGAGAGCGGCGTATTGGAGGAGGGGTGGATGACCGCCCCCGACGAGGAGGGTGTCGACGAGCGCCTGCGCTCCGCCGGCGCCCACCTCGTGCGTGCGGAGGCGCGCGTGCGCGCCGCGGAGCCCACGGCCCTCACCGACGGCAAGGTGGACCGCCGCGAGCTGCTCGCCTTCCTGGAGTATCTCGCCGGCTCGTTCGACGTGGGCATCCCGCTGCTCGCGACCCTGGACGACGTGCAGAAGCGTCTCACGTCCAAGAAGCTCAAGAAGATCGTCACCGAGGTACACTACGCCATCTCCGACGAGGGCAAGAGCCTCTCGCAGGCCCTGGCCGAGCATCCCAAGA
Source organism: Gemmatimonadales bacterium (assembly GCA_038325515.1). Taxonomy (GTDB): domain Bacteria; phylum Gemmatimonadota; class Gemmatimonadetes; order Gemmatimonadales; family Gemmatimonadaceae; genus AG11. The sequence continues at coordinate 8,957 of JBBQJC010000036.1, read as the reverse complement.
CGTTCGACGCGCTCTATGTGAGCACGATCCAGGCGGGCGAGGCGAGTGGCCAGCTCGGCTTCGCCCTGCGCCAGCTCGTGGAGTACATGGACTGGCAGGAGCAGATCACGTCGCAGGTGCGCCAGGCGACGCTCTACCCACTCATCGTGCTCGGCGCCGTGGGAATGCTCGTGGTGGGCCTCATCGGCTTCGTCTTTCCGCGCATCCTTCCCCTGCTGCGGTCGCAGACGATCCCGCTCCCCCTTCCGACGCGCATCATCATGGTGGCCTCCGCCTTCCTGCGGGGACACTGGGTCTTCCTCCTCGTGATGGCCTGGGCGCTGTTCGGGGGCTACGTCCTCCTGCGCAAGTCGCCGCGCGGCAGCTACCTGCTCGACCAGCTGTCGATGCGGATGCCGGTGACGGGAAAGCTGATGCGCGAGACGAACATGGCGCGCTTCGTCACCTACCTCTCCCTGTTCTATCGCACGGGCGTGGAGCTGATCCTCGCGCTCACGCTCGTGGAGCGCATGCTCACGAACCAGGTAGTCGCGCGCGCGGTGGCCGAGGCGCGCGAGGCGATCATCGAGGGCGACTCGCTCACCGCGGCGTTCGGCCGCTCCCAGGTGTTCCCCCCCGTGGTGATGCGCAGCATCGCGCTCGGCGAGTCCACCGGCCGGCTCGACGAGTCGCTCGTGCGCGCGAAGGACTATTATACGCGGGAGATTCCTGCCGCCGTGCGGCGCATGATCACCGTGCTGCAGCCGCTGCTCGTCATGCTCCTGGGCGGCGTGATCCTCACCGTGGCCCTGGCGATCATCCTGCCGATCCTCAACATCTACAGCTCGATCGGGGTGCGCCACTGATGGCGATCCTCGGGGCGCGCCACTTCGGTGCCTTCGTCGAGCCGGCGGGGATCACGCTCGTGGAGTATCAGCGCGCGCGCGGCGGCGTGCGCGTGCTGCGCGTGCTCGACGCCATCCGGCCACTCACCAGCATCCAGCAGGCGGCGGCCGCGCTCGCGAGCCTCGTCGAGCAGAGCGGCGCGAAGCGCGCGACGGTCTCGGTCGCGCTCCGCGGCTTCGGGAGCGCGCATCTCACGCTCACCCTCCCGCCGGCGAGCGACGACATCCTGCGGCCGATCGTCTATCGCGAGGTGCGCCGCGCCTCCCCCGATCTCGAGGAGCCGGTCTTCGTCTTCAACAACGCGGGCTCGCTGGAGCGGCGCGCGACACCGCGCGCCCAGGTGGGGGCGCCCCCCGTGCACCTGCTCGTCTCGGCGGTGCCCAGCGGCGTGGACGCCGCCCTGCGCGACCGGCTCGCCGAGAGCGGGATCACGCTCAACTTCCTCACCGTCGCGTCGCATCTCCTGCAGCGGCTCTATCACGAGCTGGACGGCGGCCGCGAGACCACGGCCGTGCTTCTCTGCCTTCCTGGTGGCCCGCTGGTCGGCTACTTCGTCAACGGACAGCTCCGCATGACGATGGAAGCGCCAGTGGACGCCGCCGGCAGCATGGTGAACGACCTCGAGACGGTGCTCGAGCGCGTGGAGCGCGGATCGCTCTACCTGCGTCAGCAGTTCCGCGGCGCGGCACCCACGCGGTATCTCGTCTCCGCCCCGATGGGCGGCTTCGGCGAGCTCTCGAGCGCGCTTCGCGCCCGCACCGGCGTGCCGGCGCTTCCCTTCGCCGGCGCCTTCGGCTCGCCCTCCTCCGTGGCGGCGATGGGCGCGGTGCTCGACACGATCCGCCCCGGCGGCGTGAACCTCGTGTCGTACACGCCCGGCCTGGGGGAGCGCCTCGCGGGCGCCATCCGCCGACGGGGAGCCCTGCCGACCGCGGTGCTCGCGGCGGGGATCCTCGCTGTCGCGTGGGCCGGCCTGGAGGTCGCGCAGACTCGCAGTACGCGGGCCGCCATCGAGCGTGCGACGCAGGCGCTCTCGCGCCCCGACCCCATGCTGGCGCGCATCCGCTCCACGGCGGGCGACCGGAAGACCGCGGCGCAGGCGGTCGCCTCCCTGGCCACGGCGCAGAAGGCGCACCTGTCGCTCCAGGAGCAGCTCGTCGACGTCACGCGGGCGCTCGCCCCCGAGGTGCGGCTCGATTCGCTCAGCATGTCCCTTCGCGACGACGGCTGGCATGCCGCGCTCGGCGGACGCAGCCTGGGCGCCACCACCGCGCAAGCGGTGCGGGGGCTCGACAGCTTCTATCACGGCATCCCCGCGCAGCTCGATGCCAAGCAGCTCACTCTCGAATCCCTCGACTATGTCGCGGACTCGACTGCACGACAGGGGGTGTCCGTGATCTTCCGGCTGGCGTTTCTGCTGCCGGGAGCGCCGGCGCGATGACGATGGCGGAAGTGAGGGCGAACCTGGCTCGTTACCGAGCGCAGCTCGAGGTCGTCGTTTTCGGCATCGCGCTGGCGGCGATCGGTCTCTGGACCGGGGTCGCGGCGCACCGGTCGCGGATGGCCCTTGCGAAGGATGCCGAGCTGCTACAGGCTCAGGTCGCGCGAAACGAGCGGTGGCGGAGCGAGTTCCGTGCTCCATCGGCGGCCGAGATGCAGCAGTGGCGTCAGGCGGAGTCGGCGCTCTCGGGGCTCGGAGTCTCGTCGGCGGAGCGCATCACGATCGCGCAGGTCGTCGCGCGCATCGGCGAGGAATCAGGGCTCGCCGATCTGCGCGTGCGCTTCACCCTCTCCGACACCGCGGGGATCGCGACCGCTCCCGTGGAGCAGGTGGGGGCGCATCAGTTTCATCCCGCGCCGTATCGGCTCGTCGTCACGGGTAGCGGCCCGTACGACGCGTTCGTCCGGTTCATCGGATCGCTGCCCCCGTCCGTGACAGTCGCCCAGCTGTCGAGCACTCGCTCGGCCGTCGGGATCCAGCATCGTGTGGTATTGAGCGTCATCGAGTCCGTGGAGAGCAATGGATCAGGATCAACGGCGATACGGCCGGGCGGCGACGGTGCTGCTCGTGGTGCTCGCCGGGGCGCTCGCATCTCGCCGGGTGATTAGACAACCCGGCCCGACCCGGGCGGCGCCGGATACGGTGTCGATGGGCGCGGCAGACGATTCGATCGAGCGGTATCTGGCCCCGGTGCCGGCGACCGTTCCGCTCGTGTCGTCCGGCTACGCCAGCGGCGTCGCGACCGACCCCTTCGGAAGGTCAGCGGCACGCGTCGACGCATCACCGCCTGGCGCGACCGCCACACCAGCGCCGGTTTCGGCAACGCCGCGGGCCCGCGCCTGGACGCTGACTGCGATCCTCATCACCGACTCGCGCCGAGCGGCGGTGATCGACGAGCAGCTCGTCGGCGTGGGCGACGCGCTCCCTGGCGGCGGTCGCGTGATCGCCGTGGAGCGCGACCATGTGGTGGTCACCACCGCTGACGGCGCCCGCCGGCAGCTCACGCTGCCCGACGGAGGCGTCTGATGCGCATCGTACACCTCCTCGGCGGCGCCGCGGCCTGCCTCGTCGCCGGCTGCGCCGGCGCGAGCCATGTCGAGCCGCCCATCGCGCGCACCTCGGTGCGGCTGGACACGGCCCTGTCTCGACCCGTGCAGCAGGCGTCCGCGCCGGCCAGCGCCCTGCCGCAGCTTCCCGCCTCCGCCGCGATCGTCGTCGACGCGCCGGCGCGCCGGATCCTCCGCTTCGACGCGGTAGATCAGGACCTGCGCGTCGTGCTCCGGGGCCTCGCCTCCGAGCTCGGCCTCGGCTTCCAGCTCGACCCGGGCGTGGACGGCGAGGTGACGGCGAGCCTCCACGGCGTCACGCTCGAGGAGGCGCTCGGACAGATCCTCCCCAAAGGCTATACCTGGGCGCTGCAGGACGGCACGCTGCGCGTGTCACCGGCCCGGGTGGAGACCGAGATCTTCACGCTCGACTACGTATCCCTCTCGCGATTCGGCTCCGCCACGACGGTGATCCAGCGCCGGCTTGGCGGGGGGGGCGGCGGGGGAGTGGGCGGCGCCGGCACATCGGGACTGGGCGGCGGGGCGGGCGGCGGCGGCGGCGGTGACGTGATCAGTGCGACCTCCGCCGCCGATCTGTGGGAGGAGATCCGCGTGGCGCTCGAAGGGCTCGTCTTCGACGCTCCGCGTCCAGACTCGACGGGGAACGTCGCGGCGGTGGCCGCCACCACGAGCGGCGGCACGTCGGGGGGCGGGGGCGGGGCCGGCGCGGGAGGCCAGCGCTCCAGCGGCGCCTATAGCAAGACGGTCGGCGACACGAAGCTCATCATCAATCCGATGGCCGGCACCATTCTCATCTCGGCCATGCCGGCCAAGCTCACGCAGGCGCGGCAGTTCATCCGCCTGTTCGAGAGCTCGGTGCAGCGACAGGTGCTCATCGAGGCGAAGATCGTCGAGGTGAGCCTGGACCGCGGGCTGCAGTTCGGCATCGACTGGAACATCCTCTCCACCAAGGGGAACTTCAACCTCTCGGCGAAGAGCGGCGTCGCGACGACGACCACGGGGAACGTGGCGCTCACGCTGAACGGGGGCTCGACGCAGATCACCGCGATCCTCAACGCCCTGTCGACGCAGGGCGACGTGCACGTGCTCTCGAGCCCGCGGGTCTCGGCGCTGAACAACCAGCGCGCCACCTTCAACGTCACGACGGACGAGATCTTCTTCGCCGTCACCCGGCAGCCGATCCTCGGCCCTACCGGCGGCACGATCGGCTTCAACACGACGATCAATCCGCAGCAGATCTCCGTGGGGATCGTGCTGGATGTCCTGGCGCAGGTCGGCCCCGACAACGTCATCACGATGAACATCCGCCCGGAGGTCACCAGCGTGAGCCGGGTGGAGTCCATCACCCTGGAGGACGGCAGCACGGCGCGCGCGCCGGTCATCGATCGCCGGGAGACCGACACGATGGCGCGCATCCGCGCCGGCGAGACGCTCGTCATCGGCGGTCTCGTGCAGACCCGGACACAGAAGACGGTGGGGGGCATCCCGGTGCTGCGCGACCTTCCCCTCATCGGGAAGCTCTTCACCACGATCGACGAGCAGGAGCGCCGCAGCGAGCTGGTGATCTTCCTCACGCCCACGATCATCGCCGGCCAGCCGGCTGCGGCGCCGTAACGATGTACCAGCAGTTCTTCGGCCTCAGCGAGAAGCCGTTCGTCCTCACGCCGAACCCGCGCTACGTCTTCTACTCGGAGCGCTACCGCGAGGCGGAGGACCAGCTGCTGTACGCCATCGCCCACGGCGAAGGCTTCATGATGGTGACGGGCCGGCCGGGCACGGGAAAGACGACGCTCTGCCGCGACCTGCTGGAGAAGCTCGACCGCAGCAAGTATCGCTCGGCCCTCATGTTCAATCCCTTCCTCAACGGCGTGGAGATGCTCGCCACGCTGCTGGGGGAGTACGGGCTCGCCACTCCGCCGGGGGCCTCGCGCAAGGAGCTGCTGGATGCGCTCAACAGCTATCTCCTGGCGCAGCTCGCCACGGGCTTCCGCTGCATCGCGATCTTCGACGAGGCGCAGCACCTCTCGACCGAGTTCCTCGAGCAGATTCGCGTCCTCTCGAACCTCGAGACCGACAGCGAGAAGCTCATCCAGATCGTGCTCGTCGGACAGCCGGAGCTGCTCGAGCGCATCCGGACACCGGCGATGGCGCAGCTCGACCAGCGCGTGTCGGTGCGCTGCACGCTCGCCGATCTCGACGAGGGGGAGACCGACCGCTACATCCATCACCGCCTGTACGTCGCCGGGGCGCGCGGCCAGGTGCGCTTCGACCAGCGCGCGGTGCGCGAGATCCGCGCCGCCTCGCAAGGGGTTCCGCGCGTGATCAACCTCGTCGCCGACCGGGCGTTGCTCGCCGCCTACGTGGCGCAGACACACGAGATCGGCCACCTGCAGGTCCAGAAGGCGGTCGCCGCGCTGCGCGGCGACGACGCCGCCCTCGACACGAGCGAGCGCGCCGCCGTCACCGACCTGCGCGGCAGCCGCGGCAGGCGCGGCACGAAGTGGATGGTCGCTGTCGCCGCGACCCTCGTGCTCCTCGCCGTCGGCGGCGGCTGGGCCCTCACGCGCGGGGGAGGCGCCGAATCGCCCGAAGCGCTGTACTGGCGCGCCTCGCTCGCGCGGACGCCGCAGGAGGCACAACGACTGTTCCAGCGCCTCGCCACGGAGCATCCGCGCACGTCGCGCAGCGAGGAGGCCCTGATGCGGCTCACCGAGATGGACATGGCGCGCGGCGACCGCACGAGTGCGCTGCAGCATCTCGCGCTGCTGCGGCGCGACTTTCCGCGCGGCCCGCTCGCCGCGCGCGTCGGACTCTTCGCCGCGCAGATCCATCTCGCGGGGGGCGACAGCGCCGCAGCGTGCGAGGCGCTCGCTTCCAGCGTGTCGCCGGCGCACGCGGAGCCCGACCGCGCGGCCATCGCCGCGGCGTGCGCGACGCGTGCGCAGAGCGCCCGCGCCGCGAGTGTCTCCACGCCACCAGCGCGCGCCGACTCCGCGGCGGTGCCTCCCGCGACAGCCGCGAGTCCCTCCCCGGCCGCTTCGTTTTCGCTGCGGCGCACTCCCTCCGACTCCGTCGTCGTGCGCGGCGGGCGTGCATCGCCAGCTGCTCCCGCCGCGACGGCACCCGCCACCGCCGCGCCCTCGGCAGACAGCGACGGCTTCGCGATCCAGGTGGCGGCGTACGCCGATGAGCTCCAGGCGAGAGAGCTCGCACGGCGTCTGGCACGGCGTGGCTATGACGCCCGCGTCGCCGCGCACGGAAGCACCTACCGCGTTCGTCTCGGCAGCTACCGCACGCTCGGCGATGCCAACGCCGCAGCGCAGAGCCTCAGGTCGAAGAAGGTGATCGGCTTCGTCGTGGCGGAGGGTGCGCAGTGAGCCTCATCGCCGACGCGCTCAAGACTGCCCAGCGCGATGCGCAGCGCAACGGGGGACCCACCGCGGCCGAGGTGCGCGCCACGGAAGGGTTCTTCGCCTATCGCGACCGGACCCCCGAGAAGCGGTCGAGCGTGACGATGTACGCGGTGGGCGGCGTGTCCGCGCTGCTCCTGGTGATCGTCGCGCTGTACTTCCAGAAGGGCGCCGGGCCCGAGGCACTCGCCGCCCCGCGCGGCAACCTGCCCGCGGTGCCGCTCGCTCCCGCGCCCGCAGCCTCCCCCTCCCCCGCCTCGCTCCCACCCGATGTGCCACTCCCCGCGGACGACGCGGTCGGTGCGCGAAGCGCCATGATGCAGTTCGACGCGAAAGCGGGGGTCGCCCCGGGCGCGGACTTCTCCCTCGAGCGCCCGATGGGCGCGATGTCGACGCCCCTCGCCAATCCCGATCCGTCCTTCAGGAATCCGCCGATCGCGAGCAGCGCACTGCAGCCGCTCGAGTCGGGACCTCCCGCCGAGGGATCACCGCTCACCGTGAGCGGCGGCCCGCCGCGCCTCGCGGGAGCGGCTGCGTCCCCGGCCCCCTCCGACCTCGCCGCACCGCCGAAGCGCGTGCGCCGGCCCGGGACGCTGCAGATCACCGTCGAGCGCGGCGCGCCCGACCGTGTCGTTTCCGGCGTCGCCCAGCAGGCGCTCGACGCGCAGCGCCGCGGCGACGTGACGCGTGCCCGCGAGCTCTATGGCCGCGCCATCGCCCAGGGCGCCGCCTCCGCGGAGCTGTACAACAACCTCGGTGTGCTGAACCGCGGCGCGGGTGATCTGACGGGCGCCGCCGAGCAGTTTCGCAACGCGATCGCACTCGATCGCGCCTACGCGCCAGCGTGGAGCAACCTCGGCATCGTGATGGATGCGCTCGGCCACCGCCCCGAGGCGATCGCCGCGTTCCAGCAGGCCCGGACCCTCGACCCCACGAACGTGGCAACGAAGCTCAACCTCGCGCTGCAGTTCCGGGCCACGGGCGCCTCCGCCGACGCGCATCGCCTGCTCGACGACGTCATCCGCGCCGCACCGGAGTTCGCCGAGGGACACTACGCGCTGGGCCAGGTGCTGGAGGACGCGGGAGACAGGGCCGGCGCCGTCCGCGAGTATCAGCTCTTCCTCAAGACGGCGGGCACGCGTCTTCCCTCGGCGAGCACGCTCGTGCGGCAGCACCTGGCACAGCTCGCGACGGGGGCGCGATGAGCGCGCGGCGCTGGAGCGTGTTGGCGCTCGCGGGGCTCGCCGGCTGCGTTCCGCGGCCCGCGCCCGTGCTCGTCGTGGTGCCGGAGCCGGCGCGGCCCCTGCCCGCCTTGCCGGCGATGCAGATCGCGTCCACCGTCGCCTCGGCGCCCGCCGCGACGGGCGCGCTCGCGCGGGACGCGAACGAGAAGCGCATCTCCCTCACGGCCACCAACGCCGACGTGCGGTCGCTCCTCGTCGCGATCGCATCGCAGGGCAACGTCAACCTCGTCCTCTCGCCCGACGTCGAGGGACGCGTGAGCGTCGTGCTGCACGACGTCCCTGTCTCCGAGGCACTGCGCCGAGTCATGGCGGAAGCGGGGCTCGGCGTCACCGCGAAGACGGGGATCACCATGCCGCACGATCCTGCCACCGTCTTCTATCAATTGCCGGTGAACGTGGACCGGCTCACCGTGGAGGGGATCATGTCCCACTACGGGGTCGGACGCGCCGTGGCGGAGCTTATCGTCGACTCGCGTCCGTCGCGGATGCCCTGAGCGCGGAGATCCCCGTTGCTAAGAAGGAAGGCGCGGACTTCGTCCGCGCCTTCCTTCTCGTTGCCAGCCGCGCAGTCGCTTAGTTCGCGACGCCCAGCTTGTAGTAGATGGCCGTCGGGGTGGCCGGAGTCGCCCAGATCAGGTTGCCCGTCGTAGCATCGGTGGCGGAGCCGAGGCCGCCGTCGATCTTCTTGTCCAGCTCGCCGAGAGAGGCGCTGTCGGAGGGGCTATTGACTGCGACGCAGATGAAGGCGCTGCCCGCGCCGCACTTGGAGAGCGTATTGTTGAACTTCAGGCCGAGTGCCTTGAGGCTGTACACCGTCGTGGTGCTGGTGATCTCGCCTTCAAAGTACGGG
>JBBQJC010000035.1:0-35859 GCA_038325515.1 Gemmatimonadales bacterium | reverse complement strand
CGACCTGCTGCAGGAGGCGCTCGTACACCTGTGGGAGGCCGATCCCACCCGGTTCGACCTGCGGGATGAGGAGGAAGCGCGCTATCTCCACCGGATGCTCGTCAACCGGATGAAACGGGTGTGGGGGCGGAAGGCGCCAGGCCGCGGGTCGGCGGGGTGAGGGGCCCTCCCTCGCCGGCGGCAGTCGTGCCGCTTCCTCCCCGTGGCCGTGGCGCCGAGGGCGACTGCGGGGGGCTTGATACTTGCTGGGATTGTGCCACACTGCAACGTCAGGCTTCGTTGGTCCGGTGACGCCAGGTCGCGCATCGCTCTCGCTTCGGAAGATGATCCGTGACCTCGTCAAGGAGGACCTGATGGAGCCAGATGAGATAGTCGTGATCTGTGTACGGCACGGGCACGGCGCCCGTCGTTGGACGACTGCACTGCCGATGCTCGCGAGCGCGTCGTGAGGCCGGGCCCGCCGGCGCTGGACGCCGTGTGGCAGTGGTTCGGCCGGATGCGCCAAGGCACGCGCTATCAGCCGTTGCCGGATGCGGACGTCCTTGCTCCGGACATCCCGGCTCCTGACGAGGCATCGGCCGATCCGAATGGATGCGTGCCCAAGCTGGCGTTGCTCCGTACGTCCGGGTATCGCTTCGCCGGCGCGCGCATTCTGTCCCTCGGCTGCAATGCCGCCTACTACGAACGGCACCTGATAGCCGATGGCATGACGTCGAACGCGGCCGTCCGGGGCCGGCGGACGTCGGTGCACCTGGTGGACACCGACGCCGCCACCCTGGCCGAGGCGCTGGAGGCGGTGAAGCAGGCGGGCGCGGCGCGCGTGCGGACGTTTGCCGGACCGGCCGAGCGCTGCCGCCTGTCCGTGGCCTACGACGTGACGCTGTTCCTCAGCCTGTATCACCACTACGACCGGCTGGGCGGGAAGGCGCGCGAGGCCGGCCGTCGCTTGCTCGCCCGGGCCGGCCAACGCTCGCAGACGATGTTCTTCGAGACCGGCCAGAGCGACGATACGGTGAATGGGGCCGGCCCGTGGCGCGACTCGCTCGAGATGGGTGCCACCGGCACCGTGCAGTGGCTGGAGTCGGCGGTGCCGGCGATCGCCGGCTACGACGCGTGGCGACGTCTCGGTGTCAATCCGCGCACGCAGCGCGCGCTCTACATCTACTGGCGCAACCGCTGTGCACCCGCCGCCCCGCTGCTGAACGGCGCGGGCCGCGACGACGGACCGCTTGTCGTGCGGCTCGACGAGGGGGGAGCGCCGCTCGCCGCCGCCGTCGCCGCCGCGCTGGCCGGTCGCGAACGCCGTCCCGTGCTCTGGGACTGCGCGTTCACGCGCGAGCCGGTCAGCGACGCCGCGCGTACCGCAGGCCTGGCAGCGCTCCTGGAGGCGACGGCCTCGCTGAGCGCACATGAGCACGCGGTGGTGGTGCACGACCCGCACGCCCTGCGCTGGCTGCCGTTGCATGTTCCGGTCATGGTCGACATCGGCGCTGGCGACATTGCCGAGCGATTCGGCTCGCTGGCCACTGCCTGCTGTGCCGGTGCCCGCGTGATCCGGGTGGGCACCGACGACGGCGACGCGCTCACGAGCGCCGCGTCGGCGTTCGGCGCCCGCGTGGTTCAGGGCTCGCTCACCTCGGGCGCGAGCTGACGGCCGGCGGGGCGTCGCGCGCCGCGCACGCCATCATGCCTGGCCGGCGTGCGCGTCGAGCTGCGCGACCTCGGCGTCGAGGAGCAGCCACCCGTCGTCGCTCGCCAGCGGCTCCAGCCCCACGCGCGCGAGCCCGATGATCGCATGCGACGTGTCGAGCGGGCCACGGGCTCTGCGCACACGATCGAACTGCGCCAGCTGCGCCGTCGCGGCGCGGACAAGCTGCTGCAACAGCTCGAACGCGCCGTCCGAGAGCGCCGGCGTGCCGCGATAATTCTCGAGCCGTCCTCCGGCGCGATAGCGCGACGGATGCTCGAGCCCGACGAAGCGAAGGAACCAGTCGGGTTGAAAGGCACCCGTAGCGGCGACGATACCGCCGTAGTCGGCACAGAGCTCGTCGAACAGCGTGTTTCGCATGGAGCCGAAGAGCCGGCGGGTGAAGTAGTGCGTGCACTCGTGCTCGAGGCGAATTGTCGCCGAGAGGCTCTCCCACCGTTCGGCAGCCACACCTACCTCCTCGGCTGGCGTGGCGCTGTACGTCCCCGTGCTCACGACGATGAACCGGTCCTGATACAGCTCCTTCCGGGGCAGGAGTGCGGAGAATGCCCGGCTCCATCCCGCGTCGGACGCGTCAGCGGGCCCTGATGCCTGCCAGTCGTCGCGCAGGCGACGCACCCGGTCCCAGTTGTTGTAGCCGCCGACGATGCAGGCCCCCATGGATTCGGGGATGGGCGCAGGCTCGTTGCGTCGCGTGAGGGCCTGGATGAGGCTCACGAAATCGGCGCGGCAACCGGCGACGAGCACGGGGATGCGGCCCGCCGGCGTGGGATGAAGGAAGAGCTGCAGGTCGTCGGGCCGCGCGAGCTGCAGGTCGTCGTCGCTCGTGTCATCCAACTGGCCGCGCAGCGTTGCGCGCCGGTAGTCCTCGCGCTCGCTCATGCCGGCGCGTATCGGAAAGCGCAATTGCACGAGACGCCGCCGGAGACTGGCCAGGACACCGCCTCGTTGGGCGTCGTCCAGATACTCGGCCCATGCGCCGACGAAGGGCTCGTCGGGCAGGGGCAAATCGGGCGGAGCGCGCAATGCCTGCTCGTCGAACGCGGTCGCCCCATAGGCGAGCAGCTCCGCGAGGATCGAGGCGGAGGCGCCATGCCCGCTCAGCGCGGCGGCGCGACGCCGTTCGTCTCGCGACGGCAGTGGCATACAATCCCTGCCGGCAGAGTCGGCGCCGCGGGATGCCGCCGCGTCGGTCATGGAAGCGCAGCGGCCTTTGGCGGAACTACCGCGTCCTCGGCAAGGTACTCGAACTTGCCCTGTCGCACGATCATCTTGGCGAGCGGCCGCTCGGCGAGATCGCCGCTCGGCGTGAAGGTGAAGGTGCCGGTGGTGCCGGACCAGTCCTTCAGCGCGTGCAGCGCCTTGGCGATGTCAGCAGGCTTCGTCGACTTGCCGGTGCGCATCGCATTGGCCAGCAGCCAGATGGCGTCGTAGCCGAGCGCCGACCCAGCGTCGGGCGGCCGGCCGTAGCGCTTGAGGTAGCGCGCCGTGAATTGCTGCACGTCGGCGCGGACGTCGTGCGGATGGAAGGGCGTGGGCACTACCACGCCCTCGACCGACGCGCCGCCCACGCTCATGAGCGCGTCCGAGCCCATGGCATCGACGCCGAGCACGGGCAGATCCAGGCCGGCGGTGCGCGCCTGCGTGATGAGCCGGCCGGCGAGCGGGACCTCGCCGCCCACGAAGATGGCGTCCAGGTCGAGGTGCTTCCAATCGCGGAAGGTGGAGGCGAACGCTGATTCCGTGGCCGAACCTTCGGGATCGTACGATTGGCGCGCCGCGATGGAGAGGCCGAGATCGGTGGCGCGCTCCTCGAATGCATTCGACACACCTCGCCCGTAGTCGTCGCGAACGTAGTAGATCGCCACGTGCCGGTAGTGCTTCGCGGCAGCGAATTCTGCCATGTTGCGCCCGACGGCCCGGCTGGTGAACGTCGTCCGGAACACGCGTTGATAGGAGTGCGCGGTGAGCTCGGGGTCGGTGGCAGTGGGCGAGAGGAGGACGACGCCGGCGGCGTCGTAGATGGCCGCCGCGGGAATCGTCACGTACGATTGCAGGTGCCCGATCACGGCGACGACGGAGGGGTCGCTGCTCAGACGCTGGGCCACCATTCGTCCCGAGTCGACCGACTCCCGGTCGTCTTCGCGCCGGAGCCGCAGCTTCCGGCCCTCGATACCTCCCGATGCGTTCACCTCGGCGACTGCCATCTCCAATCCCGGGGCGAGCTGGATCTCCGGATGCCCCTCCCAGGGCCACGCGACACCGATCACGACATCGCCGGTGGCGCTGCGGGCGCCGTTGGGACCACTGTCGCCGGTCGTCGAGCACCCCGCGAGCGCGAGCGCCACGGCGGCCACGGCCAGGATCCACGCACGTTCACGGGTCGGCCGCTTCATGACATCCTCGTTGAGAGACAGGGACTTGCCGTGCAACGCCGCACGCGCGCATACCGGTCGCGTCATGCGAGCTGCCGTCGTGCGAGCTTCGCGAACACGCCGTCCAGGCTCATCAGGTCGTCGTAGGCGCCCATCTCCACGACCTCGCCCTTGTCGATGACGTAGATGCGATCCGCCCGGATGATGGTGCTGAGGCGATGCGCCACGACGATCCGCGTGGCCTGGAGCTGCTCCAGGCTCGCGCTGACGATGGACTGCGTGCGATTGTCGAGCGCGCTCGTCGCCTCGTCGAACAGGAGGATGCGCGGGCGATGCACGATGGCGCGGGCGATCATCAGCCGCTGCCGCTGACCGCCGGAGAGCGTGCCCGCACCCTCGCTCAGCACCGTGCTCATGGCCATCGGCATGCTGCGGATATCATCGTCGAAGCCCGCCATGCGCGCCGCCTCCCACGCGTCGTCCCGCGAGGCCTGGGACGAGCCGACGATGTTGGTGTAGATGTCGCCGGACATGATCCGCCCGTTCTGGAGCACGACGCCCATCTGCCGCCGCACCGCCTGGATGTCGAGCCGCGAGAGGTCCTGCCCGTCGTAGTAGACCGCGCCCGACTCGAGGGACTCGAAGCCCAGCAGGACGCGGAGCACCGTGGACTTGCCGGAGCCGGACGGCCCGACGAACGCGACGAACTGGCCGGGGTCGATGGAGATGGAGAGGTCCTGCAGCACCGCCGGCCCCTCGGGCAGGTAGCGGAAGGTGGCGTGGGCGATCTCGATCGCGCCGCTCAGCATCCCCGGCTCGCGCTTGCCGTCGGTGACCTCCGGCAACGCCTCGAGGATCGGACGCGCCTGCTCGTACAGGGGCACCACGTTGAAGCACATGAGCAGCGCCGTGCTCGCGACTATCGCGTTGATCAGCGAGCTCGTGAACGCTGACATGAAGGCGAGGAAGTCGCCGGTGCGCAGCGTACCGTTGTCCTGGATCAGCTGTACAGCGAACCAGTAGATCACGGCGCTGGCGATGACCGGAAAGGCTGCGTTGAAGGTGAGCACCGCATTGCTGATCGTCCGGGACCGGAACTGCAGCCGGCGCTGTCCGGCGAACCGGGTGGCCCAGGCGGCGAAGGCCTGGACCTCCGCGTTCGCCACGCGGAGCTTGCCAACGCTCGACAGGAGCTGCAGCACCGTGCCCGACAGCTTGCTCTGGAGGCGGTACTGCTTCTTCAGACCGCTCACCTGGAGCGCGCTCCCCAGGACGCTGACGCCGAGGCTGAGGCCGATGAGCAGCGTGGCCCACCAGGCGAGGCTCGTGCTGTAGTGAAACAGCAGCACGAAGTTGCTGAGCGAGAAGACGCCGGCGACGAGCGCGGTCACCGTCGTGCCGGTGATGACCTGCCGCATGCCGTCGATCGCCATGGCGCGGTTGGCGAGCTCGCCGGAGGTGAAGCGGCGGAAGAACGAGGTGGGCAGCGACAGCAACCGGTCCCAGATGGCCGATTGGATGGCGTTGCCCATCTTGCCCTCGATGCGAAGCAGCGCGATGGCGCGCGTGAAGTCCAGCATCGCGATCGAGAGGGCGCTGACGATCAGGACGATCGTCATCTGGAGCAGCTGGGAGCGCGCGGCGCTCGGAATGATTGTATTGAAGACGGCGCCGGTCACGACCGACGGCAGCAGGCCCAGGAGCGCTCCGCAGACGCTCATGATGCCGACGATCCAGAGGTCGCGGCCGCAGCCAAGGCCCCCGAACCGGATCACGTCCATCACTTCGAGAGCGCGGTTCGGAAAGGGGCGATAGAACGTCTCCGCGTTGGGGAGGAGGGTCTCCGCCACCTCGGCGGTCACCTCCTGCGTGGCGCCGGTGAGCGGATCGTTGAGCTCGTAGCGTGCGCGCCGGCCCTCTCGGCGCACCAGCGCGACCGGTTGAGTGTCCGCCGTGCGGTAGCCGAGCAGCGTTCCGTTGTCGTGGCGCCACCAGTCGTCGCGCAGCGCCACCCGTCGCGTCCGGAAGCCCGATGCCCGTGCGATGGCGAGCAACGGATCACGGGCGGGCGGGGCGCCGTCGTTCTCGGACGGGGCCACGACGTTGAGGCGGCAATCGGCGGCGACGATGCGCACGGCGCCGAGCAGCAGCGAGCCCGGCGCGTCGGAGTGGGCGCCGGCGGCGGTGGCCCGGCGATACGACGCAAGTGCCTCGTCCGTCTGCAGGACTTCGGTGAGGCTCAGGCAGGCGTTGGCGAGCACTCGCTGGCGCGCCGTGATACGCCGGGCGGCGCGCAGGCGCTCCACGCTCGCTGACCATTCGGCCGACTGCACGAGGTCGGCGAGCACCAGCGCATGCAGGCGGTCGAGTCCAGCCCACAGCGCGTCGTCGCGAATCGCCTCGTCCGTGGTGGCGGTGGTGATGCGCGACTCCGCGCCGCTTTCGATCCAGCCATGCCGCGACAGGGGGATTGCCCCGTCCTCGCTCATCGCGAGACCGCTGCGCCCGAAGATCTGCGAATGGCCCTCGTCGTGCGTCACCCACAGCACCCCTGCCCGCGGGCGCGCCGTGGCGCCCGCCGGGAAGGCGATCTCCTCCCCCGCCCCCCACTCGGCGCACCGCTGGGGTGGGACGGTTCGGGCGATCCCCGAGTAGAGGGCATCGACCCAGTCGTCGGTCAACGCCGCGATCTCGGCGGCACCGTCTGCGGTGCCCGCGTACTCGCTCACCGCCTCTCGGGTTGCAACATCGAGCTGCGTGCGGCCCGCCGCGATCGCCTTGACGGCGAAGCGGTGACCCGCGCTCGCCCTCCCGAACCCGAAGAAGCATTTGCCGGCCTCGATCCGGGCGAGATGCTTGAGCCGGCCCACGGCCACGCCGGCCACCGTCTCCACGCCGAAGAGATCCACGTAGCCGGACCTGACGCGCCAGACCGGCTCACCCTCGAGGAGCAGCGGCGCGGCGGCCCTGGTTCCGTCGTGGGAGACGAGCGGCTGGAACGCGCCGGCCGTATCCGTCCGAAGGGGCGGTGGGGGGGGTGCGAGAGTGGGGCTCATCGGTGTGTGATCATGGCACGAGGGCGGTGATCATTCGGAGGCGATCAGATCGGCGTACGGTCCGGGGACCGCCTTCAGATCGTCGTGTATTCCCCGCTGGACGACGCGGCCGCGATGCAGGACGATGATCTCGTCGCAATCGCGGATCGTGCTGAGGCGGTGCGCCACGATCAGGCAGGTACACCCGCGCCGCCGCAGGCTGTCGTCGATCGTCTTTTCAGTTGCGGGGTCCAGGGCACTGGTGGCCTCGTCGAGCACGAGGATGGACGGATCCGCGACGAGCGCGCGGGCGATCTCGAGGCGCTGGCGTTGGCCGCCGCTGAAGTTCGAGCCCCCTTCCTCGGCGGGCGCGTCGTAGCCGCCCGCCCTGGAATCGATGTCGTCGCTGATGCTGGCATCGTGGGCGGCGCGCACGACGCTCGCTTCCGGGAGCGTCGTGTCCCACAAGGTGAGATTGTCGCGCAGCGTCCCTTCGAACAGGAAGATGTCCTGGTCGACCGCCGCGAAGGAGCGCGCCATCACCTCGCGCGGGATCTCCGAACGCCGCCGGCCGTCGAACAGCACTTCGCCCGTCCACGGCTCGTAGAGGCCGCACGCGAGCTTGGCGATCGTGGACTTGCCCGAGCCCGACCCGCCGACCAGTGCGACGCGGCTGCCTGGCCGTAGCTCGATGCTGAGATCCTCGATGAGCGGTGGCTCGAGCGCGCTGTAGCCGAAGGTCACGCCGCGGAGCTCCAGATAGCCGGCCAGCTTGGCGCCATCGGCGAAGTGGGGAGAATCCGCTGCCGGCGCCGCCGTGCCGGCGGCGTGCGCCGACGCGGCCGCGGCCGGCACGGTGGTGTCGGCGTTCACGTCGATCAGTGCCTTGTGGACGTCGTCCAGCCGGTTCATGTCTCCGCGCACTTCCTGCAGCGTGCCGCCCAGGTTCACCATGCGGTTCACCGGCGACAGGAAGCTGTTCATCAGGGTCTGGAAGGCGATCAGCATCCCCATCGTCAGGACGCCGTCGATCACGCGCGCGCCGCCCAGCCCGAGGATCACCGCCGTGTTGATCGTCAGGAGCGTCGGGGGCACCGAGGACAGGAGCTGCGTCTGGAACTGCAGCAGCTGATCGGAGTTCACGACCTTCGCCTGGTGACCCGACCAGCGGGCGAAGAAGTCGGATTCCGATCCGGTCGCCTTGAGCGTCTCGATCGTCTGGAGGCCGCCCATCGCGACGCCCATGGCCTTGCCGCGGTCCTGCGACAGGAGCCGGTTGAGATCGACTCGCTTGCGCGACACGTACCGGAGCGCCACGAGGTTGAGCGACGCCATTCCCACGCCGACGACGGTGAGCACGACGTCGTACTGGATCATCAGCGCGCCGTAGAAGGCGATGACGAGGATGTTCAGCGCCGTCGTCGCCATCTCGCCGGCGAGGAGGCGGGCCACCTTGTCGTTGATGCCGACACGGTTCGCGATCTCGCCGGCGTAGCGCTGGTTGAAGAAGTCGATCGGCAACCGGATCACATGCCAGAAGAATCGGCTGGACGTGTCGATGGCGAGCTTCGTCTCGAAGCGCAACAGGTGGCGCTGCTGGAGCCACGTCAGCAGCGCGGTGACGGAGGCCGACGCCAACATCACGAACAGCAGCGGCTTGAGCCACTCGGACAGCCCCTTCACGAGGACGTCGTCCACGAACACGCGATAGAACGACGCGGTGGCGAGGCCGGGGATGACGAGGGCGAGGCCCGCCAGCACGGCGAAGAGCAGGGCGCTGCCGGAACCGGCCATGCGCCGGCGCAGCGCGCCGGTGAGGCTTGGGGACTCGCCGCCGCGCCGGAAGGCGGGGGTCTTCTTGAAGATGAGCGCGATGCCCGTGTACGCCTGGTCGAACTCGGCTTCGGGTACCGACGTGGGCCCGCGCGCGGGATCGTTCAGGAAGGCGCGGCCCTTGGTGAAGCCCTCCAGCACCACGAAGTGATTGAAGTTCCAGTGCACGATCATCGGGACCGGGAGCGACCGCAGCTCCTCGGGCTCCCGCTTGTACCCCCGCGCATCGAAGTCGTACTTGCGTGCCGCCTTGAGCACGTTGTTCGCCTTGCTCCCGTCGCGTGAGACGCCGCACGCCGAGCGCAGCTCCTCGAGGGGGACGATCCGCCCGTGGTAGGCC
The DNA here is from genome assembly GCA_038325515.1 of Gemmatimonadales bacterium. Taxonomy (GTDB): domain Bacteria; phylum Gemmatimonadota; class Gemmatimonadetes; order Gemmatimonadales; family Gemmatimonadaceae; genus AG11. The sequence goes on along the minus strand of JBBQJC010000035.1, from coordinate 26,568 downwards.
ATCACCATGCCCAGCGCGGCCGCCCCGCACTCCACGGCCTCCATCTGGAGGATGGTGGGCGTGCGGACCCGGCGTACGAGGATGGGCCGCGCCGGGTCGCCGCCGCCGGAGCGCGGCCGGAACGTCGCCAGGACCTTCGTGGCCCACCGTGAATGGCGCGTGACGTCGCTCACGCGCGCGGTCCCCGCCGGTGGCGGCTCACAGTCCGGTGTACCCGCGCAGGATCGGTAGCACCATCGACAGCGGCCGGCGGCTCGCGATCTCGATGTTGCCCGTGGCGAGCGTTCCACTCTGGATCTGCAGCGGGGGCCCCTTGGACGACGACCAGCGGAACTGGCTCACCGTCGTCGGATCGACGATCAGATCGGCGTGCACCTCGTAGGGCGCGGTGTTGCCGCCCAGGGCGCTGATCAACTGGTCGTTCTTCAGGACGCGCCGCATCCCCTTCGGGGTCGCCGGAAAGTCCGAGACGTAGGTGACGCGACCGAGCATCAGGCCGTATTCCTCCTGCTTGACGGTTGCCGGCGCGATCTGGATCGCCATCCCCGGCCGAATCTGCTTGCCGTGCGCCGGCGATACGTACAAAATCGCCTCGAGCCCCTTGACCGTGCGGCCCGACATGTCGAGCGTGACGATCGGCTCGCCGCGTCCCACGATGGCGCCCGGATCCGACATCACCTCGAGGATGCGGCCAGCGTACGGCGATACCACCTCGGCCTGCCGCTTGAGGTCCCGCTCGGCCGTCTCCACCTTCCGCTCCGCGTCGGCCACCTTCTCCTGGGTGTTGCGACGCTCGTCCTCCTTCTGGTTCGTCACGGCGAGCAGCCGCGACTCGATCTGCGTCAAGTCGCTGCGCGACTGCGCGATCTTCTCCATGGTCTGATCGTACTGCTGCCGCGTCGAGGCGAGCGTCGCCTTGACCAGCAGCCCTTGCGCGACGAGCTGTTCCTGCGACGCGATCTTGTCCTTCAGCCACGCCAGGCCCCGTTCGTTGGAGGCGATGGTCTGCTGCGACGTCGCGCGCTGCTCCTGCAGCAGGCGCACCTGGAGCAGCGAGTCACGGTGGGTGAATCGGGCGGCCTGGTCACGCTGGGCGGTGGCCATCACGAGGTTCGCCTTTGCCTGACGGAGCTCGTCCACCATCGCCGTCTGATCGACGCGGGCGATGACCTGTCCCTCCCGCACGGCGTCACCCACTTCCACCGAGACGTCGGTCACGCGACCGCCGCCGGGCGCGACGATCTCCAGCACTCCCCCACTCTTCAACAGCATCCCGGTGCCGGTCACGCGCTCCGGCAGCTCGCCGACGATGCTCCATACGATCGTCGTCACGAGCACGAGCGCCACGGCCGCCAGGGCGATCCAGCCCCGGCTGCTGGTCACCTGCGTCAACTGATCGAGCTGCTCCGGCGAGGACAACCGGTCGAGCGCCACCTTCCGGAACAGCGGTCTCTGCGACATTCCCAACTCCTCCGATGCGGAGCCGAACGGCGAAGCGCCGTGCGGAAGTTCAGTGCGCGCCGACGATGATGGCGGGCGCCACCTGTAACGCGCCGGTGTTGGCGACGAGCGCGCGGCCCGACCCGGCGACGAGGGTGCCCAGCTCGAACTGCAGCCGGTTGAGCGCGGTCGCGTAAGCCTGGCGGCCGGCGACATCGCTGAGGAGCGCGTTCGTGAGGCCGTCCTCCGAGAGGATGACGTCGATGACGGTCGACGAGCCAAGGCGGAACTTGCTCCCCTCGTTCTTGACGGTCTGCGCCGCCGCCTCCGTGGCCTGCCGCGACGCGTCGCCCACGGCGATCGTGCGACGCAGGCCGGCGAGCGCCACGACCACGCCGCTCGTGATCGCCCGCTCGGTGGCTCGCCGCGAGATGCGCTGGGCGTCCATTCCCGCCGCGGCCTGCATGGCTCGCCCGTTGGCGTCGGAGTTCAGGGGCGAGAACTGATAGAGGAGCTGAAGCGACGCGTTGAGCGGCGAGCGGTTGCGAAAGAGCGGGCTGACGAACTGGTTGACCCCCCACCCTTCGGCAATCCCCCCGTACCCCAGTTGCGCCACGACGTCGATGACCGGCCGTCGAAGCTGGTCGGTGGTGCGCAGCGCGGCTTCCGATTCGCCGACGCGGGTGGCGACCGCCGCCAGGTCGGCGCGGCGCAGCAGCGCCTCGTCGACCAGGCGCTGTGTCGCAGCCTCGCCGAGTGCCGGCCGGAGTGTCGACAGCTCGGGCATCGCCGGAAAGGGGGTGGCGGCTCGCGGCGTCTGCGCGACATCACTCTCGCCGATACCCAGCAGCGTGGCCAACGACCGCCACGACTCCAGCACCGCCTGCTCGGCCGAGATCCGCGACGCCATCTTGGACGCGACGTTGCCTCGCAGCTGGACGAGGTCGGCCGCGGGCCGCTCGTCGGCCGCGACGAGATCGGTGGTCTGCTTGAGGTTCGTTCGTGCATGCTCTTCCGCCGCCACGAGCACCTGCAAGCGCTGCTGCGTGGCGACGTAGCCCCAGTACGCGTTGACGGCCTGCAGCACCCCGTTCGCCGCGGCCTGCCGAGCGTCGAACCCTGCCGCGTCGGCTTCGGCATACGCCACCGCGGTGGCGTCACGCGACAGGCGCCCGCCGCGATCGCGCGCCAGCGGCAGCGTGATGCCGAGCGACACGCTCGCGCGGTTCTCGGCAAGCACGTCGGACGACCCCGCGCTCGTCACGCTGACCTGCGGGGCGAGAACGATTCCGCCCCACGACACCCGCTGTTGTGCCAGCAGGGTCGAGGTGACCGAGCTCGTGAGCGCCGACTGGAGGGTGGGCACCCCGCCTGTCGTGCCGGGCGTGCTGAGCCGGAGGCCGTTCTGGCGGCCGTGCGCGACCGACGTCTGGATACTGGGATCAAACAGCGCGTGCGCCGAGATCGCCGCGCCGAGCGCCGCATCGGCGAGCCGCTCGCCGATCTGAACGTCCGCGTTGTCGCGAAGGGTACGCTGCACCACCTCCTCGAGCGACACCGTCGCGCCCGCGGCGATCGGCCTCACCGAGCCGGCTGGCCGGTCCTGGGCCGCCATCGCCTGCGGGAACGCGCCAAGACAGGCCGCGACGGCAATGGCGAGCCAGGGACACGAGCGCATCGAGACTACCAGTGCGCCAGGTCGAGATCGCCCCCCCCGGCCACTTCCTCGAGGTCGCGATCCGACAGCTCGCCATCGGCCTCCCGGAAGTCTGGCAGCACGATCAGCGCATCGATGCCGGCATCGCGCTCGACGAAGCGCATCGTGAACTGGGGCGGGACGTTGATCCCGAACGCCCGCTGGATGGCGCCGCGCCAATCGGTCATGAGTTGCTGGCGAAACTCGCGGTCGACCGCGGAGCGTTCGACGATCGCGGCCAACGCCTTCTGGTCTGCAAGTCCACGTGCGGGCACGGCGTCTCCTGATGTAAGGGTGAGCGCAATACGACTCACACCCCGAATACAGGCAACCGCCGTGCCCCCTACGGACATTCTCTATCCCTATGGCCGCTCACGCTTTAGCGACTCGTCTCCCCCCCCGAACCGAGGCGTTGTGGAAGCCTCGCTCTACACGTTAGAGGAGTGCCTCTGCGCGCGGCGGCGCAGATGGAGAACGGGGAGCGTACACGCCGTGGGTGAGGCAGAGGTACCCCTTTGCGCGGACCTCGCCGGCCCCGTCGTGGACGATCTTCACGTGATTCACGCGCCGGGTCACGACGCTCGGCCAGAGTTGGTGGCCGAGGCGCTCCACAGTGCTGCCAGGCCAGTCCATCAGCGCCCGGCGCTTGACCGGCGTGCAAAGGCCGACGTCCTCGAGCCGCGCCAGAAAGGCGAGCTCCGACAATCGTCCGCGCGGTTGGCCGGCGCGGCTGAGGCGAAACTCGATGCCAACCTGTGGCAGCACGCCCGCGCCGATGTCCAGATGCACGAGACCGAGCCGTGGGGGGGCGTCGCCGGCCGGCGTCACGAGCGAGCGGAGCTGCGCCTGGAGGCCGCTGAGCGAGCCGGGCCAGCCGACCGCCTTCAGGTAGGCGCCGAGCGTGAACGCATCGAGACCGCCGACGCACAGCCGGATGGTGGCGTCGCCGCGGGACAACATCACGCCGATCGAGGCAGGGGCACCGTCCAGGGGCAGTGCGTCCAGACAGTGGTGGAGCGCGTCGAGCGGCTGTCGCAGCGTCGCTTCGTCGATGAGCGGTCGGAGCACCACCGCGATGAGCGCGCGCCGCCGCGCCGGCGACATCGCTCGCGAGCGCGCGGCGTCGAAGTCCACGAAGACGCCGGGTGGGGCGCGGTCGCCTCCCGTCACGAGCCGCTCGCGCGTTCCTGGCTCCACGTCGAACTCGAGCCACATGGCGTCGCTGGCCTCGAGGAGCCCCGAATGGGGCGACCGCCACCGTGCGGCGAGCCGGCGGACGCGCCTCCAGGCGGGGCCGGCTGGGCTCGGAGCGGGCGGCGGTCCGCCGGACGCGGCGCGAGCGCCAGGCACACGCGACGAGCGATCGACGCGCACGATGAGGTCCACCTGGCGCTCGCCGGCGGCGAGCGGCGTCTCGAAGTAGAGACGGTTCGAGAGTGCGGCAGGCAGTTGCGCCGCCACGGCGCACAGATCGTCGCGAGCGCGCCCGCCCACGAGCCCCGGCGGGAACAGGTGGGCCAGGCCGGCGATCGTATCGTCGAGCCCTGTCGGCGACGACGTCGTCATGATGCCGCTCGCTTGCGTGGCTTGAGCTGCTGATGCCGGAGAAAGTCCATGAACTTCACGTACTGTCCGTCGTCGCAATTGAAGAGTGCGAGCAGGCGGCGATAGCTCCCGCCGGCCTGGAGCAGACCCTGCGCCACGATCGCCATCGCCTCCGCCCGACTGATGTCCCGGCTGAGATAGGGGCGCTGGACCACATCCCAGAACGATTCTCCCTCGTCGAGCATGCGCGCGAGCGTCCCATCGGAGCCCGCGATGATCGGCACGCGCTCGAGTTGCGCCGCGCGCGTGAGCGATTCGAGCTCGTGCGCGAAGCAGGACGCGCCGATCGTGTCGCTGTCGGTCAGGCTGAAGCCCACGTCGACGACGGCGTGCAGCTCGCGCACGTTGCCGGGCCACGAGTAGGCGGCCATCAGCACGATCGCGTCGGTGGCGAGCTGCTTGTTCCGTCCGGCCCTCGCGCCAAGTCGCCGCAGGTGGTCCGTGGCGAGCAGCTGGCAGTCTTCGCCCCGCTCGCGCACGGGCGGCAGGTGGACGCGCATGGCGTTGAGCCGGAAATAGAGGTCGGACCGGAACTCGCCCGCCGCGACCATCGCCGGGAGGTCGCGGCTCGTGGCGGCGATCACCCGCACGTCGACCAGACGCGCCGTCGTGGTGCCCACCGGCACGATCTCGCCTTCGCCCAGGACGCGAAGCAGCATGGCCTGCGCGCCGAGCGTGAGCTCGCCCACCTCGTCGAGAAAGACGGTCCCGCCGTCTGCCGTCTCGAACACACCACGGTGATCGGCCGTGGCGCCGGTGAAGCTGCCACGCCCGTGTCCGAACAGCTCGCTCGCCATGAGTTGGCCGTCCCGATACTGCGCGCAGTTGACGCAGATGAACGGCCGGCCGCGCCGGCGGCCGAGGAGATAGAGGGCGCGGGCGAACAGCTCCTTTCCCGTGCCCGTCTCCCCGGTGAGGATCGTCGGTCCGTCCGCGAGGGCGAGGCGCGCGACCTGGTCGAGCGCGCGACTCATCGACACGTGGCGCCCGATCACCGTGGTCACCTTGCGGTCTCCCCACTGCTCGATCGACAGGCGGCGAATCTCGCGCGCGCCGGCGAGCAGGCCAGGCGGCTCGGCCTCGCCGATCGCTGACGCCGGCACGCTCGCTACTCCAGCACGCGATGCGAGGGCAGACCGCCCCCGGACGCGAGGTCGAGGAAGAAGTGGGCAATGGCACTCAGTCCCATGAACGCGGACGGATTGTAGCGATCCGTGAGCAGCAGCTCCGGAAGCCAGCGGCCGGTGTGCTCCTTCAGGGCGTGAAGGCGCTCACCGGCGTGGAGCGCGGCGTCCAGGTAGATGTTCCCCGCCTCCGCCTGGCGCCGCGCCACCTGCTGCGCGGCAAGGGCGATCGTCCCGCGCTCCAGCCACCCGAGCCCGTCGCCGTCGGCGGGCCGGGATCGGAGGTGAGCGTCGGCCTGCCGCAGCGCGAGGCTCTCCAGCGTGGGCTCCAGACGCGCGACGGCGAGCAGCGCCAGCAGATCGGCCGGACGAAGCTCCCCGTCCGGCCACTTGCTGGCCGGCGGGATCCGGTCGTCAACGCGGCTCTCCGGCCGCGCATGCCATCGTGCGAGGGCGAGCTGGATGCCGGCGGTCATGCCGACGACCCCGGGGGACCAGGCGTGCGGCGGATAGAGCGGCGCGTCCCTCGCGCGGCGCGGCACCCGGGCCTGGAGCAGGCGCGCGGCGACCGACGCCACGGCGAGGCGATCGTCGTCCAGCGCGCCGCTCGTCGCCAGGGCAACGAGCAGCAGTCCCGCCGCTCCCGTGCCCACGTCCCGCGCTCCGCCCCGAACCAGGAGCCGCCTCAACTGCCCGTGCCCCAACTGGTTCATGGCCCGGAGAAACACTGCGACATCCAGGCGAAGTGAGGGATCGCCGAGCAGGCGCGCCCCTCGATCGCAGGCGTAGAGCGATCCGCTCCATCCGAACAGCGCTCCCGCGGGTGCCTCCCTGGGATCGGCGAGAAACTGCAGCCGGCTCGCCTTCAGATGCCGAGCCGTGCCGTGCAGGGCCCCGCGCGCGGCATCGGCAAATCGGGCAGCACCGGTGCAGGCCGCCAGCTCCGCCAGCACCAGCCCAACGCCCGCGGTGCCGCTGAACAGATCGGGGCCGATCGTGCCGAAGCGCCACGAGTCGCTCCAGGGGTGGTAGCTCGCGCCGATCCAGACCGGATCGCCGGCCGGCCCGATGGCCGCCGCGAGCAGCTCGTCGCCGGCCCGCTCGGCAGCCGACGACCACTCCGGCGTTCCAGCGCGGCGCGTGGTCGCTCCACCGACGGCTCGTCGCGGGGTCGTGGGGGAGAGCGTGAACAGGACGCTCTCGATATCCTCCGTGTCCCGCTCGCGGGTCGACGCGGGAAGCGCGCGGACGCGGTCGGCCAGGCGCGACGCGGCGGTGCCTTCGAAGAAGTCCTCGGCGACGACCTTGCCAGCCATCAGGAGGTGCGCCGAGCCGGGATGCGAGGCGAACATCGGGATGTCGAGGTCGCGCAGGGCGTCGATCTCGGCGGTGACCACGGCGGGGCTGGAGAAGGAGGCTTTCCACATCCGCTCGAGGCACAGCTCGCGCTCTACGGTGTCGCGGAGTCGCGTGGGCGTGAGGCTCGACTGCAGCATCCGCGCATAGATGTGCGTGTCGCGACAGATGCAGCGGACCTCCACATCGCGCAGGGCGGCGAGCGGTCCCTGCTCCACCGCCAGCGATCCGTGAATGCGGCGGAGGTGCTCCGCCATCTCGACGTACCCGGTCACTACCGCGTCGAAGTGGTCGGTGGACCGTGCGCGGACCCCGTCGAACCATGGCGCGGAGCGGGAGGGGGGGAACTCCGGATAGATGTCGACGAGCGCCGGGCCGCTCTCCGTCGGCCGCAAGGCGCGCTGCTTGAAGGGCGCCACGCACTCGCCGGAGGGCGACAGCGCACCCAGCTCGGCGGCAGGCCGGCCCCGCTCTCCCACGATCTTGGCCGTGACGAGGCAGCCGCGCACCGGCGATTCGGCGGCCTGATCCAGCGCGAAGCTCACAGATGCCGATGGATTGCCGGGAACGGGCATCCGGGGCGACAGGATGGCTTCGAGATCCACCAGTGCGGGAAAGGCGCCGCCCGCGATCACGTTGTCGCCGGTGAAGTCCGCGCCGTCGAGCAACTGCACGAGCCTTACGTGCGCCCCCATCTGCACGTAGAAGCGACGCACGTCATCGGCGCTCGCGCAGGGTGCTTCCGTGACGAACTCCTCCCACGCGAAGCCGTCGCTGATGACGAGCCGGCGCGTCGGCAGCTGCGGTACGATGCCGCCGGCATTCAGCTGCTCGATCAGCTCCATGTACGCCGCCGCGACGCGAAGGTCCTTCGGCTTGTACACCACCCTGGTGCCCGACGCGAAGGTGAGCAGCCCCACCGTGCGCCCGTGATCGTGCGGGTCGCCCAGACTCAGGGAGCAGTCGGACAGGGCGCCGAGCGCTCCGGACGCGAAGGTCGCCTCGAGTCGCGGGCGATCGGCACTCAGCCGCGTGAGCAGCTCCACCACCGCGTCGCACCAGTTGCGATGGGTCACCGCGAGCAGGCGCGCCAGCACCGGATACTGCTGGAACAGGCGGGACCACTGCAGGAGCACGGGCTCGTTGCCGTCGAAGAAGACGCGATGCACCGGTTGGCCCGCCGCGCCCGGATGGTCGGCGATGGTCTCGTCGAGCGTCACGATGTGGAACAGGACAGTCGTGCACGCCCCGCTCAGGCGCTGCGCCAGCGACGCGAGCAGCCGTCGCACGGCGGCCGGCTCGACCGGCGCTCCGGCGCGGGCGATTGCCGCTTGCAGGTGCTCCTCGCCCCGCCGAAGCAGGGGCTCGAAGATTCGATGGAACGTCCACGGGGCGTCCGCCTGCGCGTCCATCAGCGTGAGCGAGTACGCGTCGGCCAGCTCGCCCAGCGCGAACGTGGGGACCGGCTCGGGCCGCGCCGCTCCGGCGGCGTCGGAAAACAGGGCGAGCACGTCCTGCGCCCACGGCGGCAGGGTCGCAGGGTCCGTCACATCCACCTCGGCGAGCCCGCGGCGCGCGTCGGCGAGCGTCAGTCCCCGGAGGGCGAGCAGATCGAGGAACGCCTGCCGGTTGCCGCCGGTGAGCAGCCCGATCCATCGCGTCTCCCGCCGGCGCACCAGGCGGTCCGTCGCGAGGCCGCCCCTGGGGGTGAAGCAGGGCAGGAAGGCGCGCTCGAAGGGAACGGCCGCCCGGGCGATGACGTCGCTCAGCCCCTCGGGCTGCGACGCGCTCGCCGGCCACCCGCGGGCCTCGGCGCCGGCGCGGCGCACCGTCGGTGCGTGCAGCGCGCTGGAGTCACCGGTACGCATAGACGACCTTGCCGAAGCGTTCCGGCTCCTCGAACGTGCGCTGCAGGAAGGCGCCCGTCCGGTCGCCGCGGATGACCGAATCGATGGCCACCGACAGGCGGCCGTTCTCGTAGGCCGTGACGGCCTGCTCGAGATGGCGACGCTGGCCGACGCAGTTGCCGATGATCGAGACGTTCTTGACGATCGCCGTCGCGAGCGCGGCGGAGTAGTCGGGCGGCGCGGGGGCCGGTGCGGGCGCCCCGTACCCCACCTGCTGATGGAAGCCGCAGCTCACGTATCGCCCGCCATTGCGCATCACCGGAAGCACCTTCAGCAGGTGCAGGTCGAGAAAGGGATCCACGACGCCGCTGAAGCCGCCGACGCTGCGCGCCGTGGACCCCAGCTGCTCGTGTTTCGAGAAGGGCAGCGTCATGTCCACGATGAACACCTCGTGCACTCCACGCTCGCGGAGTCGCTGGGCGTGGCGCACGGACCTCGTCGTCGCGTAGATGACGGCACCGCGCTCGCGGAGCGCCTCGATGGCGAACAGCGACGTGTTCGACGTTGCCGCCGTGACGAGGACGTGCTCGCCGCCGCGCAGCGCCAGCTTGTCCACCATGCTGAACGCAGTCTGGGCGCCGATGCTGAACCCGGCGGCGACGTCGTCCGGCATCTCCGGCGGGACCGCCATCACCTTGTCCTCGTGCAGGATCAGGTATTCACCCGAGGCATTGTTGCTCGGGATCCCGCCATGCGCGCCGGCGGTGACGTGCCCGGGCCCCACGTCGGGATAGGTGTTGTCGCCGATCACGCGGTCGCCGGGCCGCACGCGCCGGACGCTGGCCCCGACCGCCACGACGTCCGCCACGAACTCGGAGCCGATCACGAAGAACCGGTTGCCCGGAAGGCCGGCGGCGGCGCGCAGCACGAAGCTCTTGTCGCGGTAGTTGCACGAGAACTGCCGCACGCGGACCAGCACGCGGTGGCCGTGCGCCTCGGAGGCCGGGTCGAACGCGCGATCGGCAGTCTCGAGGACACCGCAGACGACCCGCACGCCGCCGATCGCGACAGCCTCGATCGACTCGTTGAATGGTTGGAGCGCCGGGATCGTCCGGCCGCAGATGGCAAAGTTGCGCATGGTCTCACCCCGCCACGGTTGGCGGTGGCACCGGCGGGGCGAACGCCGCGACTGTGGGCGCGCTCATGCGATTCGCGCCCAGGCGTGCTGGGCACGGCGAAGCATCGCGCCACACTTCGTGACCGCGGGGAGATCGCCGAGCAGCACGCGAGCGCGCTCGTGGTACGCTTCGGTCCGCGCCGGCGAGTAGCCGAGAGTCCGCATGCCGTTGACACAGGCGTCCAGCCACACCGGCCCCGACTCCTGCGAGTCGGGGAATCGCTGCAGCCACGCGAGGAGGAGCGGGAGCGCGACGCCGGGCTGGCCGGCGCGCCGCGCGGCGCGCGCCGCTTGTCGCACGAGGGGCCAATCGGCGTCGCCGAGGTGGCGGGCCTCCACGCAGGCCAGCGAGAGCGCCAGCGCGCGGGGGGCGTCGCCGGTCGCCGCGGCAAGCTCCGACTGCCAGTATGCCACCAGCGACGGCTCCATGTCGTCGGCCGCGAGCGCATCGAGCACCGTGCGCGCCTGCTCGAGGCGTCCGGCGGCGATCAGCTCCGAGAGGCAGCCCGCGCGACCGGCCATCAAGCCGCCGCCGCGTCCCGCGTCGGCCAGCCGGTCGAGCAGGTCGGCCGGGCCTTTACGAGGGATCGCCGGACGGGCCGACGCCGCGAGTGGCGGCAGCCTGGCGAAGAAGCGCTTGAGGGCCGGATCGACCGCTGCCAGCACGATGCCTCTGACCTGCGAGCCCGCGTTGGGCTGGAGCGCCTCGCCGGTCCACGTGGCTCGCACCGCGTCGCAGAACGACAGGTAGGTCGCGAACAGCTCCCGCCACGAGAAGGCGGAGAGGGGTGCCGCGTGCGCGAGGAGGCCGGTCATTGGTGCTGCCCCCAGCTGGGCCTCCGGCCAGTCGCGCCACGCGTCGTGCCCGCCGCTGGCCGCTGCCCCCTCTTCCAGGGCGGCCCGATAGCGCGGCAGGATCGCGGCGGGCGAGAATTGCTCGGCCCACGCGATGCAGGCCTGCGCCGGAGGCGGCGACGCGAGCACCGACTCGATCGCGTCCGCCACGTCCACGGCATCCACCGCCACCCCACCGGAGGCACCCCCCGACAGCGCGACCGGCACGAGCCGGCCGTTCGGTCCGACCGTGTCACGCAACCCGTTCCAATCGGTGCCGACGACCGGGATGCCAAGGCCGAGTGCCTCGACCGGCGTCTTGGGAAACGACTCCTCGATCGTGACGGAGAGATTGATCAGGGCCGCCGCGCCGGACAGGAAGGCGCTCTTGGCCTGATCGCCGCGCACCGGTCCAACGAAGTGCACGTGCTCGTGCAGATCGAGCCGCCGCACCTGCTCGCGCAGCGTGAGCGTGTAGGGGTGGGGACCATTCCACCCCCCGTCGTCCAGCGGACCTCCGATCTCCATGCGCAACGTCTCCAGGCCGCGCGTCCGGAGTATCGCCATCGCCTCGATCTGGCGATGGATCAGCTTCTCCGCGTGTACGCGCCCGAGGCTCACGATGCGCGGCCGTTCCAGCCGGCCGGCCGTGGGCGTGAGCCGCTCCATCGGATGGGGAATCGTCCGGATGAACGGGGCGAGCGCCGGACAGAGGTACTCGATCGTACGCCGCGCGCTCTCGCTCGGGGCGACGATGATGTCGCCCGAGGCGAGCAATGGACGCAGGAGGGTCCATTCGAACGAGTAGGCGCCCGCGGCATGGGCGATGAACAGCAATCGCACGCGTGCACGCGCGCGATTGCGCACCGCGAGGAGGAGCGGCGCGAGTGGTATGCACTCGTAACTGGGGCAGAAGAAGTCCTGTCCCGCCGTGTGCTCGGCAAATCGCGGCGCGGCCATGTCGAGCGCGAGTGCGGTGCCCGCCGGGCCGAGGATCGCGTCGCACCATGCTTCGAGGGGGGCGACCGTGACGTCGAACGCCGACCCGAGCTGGCGCTCGAACAGATCCTCGTAGGACTGGGCAGTGAGCAGGGTTGCCGGGCGGCGGATGCGAAGGAGCCGAAGCCGTGCCGAACCGGTCATGCCTGCGACACGTCTGCCAGCCGGTCGAGCAGACGGCTGGCTTCCCGCCGCGCCGCCCGCGCCCGCAGCAGATCGACTCGCAACCGCCGGCCGTCGAGGACGCCGGCCTCTTCCGCCCACTTCCGGTAGGCGATCGGCATGCGACACTCGGTTGCCCGCATGTGCTCCACCGCCAGCTCGATGTCGGAGAGCCGCTCATCGTCCGCCTCGTCCGTGTCGAGCGCCGCGTCGGGTCCGACCTGCACGCTCGACGCCAGCTCCTCGTGCGTGTTCGCGCGCTCCAGCCACTCCAGGTAGTCGCCCCGCAGGCGGAGCTCGTCGAGCGTCGAGCGCGTGGTGCCGATGTACGACCGGCGGCGGGTGAACCAGCGGTGGAGGGTGCGGCGCCGCGCGAGCTGCCTCATGAGGGTCTCGAACTCGTCCTCGGCGAGGTGATTCGACCGCTGCCAGTCGGCGAGCGCGTCGTCCGAGGCGAGCCGGTGCTCCACCTTGAAGCGCCGGCGTTCCGCCGCCGCTTCCTCCGGGGACGCCTCGACGCCGAGCATCTCGGCCAGCACCTCGACGAGCGAGCGATCCAGCGCCTGCCCGTTCAGCGCGTTGAAATCAGGCGCGTGCAGCGCCAGGTACGTCCCGACCGCCGACAGCGCGATCGCCGTGTCCTGGCCGGCCACCGGCACCTTGCGGTCCTGATCGTACAGCGCCCGGAAGTTCCCCGACCATTTGAACTCGAAGGTGGGGACGTGCGGCGCCAGTGGGCGCGGCAGATCGCGGATGGTCTCCAGGAGCGTGACGGCGTCCGCCCGCTTGAGGTCGACGCGCGACGTCCGGACGAACTCGCGGAGCCGCTCCAGCACCACGCGATCCTCGCCGGCGTCGGCGGCCGTCTCGAGCAGATGGTGGTAGGAGCGCTCGGGAAAGAACACCGCCTTCTCGCCCGCGATCAGGCGTTCGGCCAGCTCCTCGCCGATCACCTTCGCCGACACCGCTGCCGCGAGCGTGGCGCGGATGTTCACGAGTGGATCCGAGAGGGCACGGTAGCCGCTCTCCGCCGTGCCGTGCGCCAGCGCCACCTCATCGTCGTCGGTGAGCACGCCGTCGGCGTACATGCGATAGATGTCTCCGACGCCAACGGTTCCATACATGTCGGTCTCGGCGGCGCGCAGCGCGCCCATGCTGCTCGCGCCGAACACGTGGATGCCGCGGTGCAACGCGTAGAGAAACTCCTTGTGCCACACCGAGAGCGTGTGACTGAACTCGCCGTCGAGCACGCCGATCACGTCGGGGGCATGGGTGCTGATCGCCGACAGGAGGTCGCCCTGCTGCACCGGTGGCAGATAGATCGCGTCGAGGATGCCTCGGGCGTCGGCGACGGGGATCGACGGCCCGACGAACACGATCGTCGTCATGCGATGGCCTCCGCGGCGGGACGACGCGCGCGGTCGCGCGCCGCGGCGGCGCGCTCGCCAGGCATGTAGTCGTGCCCGACGAATCCTTCCAGCCCGGGCGCCACGATACGGGCCACCGGAATCTGGAAGTCGTCGAGCGTGAGGTCGACGAACAGCACCTGCTGGATGCCGGCTCGCTGCACCTTGTCGAGCAGGATCGCGAGATCCGCCTCGAAGCTCGTCGTCGTCTCGCCGGTGCGGCGGGGCGCCTCGACCAGGCCGGGCGCCGTGTTCCGGGCCAGCTGGGCTTCCGTATCGTTATGGCGGACCTGGCGCTCGTCGAGCCGGAAGGTGTCGTCGCGCGATCCCGAGATATAGATCACGCGCGACTGCGCGGCTTCGGTCAGCGCGCGGATGAGCGCGATCTCGGGATCGAGATGCGCGCCGAAGCCGCCGAACACGCCGAAGCCTCGCGTGCGCTCGTCGAAGAGCTGCGCGGTGTAGACGGGGACGTCGGTATCGGTGGTGCAGTCGCGGGCGACGACACGCAGTCCGGCGGCGGTGAAGCGCGCGAGCAGCTCCTGGACGAGCGGCCATTCCAGCGACTCGAGCGCGACGATGGGGGCCCCATGCCCCGAGGCGGCGTCGGCGTGCAACTGGCACGTGACAGCATCCCGTTCGATCACTTCATAGAGCGCGGCGCACGCCGCCTCGAGAATATGGTTGCCCGAGGCGAGCCCGTTGGAGGTCATCGGCATCTCGACTTCCATGCGCGGCTGCTGGACGGGGCGGCCGGCCATCGCCGCGCAGACCCACGGGAGCCAGGTCTCGCAGCCTTGCAGCAGGTCCCATCCCCGCACCCAGGTCTCTGGGCGGCCGGGCTTGAAGAGCGAGTACCGGCTGAGGGAGAGTCGCTCGCGCTCGATCACGGGCCCGCTGGCGCGCAGCTCGTCATACGTGGCGATCACCGACTCGAAGCGGGGGTTCTCGGCGTGATACATCTCGAGCGCTTCCATCGCCGCCGACACCGTGGCCGCCATCCTGGTGAAGCCCTTGCCGGCCGACGTGGACAGCGTGGCGGCATTGGGCCGCACGGCCGTCACCGTGGTGACGCCGACGCGGTCAAGTCCAGTGACGTCGGCGAGTCGGGTGATCCCCGCGCGGCGCAGGTTGGGACGAATGCGTTCCCAGGTCTCCTCGGGCGAAACGCAGCGGTGCGTTCCGTTGACGAAGCGTTTGGCCGCGCGAAGCGGACGGCCACCGATGAAGATCGGTGGCGCGCCGATTTCCGGCGCACCGTGCGTCATTGCACCTGCCGTCATGCGATTCTGCTGGTGAAAGGAGGAACGGACGGGTGCGGTCGGGGCGCACCGTGCGACCCGGCCGGCCCGCTCGGATCTGCTCGCGTCAGGCGACGAGGATCAGGATGATCGCGGTCAGCCACGCCGTCGTCGCTCCACCGGCGACTGCCTCGAGCTCGGCATCGGAGAGCTCGGCAACCGCGTCGGCGTCCAGCGACGAACCGGGCGTCCCGGAGGCCGACACGCCGTGCTCGTTCAGCGCCTCCTGGATGTCTTCCTTCTTGACGTCGGAGAATCCGTTCGCGTTGATGATCGACCGGCGCTCCTCGGGCGTCGTGGCATTCTCGAGCTTCTGACGGAGGACGACGTCTCTCTTGACGGTCTTGAGAAATTCGGTGGCGCGCGCGGTAGCCATGTGGTGTGCCTGTCGCTGAGAGTTTGGAAATGCCGCTGTCACTCGACCGAGTGGGCGCCGCGTTTCCGAAGGGACTTCCCTGTTGCGAAGCGTCGTAAAGGCAACGCACGTGCCGAAGTGCGCACGTGCATCCAACCGCTTGCGGCGACACGAGTTGCCATCGTCGTCCCGCCTCTCGTGGCGTCACGTTGACGAGCGCCGGGTCTATCAAATAGAGGATGCCCTCCATGATTCGGCGTGCGTCGCATCCTTTCCGTGGGCGTCCATACAGTTGGTGGAGTCCGTTGTGCCAGCGCGGCAGCGCCGTATCGTACGCGCGCGCAACTTGCATCACGGCAAGCCGTCGTCCGCGCACGATCCTCCCGCCTCCGGAGCCGCATGCCCGTTTCCATCACCATCCCCGCCGCGCTGCGTGGCTTCGCCGACGGAATGGGTCAGGTCGAGTCAAACGCCGACACCGTCGGGGGCGCCCTCGGCGAGCTCACGACTCGATATCCACGGCTCCGCTCACAGCTGTACGCGGATGACCGGCTGCGCACGTTCGTCAACGTCTTTCTCAACGACGAGAACGTACGCTGGCTGGGTGGAGACGCAGCGCGACTCAACAACGGCGACACCGTCAGCATCATTCCCAGCATCGCCGGCGGCTGATCGCTCGCCCCGGCATCCTTCCGATCTTCCGGAGATCTGTAATGTTTCTGAAGCAACGTGGCGTGTCGTTCTCCTGGCGCGGCCTGCTCCTGGCAGCGGCGTTCGCCGTCGTGGGATTCATCCTGACGCGAGAGGAGTTTCCCGAGCTCCGCGTCGCTCAGATCCTCATGCCGCTGGCGTGGGGCGCGGTGGCCGGACTGATGGTGGGTCGGTCACGCCAGCGAAGCGGCGTGCTGTCTCAACCCTGAGCGGGGGGTGACGCGCGTCGCGCTGCTCGACCCGGTCGGCGACGCTGGCATTGGCGGGTACACACACGAGCTGGCGCAGGCGTTGGGCCGCGCTGGCGTGGACGTGGACGTGTACACGTCTGGCCGGCCGTTCGCACAGCGACTGGAGCGGTCGTACGCGCTCATCCCGGTGTTCGGGGGTGAGGCACTGGACCGTGGCATGATCGCGAGCGGCCGCGAGGCCGCGCGCGCGACTCGTGCCACCGCGCCACCCGCCGCGCCGGCCGACGCCCATACGCTCGATGCCTACTTCGCGCTGCTGGCCCAGCGCACGTTCCCGCGGCGCGCGGCGCGCGCGACGCGCTCCGTGGGCACCGGTCCGGCGGTCGGTACATCAGACCCTGCCGATCCGCCGGCTGGCCGCAACGCCCTCGCGGCCCACCTTCGCGACACCGCCTACGACGTGGTGTGGACGCAGTGGCCCGATCTCCGGCCGTATGCCGACGATCTCCGGGAATCCTGCGCCGTGGCGGGCATCCAGGTGGTGCACACGGTGCACAACGTGCTGCCGCACGAGCCGGCGGCGGAGGACGAGCAGCGACACGCGGCAGTCTACGGTGCGTCGGACGCCCTCATCGTGCACAGTCGCCAGGCCGCCGCCGCCCTGGCCTCGGCCTTTCCGCAGACGGCGGCGCGCATCGTCGAGTCGAAGCACGGGACCTACACGCTGTATCCACGGATTGCCGGAGCCCGCGAACGAGTGCGCGCCCTGTTGCACGTTCCCCCCGACACCATCTTGGCCCTCGTGTTCGGCGGCGTGCGTCCCTACAAGAACATCGAAGCGGTGATGGGCGCGTTGCGCGACCCATCGTGTGGCAGGGTGATCCTCGTCATCGCGGGTTGGGAGTGGGGATACCCCGACGCCGTCGCTGGCGATCGACTGAGCCATATGCGCCAGCTCGCGCATCGGCTCGGCGTGGCCGAGCGGGTGCGCCTGCTTCCGGGCCCGTTCGGCATCGCACAGACGGCGGCACTGTTCGAGGCCAGCGACGTGGTCGCCGCCGCGTATCGCGAGAGCTCGGGGAGTGGCGTGCTGTGCCTCGGCATGACGTTCCAGCGCCACATCCTCTGTACCCGCACCGGGGGGATGGACGAATACTTCGACGACTACGCCGCACGCACCATCATCGAGTCCGCGGACGAGACCGCGGTGGCGCATGGTCTGGCGGCGGCCGCCGACGCCATCCGCGCCGGTCCCTGTCCTCCGGTGCCCCCGGCCCTGCATTGGGACAGCATCGTCGCGGCGCTCCTTCAGCGCGTCACGGAGCGGGCGCCTCCTGCTCCGCGCGCCGCGTGACGAGCGCCACCAGTCGCGCCGCCGTATCGGACACGCCGTTCGGCCCGTCGCTCGGGACGAGCACCGGGCACCGGTGCGCCACGGCCTCCGCGGCCAGCCAGTCGCCATACTCCATGGTCCGGCGTAGCTGACACTCCTGCTCCGCGGCGGACAGCATGTCGTACCCTCGCCCCCGTGCGACGAGCCGAGCGCGCAATCGTGACGCCGATGGCTCGTGGAGGAAGACCGCGCGAACGCGTCGCAGGGTGGGAACACCGGCCAGCACGCGCGCGGAGGCCAGGGCGGGAAGCAGGGTGTCTCCCTCGAGAATCATCGCCGCCCTGGTCGCCGCGTGAAACGCGACCACCACTTCGAGCGCGCCGGATACCTCTCGCGCCACCTCCGCCCATTCCGCGGCCGGTTGCGTCTCTGGTGCGCGGGGGCGCCCCCCAGCAGCGCTGCGGCGATGAAGCGCCGGAAAGGCATCCGCCGTCGTCGTGCGCTCGAGCATCAACCGGTAGCTGTCCGCCTGCGACAGCGATACCCCGAGCCTCCGCGCTACTGCCTCCGCCACCGACGTCTTGCCCACGCCTGACGCGCCGCCGATCAACAGCACCTGCCAATCTCGAGCCGAATGTTCCGACAGGCACATGGGGAGGGCAGCCGAACGTGAGGGCGAGGCGAACGAGCCAGCCGACGTGATGCGGCCGTTGCGATAGGCAGGTCTCCTGCACGTCGCGTGCGCGACGCTGCCCTGTGCTGCTCGCGTCCCCCGGCGCGCGAGGAGTAGAGCGTGCACTCTACTTTCCTAGAGCGAAGCGTCGCGATGGCGGATGCGGACGAGCCTGCGCGTCCGGAGGACGGTCTCAGGGCGTCCTGGGGAGGGCACCGCGATTGCATCTGATTCGCGTCACGCCGTTTTCAGATCGCCGCCCGCATGAGGTCCACGTGATCGCTTCCCTTCCCGGTCAGGACGTTGCGCTTCCCTCGCTGAGCCCGAACGAGATGATGCGTTTCAGTCGCCACCTCATCCTGCCCGAGGTGGGCGTGGCCGGCCAGCGCCGCCTCAAGGCGGCACGCGTGCTGCTCGTCGGCACGGGGGGACTGGGTTCGCCGCTCGCCTTGTATCTCGCTGCCGCGGGCGTCGGTACGCTCGGCCTCGTCGATTTCGACGTGGTGGACGAATCCAACCTTCAGCGTCAGGTGCTGCACGGGACGCGCGACATCGGCCGCCTCAAGCTGGACTCGGCCGCCGACCGCATCGCCGACATCAACCCTCACGTACATGTCGCGCTGCATCATGGACACCTGGACAGCGCGAACGCGCTCGCGCTCGTGGCGCAATACGACGTCGTGGTCGATGGCACCGACAACTTCCCCACGCGCTATCTGGTGAACGATGCCTGCGTGCTCGCAGGCAAGCCGAACGTGTATGGCTCGGTCTTTCGCTTCGAGGGACAGGTGGCGGTGTTCGGCGCCCCTGGCGGGCCATGCTATCGCTGCCTCTTCCGCGAGCCGCCCCCGCCCGGCATGGTGCCGAGTTGTGCCGAGGGCGGGGTGCTGGGCGTGCTGCCGGGGATCATCGGCTGCCTGCAGGCGCTCGAGACCATCAAGCTGCTGCTGGCGATGGAGGGCGGCCTGGTGGGCCGCATGCTGCTATTCGATGGTCTTTCCATGCACTGGCGGGAGATCAAGGTGCGGCGCGATCCGGAGTGCCCCGTGTGTGGCGACCATCCCACGGTGACGAAGCTCGCCGACTACGAGGCGTTCTGCGGTGTGGGTGCCGTCACGCCCGAGGAGCACGCGGTACCGAGCATCTCGGCGCGGGAGTTTCACCGGCGCGTGTCCGGGGGAGAGGGCTTCACGCTGATCGACGTGCGGGAGCCGCACGAATGGGACATCGCGAACCTCGCCGAGTACGAAGCCCGCCTGATGCCGCTCCAGGGGTTCGAGGCGAGCATCCCGTCGCTCGACCTGGACACCCAGATGGTGGTCCACTGCCGCTCGGGGGTGCGGAGCGCGAAGGCGGTGCGCGCACTGATGAATGCCGGCGCGACACGCGTCTGGAACCTGGAGGGGGGTATCCTGGCCTGGAGCGACACTGTCGATTCCGCCAAGGCCAAGTACTGAGGGCGCCTCACAGGGCGATGCGGGGGTTCCCACGCTGGCCGTCGAGCCCCCTTGCGTTTTTCGGTGCGCGGACCAACTCTGGCTGGGTGCAATCCCGCCGCCGGGTTTGCAGCTGCAGCGCCGGACCGCCCATGCGCAGTGTGAATCATGAGTACCGCCCGCGGTCAGAGCGCGTGTGACGCACCGATTGCTCTGCAGGTCGAACGACTCGCGTCAGCCCGGTGGCACGGGAGCCGCGCCACCACCATCATCGGCAGGGACCCGACCCTGACCGATGCGCTCGACCGGCTCGCGCGGTTCGCCGCCTCCGGGGGGCCGGTGCTCATCAGCGGAGAGACGGGCACGGGCAAGGAGCTCTTTGCGCGAGCCCTGTACCTCCTGGGCGACCGGCATCGGGGGCCATTCCTCAGCATAAACTGTGCACAGTATCACGACGGTCAGCTCATCGCGAGCGAGCTGTTCGGACACCGTCGCGGCTCCTTTACCGGCGCGATTGCCGACCACCGGGGGATGTTCGAGGAGGCCTCCGGCGGCGTGATCTTCCTTGACGAGGTGGGTGAGCTGACGCTCACCGCCCAGGCGATGCTGCTGCGGGTGCTGGGCGAGGGGGAGGTCGTCGCGGTGGGCAGCACGAAGACTGTCCACGTGGACGTTCGCGTGGTCGCAGCCACGAGCCGAGACCTCAAGGCGATGGTGCTCGAGGGGACCTTCCGGTCGGATCTCTACTACCGCCTGCGCTGCCTCCACATCGTCGTACCGCCGGTGCGCGAGCGGGGCGACGATTGGGAGCTCCTGGCCGCCTACTATCTCGAGGAGCTCGCGCTGCGACGGGGCGTCGCCAAGCGTTTTTCGCTCGAGGCGCTCGACATGTTGCGGTCCTATGGCTGGCCGGGCAACGTGCGCGAGATCAAGAGCGTGGTCGATACCGGCTTCCATCTGAGCGACGGCCACTTGATCGAACCTCGCGACTTCGTGGAGCAGTTCGAGGTGGGCAGCGGGGCACGGGGACCCCATCGGGTGCCGGCCGGCCGCGGCACGGGTGCATCGGATCACGCCTTGCGCCAGATGCTCAGCGAGGAGGTGTCCTTCTGGGATGCCGTGCACACTCCGTATCTCGCGCGCGAGCTGACGCGCTCCGACGCACGGCTGGTCATCCTGTCGGGACTCGAACGGTCCCGTGGCAGCTACAAGCAGCTCGTCCGTCTGTTCAACATCAAGAGCTCGGATTACCTGAAGTTCATGGACTTCCTGCGACACCAGCAGCTGAAGCCCGGCCCGGCCACCGACCACCTTCTCCAGCGTGCCGACGAGCGTTCCCCGTCCTCGCCGCAGCCTCTGCCTCGTGAGGAGGAGCAGAATTTTGGGTGAGGCCGAGGCGCGCGCGGGCCGCCGTGCGGTGCGCCATTGAGCCCGAAAGCTCAGTCCCTCGTGGCGACTCTCGTCCTTGCGGGCGCCGCCGGGGGCCTGCTCGTGTCGCATTCGCTGTTGGCCGACCATCCCGCCGGCATGGCGCTGCAGGCAGTGGCGGTGCTGCTGATGGCGTGGGCCCGGGTCACGTTCGGCGCCCGAAGCTTCCACGCAGGAGCAAATCCCACCGAAGGCGGTCTCGTCACGAACGGGCCGTATCGCTACATCCGCCATCCAATCTACGCCTCGATCCTCGGCTTTCTCTGGGCCGGCGTGGCCAGCCACGCGACGGTCTCCAGTCTGCTCCTGGCCGCGCTGGCAACCGCCGCGGTGGGCGTGCGCATCCTGGCCGAAGAGCGTCTGATCACGGCCGAGTACCCGGAGTATGCGCAGTATGTGGCCCGGACGAAGCGGCTCATCCCGCGCGTGCTCTGACGAGGGTGCCTGACGAGAGGGCTCGGGCAACCCCGTCACTCCGCTACTCGTACGCCATGATGCGAAGCGCCCCATCCCGCGGATCCGCCCACGGTGGACATCCGTTCCCGACCGATGTGAGGGAACGGCGGAGCATCGCGCGTGCGATGGGCGGCCCAGCGTGCCGGTACAGCTTACCACGGAGCTCATGACGGATCCGGAAACAGGATTCTCCTCCTCACGCTACACCGTCGAGCGCGAGCTGGGCCGCGGTGGCATGGGGATCGTGCTCCTCGCCCGGGATCTCTCCCTCGATCGGCTGGTCGCCATCAAGCTGCTGCCGCCGGGCCTGGCGGCGCAGAGCGACCTGCGGGAACGGTTTCTCCGCGAGGTTCGCATCGCCGCGTCGCTCTCCCATCCCAACATCGTCCCGATCTTCTCGGTGGAAGAGACTGACGGGGCCGTGTACTACGTCATGGGATACATCGACGGGGAGACGCTCACGCAGCGGGTGCGGCGCACCGGACCGCTCTCCCCGTCGGATGCAGCGCAGGTCCTGAAGGAATCCGCGTGGGCCCTGGGCTACGCCCACGGGCGGGGGATCGTCCACCGCGACGTGAAGCCCGACAACATCATGATCGAGCGGGCGACCGGACGAACCTTCGTCACCGACTTCGGCATCGCGCGGGCGGCCAGCAGCGCGCCGATGACCGGCATCGGCGAGACGCTCGGCACTCCCCACTCGATGTCCCCCGAGCAGGCCGCCGGTGAGCCACTCGATGGGCGGAGCGACATCTATTCTCTGGGCGTCGTGGGATTCTACGCACTCACCGGCAGGATGCCGTTCGACGCGCCGACGGTGCAGGCGATCCTCGCCATGCACCTGACCAGGCCCGCACCTCCGGTGACATCGATCCGCGCGAGCGTGCCACCGATGCTCGCCGCCGCGATCGATCGCTGCCTCGCCAAGGAGCCCTCGCAGCGCTTCGAGAGCGGCGAGGCGCTCGTCACCGCCATTCAGGGTGCTCAGGTGACGCGGGCGGAGATCGCCCCACCGGTGAAGATGTTTCAACGCGTCGTGGAGATGAGCGTCGTCCAGATTCTCACCGTGGCGTTGCTGATGGTCGTGATCGGGCTCCAGGCCTCGCGCTCGCCGGCCATGATGCCGCTGCTGCTGGTCGTCTTCCTGTTCGTGATGCTGGCGCAGTTGCGGGGGCGTGCCCGTTCGCTGATGGCGGAAGGATTCCTGTATGAGGATGTTCGCGCCGCCTTCGACGATGACACGCGGGAGCGCGAGCGCGCCCGGGCGGCGCTCGCGCGGCTCGCCAGGCCGGGGATCGGCACGGCCAGCATCGTGCGAATGATCGTCGGCCTCGGTCTCGTGGGCGGCGGACTGGCACTCGGCATCCCGTCGCATCATGGCACATGGCAGAACTACGGCGGGCGGGCGATGCTCATCGCCGGCGTGGCGATGGCCATGCTGACGCTGGTCGGCGATTTCTCTTCCCGGTTGCGCATCGGGAGCCGTTCCCAGGAGCTCACCGCGCGGTTGTGGCTGGGCGGGCTCGGCCGGCTCCTGTTTCGCGCCGCCACTCCCGGCGCGGGGGCAGTAGCGGATCCTCTGCCGGCGCGGGCGAACGTGGCGCCCGAGAGCCTGACCGGACTCGTCGCCGCCCTCAAGCCGGACGACCAGGCCCAGCTCGGCGAGATGCCGGAGCTCATCGAGGCGCTCGAACGGGAGGCGCAGGCGCTGGCGACGCGCGAGCAGGAGATCGGCGAAGCGTTGATCGAGGCACGGCGGGTGACGACGTCCGACACGGATGGCGCCGGGCGAGTGAGCCGGGAGGCTCTCGTGTCCGACCTCGAGAGTGCGCGCGCCACCCTGGCGGCGCGACGCGGTCGCATTGCCGGCACGCTGGAGGAGTTCCGGATCGGGCTCATTCGGACGAAGGGCGGGATCTCCGACGCGTCCCGGCTTCGCGCGCAGTTGGAGTCCGCCGGCCGATTGCTCGCGGACGGGGAGTAGACCGGGCCGGCGAGGCGCGCGTGGCTGCTGGCTGCGCGGGTGGTCGCCTCGGGAGGGCTGGTGTGTCCAGCACGAGGTCGGCGACGCTCGGTCGAGGTCCGTGTGTCAGGCCGCGCCGGCGGGGCTGGTCAGCCCTCCGCGTGCGGCCACACGAACGACAACCGGGGACCAGGAAACCCCACAGCCGCCGTCAGCCCCCCGTCGTCTCCCCGAGCAGCGCGCGCACCCGCGGCGCCACCTCGCGCCCGAGCAGCTCGATGCTGCGCAGCATCCGCTCGTGACTGAGCGGACCTGAGCTGTACTTCATCTCGAAGCGCCGCACGCCGAGCGCGCGCACTGTCGCGGCAATCTTGCGGGCGACGGTGTCGGGCGAGCCGACATACAGCGAGCCGGTCTCCACCTCGCGATCGAACTGCGCCCGCGTCGTGGGCGGCCACCCACGCTCGGCACCGATGCGGGTGAACATCGCCTGGTGGCCGGGCCAGTATTCGTCGCGCGCCTGGTCGTCGGTGTCGGCCACATACCCCGGCGAGTGCACGCCCACGGGCAACGCGTCGCGCCCCTGCTCGGCGAGGGCGCGGTGGTAGAGCTCCACGTAGGGGACGAAGCGCCGTGGGTCGCCGCCGATGATGGCGAGGGCGAGGTTGAAGCCGTAGCGCGCGGCGCGCACCACGCTCTCGGGGCTGCCGCCGACGCCGATCCACGTGGTGAGCGGGCCGCGCTCCACGGTGGGGTAGACGCGCACCTTCTGCAGCGGCGGACGTACTGTGCCGCGCCAGCTCGCCGGTTCGCCCGCCGCGTCGGCCTCGCGCACGGCAGCGTAGAGGGCGAGCTTCTCCTCGAACAGCCGCTCGTACTGCCCGAGGTCGAAGCCGAAGAGCGGAAACGACTCGGTGAACGACCCGCGGCCGAGCACCACCTCGGCACGGCCGTTGGAGAGGGCGTTCAGGGTGGAGAAGCGCTGGTAGACGCGGACCGGGTCGTCGGTGCTCAGCACCGTGACGGCGGTGCCGAGCCTGATGCGGGTGGTGCGCTGGGCGATCGCGGCGAGGACGACTTCCGGGGCCGAGATGGCGAAGTCGGCGCGGTGGTGCTCGCCGACGCCGAAGAAGTCGAGGCCGGCCTGGTCGGCGAGCTCCGCCTCGGCGACGACGTTGCGGAGGACCTGGGCCTGCGGAACTGCATTGCCGAGCGCGTCGGCGGTGACGTCGCCGAAGGTGTCGATGCCGAGCTGCAGGGGCGTGGGCGTGAGCGTGGGCGTGGGCGTGAAATTGTGCATCGGCGTTGTATCCGCGGCCGGCCGACTGGGTTCCCCGGCGTCCGCGGCCGCTGCTGCGCCGGCGCTACGCCGCCGGCACGCGCCCGCGTATCGCGTTCGCGCGGCCGCTCGTGGTGATGCCGCCGCTCGCGTCGGCGGCGGGGAGGCGGTCCCGCACGCGGGCCTTGAAGCTGGACACCTCGTCTGGCGGGAGGTCGGCGAGCGGGCGACTACCGCCCGCGCCGCTGGCGACAGTTGTCCAGAAGTCGCCGAAGTCGGCGAAGGTGCGATGCACGACGATCTCGCGCGTCTCTACCTGCTCCAGGCCGGCGGCGGTCCACAGGTCGCACAGCGCCTCGATGCTCCCCGCGTCCGGGCTCGGGGGCATCGGCACCGCGATGCCGAGGGCGCGCATCTCGGCCTGCACGGCTTCGTAGGGGAAGCCACCGCCGGTGAGGTCCCAGGCGTAGGCCGCTACCGTGCCGCCGGGACGGACTGCTCGCGTCATCTCTCGCACTCCGACGGCCGGGTCGGGGACGAAGAAGATGACGAGGGGCATGACGGCGACGTCGAAGGCGTCGTCGGCGACGGGGAGATCCATCGCGTTTCCCTCCTGGAAGCTCGCGGCGGGCATCGATAGTCGCGCGCGGGCGTATTCCAGCTGTGCGGGGGACAGGTCTATCCCTTCGATGGCAGTGGGGGCGCACCGCCGGAGGACCATCTCGGTGAAGGCGCCGTTACCGCAGCCGACGTCCAGCCAGCGGAGATCTGGTGCGGGGGCGAGCCACTCGAGGAAGGTGGCGCCGATGGCCTGGCTCCAGACGCCCATGAAGCGCTCGTAGGCCGCGCCGTCGGTGAAGAGGATCTGAGGGGGCGTCATGTGTGGCTCGGTATGGGTGTCGGCGAGGGCGCTGCTGTTGGCTGTATGCTAGGTCATCTCCGGTAGTGTCCAAGATACTCCGCCTTCGGAGCTCACGGGTCGACGACCTGCACCGGAACGCGCGTGAGTGGACGAGTCGGCGCGGGCGGCGGGCTCCGTCCAAGCCGGACCGGCTTGATGAGCAGCGTGGCCTGGCCGGCGGCGAGCGCGACGAGGTAGCTGCCACGGAGGCGGGCGACGGTCCGTGGCTCGACGCTGAACTGCGGTGCGACCTTGAGCACGTGTGCGCCGGTGCGGTCGCGCGCATCCACGTGCACCTGCTCGATGCTCAGGCTGTCGCCGACGCGGAGGCGAAGCGTCGCCGGGGTGACGAGGAGCGAGTCGACCAGGGCGGCAGCGCTGTCGGCGCGGCGGAAGGCGGCGAGGCGCAGGGAGTCCTGGCGGGTTCGGGGCTCGGTCTGGAGCATGCGGAGGCTGATTTGCTCGGCGTGACTTTCGGTTCGAACCTCAGGGGGTGCGGCGGTGCTCGCTCCTGGGCTGGGTGCGGCGACCGCGTCGGGTGTGCTGGTGTGCGAGCTCGGCGAGTTGTGGCAGGCGACGGCGGGGAGGAGCGAGAGCGCGGCCAGTGCGAGTGCTATTGGTATGCGACGCGTCATCGAGGACCGGCGAGATGTTGTGGGCACTTCGCTCACGCTCGCGACTGCGCGCCGGTCAGCTCGCCGGTCAGCTCGCCGGTCGCACTCGTCTTCCGCGCCTGAACATGTCTCGCCCCGTCGGGAGCCACGTCACGCGCCTCTGCGCTCGTCAGGCGCCACTCGCAACCGAAGGCTGCTTCGATGGCACGGCCGTTCCCTGCTCGAGTGCGTCGGCGATTCTATCCTGCGCGCGTGCCCCAGCTTCAACGGCCCGGAGAAGG
>JBBQJC010000034.1:0-36721 GCA_038325515.1 Gemmatimonadales bacterium | reverse complement strand
CGAGTGACGATCGTGTGCACGGAGAGTGTATGCTCGCTCCGGTGCCACCACACGAACACCACGATCAGCGCCACCAGGAAGATCGTGGTCGTCACCAGAAGGCTGACGCCCATGTTGTCGACGAGATTGTCCGAGATCAGGGTGCCGACGACGCTGATGAAGACCACAGTGATCCAATAGATCGTCGGGACGTATCGCGTGGCCCGGAATTGTACGACGAGCGCGACGACGAGCAGTATGGCCATCACGATCGATGTCACGACGAGGCCGAGATTGAACGTCGTCGAGAGCACGTCCGCGGCGGTCTCTCCCACGGTCGTCGCGCAGATCTTGATGATCCAGAAGACGAGCGTGACGGCGGGCACCTTGTTCAACGCTGCGGTCAGCGCTGGCGAGCGGGGATCGGACACATTCAATCCTTGCAGGAGACGCGCGCCAGTCCGGCACGAATCATTCCGTCCGGCGAATGAGGCGAAGCCTTGAGACGACAATGGGCCACGGTGCGATGCACCGTGGCCCATTTGTCAGCTGCCGGTCAGCTGACGGTCAGCTGACGGTCAGCTGACGGCTTCGCCTTCGCGGCGGCCTTGGCAGCCTTCGCGTCGGCCCGTGCCTCGGCGCGTTCCGCCTTCGGCGTCTCGTGCTGGTGGCTTACGAGCTGGCTCGTCATGGCGTCGATGTTCACCTCGTCGATGCCCGCCTTGCCGGCCAACTTCATGTCGAAGCTGTAGATCAGCTTTCCGCCCTCGCGCTCGATCTCGCCGGCCTGGATCGCCGCGCCCGGTACGGTCTTCAGCGCCATGGCGCGTGCGTCGGCCATCGTCATCTTCGCTTCCTTCTGCAGCTCGGCCTGGGTCTCGGTCTTCTTGTGATGCTTGGGGCCCTGAGCGCCGGCGACGGCTGCGGTGAGTGCGAGGGCGGCGAGCGGGATGAAGCGTGTGAATCGCATGGTGTGGTGCTCCGATTTGGAGTTGGTGTGCGCGGGACCGCGGCGAGCTGTCGGCATGTCAGCCGATCGTCGCGATGATGCATGAAGCGGCGAACAGAAGTCCATACACACGGCGGTGAGAAAGGTCCCGCGGTAATCGGCGCATGTCCATTACGAATTGATTAGCGTCGCCGGGAGTTGTCAGGCTCCTGACAGTTTCACGCGGCGCGCGGCGCGCGCCGCTCTCGCATTCGCGATGCGTCCTCCCGACGCGAGCGCCGATCGCAAGCGCCGGTCGCGACGGCGACTCCGATGCGCGTCGTGTCGCCTCCCGGAGGGAGCGGTGGCCCGATGATCAGTGTGCAGTCGCGTCCGGGCTCACCTCGGTGCGCTTGCGCAGCGACGTCGTCGCGATGAGCAGCACCATCCCGGCGGCGATCACGAGCGACGACATGATCCGCCCGAAGTTCAGCCCCCCCGCATCGTGCGGCTTGGTGAGCGTGTCGCCGAGCGTCGCACCGAGCGGACGCGTCAGCACGTAGGCGGCCCAGAAGAGCACCGCCCCGCTGATGCGCGTGAACCGATGCGCCAGCGCCACCACGGCGATGAGCGCGGCGAACACCAGCGCTCCCCTCTGGAAGCCGAGGCCCGCGTCAGTCGCCACGAAATCGCCGAGCGCCGTGCCGAGCGTGTTCGACACGAGGATCGTCAGCCAGTAGAAGATCTCGTGCTTCCGCGTCGTGATCCGGTCCACTTCGATGGCTCCTGTCGCGCGGTGCCAGACGGCCAGGACGACGAGAACCAGCGCCAGCTCGAAGATCGACGACTTGACATAGCCGAGCTTGAGCGTGCGGTCCAGCATGTCCGACGTCGTCGTGCCCACGGTGGTCGTCGCGACCACGACGAGCCAGTAGTGGATCGGGTGGTACCGGCTCGACCGCACCTGCACGGCGAGCGTGACGAGGAAGAAGGCGAGGAAGATGAGCGTGCTGACGACGTAACCGAGGTTGAGCGTCATCGACAGAGCGTCGCCGCCCGTCTCGCCGACAGTGGTCGCGAAGATCTTCACGATCCAGAAGGCGAGAGTGACCTGCGGAACCTTGCTCCAGGTGTAGTGCTCTCTGGCGTCCTGCTTCGTCGTGGCGGTCATGGCGGTCATTGGGGTTGCCCTGAGAACAGAGGGACCGGTGGTGCCATCGCACGCGCCGCGCCAATGAGGGCTTCCGCATGTCATCGCCCTGAAAGGGAGGCAAGCTAGCTTCCGCGTTGCCGACGCTCGGCGCCTTCCTTCCGGATCCCTCGCCCTCGCTTGCTTGCCAGCTCCATTTCGGACGATCGTTACTGCGGCCCTCCTTCTCCTTGCCGCTCGCTCACCGCTTGCCGCGCAGGCAGCTCCGCTCGCTGAGATCCGCGGCCGCGTCGTCAGCGGTCCCGACACCGCTCCGATCGCCGGCGCCACGATCGACGCCTCGATCGTCGGCTCCAGCGCGACGGTCGCCCGCGCGACCTCCGGCGCCGACGGTGGATTCCTCCTCTGGCGCCTCGCCGGCGGACGCTACCACCTGCATGTCAGGTCGCTCGGCTACGCGCCGAGGGACCTCGCATCGGTGGTCGTCGCTGGCACGACGATGGACGTCGGGGCCATCGCGCTCACCGCGGTGCCGCACGAGCTGCAATCGGTGGCGGTCACCGAACGCCGGCAGGATGTCCAGCTCGCGCCCGACCGCAACACATACGTCGTGCGCGACTTGCCCACCGCCAAGGGGGGCAGCGCGCTCGACGTGCTCCGCACGGTGCCGGCGATCGACGTCGACATCGACAACGTCGTGAGCCTGCGCGGCAACTCGGGCGTCACGGTCCAGATCAATGGCCGCCCGAGCCAGCTGAAGCCCGCCCAGCTCGGCGACTTCCTCGCGCAGCTTCCCGCAGACATGATCGACAAGGTCGAGGTGGTCCCCAACCCCTCGGCCCGCGACGACCCCACCGGCGTCGCCGGCATCATCAACATCGTCCTCAAGCAGGAGGTGGATGCCGGCACCAGCGGCGGCATCACCGCCGCCGGCTCGACGAACGGCCAGGCGAACTTCGGCCTGAATGTCGGCCGGGAGAACGGCGCTCTGACCCTCTACGGCAGCTACGGCTTCCTGCGCGATCGCCGGCCGCGCAGCGAGGCGCTCTTCCGCGAGAACGACTACCTCGCGCCGCTCACCTATCTCGACGAGCTCTCCACGCGCGTGCAGGCGCGCCAGATCCACACGCTCACCGGAAGCCTGGGCTACAAGCTCACCCCGCGTGACGAACTGTCGCTCGAGACGCTCCTCAGCACCCGGCACGACGACGAGTCCAGCGGCATCACCTACCGCGTCCTCGACGCGAGCCGCGCGCTGACGGGGCTCACGGATCGCGCGAGCGCGGGCACCAACCGCGAGAACGACGCCGACGCCACGCTCGGCTTCAGGCACGCCTTCGCGCAGAAGGGCCACCGGCTCACCGCCGAGCTGCGCGGCAACTACCACTCCGAGGGCGGCCCGAGCGCCATCGCCTCGCACGATCTCGGGGCAGGGACTATCCTGTCGCAGGAGACGCAGCAGAACCTCGAACGCCCCACCGAGGTAGCCCTCAAGGCGGATTACGTACGGCCGCTCACCGCCGGCCTGCGGCTGGAGACCGGTTACAAAGGATCGTTCGACAACTTTCACACCGCGCTCGACACGCGCCTCCTCGACCCGGCGAGCGCCGCGTATCTGCTCGACACGACGCGCACGAGCGATTTCCGCTACCGGCAGGACGTCAACGCCGGCTACGCCATGCTCACCGGCCAGCGGGGACGGCTGCAGTTCCAGGGCGGAGCGCGCGTGGAGCACGCCGCGACGCAGTTCACCGTGGCCTCCGTGAGCACCCGCTTCGACAACGCGTACGACAATGTATTTCCCAGCGGACTGCTCGCCTTCAACATCGACGACGCCACTCAGGTCAAGGCGAGCTACTCGGCGCGCATCCGTCGTCCCGATGACGCCGACCAGCTCGATCCGATCCCCCACTTCTCCGATCCGCTCAACCTCTCGCGCGGCAATCCGTTCCTGAAGCCGGAGCACACGAGCGCGTACGAGCTCGGGCTGCAGCGGACGATGGGGAAGACGACCCTGCAGGTCACCCCCTTCCTCCGCCGCACCTTCGACGCCGTGCGGACCGTGCGCAGCATCGACACCCTCGGCGTCACGACGCGCACCTTCGCCAACATCGCGACGAGCGACGCATGGGGCGGCGATGCCACGCTGGCGCTGAGTGGCACGCGGCTCAGCGGGTTCGTCGGCACGAGCGCCTTCCACCAGTCGAGCAACGCCAGCAACGTCGCGCCCGACCTCTCGGTGAGCACCTTCGGCTGGCGTGGGCGCGCCAACGCCGCGTTCCGCGTGTCGAGCACCACGGACATCCAGGCGCTCTTCAGCTACCAGGCAGCGATGAACGTGGAGCAGGGCTGGAACGCGAGCCGCACGCAGTTCAACCTCGCGGCGAGGCGGAAGCTCATGGACGACCGGCTCAGCCTGACCGTCCGGGCGATCGACCCGTTCAATACCTCGGCCGAGCGTTCGCTCACCTTCGACCCGCGCTTCCACCAGACGTCGGATCGGACGCGCGCTATCCGGGCGCTCCTGCTCAGCGCGAGCTGGACCTTCGGAAAGCCGGACAAGGAGAAGGACACCATCGACCTGAGCGGGGATGGCGTGCCCTGAGTATCGCTCGGGCGATGTGACAGGCGAATCGCCTGCATATCCTGCTTGCGGAGCTCGTGGCGAGCGCGCAAGATCGGACCATCGAGCTACCTGTGCTCGACCGACTTCTCCAGTGGAGGCCATGATGCGCGCTCGCCGGCACCTGTTCGCCCTCTCCGCCCTCGCCATTGCGGCCGTCGTCTTCGCCGCAACCCTCGACGCGCACGACCTCTTCCTTCGGCCTCGCGACTTCGTAGTCAAAGCCGGCGGCACCGTGCAGGTCCGCGTCCTCAACGGCGGCTACACCTCCAGCGAAGCAGTCGTTGCCGCCGACCGCCTGCGCGACCTCACCCTCGTCGGCCCCGACGGCCTGCGTCACCCCGACCGATCCGACTGGACCTCCGCCGGCAAGGAGAGCGCCTGGCGCGTCAGCCTCGGCCGCCCCGGCACCTGGCTCCTCGGCGCCTCGCTCTCGCCAAAGACAATCCGCCTGACCGGCAAGCAGTTCGACGGCTACCTCCGCGAGGAGGGGCTCACCGACCTCGCCGACGCGCGCAGGAAGGCGGGCATCGCCGCGACCCCCGCGCACGAGCGCTACTCCAAGCACGTGAAGTCGCTCGTGCGCGCTACAGGCTCGTTGGCGGCGGGCGACACCGCGTACAGGACGGTCCTCGGCTATCCCGCGGAGCTCGTCCCCCTCGCCGATCCCTATACCCTCGCGCCGCGTGCGACGCTGCCCGTCCGCGCGCTGCTCGACGGCAAGCCCGCCGCACAGGAAGTCGTGATCAGTGGAGGCCGCACCGCGGGCGGGAAGGTCATCGCCGAGCGGCGCACGCGCACCGGTGCCGACGGGCTGGCGAACATCGTGTTGTCGCAGCGGGGCACCTGGTACGTGAAGTTCATCCACATGGTGCCGATTCCCGCGAGCGCTGGCGACAGCGTCACGCACGAATCCCGCTGGGCGACGCTCACCTTCGCGCTCCCCTGAGACGACCGCCCGCACCCGGCCGGCGGGCCGGCGCAGGCCGTCGCCAGAGAGTGATCACCGGCGCCCACCTCCCTCGGACGACCCACCGCTTTTCGGAATGAACGAGTCACGCTCCCGAATCCGTCGGCAACTCCAGTCAGACTCGCGGTGAGCCGTCGCAATCGGCCGTCCAGTTCGAGCAAGCCGCCGCGCGCTCCGTGCAAACAGCAGTGCACCTCCCGAGAACAGCGGTGCACCTCCCGAGAACAGCAGCGCACCTCCCCGGAAAAGCCGTGCACCCCCCGAGAACAGCCGTGCACCCCCTGAGAACAGCGGTGCACCTACCGAGAACGGCGGTGCACCTCCCGAGAACAGCCGTCCACCTCCCGAGAACTGCCGTCCACTCCACGAAAACAGCGGACCACCTCCCGAGAACACCGGTGCACCTCCCGAGAACACCGGTGTACCTCCCGAGAACCGCCGTCGGCCTCACGAAAACTGCGGCCCACCTCACGAAAACTTCGGCCGACCTCACGAAAACCGCCGTCTGCCTCACGAGAACCGCCGTCCTCCTCACCAAAACCACGGAGCACCTTCAGAAAACCATCGTCCAACGCGCGAAAACCGCCCTTCACCTCACGATGACCGCAGCGCACCTTCCGAAAACCGCCGTTCACCTCGCGTAAGCCACGGTGCACCTTCCGAACACTGCCGTTCACCTGGCTCAAGCCACGGTGCACTCTCCGAACACCGCCGTGCATCTCGCGTAAGCCACGCTGCACCTTCCGAACACCGCCCTGCCTTTCGCGCAAGATACGCCGCACCGAACGAAAACCGCCGTGCATCTCGCGTAAGCCACAGTGCCCCGCACGAAAACCACTATGCACCTCGCGCAAGTCGTCAGGCTCGGAGCGAAGTGCCGGGCCAACACGTCGCGCTTCCCCGCACAGCCGGTCGTGGTTCCTGCACGAGCCTCCGGTCGCCGGGTTCAACTGGCCATGCGCCGTGCACGACTGCCCACGCGCCGCGCACGACTGCCCATGCGCCGCGCACGAGCGCCGCGCGCCCCGTTCAACTGATCGTACATCAAGCACAACTCACCGTGCACGACCCACGGCTCGCCCCCCCGCAGGCGCGACCGCCCGCCCCGAACTGGTCTCCCGGTGCAACCGTTGCCCCCCCTCCGCCCGCCGACGCATAATTCCCGGGTGCATCCGCCCGCGCCGCCCAGCGCGAGCGCCGCCGACACTCCACGCACCGCGAGACTCCTGTGCTGAAGAACCTCTTCGCCAACAACCGCGCCTGGTCCGCCAGCATGACCCGGCAGGATCCTGACTTCTTCCTGCGCCTCTCCCGGCAACAGGCCCCGAAGTACCTCTGGATCGGCTGCGCCGACAGCCGGGTCCCCGCCAACGAGATCGTCGGGCTCGCGCCCGGCGAGCTGTTCGTGCA
Organism: Gemmatimonadales bacterium; assembly: GCA_038325515.1. Classification (GTDB taxonomy): domain Bacteria; phylum Gemmatimonadota; class Gemmatimonadetes; order Gemmatimonadales; family Gemmatimonadaceae; genus AG11. Next base: position 29,661 of record JBBQJC010000034.1, on the reverse strand, counting down.
TCGCAACGTCGCCAACGTCGTCGTGCACTCCGACCTGAACTGCCTCTCGGTAATCCAGTTCGCCGTCGAGGCGCTGCGCGTCGAGCACATCATCGTCTCCGGCCACTACGGCTGCGGCGGCGTCCTCGCCGCCCTCCGCGACGAGCGCTCCGGCCTCGTCGACAACTGGCTCCGCCACGTGCAGGACGTCCGCTGGAAGCACGAGAAGACCCTCGACTCGCTCAGCGGTGAAGCGCGCCGGCACGACCGGCTGTGCGAGCTCAACGTCCTCGAGCAGGTAATCAACGTCAGCCAGACCACCGTGGTGCAGGACGCGTGGGCCCGCCATCAGCCGCTCGCCGTCCACGGCTGGATCTACGACCTCTCCGACGGATTGATCCGCGACCTCGGCATCCACGTCTCCTCGCCGAAGAACATCCAGATTGCGCCGAGCCCCGCGCGCAGCGAGAACGGCCGGCTGGCCAGCGGGATCTGACGCGCCGCTATATTCCGGCGACGCAAGCCACAGCTTCTCGAGCAGAACTCCCCCGGATTTCATGACGCAGACGCCGCACACGTTGAACGAGTGGGAAGCCCTCTACCCGCCGCGCCAGCTTCCAGCGGGCGCGGAGGTGGTGCGCATCGCCCCGAGCCCCACCGGCAAGCCCCACATCGGCACAGCCTTCCAGGCCATCGTCAACTACGGAATGGCCCGCGGCTCCAACGGCGTTTTCGTCCTGCGCATCGAGGACACGGATCGCAAGCGGCTCGTCCCCGGCGCCGTCGAGGAGATCCTCGACTCGCTGAACTGGCTTCAGGTCCCCCCCGACGAGGGGCCCGGCCACGGCGGTGACTACGGCTCCTACATCGAGAGCGAGCGCCTCGAGAGTTTCAAGCTCGTCGCCGACCGGCTCGTTGCCGAGGGCAAGGCGTACCCCTGCTATTGCACCCCGGAGCGCCTCACCGCGCTGCGCGAGGGGCAGCTGGCCGCCGGCGAGCCCCCGCGCTACGACCGGCACTGCCGCAATCTCTCCCCCGACCAGCGCGCCGCCGCCGCGGCCCAGGCGAGCGCCCCTCCGGTCGTCCGCCTCGCGATGCCCGACTCGGGGATGATCGGCTTCGACGACCTGATCCGCGACCACATCGAGTTCTCGGCCGCCGAGCAGGACGATCCCGTGCTGCTCAAGTCGGACGGCTATCCCACCTACCATCTGGCCTCGACGGTCGACGACCATTTCATGCGCATCACCACGGTGGTGCGCGGCGAGGAATGGATCTCGTCGGCGCCCAAGCACATCGTCCTGTACGCGGCCCTCGGGTGGGAGGTGCCGCGCATGCTCCACACGCCGCTCCTGCGCGACGCGAGCCGCCGGAAGCTCGGCAAGCGCTCGGGCGACACCTCCATCGGCTACTACCGCGCCCAGGGCTACCTCCCCGAGGCGTTCCGCAACTTCATCACGCGCATCATCTGGACGCATCCCGAGGGGAAGGACGTCTACCCGTACGACGACTTCATCCGTCTGTTCAAGGGGGAGGCGCTCACGAAGTCGGGTCCGGTCGTCGATCCGGCGCTGCTCGACCACATCTCCTGCGAGCACATCCGCCACCTCGGCGCCGCGCCGCTCTACGAGCGCACCGCGGAGTGGCTGGCCTGGGTCCTGGCCCGCACCGAGGAGTCGGTCGAGTTCGAGGTAGTGGAGAAGTCGGGGCGCACGCTGACCCCCTTCGCGAAGGGCGAGCTCCAGCGCTTCGCCGACGCCTTCACGGCGAGCCGGGAGTTCAGCGAGGGCGTCCTGTCGCTGGAGCCGGAGCGCTACAAGAAGCTGTCGGACATCTTCATGCACGCGCGGCTCTTCTACGCGACCCTCTTCTCGCCGGCGGAGCGCGACCTCCTGGCGAAGCAGGCCAAGGGCGACGCTGCGCTCGCCGTCGCGCTGCTCGAGGAGTATCTCCCCCTCCACGACCAGTCGGGCGACGAGCAGCAGTGGCAGCGGATCGGCTACGGGCTGGCCGAGCGGCGCGAGCTCAAGCCGGGCGTCGTCTTCATGCTCCTGCGCGTCGCCATCACGGGCCTCGAGCGGACTCCGCCCCTCTTCTCGATCATGCGAGTGATCGGGGCGGACGAGGTGCGCCGCCGCATCGGGCTCGCCCTCGGAGCGCTGCGCGAGAGCTGAGCACTTCCTCAGGGGGCGCGAGTGATTTAGCGCGTCCTTCGCTTGCTGCGGTATCGCTGCCCGGATACCTTTCCCCGGCTACAGACTCACTTTCCCAGAGACAGGCTTCGGCATGGCGAGCTACCGTTACGCGACCCGCCCCACTGACGGCGACGCGATCGCGTTCGAGCGGGGGGTCCTCAAGGTCCCCAGCAATCCGGTCATCCCCTTCGTCGAGGGTGACGGCACCGGCCCCGACATCTGGCGCGCCTCCGTGCGCGTCTTCGACGCGGCGATTGCCAAGGCGTACGGCGGCGAGCGCAAGGTGAGCTGGATGAAGGTCTACGCCGGAGAGGAGGCCCACGCCAACCATGGCGAGTGGCTCCCCGACGAGACGCTGGCGGCGTTCAAGGAGTTCCGCGTCTCCATCAAGGGACCGCTCTCTACCCCCGTCGGCGGCGGCATCCGCTCCCTCAACGTCACGCTGCGCCAGGTCCTGGACCTGTACGCCTGCATCCGCCCAGTGCGCTACTTCGAGGGGGTCGGCAACCCGATGAAGGAGCCGGAGAAGCTGAACGTCGTCATCTTCCGAGAGAACACGGAAGACGTCTACGCCGGCATCGAGTGGAAGGCCGATTCTCCGGAAGCGAACGAGCTGATCGACCTGATTCGCACCAAGTACGGGAAGGACATCCGCGAGCACTCGGCGCTCGGTATCAAGCCGATGTCGGAGTTCGGGTCCAAGCGGCTCGTCAAGATGGCCATGCAGTACGCGCTCGAGAACGGCCGCAAGTCGCTGACGCTGGTGCACAAGGGGAACATCATGAAGTTCACCGAGGGCGCCTTCCGCGACTGGGGCTACGAGGTTGCCGCGAGCGACTTCAAGGGGCAGTTCTGCACCGAGGCCGACCTCTCCAAGGGGGGCAATGCGGCCCGCGCCGACTGCCTCGTCGTCAAGGACCGCATCGCCGACGCCATGTTCCAGCAGCTCCTGCTGCGCCCCGACGAGTACGACGTCATCGCCACGCCCAATCTCAACGGCGACTACATCTCCGACGCGGCCGCCGCGCAGGTCGGCGGGCTCGGGCTCGCGCCGGGCGGCAACGTCGGTGACGGCGTCGCGGTGTTCGAGGCGACGCACGGCACCGCGCCCAAGTACGCCAATCTCGACAAGATCAACCCGGGCAGCGTCGTGCTCTCGGGCGTGATGATGTTCGAGTACATGGGCTGGAAGGAGGCGGGCGAGCTGATCGTCCGCGGCCTCGAGAATGCCATCAAGGGCAAGCGTGTCACGTACGACCTGGCGCGCCAGATGCCTGGCGCCACCGAGGTGAGCACCTCGGCCTTCGGCGACGAGATCATCAAGGGAATGGGCGCCTAGGCGCCCTCCCTCCACCGAGTCAACGACGCACCCATGACGATCTCGCTTTCCGCGGGCCCGGCCGATCTTCAGACGCTGGATGCTCCGCTCCTCGTCGTCGCGCTCGCCGGCGACGCCGCGCTCGACCGGGCGCTGCAGGCGCTGGACGGCTCCCTGAGCGGAGCGCTCGGCCGCAGCCTCGAACGCCGCGACTTTCGCGGCGGCCGCGATGAGACGCTGCATCTGGCGGGGAGCGCCAGCGGCCCGGCCCGTGTCCTGCTCGTCGGCATGGGCAAGCCGTCGCAGCGAGCCGGAGCCCTGCGCCGCGCGGGCGCCATCGCCGCTCGGCAGGCAGCGAAGATGGGCGTCGGCACCATGGCGTTCTACGCCGGCAGCCTCGACGCCGCCGAAGCGGAGGCCGCGGCAGTCGGCCTCGCGGCCGGCGCCTGGGATTACACCGACACCAAGTCTCCGCCTCCCGACGAGGAGGCACGCGCTCCGCTCACGGCGGCGCGCATCCTCGCCACCGACGTCGGGCCGGTGGAGCAGGGGGTCGCGAGCGGCGCCGCGATTGCCGAGGGGCATTCGCTTGCGCGCACGCTCGGAATGATGCCGGGCAACCTGTGCACCCCCGAGTTCCTCGCGAGCACCGCACGGGAGATCGGCGCGCGGCACGGCCTTACTGTCACCATCCAGGGCCGCGCCCAGATGGAGAAGCTGGGGATGGGCAGCTTTCTCGCGGTGGCCCAGGGCGTCCCGCAGGAAGACCCCAAGCTCATCGCGCTCGAGTACAACGGAGGCGCCAAGGGGGCGAAGCCGGTGGTTCTCGTCGGGAAGGGGCTCTGCTTCGATTCCGGCGGCATCTCCATCAAGCCCGCGCAGGGGATGGAGTGGATGAAGTTCGACATGTGCGGCGCCGCCGGGGTGCTCGGTGCGATGGAGGCCATCGCGCGCCTGAAGCTGCCGGTGAACGTGGTCGGCCTCGTCGGCTCCACCACGAACATGGTGTCGCACACGGCGGTGAAGCCGGGCGACGTCGTGCGCAGCATGTCGGGCAAGTTCATCGAGATCATCAACACCGACGCGGAGGGGCGCCTCGTCCTCGCGGACGTGCTTTCGTATGCGGCGCGCTACGAGCCCGCCGCGGTCAACGACGCGGTTACCCTCACCGGCGCCTGCGTCATCGCGCTGGGCCACACCGCCACCGGCGTGATGGGCAACGACGCCGCGCTCGTGCAGGAAGTGCTCGGCGCCGGCACCCGCGCCGGCGAGCCGGGCTGGGAGCTGCCGATGTGGGACGACTACAAGGAGCTCATCAAGTCCGACGTCGCCGACATCAAGAACTCCGGCGGTCGTGCCGCCGGTACAATCAGCGCGGCGCTCTTCCTCGCCGAGTTCGCGGGGAGCTTTCCCTGGGTGCACCTCGACGTCGCCGGCACCGCGTACACGGAGTCCGATCTGGGCACCGTGCCTCGCGGACCGACCGGCGTGCCGGTGGGCACCTTCGTGGAGTTCGTGCGGAGCCGAGCCGGGTGACGACTCGCTGGTTCCGTCTTGCTGTGCTTACCGGCCTCGGCGCAGTTGCCGGGGCCGTTTTGCCCGCGCGGCTGTCCGCGCAGGTGCCGGTGAAGCGCGACACGGTGAGCGGGCGGCGTGATACCCTTCCCACCCGCGTCGACAGCGCCGCGGCCCGCAGGCGCGTCTCTCCCACGGCGGGGCGCGACACGATCATCGTCCCGCTGCCGGCGCGCGCCGACTCCATGCTGCGGAACGACAGCACCCTCAAGGGGATCGTCCCCGTCCCCCCGGCCGCGCCGCCCAGGGACACGCTCAAGGCGCCCCTCGCCCGTGCCGAGGCTCCGCCGGTGCTCGAGATCGGCGCGCCGCGGGTCTACGACCGCAGCGCGATGTACGCCACGGGCGCGATCACCCTCGGCGACCTGCTGGGCCGAGTCCCGGGCCTCACCGAGTTCGCCGCCGGCGCCTTCGCGGCGCCGGGCTTCGTCGCCTCGCAGGGGGACGCGCGCCGCATCCGCGTCTTCCTCGACGGGCTGGAGCTCGACCCGATGGACCTGCGCGCCCAGGGCCTCGCGCCGGTGAACGACCTGCCGCTCCACTCGCTCGAAGAGCTGCGCATCGAGCGCGGCGCCGACGAGGTGCGTGTCTACGCGAGAAGCTGGCGCGTGGACCGCACCGACCCGTACACGCGCGCCGACATCTCCACGGGCGACCAGGCCACCGACCTCTATCGCGCCTTCTACGGCCGCCGCTACGCGCACGGCGAGGCGCTTCAGATCGCCGCCGAGCAGTACAACACCCAGCCCAACCGGAACCTCGGCTCCACCGACGGCTCCAACGTCATGGCCCGCCTCGGTCTCGCCCGCGGCGGCTGGAGCGCCGACCTGTTCGCCGAGCGCAGCACGCGGAATCGCGCCAGGTGGACCGGCGACGGCCCCGCCTCGCTCGCGCGCGATACGGTGCCGGACCACCAGTCACGCCGCACCACGGCGTACCTGCGCCTCGGTGCCGGCGACCCCGACACGTCGCCGCGCTGGCTGCAGCTGCTCGCGTCGGCCCACGACTACCGCGCCACGAGCCATTCGGCCGCCAACCGCTCCACGACGACCCCCTCGGCCTCGGACACAGCGGGACGTGTCCCCGATTCCACGGCGTACGAGAGCCAGTATCTCGTCACCGGCGGGGTAAGGCGCGGACCGCTACGCCTGAGCGGCGCGGAGCGACTTCGCGTCGGCGGGAATCGCACGTCGCACGTCCTGTCCGGCCGGGCGTCGCTCGAGCAGGGGGTGCTGTCGCTCTCGCTGCTCGGCGAGGGACGGAGCTATCTCGATCCCTCTCGGCTCGAGGCCACCGCCCGCTTCGCGCCGCTCGCGCGCATCGCGCTCACCGGCTCCGTCTCGCGTACCGGGGCGGGCGGCTTCGACCGCGTGATGGGGGGCGGAACCACCACCCGCGCCGTGGCCGACACCGATGCCACCATCATCGGCGTCGACTCCGCCCCGGTGAACCGGTACCTGCTGGCGGCGCGGACGAACGCCCGCGCCGAGGCGGGAGTGAAGCTCCGTGACCTCTGGCTCTCGGCGGGGCTGCTGCAGCGCGGGGCCACCACGCTGCTTCCCCCGGCGGAGCTGGGCCTGGCCTACAGCTCGGGGAACTCGATCCGGCACGAGGCGTCCGCCACGGCGACGACGATCGCCGCGCGCGGGCGCCTCTACCGGGCGATCAACGTGGATGCCTGGGCGCTCAAGTGGAGCGACTCCACCGGGCTCTACCGCCCGCAGTACCAGACGCGTGCCGAGCTGTACATCCAGACGAGCCTCCTGGACCGCTTCCCGAACGGGAACTTCGGGCTGCTCGCCTCGCTCGCGCACGAGTATCGGTCGAGCAGCCGATTCGCGTCGGGCGACACGATCCGCGTGGCGGACGGCTTCCGGACGCTCGCCTTCCGGCTCGAGATCCGCATCGCGTCGGCTGTCGTGTCATACCAGTTCAGGAACCTGCTCCAGGAGCGCTACGCGCAGGTGCCGGGATTCACCATGCCCCGGCAGACGCAGTTCTACGGGGTGCGCTGGGACTTCTGGAATTGACAAGGTTGTTGTCGTACCGTAACTTACGCGGCTCGATATGATACGCAGCATGACGGGATTCGGCGCCGCGGACGGCGAGGTGGGCGGTGGTCGCGTGAGCGTGGAAGTGCGCTCGGTGAACCACCGCTTCTTCAGTCCGTCCATCAAGCTCCCCAGCGCGCTCGCCCGCTGGGAGGCGGACGTGCGCGAGGCGATGCGCCGCTCGATCGCGCGCGGCCATGTGACGCTGAGCGCGCGATTCGAGCGTGACGCCGGCGAGGCCTCTAGTCCCATCGACGAGGCCCGTTTCGCCACGTACGTGACGCAGCTTCGCGGCCTGCAGGAACGCTTCGGCTTCCCCGACACCCTCGACGTCGCCACCGTCCTGCGCATGCCCGAGGTATTCGCCTCCGGCGCGGCGCGCGAGGAGCTGCCTCCCGAGGCGGGCCAGCAGCTCGCGTCGATCGTGGACCGCGCGGTGCAGGCCCTGCTCGAGATGCGCGGCGCCGAGGGGACGCGGCTCGTCGTCTACCTCGAGGAGCGGCTCGCGGTCATCGAGGGCGCCCTCGACCGCGTGGCGGTCCGCGCCCCCGAGCGCGTCGTCGAGCAGCGCGACCGGCTGCGCAACGCAGTTCGTGAGCTGGCCGACGGGGTCGCGCTCGACGAGCACCGGATCGCCCAGGAGATCGCCCTCCTTGCCGACCGGCTCGACGTGCAGGAGGAGCTCTCGCGCTTCAAGGCCCACATCGCCGCCTTTCGCTCGGCACTTCGGGCCGGCCAGGCTGACGGCGTGGGCAAGCGACTGGGCTTCCTCCTCCAGGAGATGCTCCGCGAGGCCAACACCACGGGGAGCAAGGGCAACGATTCGGCGGTCGTCTCCGAGGTGCTGATGATCAAGGAGGAGCTGGAGCGGATCCGGGAGCAGGTGGAGAACCTGGAATGAGCCGCTTCCCGATCATCCTCAGCGCCCCGAGCGGCGGGGGGAAGACGACCATCGCCAAGGAGCTCCTGAAGCGCCGCCCGGACATCGGCTACTCGGTGTCGTGCACCACGCGGTCGCCCCGGCCGGCCGAAGTCGACGCCGGTGATTACTATTTCGTCTCACGGAGCGACTTCATCGCCGAGCGGGAGCGCGACGGATTCGCCGAGTGGGCACAGGTGCACGGCAACCTGTACGGGACGCTGCGCCGCGAGGTGCAGCGGGTCATGGACGAGGGGCGGCACGTCGTGATGGACATCGACGTCCAGGGCTTCCTGCAGTTCCGGAAGGCCTTTCCGGACACGGTCACCATCTTCATCCTCCCGCCGTCGGCGGAGGTGCTGCTGGAGCGTCTGCGGGGCCGCAACACCGAGACGCCGGCGCAGCTCGCCGCCCGGCTCGAGTCGGCGCTCCAGGAGCTGCAGCAAGTGAGCGAGTACGAGTACGTGGTGGTGAACGACGATCTCTCGCGCGCTGTCGCCAGCGTGGAAGCGATCATCGACGCCGAGACGGTGAGCCGCGAGCGGGTGGCGAACCTGAAGCAGCAGGTGGGGCAGCTCATCGAGCGGCTCGAGCAGGAAATCCAGAACAACACACCCTGATCAACGGATAATGCGAGTCTTCACACCGGGCGAGATCGCCCAGCACGCCGCCAACAAGTACCTCGGCGTCCTCGTGGCCGCCAAGTACGCGCGCGCCCTCAACGAGTTCCCGGGCGGCTCCGCGTCGCGCGACAAGAAGCTGACGACGCGCTCGCTCGAGGAGCTCTCGCGCGGCGACATCGACTACCGCGTCGTCCCGCGCCGCCGCTCGGCCGAGTGATCCCGCCGGGGCCGGGCGCGATGCCGCGCGGCTCCAACCTCGCGCGCTCGTGACCGACTCCGCCATTCGCCCCTTCCACGGCCGCCGGGTGCTCCTCGGCGTGTCGGGCGGGATCGCGAGCTACAAGAGCGCCTTCCTCGCGCGCCTGCTCACCCGGGCGGGTGCGCAGGTGGACGTCGTGATGACGCGCGCCGCGACGGAATTTGTCGGGGCAGTGACCTTCGAGGCGCTCACCGGCCGCCCGGTGCACACCGGCCTGTTCGACGCGGACCGCGCGCTGAGCCACATCACGCTCGCCCGCAGCGCCGACGTCATCGTCATCGCCCCCGCCACCGCCGACCTGATGGCGCGCGCCGCGACCGGCCAGGCCGACGATCTCCTCACCGCCTGCCTGCTCGCCGCCGGGTGCCCGGTGCTGCTGGTGCCGGCGATGAACGACCGCATGTGGGCCCACGCCCAGACGCAGGCCAACGCCGCGCACCTCGCCACCCTTGGCTACCGTCTGCTCGCCCCCGACGATGGCCTCCTCGCGGCCGGGGAGGGGAGCGGGCCGGGCCGGATGCCCGAGCCGGAGACGATCTTCGCGCACGTCGGCCGCATCCTCGAGCGCGATTCCCTCGCCGGTCGTCACGTGATCGTCACCGCGGGTCCCACACGCGAGGCGATCGATCCTGTCCGCTTTCTCTCGAACCACAGCTCGGGCAAGATGGGGGTCGCCCTCGCCGCCTCGGCCTGGCGACGCGGCGCCCGCGTCACCCTCGTGGCGGGGCCGCTGCTGGTGCCGCCCCCCATCGGCCCCGAGATCGTGAATGTCGCCTCCACCGAGGAGATGCGGGACGCCGTCGCGCGACGGCTCGGCGACGCCGATCTCCTCGTGATGGCCGCCGCCCCCGCCGACTATCGGCCCGCGCAGCCCGCACCCGCCAAGATCAAGAAGACGGGGCGCTCGCTCGCGCTCGAGCTCCACGAGACCCCGGACATCCTTGCCACCACACGCGACGCCAGACGGCCGGGCGCCGTGATCGTCGGCTTCGCCCTCGAGACCGACGACCTGCTCGCCAACGCCGCCCGGAAGCTCGAGGCCAAGGGTCTGGACCTCATCGTCCTCAACGACGCGAACGAGCCGGGCGCCGGATTCGGCGTGGACACCAACCTCGTGACCTTCCTGTCGCGCCGCCAGACGTCTCCCGAGCGGCTCCCCCTCATGCACAAGTCGGCGGTGGCCGACGCCATCCTCGACCGTGCGGAGGTGCTGCTCGATGGACGCTAGAGAAGCATTGCGGCGGTACCTGGAGCAGCGGCGCGACCAGGGGGAGAGCGAGCTGGTGCTCGACAGCCTCAGCGTCGACGAGGCGCTCCGGCTGCTCGGCGCCGCCAACCTGAAGCCGCGGCCCACCGCCGGCGCCGCGGCGATGATCAATCACCGCGAGCCGGCGATGCCGGTCACGGCCGACTGGCGCGAGGCCATCCGTGCCGCCGGGGGCGACGCGCCCGGCGCGCCGCGGGAGGGCCCGACGCCGACCCAGCCCGAGGATGCCATGGCGCGCGCGCCGAAGCCCCCCGTTTCCCCGCCCCAGGACGCGACGCAGGCACCGAGCGACGCCGTGCACGTTCCCTCGACGCAGAGCGGCGCCGGGGCAACGGCCGAGTCGCCCCTGCCGGACGTCCCCGGCGGACTTCTGGTGGGGGGCGCGAGCCGCGCCCTCGCCGACGACCCGGCGTTCAAGCTGGACTCCCTGGCCGCGGTTGCCGAGACCGTCGCGCGCTGCACCCGGTGCTCCCTGTATGCGACGGCGAAGAACCCCGTGCCCGGCACGGGCAACCCGGACGCCGACTTCATGATCGTCGGCGAGGCGCCCGGCGCGAACGAGGACGAGCAGGGGGTTCCCTTCGTGGGGCAGGCGGGGCAGCTCCTCACCAAGATCATCGGGGCGATCGGCCTGACCCGGGAGGACGTGTTCATCGCGAACGTCCTCAAGCACCGGCCCCCGGGTAACCGGAATCCAACGCCGGAGGAGGTTACCGCCTGTTCGCCCTATCTCGTCCGGCAGATCGAGCTGGTCCGGCCGAAGGTGATCCTGGCGCTCGGGACCTTCGCCGCGCAGACTCTGCTCGAGACGAAACTCACGATCGGCAAGCTTCGCGGCCAGGTTCATCGCTATTATGGGGTTCCGCTCATCGTGACCTACCATCCCGCCGCGTTGCTCCGCAATCCGGCGTGGAAGCGCCCCACCTGGGAAGATGTCCAGCTCGCCCGTCGAATACTCGATAGCACCGGCCCCGCTGCAGGGGCGTGATCCGTACCGCGACCGGCGTCCTCCCTACTCGGAGGATGCCGAGCAGGCGGTGCTAGCCGCCATGCTCATCGACCAGGACGCGGTGATGCGCGCGGTCGAGGTCGTGGACGACACGATGTTCTATGCCGAGCGCCACCGCCGCATCTTCCGCGCGATGGTGAGCATCACGGAGCGCGGCAGCGTCGTCGATCCGCTCACCCTCGCCGACGAGCTCTCGCGGAAGGGTGATCTCGAGGGGGCCGGGGGCAAGGACTACATCGGCTTCCTCGTCGACGCCGTCCCGACGGCGGCCAACGTCGAGTATCACGCGAAGATCGTGAAGGAGAAGGCCATCCTGCGGCGCCTCATCGAGGTGTCCACGGAGATCGTCGGCGAGGCGTTCAGCGGCGGGCACACCGCGGACGAGCTGCTCGACATGGCCGAGCAGAAGATCTTCCAGGTGGCGCAGCAGCGCACGACGGAGGGCTTTTCGCGCATCAAGGAGCTCCTCTGGCCGACGATGGAGCGCATCGAGGCGATCCATGCCGGGGGCGACGCGATCAGCGGCGTGCCGAGCGGCTTCGCCGACCTTGACGAGCTGACGTCGGGCTTCCAGCCGTCGGATCTCATCATCGTCGGCGCGCGTCCCTCCATGGGAAAGACGGCCTTCACCCTGAACATCGCGCAGAACGCCGCGATCGCGCACCAGAAGAAGGTAGCCTTCTTCTCGCTGGAGATGAGCAAGGAGTCGCTCGTCCAGCGCATGCTCACGAGCGAGGCGCGCATCGACGCGCAGAAGCTCCGGAAGGGGATGCTGCGCGACGACGACTTTCCACGTCTCGCCCGCGCGGCGGGCATCCTCACGCACGCGCCGATCTGGATCGACGACACCCCCGGCATCACGATCCTCGAGATGCGCTCCAAGGCGCGCCGGCTCAAGTCGGATCAGGGCGTGGACATGATCATCGTCGACTACCTGCAGCTGATGCAGGGGCCGGCGGGGAGCGAGAACCGGCAGCAGGAGGTGTCGCAGATCTCGCGCGGGCTCAAGGCGCTCGCCAAGGAGCTCAGCGTGCCGGTGATCGCGCTGTCGCAGCTCTCCCGCGCGAGCGAGCAGCGCACTGGCGAGGGGAAGCGGCCGCAGATGTCCGACCTGCGAGAGTCGGGCGCCATCGAGCAGGACGCCGATCTGATCATGTTCATCTACCGCCCCGAGGTGTACGACGGCCCGGTGGACAAGGACGGCAACTCGCTCGAGGGCAAGGCCGAGATCATCATCGGAAAGCAGCGCAACGGCCCGATCGGCTTCGTCAACCTGCACTTCCACAAGAACTACACGCGCTTCGAGAACTTCTCGCACCGCGCCCCGGCGCCGTAGGGCGGGACCGAGGCGGGGCGGATCGGGCCGGGCAACGCGGGGCACGAGGGCCACCAGCGGGCGGGGTAAGGGATCCATCGCGCCATTACGGATCCCCCCGGACCCTGACGACCGTCCGCCGAGGACAGAAGACCGGACCTTCGCGAAGCGTGTGTGGCGTGCTTCGGAGCTCCTGCGCAAGCCAATGGTCATCGCAGCCTCCTCCCCTCCGCTAAATTGCCTCCGGATGACGCGAACTTTCCGCCCGGCATGAGCGCCAGGACGAAGACGATCTACCGCTGCACCGAGTGTGGCGCGGACCACCCCAAGTGGGCTGGCCGCTGCGACGTGTGCGGTGCCTGGAACTCGCTCGTCGAGGAGATGGCGCCGAAGTCCGCGCCTGGCGGCGGTGCCAGCCGGCGGGCCAACGGTGCGCGCTCGCTGGCGGAGGGCGGCAGCGTCGCCCCGACGCCGCGCGTCAGGGACATCAAGGGCTCCGAGGTCAATCGCTGGAAGACGGGGATCGACGAGTTCGACTTCGTGCTCGGCGGGGGGCTCGTGCCCGGCTCGATGATCCTCATCGGCGGCGAGCCGGGGATCGGCAAGTCCACCCTGCTGCTCCAGGTCGCCGGCCGGCTGCAGGCCGCCGGACACGCCACGCTCTACGCGAGCGGCGAGGAGAGTGCCCTGCAGGTGAAGCTCCGCTCCGACCGGCTCGGCGACCCTGCCACGGGCGACGTCGCCCTGCTCAGCGAGACCAACCTGGAGACGATCCTCACGACGGCGGCCGCGGTGGCCCCGAAGGTCCTCATCGTCGACTCCATCCAGACGGTCTACACCGCCGATCTCGAGGGGGCGCCGGGCAACGTGGGGCAGGTGCGCGAGTGCGCCGCGAGGCTCATGCGCTTCGCCAAGGAGAGCGGCACCGCGGTATTCGTCGTCGGCCACGTGACCAAGGGGGGCGGCATCGCCGGCCCCAAGACGCTCGAGCACATCGTGGACACGGTGCTGTACTTCGAGGGGGAGAACTCCCTCGATCACCGCGTGCTGCGCGCGACGAAGAACCGGTTCGGATCGGTCGACGAGATCGGCGTCTTCCGCATGGCGGAGGACGGCCTCGTGCCCGTGGCGAACCCGTCGGAGCTCTTCCTCGGCGACCGTTCCATGATCGCCTCGGGGAGCGCGGTCACCGCGCTCATGGAGGGGTCGCGTCCCATCCTCATCGAGATCCAGGGGCTCGCCGCCAAGGCGGGGTTCGGCACGCCGCAGCGCGTCGCCACCGGCTACGACGGGCGCCGCCTCGCGCTCCTGCTCGCCGTGCTCGACAAGCGCGCGGGGCTCTCGTTCGGCCAGCTCGACGTCTTCCTCAACGTCGTCGGCGGGGTGCGGCTGCAGGAGCCGGCCGGCGATCTCGCCGTCGCCGCCGCCCTCGCCTCGAGCGTCTACGACCGCCCGCTGCCGCACGAGGCGGTGTTCGTCGGCGAGGTGGGGCTCGGCGGCGAGATCCGCCCCGTATCGCAGGCCGAGCGCAGGCTGGCCGAGGCGGCCAACATGGGGATGACCACCGCCTATCTCGCCGAGCGCGCCGTGCCCAAGCGCGTGCCCAAGGGGCTCAGGGCCGTCGGCGTGCGCACCATCGCCGACCTGTTCGAGCGGGTGTTCGCGTGAGCGCGCGAGAGCCGTTCGCTGTCTCGAGGGAAGGCGCCGGAGCCGGGCCCCCGGTCCGGGACGTCGGTGTCGTCATCGTCGCGGGGGGGAGCGGCACCCGCGCCGGCGGGGACGAGCTGAAGCAGTTCCGCTGGGTGGCCGGCAAGCCGATGTTGCTGCATAGCGTGCAGGCCTTCATGAAGCGCCCCGACGTCGGCATGGTGGTGGTCGTCCTGCCGCAGCGCTACGCCGGCGATCCGCCCCCCTGGCTCTTCCAGTGCGACGTGGACCGCCTGCTCGTGTCCATCGGCGGCCGCACCCGGAGCGAGAGCGTGGCCAACGGGCTGGACGATCTTCCCGACGAGGCGCAGATCGTGCTCGTGCACGACGCCGCGCGCCCCCTCGTGGGGGCCGCGACCATCGAGCGGGTCATCGAATCGGTGCGCGCCGGACGCGCCACGATCGCCGCGCTCCCCGTCGTCGACACGTTGAAAGAGGTGGACGAGAACGACATGATCGTACGCACCGTTGATCGCGAGGCGCTCTGGCGCGCGCAGACGCCGCAGGGCTTTCCCCGACAGACGCTCGTCGACGTCCATCGCCGCGCGCGTCGCGAGCATCTCGCCGCCACCGACGACGCGGCGCTCTGCGAGCAGCTCGGCATTCCGGTCGCCGTGGTGAGGGGGAGCGAGCGGGCGCTCAAGGTGACGAGCTCGGACGACTTCGCCCGCGTCGACGCGCTGTTCGGGGGCGAGGAGTGACGGAAGCGGCGCTGGCGGTCCCGTTCTGGTCAGAGCCCGAGATCGCGGCCGCCCTCCGCCCCGCCATCGAGCAGATGGAGCTGCGCCGAGTGCTCGCGTATCCCACGGAGACGGTGTACGGATTCGGCGGGGGCATCGACCGTGATTCGGTGAATGCGCTGATCGCGCTCAAGGGCCGCCCGAAGGGGAAGCCCTTTCTCCTCCTGATCGCGGGGAGCGACATGCTCGCCAAGCTGGATCTCCGCATCCCGAGCTATGCGATGAACCTGGCGGCGCGCCACTGGCCCGGTCCCCTCACCCTCGTCCTGCCGGGAGGCGAGAAGCGGGTCCCGTCGGCGCTGCGCGGCCCCGAAGGAGGGATCGCCGTGCGATGGACCTCGCATCCCGGCCTGCAGCGTCTCATCCGCAGCTACGGCGACGCGATCACCTCCACGAGCGCCAATCGTCCCGGGGTTCCCCCGGCCACCTCGGCGCGCGAGATTCGGGAGCAGTGGGGTGACGCCATCGCCAGCGGCGCGCTGCGCCTGCTGGACGGGGGTACGCTGCGGCCCTCGCAACCCTCGACGGTGGTGGACTGCACCGGCCGCGCGCCCCGCGTCATCCGGCCCGGCGCCATCGCCTCCGCCGTGCTGCGCGAGACGGCCCCTCGCCTGATTGGAGATGCCTGACGCATGAAGCTGCTCTTCGTCTGTACCGGTAACACCTGTCGCAGTCCGCTGGCCGAGGCGATCGCGCGCAAGGTGGCCATCGAGCGCGGACTCCCGGAGATCGAGGTCGCAAGCGCCGGAACGAGCGCGTACGAGGGCGCGATGGCGTCCGACGGCTCGCTGCTCGTGGGTCTGGAGCGCCACCTCGACCTCGCCGGCCACCGCTCGCAGCCGCTCACGCGGGAGCTCGTCGAACAGAGCGATCTCGTGCTCGCCATGGCCCCGCAGCATCTCGAGCGTGCCGAGAGGCTCGGCGGCGGCGGCAAGTCGTACCTGCTCGCGAGCTATCCGCAGTCCGGGTCCCGCGGCCGGTCGATCAGCGATCCGGTCGGCGCGGAGCTGGACGTCTACCGCGAGACCGCGGACGAGCTGGAGCGGGAGATCCGCCGCGTGTTCGACGTGATGGCCAGCGCGGGCCTCCCGGGCGCCTCGTGAGCGGCCTGCCCGGGCTGCTCGTCCTGCTCGGTCACCCGGTGGCGCACTCCATCTCCCCGCGCCTCCAGAACGCCGCGCTGCGCGCCGCCGGCCTCCCGCTCGTGTACGAGGCGCTCGACGTCGCGCCGCTGGAGCTCGAGCGCGTCCTGGGCGAGCTTGCCGAGGCGAACGGCGCGGGCAACGTGACGATCCCCCACAAGGAGATCGTCGCCGCTCGCTGCGGTCGCCTCACCCCCCTGGCGCTGCGCTGTGCGGCCGTGAACACCTTCTGGCACGAGGGGGGGACGCTCGTCGGCCACAACACCGACGTGGGAGGCGCGGACTCCGTGATGCGCGCGCTCCTCCGCGGCGCGGTCGACGGAGCGTGCGTCGCGCTCGTCGGGGCGGGGGGCTCCGCCGCCGCGATCCTCGGTGCGGTGGAAGGATGGGGCTCCGCGCGCGTCGCGATCTATAATCGGCACATGTCCCGCGCCCTCGCCCTCGCCGCCCGCTTCCCCCGGCTCGCAACCGCCAGCTATTCCCTCGGCGACGCACTCGACGGCGCCACCCTGGTGGTGAACGCCACCCCGCTCGGCATGCGGGACGACGATCCCCACCCGGTCGACATCGGCGCCCTCCCCGCGGACGCGGCGGTGTTCGACCTCGTCTATCGTGCCGGGGAGACCGCGTGGGTCCGGGCCGCCCGGGCGGCGGGTCACGTGGCGGCGGACGGGGAGGGAATGCTGCTCGAGCAAGGGGCGCTCGCCTTCGCGCAGTGGTTCGGCCGCGAGCCCGATCGTGGCGCGATGTGGCGGGCGGTGCACTGAGCTCCCTCGCCGGTCACGGGCGCGAGCTCGGTTCGGCGGTCCTCGACTTGCTGCTCCCCCCAGCCTGCGCCGTCTGCGGCGCGCTGCGCGCGGGAGAGCCCGAGCTGGTCTGTGGACGCTGCTGGCTGCAGGCGTTGGAGCTTCCGCGCCCGAGATGCCGGCGGTGCGGCCACCCGACCCCGAACCCCACTCCCCGTACGCCTGACGTTGCAGCCTCGTGCGCCTGGTGCGAGCAGCTTCCGCCGTATGTGCGCGCCGTGCGCTCGGCCTACGCCATCCCCGGCGGCGCCGCGCATTCCATCGTGCACGCTCTCAAGTACCATGGCTGGCGCGCCGTGGCTCCGGCGATGGCGCGGCGAATGAGCGCGCTCCGCTTTCCCGAGGACGTCGAGCGCGAGCGCGCCGCCCTGGTGCCCGTGCCGCTCGCTCCCTCGCGGCTTCGCGAGCGGGGCTTCAACCAGAGCCTGGAGCTCGCCGTCGCGCTCGGAGCGCGCTGGCATCTGCCCGTGCGCCCCGAGCTCCTCTCGCGGGTGCGAGCGACCGGCACGCAGACCCAGTTGACACCGGGAGAGCGCCTTCGCAACGTTGCGGGTGCGTTCCGTGCAGATGCGGACCGCGCCACGCTGCAGGGCCTGCACCTCGTCCTCGTCGACGATGTGCTGACCACCGGCGCGACCCTCAACGCGTGCGCTGCCGCGCTCTATGACGGTGGTGCGCGCATTCTTAGTTTTGTGACCTTCGGCCGGGCGCCTGCTCTTGGCGACCGGTGGTGACCTCAGGGAGACTCAGATGGCCATTCGTGTCGGTATCAACGGCTTCGGCCGGATCGGGCGCCAGGTGCTGCGCGCCGCCAAGCAGGCCGGGATCACGGAGCTGGACTTCGTCGCCGTCAACGACCTGACGGACACCCGCACCCTCGCCCATCTCTTCAAGTACGACTCCGTGCACCGCGAGTACGCGGGCTCCGTCGTCGCCGGAACCGACAGCCTCACGATCGACGGCGACGAGGTGAAGATCCTCGCCGAGAAGGATCCGGCGAAGCTGCCGTGGAAGGAGCTCGGCGTCGACATCGTCCTCGAGTCCACCGGCCGCTTCACCGACAAGGACAAGGCGAGCCTCCACATTGCCGGCGGCGCCAGGAAGGTCATCATCTCCGCGCCGGCCAAGGGCGAGGACATCACGATCGTGATGGGCGTGAACCACCAGAAGTACGACGCGGCGAAGCACGACGTGATCTCCAACGCGTCGTGCACGACGAACTGCCTGGTGCCGATGGTGCAGGTGATCCGCGAGAACTTCGGCTTCGTCCGCGGCTCGATGCTCACCGTGCACAGCTACACGAACGACCAGAACATCCTCGACCTGCCGCACAAGGACCTGCGCCGCGCCCGCGCCGCCGCCATCTCGATGATCCCCACCACGACCGGCGCGGCGAAGGCGACCTCGCTCGTCATCCCCGAGCTCAAGGGGAAGATCGACGGCATGTCCATCCGCGTCCCCACGCCGGACGTGTCGTTCACCGACCTCACCGTCCTGGTCGAGAAGTCGACGACGGCGGCCGACGTCAACGCCGCCTTCCGCGCCGCGTCCGAGGGCGCGCTGAAGGGGATCCTCAAGTACACCGAGGAGGAGCTCGTCTCCTGCGACTACATCGGCAACCCGCACTCGTGCATCCTCGACGCCAAGTGCACGAACGTCGTGGACGGCACCCTCGTGCACGTGTCCGGCTGGTACGACAACGAGTGGGGCTACGCATCGCGCTGCGTGGATCTGCTGCAGTACGTCGGCGCGAAGCTCTGAGCGC
Source organism: Gemmatimonadales bacterium (assembly GCA_038325515.1). GTDB lineage: Bacteria > Gemmatimonadota > Gemmatimonadetes > Gemmatimonadales > Gemmatimonadaceae > AG11. The sequence goes on along the minus strand of JBBQJC010000034.1, from coordinate 10,991 downwards.
GCCATGACCAGGATGACGGTTCGCGACCTGTCCGCGGAGCAGCTCCGCGGGCAGCGCGCTCTCGTCCGCGTGGACTTCAACGTCCCGCTCGACGAGCAGGGCCACATCACCGACGACACGCGCATCCGCGCCGCCCTCCCGACGATCCAGGCGCTGGCCGACGGCGGGGCGCGCGTCGTGCTGCTGTCGCACCTCGGCCGTCCCAAGGGCGAGCCGGACGCGAAGTACTCCCTCGCGCCGGTGGCGCAACGGCTGGGCGAGCTCCTGCCGGGGCGCACCGTGCGCTTCTTCGGGAGCACCGATACCGACGAGGCGGTCGCCGCGTCGCGCGCTCTGGCGGACGGCGAGGTGCTGCTCCTCGAGAACACGCGCTTCCTGCCCGGCGAGGAGAAGAACGACGAGGCGCTGTCGCGCGCCCTCGCGCGGCTCGGCGACTTCTACGTCAACGACGCCTTCGGGGCGGCGCACCGCGCGCACGCGTCCACCGAAGGCGTCGCGAAGTTCCTCCAGCCCGCGGTCGCCGGGCTGCTGATGGACAAGGAGCTGGCCTATCTCCACGGGGCGCTCGAGCGTCCGGCCAAGCCCTTCGTCGCCATCCTCGGCGGCTCGAAGATCTCGGGGAAGATCGACGTGATCGAAGCGCTCCTCCCCAAGGTCGACGCGATCCTCATCGGCGGCGCGATGGCCTGCACCTTCTTCGAGGCGATGGGGCTGGAGACAGGCAAGTCGCTCGTCGAGCCGGACCGGGTGGCGATGGCCGAGGATCTCATGGAGAAGGCGGGCACGCGGATCATCCTGCCGCACGATGCGATGGTGGCCCCGAGCCTCGAGGCGGGCGCCGCCGCGAAAGCGGTGAAGAAGGGAGACATCCCGCGCGACATGGCGATGTACGACATCGGCCCCGACACCGCGCAGTCGTACACGCGCGCCATCCTCACGGCCAGGACGGTGCTCTGGAACGGCCCGATGGGAGTGTTCGAGACGCCCCCCTTCGACAAGGGAACGATGGCGATCGCCAACGCGATGGCCGTCGCGACCACGCAGGGCGCGACGACGATCGTCGGGGGCGGCGATTCGGCGGCCGCGGTGGAGCAGGCGGGGCTCGCGTCGAAGATGAGCCACGTCTCCACCGGCGGAGGTGCGTCGCTCGAGTTCCTCGAGGGCAAGGCCCTGCCGGGTCTCGCCGCCCTGACGGAGCGGTAGCGATGACCGCTCACCGGAAGCCGGTCTTCGCGGCGAACTGGAAGATGAACCTCGGCCCGACGGCGGCGGCGGAGTTCGTGCGCAGCTTCCTCGGCGCCCATCCGGCACGCGACGATCGCACCGTGATCCTGTTTCCCTCCGCGCTCGCCTTCGCGGCGGTGCGCGAGGGGGTGCGCGCGCGCCCCGACATCCGTCTTGGCGTACAGAACATCCATACGCACGACAAGGGCGCATACACCGGCGAGACGTCGGCAGCGATCGCCGCCGACGCGGGAGCGGGCTTCGTCCTGGTCGGCCATTCCGAGCGCCGGCACGTCTTCGGCGAGACGGAGCCCGAGACGGCGCAGAAGTGCGCGCGCGCCGTGGAGCAGGGGCTGGTTCCCGTGCTGTGCGTGGGCGAGCTCATCGAGCAGCGCGAGCAGGGGGAGACGGAGCGCGTCGTGCTGCATCAGCTTCGGGCCGGACTCTCCATGCTCACACCCGGCGCGGTGCTCGGGGCGATCGTCGCGTATGAACCGGTGTGGGCGATCGGCACGGGCCGCACTGCCACCCCCGACGACGCCGCGGCGGTGCACCGAACCATTCGCTCGGCGCTGGTGGAGCTCGTGGGCGACGGCGCGGCGGACATCCCCATTCTGTACGGGGGCAGCGTCAACGCGGGGAACGCCGCATCGCTGCTGGCGGCGGACCAGGTGGACGGACTTCTCGTGGGTGGAGCGAGCCTGGAGCCGGCGGGGTGGGCGGGGATCTGCAACGGCGGTTAGGAGCTCGAAGTTGGAGGTTCGAGGTGAGAGGTGAGAGGTCATCCCGAGGGACGCAGATGCTGCCCGAGGCATGACTTCTGACTGAAGACCTCGCACCTCCAACCGCGGTCGCTTCGAGCAGTTGCTTCGAGCAGTTGCTTTGAAGGGTAAGTCCGTCCATATTTGAGGTTTACCCCACCTCGCCCACATCCCCAGTCCGCCGGACATGTACACCCTTCTGCTGACCCTGCTCGTCATCGACAGCATCGTGCTGATCGCCGCCATCCTGCTCCAGAGTGGGAAGGGCAATGGCCTCGCCGCCAGCTTCGGCGGAGTGAGCAGCTCGGCGGATTCGCTCCTCGGCTCGCGTCAGGCGGGGAACCTGCTCACCAAGACCAGCTGGTGGGGCGGCGCGCTCTTCCTCTTCCTGGCCTTCGTGCTGTCCATCGCGTCCACGCAGCGGCGCACGCCCAAGTCGGTGCTCGACCAGGCCTTCACGCCGGCGACGACGGCGCCCGCCCCCGCCGCCGCCACGCCGAACGCCAACAGCGCCATTCCACTCACGCCGGCCACGCCGGCGCCGGCGACTCCCGCCCCAGCCAAGCCGTAACGCCGGTGACAGCTCGCGTGGAAGCGCCAGGGTTCCTCCTCCTCGAGGACGGAACCCTGTTTCGTGGCATCCTGCACGGCCGCATCGCCGCGACCGTCGCCGAGGTCGTGTTCACCACGAACATGAGCGGGTACCAGGAGGTCTTCACCGACCCCTCCTACCGCGGCCAGATCGTCGTGATGACCGCGCCGATGATCGGCAACTACGGCGTGAACCTGGCCGATCCCGAATCCAGCGCGCCGCAGGTGGCGGGCGTGGTGGTGCGCGAGCTCGCGCGGACCCACTCGAACTGGCGCGCGAGCGGGGATCTCGCCAGCTACCTGGACGCGGCGCAAATTCCGTTGCTGGAAGGCGTTGACACGCGCCGCCTGACGCGGCACCTCAGGACGGCCGGCGTGGTGAACGGGGTAATTGGCGCCGGCGAGGAGCCGTCGGCCGAGCATCTCGCCGCGCTCGAGGCCTGCCCGTCGATGGAGGGGCTCGACCTCGCCTCGCGCGTCACCACCAACGAGCCGTACGTCTGGGGCAACCCGCAGGCGCCGCACCACCTGGTGGCCTACGATTTCGGCATCAAGCGGAACATCCTGCGCCTGTTCGACGACCACGAGTGCCGGGTCACCGTGGTGCCCGCCCAGACTCCCCCCGAGGCCGTGCTCGAGTTGGCGCCGGACGGCGTGTTCCTCTCCAACGGACCGGGTGACCCGGACGCGGTGAGCTATGCCCCCGACGCGATCCGCGCGATCGCCGAGCGGGAGGTCCCCATCTTCGGCATCTGCCTCGGCCACCAGCTCCTGGGCCTCACCTACGGCGCCTCCACGGTGAAGATGCCGTACGGTCACCGGGGCGGGAATCACCCGGTCCGGGAGATCGAGTCGGGGCGCATCCTCATCACCTCCCAGAACCACGGTTTCGCGGTGCAGGGCGACGAGAGGGAGATCCCCGGCGCGCCGGCCCTCCAGGTCACCCACGTGAATCTGAACGACGGCACGGTGGAGGGGCTGAAGCATCGCGAGCTTCCGATCTTCGCGGTCCAGTACCATCCCGAAGCCGCCCCCGGGCCGCACGACGCCCGCCCGCTCTTCGACCAGTTCATGCAAACGGTGCGCAAGTCGCGCGGCTGAAATGGTTTAAACTCTTGACACACAAGAGTTAACGCGGATAAGTTCGATGCTATTGTACCCCTTCCGTTGCCCGCCCTGAGGCACCTCTCATGACGAAAGCTGATCTGGTCGAGCGTGTGACCGCCCAGATTTCCCGCACGGCGGGGCCGATGATCTCCAAGAAGGATTGCGCGCGCGTCGTCGACTCGTTCCTCGACGCGATCAAGGAAGCGCTCCAGGAGCAGAAGAACATCGAGGTCCGCGGTTTCGGCACCTTCAAGATCCGCCACCGGAAGACCCGCATGGCGCGCAACCCGCGCACCGGCTCGCCGGTGGAGGTGAGCGCCCGACCCGTTCCGGTGTTCAAGCCCTCCAAGGAGTTGCGCGCCATGGTGGCGAACATCTCCATCGAGGAGCTCGAGCTGGAGAACGACCACGATCACGATTACGAAGAGTCAGAGGCTTAACCGCTTCGCGCTCAAACGGTTGAGCCCCGGCCCCGCGCCGGGGCTTCGCGTTTCCCTCGGGAACTTCCCCGTCCTCGGACGGATCGAGTAGGATGCATCCATGAGCGTCACCGTCCTGCTCTTCGCCTCCTACGCCGACGCGCTCGGCGCCTCGAGCCTGTCGCTCGACCTGCCGGCGGGCGCCACGGTCGGCGACGTGCTGGCGGAGCTGATGTCGCGCCCCGGCGCCGACAGGCTCCCGCCGAGCCCGCTGATGGCGGTCAATCAGCGCTATGCGAGCGCCGACAGCCCCGTTCGCTCCGGCGACGAGGTAGCGGTCATTCCGCCGGTGGCCGGGGGATGAGCCAGTTCGTCTCCCCCATCGGCGAGCTCGTCGACCGGACGATCGACCCGGGCGCGCTGCTGTCGAGGGTCTCCAGCCCCTCCAACGGCGCGCTCATCGTCTTCGTCGGCGTCGTCCGCGAGGTCAACGAGGGCCGCGACGTCACCGGTATCGAGTACTCCGCCTACGAGCCGATGGCGGCGCGCGAGCTCCAGGCGATCGCCGACGAGGCGGGTGCGCGCTTCGCCACCCCGCACGTCGCGATCGAGCACCGGCTCGGGGAGCTCGCGCTCGAGGACGCGAGCGTCGGGATCGCCGTCGGTCACGCCCATCGCGGCGCGGCGTACGAGGCCTCGCGCTGGATCATCGAGGAGCTGAAGCGGCGCGTCCCCATCTGGAAGCGCGAGCACTACACCGACGGGACCCGCGAGTGGGTGGATCCCGCGAGCCGCTCCGCGCAGCCGGCATCGCCATGAGCACCCTCGTCGATCAGTTCGGCCGCACGATCGAGTACCTGCGCATCTCCGTCACCGACAAGTGCAACTTCCGCTGCCGCTACTGCATGCCGCTCGAGGGGCTGCCCTGGCTGCCCAAGGCGGACATCCTGTCGTACGAGGAGATCGCCGAGGTCGTGCGCCAGCTCTCGGGGATGGGGCTGCGGAGGATCCGGCTCACCGGTGGTGAGCCGACCATCAGGCCCCAGCTCTCGCGCCTGGTCGCGATGATCCGCGCGGTGCCGGAGGTGGAGGACATCGCCCTCTCCACCAACGGGGTGAAGCTTCCCGCGCTCGCAGGGGAGCTCGCTGCCGCGGGGCTCGACCGGGTGAACATCTCCGCCGACAGCCTGCGTCCCGAGCGCATCGTGGAGATCGCCCGCCGGGACCTGGGCTTCGACCCGGTGCAGGCCGCGAGCGCCGCCCAGGCGGCGGGGCTCGGTCCGATCAAGCTGAACGTCGTGGTGATGCGCGGCATGAACGACGACGAGGTGGTGGACTTCGCGCGGCTCACGCTGGAGCATCCCTGGCACGTGCGCTTCATCGAGCTGATGCCGGTTGGGCAGATGGAGGAGCTCACCGACGAGCACGTGGTCTCGAGCGACGAGGTGCTGGGCCGCATCCGCGCCGCGCTCGGCCCGCTGGAGCCCACCGCGGGACCGGCTCGCGGCAATGGACCGGCGGCGTACAGCCGGCTGGCCGGCGCCGCGGGAACCATCGGGGTCATCACGCCCATGACGCACACCTACTGCGGCAGCTGCAACCGCGTGCGTCTCACCGCCGACGGCCGGCTCCGCACCTGCCTGTTCGGGGATCACGAGGTGGATCTGCGCACGCCGCTCCGGTCGGGAGTGCCGCTGGACGCCTTCGTGCGGCAGGCGATGGCAGAGAAGCCGGAGCAGCACGCGTTGCTATCGCGGCGGAATGGCGGGTTGCGGGCGTTGAGCCAGGTGGGGGGGTGAAAGACGGTTTGTCGGTTTTCGGTTTGTCGGTTCTCGGCGGACCTCGGGACGCCTGGAGCCTCCCGCGGCCGGCCGTCAACTGAAGAACCGTAAACCGAAAGACCGCAGTTGTCCCGCTAGCGTCTCCTCGCACGCGCGATAGTTTAGGTATCGCAGCACTCAACCTTCAGACAATCGCTCTCATGGTCAATAAGATCACCGTCGTCGGCGCCGGCAACGTCGGAGCGACGGCAGCCCAGCGCGTCGCGGAGAAGGAGCTCGCACGCACCGTCGTCATGGTGGACGTCGCCGAGGGGATCCCGCAGGGGAAGGCGCTCGATCAGTGGCAGAGCGCGCCGATCGAGGGATTCGACTCCCGCGTCATCGGCACCAACGGCTACGACGAGACCAAGGACTCGGACATCGTCATCATCACCGCCGGCATCGCCCGCAAGCCGGGGATGTCGCGCGACGACCTGCTGAACACCAACGCCGGCATCGTGAAGTCGGTGGCGGAGCAGGTGGCGAAGACCTCGCCCAACGCGATCCTCATCATCGTCAGCAACCCGCTCGACGTGATGTGCTACGTGGCGATGAAGGCGAGCGGCTTTCCTCGGGAGCGCGTCATCGGCATGGCGGGGGTGCTCGACACGGGGCGCTACCGCGCGTTCCTTGCCGAGGCGCTCGACGTCTCGGTGCGCGACATCCAAGCGATGGTGCTGGGCGGCCACGGCGACACGATGGTCCCCCTCATCTCCTACACCAGCGTCAGCGGCATCCCGATCACGCAGCTGATGGACAAGGCGACGCTCGACGCGATCGTCGACCGCACGCGGAACGGCGGCGCCGAGATCGTGAAGTTCCTCAAGACCGGCTCGGCCTACTATGCGCCGTCGTCCGGTGCCGTGCAGATGGCGGAGGCGATCGTGAAGGACCAGCGCCGCATCCTCCCCTGCGCCGCGTGGCTGCAGGGCGAGTACGGCATGTCCGACCTCTTCCTCGGCGTGCCCTGCAAGCTCGGTCGCAACGGCCTCGAGAAGATCATCGAGGTGGAGCTCACCGCCGACGAGAAGGCGGCGTTGAAGAAGAGCGCCGACGCGGTGCGCGAACCGATGGCCGCGATCAAGCTGTAATCTCCGACGGGCGGCCTCGATGCGAGCGCCGCCCGTCTCCGCTTTCTCCACGGAGCATCACATACATGTGGGCGCTCACGCTCTACCGTTCCACGATCGGCAAGAAGGTGATCATGGCGGTGACCGGCCTGATGCTGGTCGCCTTCGTGGTCCTCCACATGGCCGGCAACCTCCAGGTGTTCATCGGGGCCGCCCGCATGAACGCCTACGGCTCCTTCCTCAAGAGCCTGGGTGAGCTGCTCTGGGTCGCGCGGCTGGGGCTGCTCGCCGCGCTGGTCCTCCACGTCCTGATGGCGTGGCAGCTCACGCAGATGAAGAAGAACGCCCGCCCGATCGCGTACCAGAAGAGGGAGGGGCAGGTGACCACGCTCGCCTCGCGGTCGATGCGCTGGGGGGGCGTGCTGCTGCTGGTCTTCATCGTCTTCCACATCCTGCACTTCACCACCGGCCAGGCGTATCCGGTGGCGAGCGCCTCCGATGCGGCGGGCTTCAGCCACACCGACGTCTACGGCAACGTGATCGGCGCGTTCCGCAACGTGTGGGTGTCGGCCGTCTACATCGTGGCGATGCTGTTCCTCATGCTGCACCTCTTCCACGGAGCATGGTCGTCGGTGCGCACGCTCGGCCTCGCACGGCCGTCGGCGCACCCGCTGAAGCGCCACGTCGCCACCGTCGTCGCCCTGGTCGTGTGGCTCGGCTTCTCCATCATCCCCGTGGCAGTGCTACTCGGAGTGATCCGCTAGATGACGCTCGAACTCAACGCGAAGATCCCCGCGGGCCCGCTGCCCGACAAGTGGGACAAGCACCGCTTCGACATGAAGCTGGTGAACCCCGCCAACAAGCGGAAATACTCGGTCATCGTGGTCGGCTCCGGCCTGGCCGGCGGCGCGGCCGCCGCGACGATGAGCGAGCTGGGATACAACGTCCGCTGCTACTGCTACCAGGACTCGCCGCGCCGCGCGCACTCGATCGCCGCGCAGGGCGGCATCAACGCCGCCAAGAACTACCAGAACGACGGCGACAGCATCCAGCGGCTGTTCTACGACACGATCAAGGGCGGCGACTTCCGCGCGCGCGAGGGGAACGTCTACCGGCTCGCGCAGCTCAGCGTGAACATCATCGACCAGTGCGTGGCGCAGGGTGTGCCATTCGCCCGCGAGTACGGCGGCCTCCTGGCCAACCGCTCGTTCGGCGGCGCGCAGGTCTCGCGCACCTTCTACGCCCGCGGCCAGACCGGCCAGCAGCTCCTGCTCGGCGCCTACCAGGCACTGGAGAAGGAGGTGGCGAAGGGGGGCGTGACGATGAACTCGCGTCACGAGATGCTCGACCTCATCGTGGTGAACGGACGGGCGCGCGGGATCGTCGTGCGCGACATGGTGACGGGGAAGATCGAGCCGCACCTGGCGGACGCGGTGGTACTGGCGACGGGCGGCTACGGCAACGTCTTCTACCTCTCGACGAACGCGAAGGGCTGCAACGCGACCGCCATCTGGCGCGCCTACAAGCGCGGCGCGGCGTTCGCCAATCCCTGCTACACGCAGATCCATCCCACCTGCATCCCGGTCGCCGGCGATCACCAGTCCAAGCTCACGCTGATGAGCGAGTCGCTGCGCAACGACGGGCGCGTCTGGGTGCCGAAGCGGCGTGAGGACGTGGGCAAGAAGCCGTTCGACATCCCGGAACAGGATCGCGACTACTACCTGGAGCGGAAGTATCCGAGCTTCGGCAACCTGTCGCCGCGCGACATCGCGTCGCGCGCCGCCAAGGAGGCCTGCGACGACGGCCGCGGCGTGGGCCCGGGGGGGCGCGGCGTCTATCTCGACTTCGCCGACGCCATCAACCGCGTCGGCGAGGACAAGATCCGCGAGCGCTACGGCAACCTGTTCGAGATGTACGAGCGCATCACGGACGAGAATCCGTACAAGGTGCCCATGCGCATCTATCCGGCCGTGCACTACACGATGGGCGGGCTCTGGGTGGACTACAACCTCATGAGCACCATCCCGGGGCTCCACGTGGCGGGCGAGGCGAACTTCTCCGACCACGGCGCGAACCGCCTCGGTGCGAGCGCGCTGATGCAGGGGCTCGCCGACGGCTACTTCGTGCTCCCGAACACCATCGGCGACTACCTGGCCAGCAGCAAGCTGGAGCCGGTCAGCGCCGACGCGCCGGAGGTGAAGTCGGCGGTCGCGGAGGTGCAGGCGCGCACGAGCAAGCTGCTCGGGATCAGGGGGAAGCGCACGGTGGCCTCCTTCCACCGCGAGCTCGGGCTGCTGCTGTGGGAGAAGTGCGGCATGGCACGCGATGCGGCCGGCCTCACCGAGGCGATCGAGCGGATCCCGGCCATCCGCGAGGAGTTCTGGCAGAACGTGATGGTGCCAGGGGAGGGGGCCGAGCTGAACCAGACGCTGGAGCACGCCGGCCGAGTGGCTGACTTCCTGGAGCTCGGCGAGCTGATGTGCCGCGATGCGCTGCACCGCGAGGAGTCGTGCGGCGGTCACTTCCGCACCGAGTACCAGACCCCCGACGGCGAGGCGCTCCGCGACGACGAGCACTTCGCCTACGTCGCGGCATGGGAATACGCCGGAGAGGGGCAGCTCCCGATCCTCAACAAGGAGCCGCTCGTCTACGAGAACATCAAGCTGTCGCAGAGGAGCTACAAGTGAGCGGAACGATGAATCTCACCCTGCAGGTGTGGCGGCAGGCCGGCCCGGGCAGCGAGGGCGCGCTGCAGGAATACAAGGCGACGGGCGTGAGCGCCGAGATGTCCTTCCTCGAGATGCTCGACGTCGTCAACGAGGGGCTGATCGAGAAGGGGGAGTCGCCGATCGCGTTCTACCACGATTGCCGCGAGGGGATCTGCGGCATGTGCGGCGTGATGATCAACGGCGTGGCGCACGGACCGATGAAGGGGACCGCCACCTGCCAGCTCCACATGCGGAGCTTCAAGGACGGCGACACGGTCGTCGTGGAGCCCTGGCGGGCGCGTGCGTTTCCGGTGATCAGGGATCTCGTCGTCAACCGTGGCGCCTTCGACCGGATCGTTCAGGCGGGAGGGTTCATCTCCGCCCCCACCGGGAGCGCGCAGGATGGCAACAGCCTGCCCGTCCCCAAGCAGGACGCCGACCAGTCCATGGATGCCGCGGCGTGCATCGGCTGCGGCGCCTGCGTGGCCGCCTGTCCGAACGGCTCGGCGTCGCTGTTCACGGCGGCCAAGGTCTCGCACCTGGGGCTTCTGCCGCAGGGACAGCCGGAACGCTACCGCCGCGCCCTGAGCATGGTGGCGCAGATGGACATCGAGTCGTTCGGCGGCTGCTCCTGGTTCGGGGAATGCCAGGAGGCCTGCCCGAAGGAGATCAGCATCGACACGATCGTGCGGATGAACCGCGACTACACCAAGGCGGCGTTCACGAAGGTGGAGGAGCGGCAGGCGGGGGGGGAGTAACCGCGGCCTGCTCGAGCCTCACTTCATTGCGCGTGGCTCACGGCTCGAGCACCGCGTGAGAGGTTCGAGGTTCGAGGTTCGAGGTTCGAGGTGAGAAGTGATCGGTGATCGGTGATCGGTGATCGTGAACAGTGGAGCCCCGCGGTAGCGCCTGCTACGGCGGGGCTTTCTGCGCCGGCGCGCCCGTCCCGGTCCTCGCGTCTCCTCCGGCGCGAGCGGGCAACCTCGAACCTTCAGCGTCGAATCGCGAATCAGAAGTACTAGCCCGGATTTCTCACGAGACTATTGAATAACGGCTGTCCCGAGTGGTATAAGGCGTTTGTCGAGAACGACCTACATACCAACCCGGAGACAGCCGTTATGCAGACAGAGTGTACGGCGGAGACGTTGCCGTTTCAAGAGGTGGCGGGCCGCGCGGTGGTGGGGCGGTTTGACGGCGGGACGCTGACCTCGGACGGGGGCGCGCTGCTGTTGCGCGAGGTCGAGCGGGCCACCGGGATCCTCACGCAGTTCGCCGACTGCTTTCAGGACCA
>JBBQJC010000033.1:0-38551 GCA_038325515.1 Gemmatimonadales bacterium | reverse complement strand
GGGCGGCGCCGGCCGTGCGCGGCGCGGCGGCGGCGCGGGCGGGTTCGGCACGCTCTGGACGGTCGACGACAAGAAGAAGCTCAAGCCCCTTCGCGTGCGCATCGGCCTCAGCGACGGGAAGAACACGCAGGTGATGGGGCAGGGGCTCGCCGCGGGCACGGAGGTGATCGTCGGGAGCACGGGTGGCGGGGGAACGGCCGCGACGGCGACGGCTCCGGCGGCGAATCCGCTCACGCCGCAGGGGGGCGGGGGCGGCCGGCGGCCGGGAGGCTTCTGATGGGCGGCACCGACGCGCCGCCGGTCATCGCGGTGAGCGGCGTGACGAAGGTCTACGAGATGGGCGGCAACAAGGTCTTCGCGCTGCGCGGCGTGGACCTTACCGTCCATCCCGGCGACATGATCGCGATCACCGGCGCGTCGGGCTCGGGGAAGTCGACGCTGATGAACATCCTCGGCTGTCTCGACGTCCCCACCGACGGCACCTTCGTGCTGGACGGGGTGACGGTGAACGGGCTGAGTCGCAACGAGCTCGCCGATCTTCGCAACCAGAAGCTCGGCTTCGTCTTCCAGGGGTTCAACCTGCTGGCGCGGACCTCGGCGATCGAGAACGTGGAGCTGCCCCTGCTGTACGACCGCAGCCATCGCTGGCCGGACACGAGGGCGACGGCGGCGGCGGCGCTGGCGCGCGTCGGCCTCGGCGACCGGCTCGACCACCATCCGAGCGAGTTGAGCGGGGGACAGCAGCAGCGCGTCGCGATCGCCCGGGCGCTCGTGACCCAGCCCACGCTGCTCCTCGCGGACGAGCCGACGGGGAATCTCGACAGCCACATGACGGTCGAGGTGATGGCGCTGTTCCAGGAGCTCAACGACCAGGGGATCACCATCCTGATCGTGACGCACGAGCACGACGTGGCGAACTACGCCAAGCGGATCATCGAGGTGCGCGACGGCCACATCATCGCGGATCACCTCGTGGAAGACCGCCATCGCGCGGCGGACGATCTCAAGGTCCTCGAGGTCGAGGATCCTCTCGAACCGGTGCCGAGCCCATGACACAGAAGACGCTGCTCAAGCTGGCCTGGCAGAGCATCCTGAAGAACAAGATGCGCACCCTGCTCACGATGCTCGGCATCGTGATCGGCGTGGGCGCGGTGATCGTGATGGTGGCGGTGGGGCAGGGGGCGCAGGCGCAGATCCAGGCGCAGATCAGCAGCCTCGGCACCAACCTGATCATCATCGTCCCGGGGGGCACGCAGACGGCGGGGGTGAGCCAGGGGGCCGGAGCGTTCAGCCGCCTCACCATCGAGGACGCGCAGAAGCTCAAGGCCGAGGGGACCACGCTCGCCGGGGTCTCGCCGGTGGTGCAGACGCGCCTCGTGGTGATCGGGCCGGAGGGCAACTGGCGCACCGGGATCCAGGGAGTGTCGGCGGACTTCTTCACCATCCGCGACTGGTCGCTGTCGTCCGGCGACGCCTTCACCGAGGCCGACGTGAAGGCGGGGCGCAAGATCGCCGTCATCGGCGCGACGGTGGCGAAGAACCTCTTTCCCGGCACGGACCCCGTCGGCGCTTCCATCCAGATCGGACGGCAGCCCTTCGTGGTCACCGGCGTGCTGCAGGCGAAGGGGCAGAACGCCACGGGCAACGACCAGGACGACGTGATCCTGATGCCCTACACGACGGCGCAGACGCGGCTCAGCGGCAACGTCCGCATCTTCCAGATCCTCGCCAGCACCGCGTCGGCGAGCGAGATCGCCGCGGCGCAGAACGAGATCACCTCGATCATGCACGAGTCGCATCACCTGGGCGACAACGCGGACGACTTCACCGTGCGCAACCAGACCGAGATCGCGAAGGCGGCGACGAGCACCACCTCGGTGATGTCGGGGCTGCTCGCGGCGATCGCATCGGTGTCGCTGCTGGTGGGGGGGATCGGCATCATGAACATCATGCTCGTCTCGGTGACCGAGCGCACGCGGGAGATCGGGATCCGCATGGCCATCGGCGCGCGGGGCTCGGACGTGCTCACGCAGTTCCTCGTCGAGAGCGTGGTGATGAGCATCCTCGGCGGGATCGTCGGGCTGTTCGTCGGCTACGGAGGTGCCATGCTCCTGGCGAAGCTCACCGGGTGGAACACCGTCGTCCCGCTGAGCGCGGTGTTCATCGCGGTGGGCTTCTCGGCCGGCGTCGGCGTATTCTTCGGCTTCTATCCCGCGCGCAAGGCGGCGGCCCTCAACCCGATACAGGCATTGCGGTACGAATGAATCATATAGCTCGTGGATCCATCGGCGCGCTGGCGGCCCTGCTGCTGCTGGGCGCGCCCGCAGCCGGCGTGCGCTCGCTCGCGGCACAGTCGCCCGCGTCGCCGGTATCGTCGCGGCCGGCGCGGACGATCACGCTGCAGGACGCCATCGGCATCGCCCTCGCGCAGAACAGCACGGTCCTGCTCGCGCGGAACTCCACCCGCCTCGACTCGCTGGGGGTGCGCCAGGCGCGCAACGCCTTCCTCCCCAACCTCTCGGCAAGCTCGCAGTCGTCGCAGGGGTTCGGCAACGGCAACCTCGGCAACAACTCGTTCGGGTTCAGCCTCGGGGCGTCGAGCGGGATCACCATCTACAACGGCGGCGCGAACACGAACACGCTGCGCCAGGCCCAGCTCGCCGAGCAGGCGGGGGGGCAGGACCTGGGCCGCACGCGCCAGACCGTCGTCTTCGTGGTGGCCTCGGACTTCCTCAACCTGATCACGCAGCAGGAGCAGCTTCGCGTGCAGCGGGAGAACCTTGCGGCGCAGGAGCAGACGCTCGTGCAGCTCGAGCAGTTCGCCAAGGCGGGGACGCGCAACATCGGTGACCTCTACCAGCAGCAGGCGGCGACCGCGCAGGCGCGGCTCGCCGTCGCGACGGCGCGGCGCAACACCGAGCTGGCCAAGGTGGATCTGATCGAGGTGCTCGTGCTCGATCCGCGGGCGGACTACGTCTTCGTCCCGCCGACGACGCTCCCGGCGGGGGCGGCGGCGGCGGCCTTCGACCTGGACAGCCTGATCGGCCTGGCGCTCGCGCGCCGCGCCGACGTTGAGGCGCAGTCGCTGCGCGTGCAGGCCGCCGAGCGCGAGGTCAGCATCGCGAAAGCGGGACGCCTGCCGCAGGTGACGGCGTCGGCCGGCTACAGCACCGGCTTCCAGAGCACGGGGGGCACGGACTTCGCCACGCAACTCGCGCAGCGGCGTGGCGGCTCGCTCGGGGTCGGCGTGAGCCTCCCCATCTTCGACCGCGGCGCGACCTCGATCGCGCTGCAGCGTGCGCAGGTGCAGCTGGAGAACGAGACGCTCGCGCTGCGCGACCGCACGCAGGCCGTGGCACTCGAGGTGCGGCGCGCCTATCTCGACTATCAGTCGGCGCAGGAGCAGCTCGTGGCGGCCGAGGCCCAGCAGCGCGCCGCGGCGCTCGCGCTCGAGGCGACGTCGGCGCGCTATCGCGTCGGGCTGGCGACCTTCGTGGAGGTGACGCTGGCGCGCGCCTCGCTGGTGCAGGGGCAGAGCGCCGTCGTGAACGCGCGCTCCAGCCTGGTGTTCCAGCAGGCGTTGATGTCGTACTACACCGGGGTCCTCGATCCGGCGAGCGTGCGGCTGGGGTGACCGGCCCGCGCCTCACTCGCGCGCTCGCGAGCCGGAACTTCCGCCTCTTCTTCGGCTCTCGCGGTGATCGCCTCGCTGCTCGCCATGCGCGTCGAGCGGCGCGCGATGCCGCCGCGCGACACGCGCATGCGGCAGGAGCTCCGCGAAGGCTTCGAGTACGTCACCCGCTTCCTGCCCGTGCGCTGGTCGCTGCTGCTGCTGTCGCTCGTGAGCGTGATGGGAATGCCGTACACCGTGCTGATGCCCGAGATCTCGTCGCGCGTGCTGCACGGGGGGCCGCACACGCTCGGATTCCTGATGACGGCGTCGGGGGGCGGAGCGCTGGTCGGGGCACTGTATCTCGCGTCGCGCCGCTCGGTGCTCGGGCTCGGGCGGGCGATGGTGCTGTCGACGGCGCTGTTCGGGGTGGGGCTGATCGCCTTTTCCTTCTCGCACACGCTGTAGATCTCCCTCGTCGTGCTGCCGCTGGTCGGCGCGGGGATGATGGTGACGATGGCCGCAACCAACACGATCATCCAGACCGTCGTCGACGAGTCGCTGCGCGGGCGGGTGATGGCGTTCTACACGATGGCCTTCCTCGGCACCGCGCCGATCGGGAGCCTGCTGGCCGGCGTTGCGGCGGACCGCGTCGGCTCGCAGGGGACCATCCTGTTCGGAGGGGTGAGCTGCCTCGCCGCCGCACTCTGGTTCGCGACGCGGCTACCGGCGATGCGCACCCTGATCCGCCCGATCTACCTCGAGCGGGGGATCATCTCGGCCGAGGTGTGAGCCGGCGCCCGGCGGCCGAAGAGCCAGAAGGCGGCGAGCGCCAGCCCGAGCGCGCCGAGCGCGACCGCGCAGACCCCCGTCCAGCGCAGCGTCCCCCAGGCGAGCGTGGCGAGCGCCGAGCCCGACGCTCCGCCCACGAAGTAGCAGACCATGTAAATGGTGTTGAGCCGCCCGTGCGCCTCGGCCGGCAGCGCGTAGACGCGCGCCTGGTTGGACACCTGCGCCGCCTGCGTCCCGGCGTCGAGCACCAGCACCCCCGCGGCGAGACCCAGCAGCGTGCTGCCGCCGAACAGGAGAATCACCCACGCCGCGACGTTCACCAGGAGCGCAATGCCGATGGTCGTGCGCGGGCTGCGGCGGTCGGCCATCCGGCCGGCGATGGGAGCCGCGGCGGCGCCGATGATGCCGATCAGGCCGAACGCGCCGGCGACGCTGCTGCCGTGGTTCAGCGGCGCCTCGCGCAGCCGGAAGGCGAGCGTCGTCCAGAAGGCGCTGAACGACGCGAAGGTGAGCGCGCCGATGAGCGCGGTCTCGCGGATCACCGGCTCGCGCCGGACGAGGGTGAGCAGCGACCGTTGAAGCGCGAGATACGACAGCCGTTCCCCCGACGGGCGCACAACGGGCAGGAGGCGCCGCAGCACCGCGGCGAGGAGCAGCATCGCGATGCTCGCGTACGCGAACACCGAGCGCCATCCGGTGAGACTGCCCACCGCGCCCGCCACGGCGCGCCCCGCGAGAATCCCCACGAGCAGGCCGGACACCACCTGTCCGACCGTGCGTCCTCGCGACGCCTGGGGCGCCAGCCCGGCGGCGAAGGGGATGATCAGCTGCGGCACGACGGTCGTGACGCCGATCGCGAAGCTGGCTACGCGCAGCACGCCGAGCGACGGGCTCGCCGCGGCGGCGGCGAGGGAGAGCGCCACGAGGCCGAGCAGCGACACGATGAGCCGGCGCCGCTCCACGACGTCGCCGAGCGGGACGAAGACGAGCAGGCCCACGGCGTAGCCGATCTGCGAGATGGTGGCGACGGTGCCGGCCGCGCCCGCGGTGGCGTGAAAGGTGGCCGCCACATCCGAGAGGAGGGGCTGGTTGTAGTAGAGGTTGGCCACGCTCAGCCCCGCCGCGACGGTGAGCAGCCAGATGAGGGAGGCCGAGAGCGCCGGGCGGCCCTGGTCGGATGATCGCACGGCAGCAAGGTAGTGCAGTCCCTCCCTCCGGCCCACCGGCGGCGCTCTCGGCGGCGCCTGATTGCGGTCGCCGGGGCAAGGCGCCAGTATCAGGGAGCGCGCCAGCCGCGCGGCAGCCACCCGCCCGCCGCACCGTCGCCGGTACCCCTCCCACACCCCCTCCTCGCATGACCGAGCCGACCACCAGCGCGCCCTCGACGGGCAGCTTCCACTCCGACGTCCCGATCCCCCCCGCCGCAAAGCCGGCGTCCCGCTGGGAAGACTTCGTGGACATCTTCTACGCGCCCTCCGCGGTGTTCGCGCGCCGCGAGCACTCCGGCTTCGGCATCCCCCTGCTCGTGTGCACGCTGCTCATCGGCGCGATCAGCCTGGCCAACATGGGAGTGCTGCAGCCGATCATGGACGCGGAGTTCGCCCGCGCCACGGCGGCGGCGATGAAGAACAATCCGAGCATCACGGCCGAGCAGATGGAGAAGGGGCGAGCGATCGGCCAGAGCATCGCGAAGGTCGGCGTCTTCCTCGGGCCGCCGGTGGCCATCTTCCTCGTCGGCTTGCTGCTCTGGATCGCCGGCAAGATCGTGGGCGCGAAGCAGACGTTCGCCGCGGCGCTGATGGTGACGTCGTACGCCTACGTGCCGCGCATCCTCCAGGCGGTGATCAACGGCGTGCAGGGGCTGCTGATGGATCCGTCCACGCTCACCGGGCTCCAGCGCATCTCGCTCTCGCCCGCGCGCTTCCTCGACCCGGAGACGTCGTCGCCGCTGCTCATCGCGGCGCTGGGCCGGCTCGACCTGATCACGATCTGGGTGACGGTGCTGCTGGGGATCGGGCTGGCGGTGACGGGCAAGATCCCGCGCTCCAAGGCGTTCATCGCGGCGGCGCTCGTCTGGCTGATCGGCAGCGTGCCGCAGATCCTCCAGGCCGCGCGGCAGGGCTGAGCCGGCAGGGCTAGTCCTCCGCGTCGCGCGCGCCGCCCTCTTCCGGGCATCGCCCGCGATGCACCACGCGCTGCACGTGCACGCGTACGTCGGCCTCCTCGAAGCTCGCGATCGTCTTGCCGCACCGGTGGCACTGCGGGAAGAGCGAGAAGGTGTCGCGTGCGATCTGCTCGAGGATCGGATCGCCGTGACGGCTGGAGAGGGGCATCGGGGGATTGGCGGCTGCGGCGGGGAGCGCCGCTCTCGCGCGGGGCGCGCGCGCGTCCTACTTTAGGACGCGTCCCCCACCGCCGCAACGGCCGGAGCCGACCGTTCGTGGCTCCGCGTCCCGGCGCGGCAGTCCCGTTCTCGCCGCAGATGACGCTTCCGCTCTTCCTCACCGTGGCCGGCCTGCTCGTCCAGTCCGCCGCGGCACTGCTGGTTGCGGCCGTGTTCGGAGGACTGCATCGTCGCTACTGGCGCCCCTTCCTGCGGCACTGGACCTGGAGCTGGCTCGCGCTCGCCGTTCACGCCGGGATGGGGGCGACGGCGGTGGTGCTCG
Organism: Gemmatimonadales bacterium; assembly: GCA_038325515.1. Taxonomy (GTDB): domain Bacteria; phylum Gemmatimonadota; class Gemmatimonadetes; order Gemmatimonadales; family Gemmatimonadaceae; genus AG11. The sequence continues at coordinate 31,483 of JBBQJC010000033.1, read as the reverse complement.
CGGCGACACGGCCAATCAACGACCCGGTTCGCTTCGCCCTTGCCCTCGTCGCGGGGGTGGCGGGCTATCTCCAGATCACCTGGCTGCTGCTCGGCACGCGGGAGCTGACGGGTCGCTCCCTGGGCACACGCGAGAACCGGCGGCTCGTCGCCGCGGTCGTCGCTCTCGGCGTGCTGCTCGTCGCCGCCTTCGCCTGGGATCCGTCGCGCGCGGAGCTGCACTACTTCCTGCGCGTCATCCTGCGGCGCGTCGTCGTCGGCGCCGCGGCGCTCTACGCCGGCTGGATCATCCGCCGGGCGCCGCGCATCGCGCGCGCCATCGGCCGCCGCGTCGTCATGGTCTCCTTCTTCGCGCTCGGACTGCAGCAGCTGCACCTCGTCGCCGCGGGAGCGCTGCCCGCGTGGCGCACCGCCCACCCGGTCTACCTCGCGAGCCTCGGCTTCGTCGACGTCGTCATCTACTTCGCCATCGCGATGGGGCTCGTGATCTGGCTGCTCGAGGAGGAGCGTCAGGCCACGATGGACGCCGCCGCGAAGATCGAGCGCATCGCCTATCACGACTCGCTCACCGGACTGCCCAACCGCCAGCTCTTTCTCAACCAGCTCGGCATGGCGCTGCACCACGCGCGGCGCAACGAGTCGATGCTCGCCGTGCTCTTCCTCGACCTCGACCGCTTCAAGGTCGTCAACGACTCGCTCGGCCATGCCGCCGGCGACGTGCTCCTGCAGACCGTGGCGGGCCGCATCCGCGAAACGGTGCGCGGCGAGGACTCCGTGACGCGGCTCGGCGGCGACGAGTTCGCCGTCCTCGCGTACGAGGTGTTCAGCTCCGACGACGCGGTGCTCTTCGCCGAGCGGATCATCGCCGAGGTCAAGCGGCCGATCGTCGTCGAGGGTCAGGAGGTGTTCGTCACAACGAGCCTCGGCATCAGCCTCTTTCCCGAGGACGGGCTCGACGCCGAGACGCTGCTGAAGAACGCGGACGCCGCGATGTACCGCGCCAAGGCGCAGGGACGCGACGTGGTGGAGCGCTACGTCGCCGAGCTGGGTGCGGCGGCGCTCGACCAGCTCGGTCTGGAGAGCAACCTCCAGCGCGCCCTCGAGCACGACCAGCTCGTCGTGCTCTATCAGCCCATCGCCAGCGCGCGCACCGGCGAGGTGAACGGAGTGGAGGCGCTGCTCCGCTGGAACCATCCGGTGCGCGGGCTGCTCCCCCCATCGGAGTTCATCTCGCTCGCCGAGGCCACGGGCGCCATCGTGCCGATGGGCGAATGGGTGATGCGGCAGGCCTGCGCTCAGGTGCAGCGATGGCGACTGCGCGGCCGCACGGAGCTGCGCGCCGCGGTGAATCTCTCGGTGCGCCAGCTCCAGCATGGCGACCTCCTCGCTCGCGTGGACCAGATCCTCGGGGAGACGGGACTGCCCGCCACGCACCTCGAGCTGGAGATCACGGAGAGCATCGCGATGCGCTCCAGCGGCCGCGCGATCGACAATCTCCGCGCCCTCAAGGCGCGCGGCGTCCGCGTCTCGATCGACGATCTTGGCACCGGATACTCCTCGCTGAGCGCGCTTCGCCTCTTTCCCATCGACTCGCTCAAGATCGACCGGAGCTTCGTGCAGGGGGTACCCCAGAACACCGACGACAGCGCCATCGCCGCGGCGGTCATCGCGCTCGGCGCCACGCTGGACGTCAACGTGATCGCCGAGGGGATCGAGCGGCCGGAGCAGCTCGCCTTCTTCGCCGCCCACCAGTGCGACGAATGGCAGGGATACCTCCTGTCTCGGCCCGTCTCGGGGGCGGAGTGCGAGACGCTCATCTTCGGGGAAGGCGGGGCCGAAGTTGGAGGTTCGAGGTTGGAGGTTCCAGGTCTGGAGTCGGGGGTGTGAGGCCCGAGTCTCGGGACTCGGGTCTCACAGGGCGCGGCTCACGCCCGACCTCGAACTTCAGGACTCGAACCTCGAACTCCAAACCCCGAACGCCGTCGGGCGTTGGTCGTCCACAGGTCCTGCCGGGCTGACGGGTGACCACTACGGCTCCGCCCCCCTCCTCCCGATACTGAATACCGGGCCCCCGCGTCGGCCTGGCCGCCCACCAACTTCCTGCGTCCGCGGATCGCATCCCGCGTGGAGTCCCTCCCGATGTCCGTCCGTGCCCCACGCTGGCTCGCCCTGCTCGCCCTCGCCTCCGCCGCCGCCTGCGGAGGCGACACCCCCCTTCCCACCGGGCCCGACAACCTCGTGATCACGGGCGCCGCCTCCGGGGAGCTGAAGGTCGGCGACATCGTGCAGCTCAACGTGAACGGCGTCGACGGCTGCGACAACGCGGTCATGCACCCGGCGCGCGTCGTCGCCATCGGCGCGAAGGCGCTCGTCGTGAACGACACGCTGAACCCGAAGAACGGCTTCACCACCGCCGACTTCGAGCGGTTCGCCGCGCGGTTCGACACCCTGGTCTACCCGCTCGACGTCGCCGCCTTCGGCGCTCCCACCGACATCGACAAGAACGGCCACGTCGTCATCGTCTTCACCCGCGCGGTGAACGAGCTGACCGCGCGAAATGCCGGCACGTACGTGGGCGGCTTCCAGTTCTCCCGCGATCTCTTTCCGCACGTGACGACGGCTCGCACCGATGCCTGCGCCGCGAGCAACCAGGGCGAGTACTTCTATCTCCTCGCCCCGGACCCGCAGGGCACGATCAACGGGAACGTCCGCACCGCCGCCTTCGTCGAGCAGGCGACGACTTCCGTGCTCGCTCACGAGTTCCAGCATCTCATCAACGCGTCGCGCCGTCTGTACGTGAACAACGCCGACGACTTCGAGGACAAGTGGCTGGACGAAGGGCTGTCGCACGTGGCCGAGGAGCTCCTCTTCTACCACGAGTCGCGCCTGTCTCCGCGCCGCAACCTCGCGAGCGCGACGGTCTTCTCCGCCCCCGTCGCGCAGGCCTACGCGCAGGACATGCGCAGCAACGGCACGCGCTATCGCAACTACCTCGCGGCGCCGCAGCGCAATTCCCCCTACGCGTCCGACGACTCGCTCGCCACGCGCGGCGCGGCGTGGTCGCTCCTCCGCTACACCGCCGACCGCCTGCTCGGCAGCCCGACGATTCCCACTACGCAGAACATCTCGACGAGCGGCAGCATCACCGTCGCTGCGGGATCCGCCGCCGGCGACTATACCCTCGTGCTGGTCAACACCTCGCGCGTGCAGTCGGTCACCGCCACCGACACGATCTCGGCCGCCGGCGTCGGCGCCGCGTCGTCCGCGTCGCTCATCCCGGTGGAGGGCTCCTCGCTCTCGCGCCTCGTTCAGCAGGCCGCCGCCGAGCCGCAGCCCGACCTCGCCTTCGAGGCGGGACTCCGCACCCGCGAGCGCGCCCTCGCGCCCCGCATCGCCGCGGCGCGCCGCTGGTACCGCGAACAGGCGGCGCCCGCCCCCGCCCTCTCCTCGCGGCACATCGCGTCGCTGACCGCGGACGAGGAGGCCGAGAACGCCATCTGGTTCGGGCTCGTCAATCGCAATGCCAAGGGGATCGCGAACCTCGAGACGACGATCGGGTCGCGCGGCACCTTCGCCTCCTTCGTGCGCGACTGGTCGGTATCGAACGCCACGGACGAGGTGCTGCCGGCGGGGAGCACCCTCACGCAGCCCAGCTGGAGCTGGCGCGACATCTACGTCACCGACCTCCGCTTGCCGTATCCGCTCGCCACCGCGGCGCTCCCGAACGGCCCCAGCCCGGTGAGCGTCGTCGCGGGTGGCGCGGCCTACTACCGCTTCTCCGTGCCCGCGAACGGTACCGCGAGCGTCAGGCTCAGCGCCGGCAACTCGGCGGCCCCCTTCGAGCTCGTGGTGGTTCGCACGAGGTAGCGGGCACTGACGTCGGCGGCGCACTCCGCGCATCTTCCGCGCGGCCCTCGAATCATTCGTTCCGCTATTCCGCCGCCGCCGCCGTGACCGAGCACGACCTCCCGCCCGCCAACGATCCTCAGCCGCTCTGGTCCCCCTCCGCCGAGCAGGTCGCGGAGGCCAACGTCACCCGCTTCATCGCCCAGGCCGTTCGGCCGCTCGGCGGCGCCGCCGCGGTGGTGCGAGACAGCAAGTCGCTGTACGCCTGGTCGATCGCCCATCCCGAGCAGTTCTGGCCCGCGGTGTGGCGGTTCACCGGGGTGATCGCGGCCGATCGGTCCGGTGCCGAGCCCTGGGCCGAGGTGCTCGTCGGCGCGGAGCGCATGGCGCCTCCCGATCCGCTGCTCGGCCCACGCTGGTTCGGCGGCGCGCGGCTGAACTTCGCCGAGAACCTCCTGCGCCATCGCGACGATCGCGAGGCGCTCGTGCTGTGGACGGAGCAGGGGCTGCAGCGGCGCATGACGTACGCCGAGCTGGCCACCGCCGTCGCGCGGTTCGCGGCCTTCCTGCGCGGGGAGGGAGTGCGCGCCGGCGACCGCGTCGCCGGCTTCATTCCCAACATCCCCGAGGCCGTCGTGGCCATGCTGGCCACCGCCTCGCTCGGGGCCACCTGGTCGTCCTGCTCCCCCGACTTCGGCGTTCCCGGCGTGATCGATCGCTTCGGGCAGATCGAGCCGCGCATCCTCGTGGCCGCGGACGGCTACCGCTACGGCGGCAAGAGCATCGACTCGCTGGAGCGCGTGCGCGAGCTCGGCCGGCTGCTCCCCTCGGTGCAGCGCATCGTCGTCGTCCCCCACCTCGCCCGTGCGGAGGACACCGAGGCGGAGCTGGACGTGCCGCGCGGCGTGACCTGGGCCGACGCGCTCGGCGCCAGCGCGGAGACCGAGCCCCGCTTCGAGCGCTATCCCTTCGACCACCCGCTGTACGTGATGTACTCGTCGGGGACCACGGGACTCCCGAAGTGCATGGTGCACGGTGCGGGCGGCACGCTGCTGCAGCACCTCAAGGAGCTCGTGCTGCACACCGACCTGCGCCGCGACGACCGCATCCTCTACTACACGACGTGCGGCTGGATGATGTGGAACTGGCTCGTCTCGTCGCTCGCCGTCGGCGCCACCGTCGTGCTGTACGACGGCGCGCCGATCCTGCGCGGCCGCCCGGTGATGTGGGACCTCGTGGCCGAGGAGCGGGTGTCGGTCTTCGGCACGAGCGCGCGCTGGCTCGCCCTCACGGAAAAGGAGGGGAGCCGCCCGCGCGAGACGCACGACCTGTCGGCGCTGCGCGCGATCCTCAGCACGGGAAGCCCGCTCGCCCCCGCGAGCTTCGACTACGTGTACGAGGCGGTGAAGGGCGACCTCCGGCTCTGCAGCATCAGCGGCGGCACCGACATCGTCTCCTGCTTCGCGCTCGGGGAGCCCACGCTGCCGGTCTACCGCGGCGAGCTGCAGACGCGCGGCTACGGCATGCGCGTCGAGGTGTTCGACGAGGCGGGCCGTCCGGTGACGGGCGAGCGCGGGGAGCTGGTGTGCACGGCGCCCTTCCCCAGCATGCCCGTGCGCTTCTGGAACGACCCGGACGGGGCGCGCTATCACGCGGCGTACTTCGACGTGTATCCCGATGTCTGGCGGCACGGTGACTGGGCCGAGCTCACTCCGCGCGGCGGGCTGGTGATCACGGGGCGGAGCGACGCGACGCTCAACCCGGCCGGCGTGCGCATCGGCACGGCGGAGATCTACCGGCAGGTCGAGCAGCTTCCCGAGGTGCTCGAGAGCGTCGTGATCGGGCAGGAGGTGGAGACCAAGCGCGGCGCCGACATCCGCATCGTGCTGTTCGTGCGCCTGCGGCCCGGCGTCCAGCTCGACGACGGGCTTCGTCAGCGCATCCAGCAGCGGATCCGCGAATACACGACGCCGCACCACGTGCCCAGGAAGATCCTCCAGGTGGCGGACATCCCGCGCACCATCAGCGGCAAGATCACCGAGCTCGCGGTGCGCGAAGTCGTGCACGGCCGGCCGGTGAAGAACGTCGACGCGCTGGCCAATCCCGAGGCGCTGGCGCTCTTCCGCGACCTTCCGGAGCTGCAGGGAGGGGGGTGACCGCAACGCCGCTCTGGCTGGCTCGGCAGCGCGGCGCTACTGTAGCGATCCCATCACAATCGAGGGTCGCGACATGCCTGTCATCTCGCCTGTACCTCGCTCGCTGCGACGAGCCGCCGTCCTGTTCCTCCTTCCCATGGCAGCGCTCGCGCAAGGGGGGACGGGCACGCTCACCGGCCGGGTCACCTCCGCCGGCGAGCCGATGGCGTCCGCCGTCGTCTCCAGCGCCGGCCGCGTGACGCAGACCCGGGGCGACGGCTCCTACCGCCTCCAGCTCCCCGCGGGACGACAGGAGGTCCGCGTCTCGCTCCTGGGCTATCGCGCGCTGCGCGATTCGGTGACGATCAGCGCAGGGGGGACGACGACCCGCGACTTCGCGCTCGAGAAGTCGGTCGCGACGCTGGAGGCGATGGCGACGATCGGCTCGCGCGGACAGGCGCGCACGGTCATCGATGCGCCCGCGCCCATCGACGTGCTCTCGGCGGCCGAGATCAAGTCCACCGGCCGCACCGAGACGGCCCAGATGATCCAGGCGATCGCACCGAGCTTCAACTTTCCGCGCACCTCGATCGGCGACGGGACTGACGCCGTGCGGCCGGCCACGCTGCGCGGTCTCGCGCCCGACCAGTCGCTGGTGCTCATCAACGGCAAGCGCCGCCACAACAGCGCGCTCGTCAACGTCAACGGCTTCGTCGGCCGCGGCTCGGCGCCGGTGGATCTCAACGCCATTCCGTCGAGCATGATCGACCACATCGAGATCCTCCGCGACGGCGCGGCGGCGCAGTACGGGTCGGACGCCATCGCCGGCGTCATCAACATCGTGCTCAAGGGGGCCACGGCCGGCGAGGTGCGCGTCACGGCGGGGGAGGCGTTCACCACGTACAACAAGCCCGACAACCTCACCCCCTGGCCCATCCAGGTGGGCTCGCGGGACGCGCGCGACGGCAAGGTCATCCACACCGCGCTCGACCAGGGCTGGTCCTGGTCGAACAACGGCTTCCTGCACCTCGGCGGCGAGCTGCGCGACCGTGGGTACACGAACCGCACCCTTCCCGATCCGCGCATCCAGTACTTCCCCGGCGATCCGCGCGAGAGCGATCCCACCAAGCCGTTGAATGGCCGCATCAACCACCGGCAGGGCGACGCCGCCACGCATGACGTCCAGGGCTTCTGGAATGGCGGACGCTCGTTCTCCGCGGTCGACTTCTACACGTTCGGCGGAGCGAGCGAGCGCCGGGCCGAGGCGCCCGGCTTCTGGCGCCGCCCGAACGACGACCGGACGCTGCGCAACATCTACCCCGACGGCTTCCTGCCGATGATCCACTCCGGCATCACCGATCTCTCCGGCGCGGCCGGCGTGAAGGGGACGGCCGGGGGGTGGAACTGGGATCTGGGAAGCGTCTACGGCGGCGACCAGTTCGCCTTCACCATCAAGAACACCGCGAACGTATCGCTCGGCCGCACCTCGCCCACGCAGTTCGACGCCGGGAAGCTGCGCTTCAGCCAGAGCACCACGAGCCTCGATCTCAACCGCGACTTCAAGGACTTGCCCGTCCCGCTGAACGTGGCCGGGGGCGCCGAGTTCCGCGCCGACCGCTACCAGATCGTCGCCGGCGAGTACGACTCCTGGCGCAACGGCGGCTTCAAGGTGATCGACGCGAGCGGCAACCCGACGACTCGCGCGGGAGCCCCCGGTGCGCAGGTCTTTCCCGGCTTCAAGGGGGATTCCGGCGGCAAGACGAACGACGCCGGCACGCGCACGCGCAGCAACACGGCGCTGTACGCCGACCTGTCGTCGGACCTGACGCCGCGCCTGCTCCTCGACCTCGCGGGGCGCTACGAGAACTACAGCGACTTCGGCTCGACGACCACCGGAAAGCTCTCCACGCGCCTGAAGGTGCTGGAGCACGTGTCGTTGCGCGGTGCGGCCAGCACCGGCTTCCGCGCGCCTTCGCTGATGCAGGAGTACTTTTCGTCCACGGCGACGAACTTCGTCGGAGGCGTGCCCTTCGACATCAAGACCTTCCCCGCCAACTCGCGCGAGGCGCAGGCCCTCGGGGCCAGCCCGCTCAAGGCGGAGAAATCGCACAACTACAGCGCCGGCATCGCGATGGAGCCGATGCCCGCCCTCTCGGTCACCTTCGACTACTACTACATCGCGATCGACGACCGGATCGTGCTGTCGAACAACTTCACCGGTCCGCTCGCCATCGCCGCGCTCGCGACGATCCAGGTCACCGGCATCTCGGGGGGACGCTACTTCACGAACGCCATCGACACGAAGACGCACGGGTACGACGCGATCGCCAACTACGGGCTGACCATCTCCGACCGCAGCGTGCTCCGGCTCACCGCCGCGTACAATCACAACCGCACGCGCGTCACGCGCGTCGACACGCTGCCCACGAACATCTCCGGCCTCAAGAGCTCGCTCTTCGACCGCGTGGAGCAGGGGCGCATCGAGGAAGGGAACCCGGAGAACAACCTCATCCTCTCCGGGACGTACAACGCCGGCGCCGCGGGGGTGACCCTGCGCGGGCAGCGGTACGGCCAGGTCACCTCGTACGGGAGCGCGCCGACGAACGCCTTCGGCCCGCTCGACCAGGTCTTCTCGGCGAAGTGGGTCACCGACCTGAGCGGCTCGTACACCTACCGTGGCGTGACGGTGACGGTCGGCGCCGACAACCTGTTCGACGTGTATCCCGACCGGAACAACAACAACGGGAACATCGCCACCCTGGCGACGGAGAACGGGGGGACCTCCAACTTCGGCATCTTCCCGTACGCCGGGATCTCTCCCTTCGGCTTCAACGGGCGATTCATCTACACGAGACTGGCGGTGGGGCTGTAACGGACCGGGGGCGGGGAGCGCGGCCACCGGGCCCGGCTTTCCGCCCCTCCCGCCCGCCTGTTAAGCTTCGGGCAGCCCTCATGTGGAGAGTTCCGGTATGGCTACAACGATGCTCGAGACCGCTGCACCCGTCACCGATACCTTCCCGATCAACGGCACCGACTACATCGAGTTCTACGTCGGCAACGCGAAGCAGGCGGCGCACTACTATCGTTCGGCGTTCGGCTTCCAGCTCGTCGCCTATCGGGGACCCGAGACCGGGGTGCGCGACCGCGCGAGCTACCTGCTGCAGCAGGACAAGATCCGGTTCGTCGTCACCACCGCCATCCGCCCCGACCTGAGCCCCGACGCGGAGCGGATCGCCAGACACGTGTACGACCATGGCGACGGCGTGCGCGACATCGCCCTCTGGGTGGACGACACCCGGGACGCCTTCGCGAAGGCCGTCGAGCGCGGCGCCGTTCCGGTCCAGGAGCCGAGCGTGCTCTCCGACGACGACGGCGAGATCGTCATTGCCGCGTTCAGGATCTACGGCGAGACGATCCACTCGCTCGTCGAGCGGAAGAACTACCGTGGCCTCTTCATGCCCGGCTACCGCGCGGTGACGCCCCACTACCAGCCTGCGGACGTCGGCCTGAAGTACGTCGACCACTGCGTCGGCAACGTCGAGCTCGGGAAGATGAACCACTGGGTGGAGTTCTACGCCCACGTGATGGGGTTCCGGAACCTCCTCACCTTCGACGACAAGACCATCAGCACCGAGTACAGCTCGCTGATGTCCAAGGTGATGGCGAACGGCAACGACCGGATCAAGTTCCCCATCAACGAGCCGGCCAAGGGCAAGCGCCGGTCGCAGATCGACGAGTACCTCGACTTCTACAAGGGCCCGGGCGTGCAGCACATGGCGCTCGCCACCGACGACATCATCAAGACGGTGACCACCCTTCGCGACCGGGGCGTCGAGTTCCTCAGCGTCCCGACCACCTATTACGACGAGCTGCAGGGGCGCATCGGCAAGATCGACGAGCCCGTCGAGGAGCTGGCGAAGCTTGGGATCCTGATCGACCGTGATCCCGACGGCTACCTCCTGCAGATCTTCACCAAGCCCGTCGAGGACCGTCCCACCGTCTTCTACGAGATCATCCAGCGCAAGGGCGCGAAGAGCTTCGGCGCGGGGAACTTCAAGGCGCTGTTCGAGGCGATCGAGCGCGAGCAGGGACTGCGGGGGAATCTCTGAACCATCGAGAACGGTGAACGGTGAACGGAGAACCGTGAACGCCGTTTCGAGAACGTGAGAGGTTCGAGGTGAGAAGTGAGAGGCCATGCCTCGGTCAGCCTCGCGTCCCGGGGCATGACCTCTCACCTCGAACTTCTCACCTCTCACGTCGTTCGGCTCACCGTTCACCGTTCACCGTTCACCGTTCACCGTTCACCGTTCACCATTCACCGTCGAGCGAGCAGCCGAGGCAATTCGGAGCCATACCATGCCCTACTACCACACCCTTGGCACGATCCCGAAGAAGCGGCACATCGCTTTCCGCAAGCCGGACGGCGGACTGTATGCCGAGCAGCTCGTCGGACACGAAGGGTTCACCGGCACGTCGGCGCTGCTGTATCACGTCCATCCGCCCACGACCGTCAAGTCGGTGAAGCGGATCGCCGAGCTGGCGCTCGTGGCCGACGAGGACAACACGCTCAAGCACCGGCACTTCCGCACCGCGCAGATCGCGGCGGGAGGCAGCCCCACGCTCGACCGCGTGCCGCTGCTGTTCAACGCCGACGTCGCCATGCTCTACGTCGCCCCCACGACGCAGGACGAGCATTTCTACCGGAATGCGCAGGCCGACGAGGTGGTCTACGTCGCCAAGGGGAAGGGCACCCTCGAGACGCAGTACGGCGACCTCCCATTCGGCGAGGGCGACTACCTCGTCATCCATCGCGGCATCATGCACCGCTACCGCTTCGACGCCGGCGGCGAGCAGCCGAAGCTGCTGGTGATGGAGGGAAAGGGGCACATCCGTCCGCCGAAGCGCTACCGCAACGAGTTCGGACAGCTCATCGAGGGCGCACCGTATTCCGAGCGCGACATCCGCGTACCGCGCCAGCTGAAGACGCACGACGAGATGGGCGACTTCCGCATCCTCGTCAAGCAGTACGACGGCCTGAACGAGGTGGTCCTCGACCATCATCCGCTCGACGTCATCGGCTGGGACGGCCAGTTCTATCCGTGGGCCTTCAACATCCACGACTTCGAGCCGATCGTCGGGCGGGTGCACCAGCCGCCGCCCGTGCATCAGACCTTCCAGGGCGACGGATTCGTCGTCTGCTCGTTCTGCCCGCGGCCCTTCGACTTCCATCCCGAGGCGATCCCCGCGCCGTACAACCACAGCAACGTCGATTCGGACGAGGTCATCTACTACGCCTCGTCCGAGTTCATGAGCCGCAAGGGGATCGAGTTCGGCTCCATCACGCACCACCCCGACGGCATCCCCCACGGCCCGCATCCGGGGAAGGCCGAGGCCTCCATGGGGATGAAGGGCACCGACGAGTACGCGGTGATGATGGACACCTTCCGCCCGCTCAAGGTCGCCAAGCTCGCCCTGGGCATCGAGGATCCCGCGTATCACCGAAGCTGGATCGATGCGCAGCACATCGCGTTCAACCCGCCCACGACCTGAAGTGACCGCACCGACATCGCCCTCCAGCACCGTTCGCGCTCCCGAGATCGTCGAGCCCGCGGAAGCGGCCCGCCTCTTCCCCGAGCTCGCCGTCTCCGGACATCCGAACGTCCGCGTCTACCGCTACGTCGATCCGGCCAACGGCTGGCGCCTCAGCATCGCCACCCATGCCGAGCCCGGATCGGGCAAGCTCTCGCTGGGCGGCTTCCGCATCGCTCCCGAGGAGCGCACCGCCTCGCCCGGCTTCGACAGCGACCGGGAAGCGATCGGGCTCGCCGTCGGGATGGAGGAGAAGGTCTACTGGTCGCGGCTCATCCACGTCGGCGGACCGCTCGCCCTGCGCGACACCTCACGCATCGTCGGCGGCAAGTGCGTGCTGCATCCCACCCCCGACGCGCGCGTCGGCCAGCCCCGCGACCGCGAGCTGCTCGACTTCGCCATCGCCTGCTTCAAGGACGTCGAGGCCCGCTACGGCTTCCGTCTCACCACCGGCCAGGACCTCGGCCACGGCCTGATGTCGGACGGCCGCACCCAGTCGCTCCACTACCTCAACCAGCGGTTCAAGGGCAGCGTCGTCGCCGACACCTCCAAGCCGACGGGCGAGGGCAACTACCACGTGCTCGCCGGAATGCTGCGCGGCATGGGGATCGCCATCGGCGACGCGACGGTCGGGCTCATCGGCTGCGGCAACATCGGCATGCACCTCCTCGGCAAGCTGCGCGAGCAGGGGACGACCGTGCTGGCGCTCGAGTCCAATCCGGCGCGCCGCGCCGAGGTGGCCGCGCTGGGGATCCGCACCTTCACGCCGGAGCAGAAGGCGGAGTTCCTCGCACTGCCGATGGACGCGGTGGTCGTGAACGCCGCCGGCGGCTCGCTCGATCCCCGCGCCATCCAGGCGATCGCGGCCAACGATCGGTTGCGCGTCGTCTGCGGCTCGGAAAACCTCGTCATGCCCGACCACGCCGCGGGCTCGGAAGCGCTGCGCGCCGCGAAGAAGGCGTACGCGCCGACGGAGCTCGGCGGAATGATGGGCTACCTCACCGCGGTGGAGGAGTACCTCGCCAACATCGAGGGGGTGCCCTTCGACGTCCATGCCCTGTTCGACGCCGCGCGCCGCCTGGACGAGGCGAGCTACGAGGCGACGACGTACGCACGCGAGCGCGACTTCGCCGTCAGCGTCGAGGACGCGATGCGAGCGGTTTGCGAGAGATAGCAGTGCGCGTGTCATCCCGCGCGAGCGAGCGTTCAGCGAACGCGTGTCGGGATCTGCCTCCGCGCACTCGTGGTCAGCCATCATCAGGCGCGCGGTAGATTCCGACACTCGCCCTCGCTCGTGCGGGATGACAAGCCGAGGAAAGGATCGCATCGATGGTCGCCTCGACGAAGGGCTCGGACACCGCCATCTCCACGCGTACCTTCTCATGGAACTCGACCAGGATCGCCGAGCCGCGAAACTGCTCGACGACCTCGGCTTCACCCCCGTGTCCGCTGACGCGGGACAGGGTCATCCCGGTGACCCCCACCCTGAAGAGCGCCTCTTTCACCTCGGGCAACCGTTCGGGCCGGACGATGGCGACGATATACTTCATGCGAGCCCCTCGCGCGCGGATCGGGTGAATCGAACGGAAGAGAACGGGTGGCACACGAACATGTGTGAACGATCCTATGCAGATTATGCACGAGATCGTGCTCATTAGCCAGCATCAAGGGACAGTTTAGCCAAATCGCCACCGCGAACGTGCAAAAACGACAGGATTGAAGCGCCATGTGATTTCCGAGCGAGCGGCCTCGGCGATCCTCAACCCCCCGCCAGGGAGAGCTGCCACGGTGATCGAATCGCTTTCCGTCAATCAGGAGCGCGCATGACCGCCCTCCGCGTCGCGCTGGGCCAGTACGACACCGGCTGGCACTCGCCGGAGCTCTCCCTCGAGCGTGCCGAACGGCTCGTCCGGTCGGCTGCGGGTGACGGCGCCCGCCTCGTCGTGCTCCCCGAAATGACGACGACGGGATTCACGATGGACGTCTCCCGGGCGGTGCCACTGGACGATCCCTCCGTGCGACAGCTCCGCGCCATCGCGGCGCGTCACGGGGTCTGGCTCGTGGCCGGGATGGCGCTGCGCGAGACGAGCGGGGAAGGGGTGGGCTTCTGCTCCAACGCCGCCCTCGCGATCGACCCATCGGGCGATCTCGCGGCCCTGCACCGCAAGCGGCGACTCTTCGCCTTCGGCGGCGAGGACGAGCGGTACTCGGCGGGCGACGAGCCGACGCGCCTCGAGATCGAGGGCGTGCGCGTCGCGCTGTTCGTGTGCTACGAGCTCCGCTTCCCGGAGCTGTTCGCCGAGTCGGCGGCGAAGGTCGACGCGATGGTGGTGATCGCCAACTGGCCAGCGGCGCGCCGGACCCACTGGGACGCGCTGCTGCGCGCCCGCGCCATCGAGAGCCAGTGCTGCGTCATCGGCGTGAATCGCATCGGGATCGCCGGCGGCCTCGAGTACGACGGGGGCTCCATCGCCATCGACGCGTGGGGCGAGACGCTCGCCGCTGACGACTCGAGCGGCATTCCTCTCGTGACGATCGACACGGGAGCGGTCGCGGAAGTTCGCCGGCGCTACCCCTTCCTGCGCGATCGCGGCGCCTTCGCGCAGCGGGGCTGAGGCGCGTCCTCCCGGCACGAGGGCCGGCTGTCATCCCGCACGGCCGGAGCCCGTGCCGGGATCTCCTATCCCTTCGACTTGAACTTCGCGATCGCCGAGCGGGTGAACTCCGACAACACCAGCGTCCCGCTCGTGCGGCCACGCTCGGCGAGCAGCGTGTCCCAGTGCTCCGTCCCCGCCCAGAAGACCTGCTTCATCGCCGTCATGGCGTCGGGGTTGGAGGCGGCGAGCGTGCCGGCCAGCGCATTGAGCGCCGCGTCCATCTGCGCGACGTCGTCGAGCACGCGTGCGTACAGCCCGTGTCGCTCTCCCCACTCCGCGTCGCGCCAGTCGGCGTCCACCGACATCGCGGCGTACGGGCCGCGGCCGATGCGCCGCTCGATGACCGGGCCCACGACGAAGGGGCCGATCCCGACGGCGAGCTCGGAGAGCTTGGCCGATGCGCCGCGCACTGCGAAGGTGTAGTCGCCCGCCGCGGCGATGCCGACTCCGCCCCCCGCCGTGCGGCCGTGTACCCGCACGAGCACGAACTTCGGCGCGCGGATCATCGCCAGGATCACCCCGGCGAAGCCGCTGAAGAACTCCTCTCCCGCCTCGACGGTGCCGATGCCCACCAGCTCGTCGAAGGAGGCACCCGCGCAGAAGGAACCGGTTCCCTCGCTGCGCAGCACGATGACGCGCGCCGCCGGATCGCGTCCGAGCCAGGTGATCGCCTCGGCCAGGCGGCGCAGCAGCGCGCCCGGCAGTGAGTTGCTCTTGGGGTGGGAGAAGCGGATCGTGCCGATCCCATCGGCGACGGTGACGGAGACGTCCCCCCCCGCCACGCTGGTGCCCGGAGTCGCTGGTCGAGTAAGCATGCGAAAAAGATAAGCGGGAGGGGGCGGGAACGTCGATTGTCCGATCCGTCGTTTGCGGTGTAGATTCGAGTGCTGGGCAAAGCGTTGCCTCGCTTCGCCTTCGCCGTTGGATACCCCGTTGCCGAGCCCGCTCGCGGGCCAAGTCGGAGCCGACCGCATGACGCAGACCCGCACACCGCCCGCCGAAGATCCCGCGAAGCTCGCCGCCTTCGAGGCGCGCATCGCCGCCGGCGAGAGCATCGAGCCGAAGGACTGGATGCCGGAGCGCTATCGCCGCCAGCTCGTCCGCATGATGTCGCAGCATGCGCACTCGGAGGTGGTCGGCATGCTGCCCGAGGGGAACTGGATCTCGCGCGCCCCGTCGCTGCGTCGCAAGATCTCGCTCATCGCCAAGGTGCAGGACGAGGCTGGGCACGGCCTCTACATCTACTGCGGCGCGGAGACGCTCGGCGTCGACCGCGCCGAGCTGATCGGCCAGCTCCTCGACGGCACGGCGAAGTACTCCAGCATCTTCAACTACCCCACGCTCTCCTGGGCGGACATGGGAGTGATCGGCTGGTTCGTCGACGGCGCGGCGATCGTCAACCAGACCATCCTCGCCAAGGCGTCGTACGGGCCGTACGCGCGGGCGATGATCCGCGTCTGCAAGGAGGAGAACTTCCACAAGCGGCAGGGCTACGAGATCGTCTCGGTGCTCGCCACCGGGACGCCGGCGCAAAAGGCGATGATCCAGGACGCCGTGGACCGCTGGTGGTGGCCCTCGCTGATGATGTTCGGGCCGAGCGACACCGACTCGCCCAACTCGGCGGAGCTGATCCGCTGGAAGGTGAAGCGGAAGACGAACGACGAGCTACGCCAGCGCTTCGTCAACCTGACCGTCCCGCAGGCGCTCGCGGTGAACCTCACCCTCCCCGATTCCGACATGCAGTTCAATGCCGAGACGGAGAACTGGGAGTTCGGCGCGATCGACTGGGAGGAGTTCAATCAGGTGATCCGCGGCAACGGGCCGTGTAACCGCGAGCGTCTCGAGGCGCGCCGCGCGGCGCACGACGAAGGGGGATGGGTCCGCGACGCGGCCAGCGCGTACGCGGCCAAGCAGCGCGCGGCCAGCGCCAGCGAGGCGGCGTGAGCGTGGCGAGCACGATCATCAACCAGGACGCGCTGGCCGAGCAGGCGGCGTCGCTGCTGGGCGACAATCAGTGGCCGGTGTGGGAGGTGTTCACGCAGAGCGAGCAGGGGGCGCCGCACGAGCACGCCGGCTCGCTGCACGCCACCGATGCGGAGCAGGCGCTGCAGAACGCGCGCGACGTCTACGCGCGGCGCGGCGGGGTGATCTCGCTCTGGGTCGTCCCCGCCGGGGCCATCACGGCCTCGTCGCCGGGCGACAATGGTCCGTTCTTCGATCCCGGCGCCGACAAGGCGTACCGCCATCCGCAGTTCTACAAGGTGCCTCGCGGAGTGCGCGGCGTATGACGGACGGCGTCGCGGCCCCCCCCTCCATCGTGCCGGCGCCGAAGCCCGCGCCGAACGCGCCCTTCGAGTATCTCCTGCGCCTCGGTGACGACCGCCTCGTCCTCGGCCAGCGGCTGGCCGAGTGGTGCGGGCACGGGCCGATCCTCGAGGAGGACATCGCGCTCTCGAACGTCGCGCTCGACCTGCTGGGCCAGGCGACGATGTTCCTGCGCCGCGCGGGCGAGCTGGAGGGGCAGGGGCGTGACGAGGATGCGCTGGCGTACTTCCGCGAGGCGATCGAGTTCCGTAACTGCCTGCTCGTGGAGCTGCCCAAGGGCGACTTCGCCTTCACGATCGCGCGGCAGTTCCTGTTCGACGTGTACGCCGTCGTCACCCTCGACGCGCTCTCGCGCAGCGCCGGCGCCGAGCTGGCGGCGATCGCGGCGAAGGCGCTGAAGGAAGCGAAGTACCACGTGCGCCACAGCGGCGAATGGATGCTCAAGCTGGGCGACGGCACCGAGGAGAGCCATCGCCGCGCGCAGCGCGCGCTCGACGAGCTGTGGCGTCATACCGCCGAGCTGTTCGCCCCCGACGCGGTGGATCGCGAGATGCTCGCGCGCGGTGAGGGGGTGGATCTGGAGGCGCTCAAGCCGCAGTGGGAGGCGATCGTGCGCGACGTCGTGACCCGCGCGACGCTCAGCCTGCCGCACGACGTGCCGCGGCTCGCCAATGCGCGCGGCGGACGCGCCGGCGCGCACACCGAGGCGCTGGGGCACCTGCTGGCCGAGATGCAGATCGTCGCGCGGTCGCATCCGGGCGCCAAGTGGTAGCTGGCATCCCCGGCGCGCTCTCGCCGACGCGCGAGTCGGTCCTCGCCGTGCTCGACACGGTGATGGATCCCGAGGTGCCGGTGTTGAGCGTGCGCGAGCTCGGCATCGTGCGCGACGTCGAGATCGACGACGCGGGCGCGGTGACGGTGGTGGTGACGCCGACGTATTCGGGATGCCCGGCGATCCTCGTGATCGAGCAGGACATTCTCTGTGCGCTCGAGCGGGCCGGCCTGCCTCACGCTCGCGTGCGCACCACGTACTCGCCCCCCTGGACGAGCGACTGGATCCCCGCCGAGGCGCGAGCGAAGCTCAAGGCCTACGGCATCGCCCCCCCGGCGCGGGCGGACAGCTCCGGCGAGCTGGTGCAGCTGATGCGGGCACGGGCGGCGGTGCAGTGCCCGTACTGCGAGTCGTACGAGACCGAGCTGCGGAGCGAGTTCGGGTCGACGGCGTGCAAGTCGGTGTGCTGGTGCCGTGCGTGCCGGCAGCCGTTCGAGCAGTTCAAGGCGATCTAGCGATCGACTGATTCGCGGCGCGTTCGTTCGCTGGTGCTTGGGCAGCAGCGGATGACGAATGTTCCGAATGGAGCCAAAGATTCCGAATGATTCCGTGGGGTGTCCCGAATGGAAGCTCGCGCATGCAGTCGTCGGCACTTTCTATGAGACGTACAACACGCTCGGATTCGGCTTTCTCGAATCCGTCTATTGCCGCGCGCTGGCGATGGAGCTCCGTCGCCGGAACTTCGCGGTGAGTACCGAGGTTCCGCTCGAGGTCCGTTACCAGGGCGAAGAGGTAGGATTCTTTCGACTCGATCGACTCGTCGAGCATCGGCTCGCCGTCGAGCTGAAGGCGTCCGCTCTCCTCGGCCCGGCGGACAAGCGGCAACTCTGGAACTATCTCCGCGCTTCCAGCCTCGACGTGGGCCTACTTCTCCACGTCGGTCCCAAACCCGCGTTTCATCGCCTTGTTTCACCGCGCGTCATGGCATCCCGAGCGGATTGATTCCGCAGCTCTCGGAACAATTCGTGGTATTCGTCCCCCGCGTCTCGCCGTTAATTCCTGTCTCCGTCACACCATCCGCGTCTTCCACCCCCCCCGCCGGAACAGCACCGTCCCGGCCACGGCGAGCACGCAGAACGCGATAGTCATCGCCAGGAACGCCCCCTGCGGCCCCATCCCGAACGTCTTGGACAGCAGCCACGCCAGCGGGATCTCCAGCAGCCAGAAGACGAACAGGTTCAACCAGGTCGGCGTCGTCGTGTCCCCGGCGCCGTTGAACGACTGCGTCACCGTCATCCCGTAGGCGTAGAACACGAACCCGCACGAGATCGTCCGCAGCGCGGCGATGCCGTAGCGCGCCACCTCGGGCTCCGGGGTGAGGATCCGCACGATCGGCCCGGCCAGCACGACGAACAGCACGCCCACGAGTCCGAGGAAGACGCTCGCGTACTTCGCCGCCTTCCACACGGCGTGCTCGGCGCGCTC
This sequence comes from Gemmatimonadales bacterium, assembly GCA_038325515.1. Lineage (GTDB taxonomy): Bacteria > Gemmatimonadota > Gemmatimonadetes > Gemmatimonadales > Gemmatimonadaceae > AG11. Next base: position 12,675 of record JBBQJC010000033.1, on the reverse strand, counting down.
CGGCTTCTTCGCGCCGAGTGCCTGGCCCACCATTGTCGCCGCGGCGTTGGCCAGCCCGAAGCTCGGCAGCAGGGCGAAGATCACGATCCTGATGCCGATCGTGTAGCCGGCGAGCGCGTCGCTCCCGAAGGTCGCCAGGATCCGCGTCAGCCCGATCCAGCTCGCCATCCCGATGAACACCTGGAAGGTGGCCGAGCCGGAAAGCCGCACGACGCGCGCGATGAGCCCCGGGTCGAGCCGGAAGTGGCGCCTCCTGAGCTGGATCCGCGAGCCGGGGTGGGCGAGCCGCGACAGGGCGTAGAGCGCGCCGGTGCCGCGGCCGATCGTCGTGCCGATCGCCGCGCCGGCGATGCCGAGCCTCGGGAAGGGGCCGAGCCCGAGCACGAGCGCGGGTGCCAGGACGATGTTGATCCCGTTCGCCAGCCAGAGCACGCGCATCGCGATCGCCGCGTCGCCGGTGCTGCGCAGCACGGCGTTCAACAGGAAGAGCATCACCACGCTCGCGTTGCAGCCGAGCATGATGCGCGTGAAATCCGCGTGCGAGAGCACGCCGGGCGAGCCCCCCATCACCGCGAGCAGTGGCCGCGCGAAGACGGCGCCCGCGATGCCGAGCACGACGGACACCGCGAAGCCGAAGAGGAGCACCTGCGCCGCCGTGTGCGCCGCCTCCTCGGGATTCTTCTCGCCGATGCGCCGCGAGATCATCGCCCCCGCGCCGATGCTCACCCCCATCGCCAGCGCGTAGAGGATGGTCATGAACGATTCCGTGAGCCCCACCGTCGCGACGGCGTCGGCGCCGAGGTGGGCGACGACGAACACGTCGACCACGGCGAACACGCTCTCCATCACCTGCTCGAGCACCATCGGCACGGCGAGGATGAAGATCGCGCGTCCCACGGGTCCCTCGGTGAAGTCGCGGCCGTGCGCGCCGCGCAGCGACTCGCGCACCGCCTCCCAGAGCGAGGGAAGTGGGGCGTGGGCCGCCGCTCGCTCCCGCGACTCGATGACGAGCGGCTCCGAAGCTGTACTCATGCTGGTCCCTGGTTCATGGCGCCCCCCCGCGGTCGTCGTCCGGGTGGGAGCGCGGAAATGGAAATCGCCCCGCCTGCGGCGTTGCGCAGGCGGGGCGATGACGTCGCTCCCGTGAGTCTCGGCGGACGAACCGCTATACGGACCCGGACCCTGCGCGCATGGTGTCTGCCGGCACGAAGCCGCCCATCCCGACCGTGCGAACGGTCGGACGGCTGGCGTCGATGCGGGTGACAGAGGCTGCGAGCTTCACGGACCGGCTCCCTGGATGAGGTGCGACTTCGGCGCAGTCTAGGCGATCCGGACGGAATCGTCAAGCGCCCCTTCGCGACGCGCGCCAGCTAGCGCGACTCCACCGTCGTGCGCGACGCGGAGAGCACGACCTCCTCCTGGATGGGCACCCAGCGCGCGAGCTGCCCCTCCACGAGCGCCATGCGCTGGCGCTGCGCGCCGAGCCGCTTCGCCACGACGGCAGCGTTCGAGCGCACGCGCGCCACCTCGAGCGGAGGGGAGAGCCGCTCGCGCGCCAGCGACTCGATCGCCGCGAGCTGCCGGTCGGCCTCCCCCTGCTCGGCCGTCAGCTGCGCGATGGACTCCTCCAGCCCGAGCCGTTGCTGGGTGAGCGCCGCGTTGTCGCCATTGATGAGCAGACGCTCCGACACGACCTGCACGTCGAACATCCGCAGCACGATCGGCGCGGACCCGGCGCGCTCCAGGCGCGCGACGACTTCCGGGATGCGCTCGCCGCTCGCGACGCGGCTCGCGAGTCCGGAGGTGAGCGCGTCGGGCTCGCGCGTCATGCGCACCTGCGTCGCGGCGCTCGAACCGCCCTGGTGTCTCGTGTCGGGCACGTTCGTCAACCCGAACTCGAAATCGCGCACGCGCACCGCCTCCCCCGGCTCGCCGCCGAACGTCACCGTGACGTGCGCCGCGGGAAGGGTGTCGGGAGGAAGGCCGGCGGTATCCGCCGGCGCGACGGCAAGCGAGGCGAGCAGCACGAGCGAGAGCGACATCGGACGAATCTCAGGTTGCGAGCAGCGCGTCGATCCGCTCTCCGATGCGCCGTGCATCGGGAAGGACCGCATCGAGCAGCACGGAATGGTAGGGCATCGGCACGTCGTCCACGGTGAGGCGCTCGACCGGCGCGTCGAGATGCCAGAACGCCTCGCGCGCCAGCACCGCGGCGATCTCCGCGCCGAAGCCCGCGGTCGTCGTGTCCTCGTGCACGATGAGGCATCGGCCGGTGCGGCGCACCGACTCGAGCACCGCGTCACGGTCCCACGGCGCGATCGTGCGGAGGTCGAGAAGGTCCACGTCGCCATCGCGCGCATCCGCTGCCTCGAGACAGCGGTGGACCATCGCTCCCCAGCTCACCACGGTCACCCCGTCGCCGGCGCGAAGGCGGCTCGCCCGGCCGAAGGGGATGACGTAGTCGTCGCCCGGATAGCGCGCGCTGCCGTCGCTCGTCATGAGCAGCGAGCGGTGCTCGAAGAAGATCGTCGGATTCGGGCTCCGCATCGCCGTGCGCAGCAGCCCCACCGCATCGGCGGCGTTCGACGGCATCGCCACCTGCCAGCCCAACGCGTGCGCCCACGTCACCTCACCGCTCAGCGAGTGCCACGGGTCGCCGACGTCCTTCCCGAACCCGCCCGGCATGCGCACGACGATCGGTGCGGCGAACTGGTTGGCGGTGCGCCAGCGCATCGTGCCGGTGTTGTTGAGCTGCTCGTGCGCCGGGTCTGCATACTTCCGGAATTGAATCTCGGCCACCGGCACCAGCCCCGAGATCGCCATCCCGACCGCGCGGCCGATGATTCCCTCCTCGGACAGGCTCGTGTCGAAGACGCGGTCCGCCCCGAACCTCTTCTGCAGCCCCTCGGTGACGAGGTGCACGCCGCCCTTGCGCCCCACGTCCTCGCCGAACACGACGACCTTGGGGTTCGCGGCGAGCTCCGAGGCAAGGGTGCGTCGAACCGCCTCGGCGAGCCGCACCACGTCGCCCTCTGCCGCGGGGGTCTCGCTGCCCGGCAGCGCCGAGCGCTCCTCGGCCGTCAGCCCGCCGAACGCTGTCGCGTCGCCCTCGCGCGGAGCCTCCGCGTAGACGAACCGCTTCACCCCCGCGGCATCGGGGACGGGACGGGCGCGAGCGCCCGCCAGCCCGCGCTCCACGTCGCTCGCCACCTCGGCCTCGAGCTCGGCCCACGATTCCTCCGACATGAACGCCGGCACGAGCTGCGACCGCAGCCGCGGCAGGGGATCGCGCGCCGCGTCGGCGGCGATCTCCTCGTCGCTGCGATAGCCCTTCTGGTTGTCCGGGCCGGAGTGGCTGCTGAGGCGCGGCACGGTCAGGTGCACCAGCGCCGGCCCCTCGCCGGCCCGCACGTGGTCGACGCACTCGGCGATCAGCCCGGCGGCGTGGGCAGGATCGCAGCCGTCCCCGTCGCGGATGAACAGGTTGCCGAACGACGCGAGGTTCGTGGCGATGTTGCCCCCCGGCGTCTGCATCTCGCCCTTCACGGAGATCCCGAGTCCGTTGTCCTCGATGTAGAACAGCATCGGGAGCTTCAGCGTGGTCGCCATGGTGAGGGCGCTCCAGAAGCCGTTGGTGGCCACCGACGCCTCGCCGCCCAGCGCCACGCCGATCGATCCCGTCCACGACCCGTCGAGCAGGCTCTCGCTGTGGTAGCGCACGGCCTGGGCCCACCCCGCCGCGGGCGTGTACTGCGAGCCGACGTCGCCCGCCATCGGGAGCACCGTGGCGCCGTCCCATCCCGGCATGTTGCAGACGACGCCGATGTCGCGGCCGTCGCTGAACCCTCCCGCGCGACCCAGCGGGCTCCCCAGTGCGTCCTCGATCGACAGGCCGAGGGCGAGCAGCAGCGGGCGCGAGCGGTAGTACGCGCCGACGCCGTCGTGGCGTCCGTCCAGCAGCGACCCGAGGATCGCCTGGCCGACGTCGTGCCCCCGCGCCGAGAACTGGTAGAGCACGAGATGCTCGCGCGGCACCGAGCCCTTGTTCCGGTTCGTCGCCTCCTCCAGGTCGTCGAGCGCGCGCGACACCAGCACGTGGTAGGCGATCCGCCGCCAGTCGAAGCGGGGATCCACCGCCGGCGCATCGCTCTTGCGGCGGCTGCCCGTGGACACGGATCGGGGCGCGCGCGAAGGCGGGGGGAGGGGAGGCGTCATCGGATCGGGGGGGTGGCGGCGGCGCGCGACGTGGGCATTCCATAAATGTGGCGCGTGCGCCTGCCGAAAGGGAGCGCCAGGCGCGCCCTGCGGGCTTTCCGGCGCGCGCGTATCTTTCGGGCGGACCTCAACACGCCACCACATGACCGCGCCCACGACCGCCTTCACCCCCGCCGCCTCGCCGCTCATCCTGACCGCGCTCCGCGACGGGGTGCTCACCGTGACGCTGTCGCGGCCGGACGTGCTCAACAGCTTCAACGCCGCGATGGCCGCGGCGCTTCTCGACACGCTCCGCGACGCGGCGGGCGACGAGGCGGTGCGGGCGATCCTCCTCACCGGCACCGGGCGCGCCTTCTGCGCCGGTCAGGATCTGGCCGAGGTGCTGCCCGTGGAGGGCGGGGCAATGCCCGATCTCGGCGAGGTCGTCGGCCGGCAGTACAATCCGATCATCAGGGCGATCCGCACGCTCGAGAAGCCCGTCGTGTGCGCGGTGAACGGCGTGGCGGCGGGGGCCGGCGCCAATCTCGCCTTCGCCTGCGACGTGGTGCTCGCGTCGGAGGACGCCACCTTCGTCCAGTCGTTCGGCAAGATCGGGCTGATCCCCGACAGCGGGGGGACCTTCATCCTGCCGCGCATCGTCGGGCTGCAGCGCGCGGCGGCGATGGTCATGCTCGGCGAGAAGCTCGACGCGACGCGGGCGAAGGAGTGGGGGCTCGTGTGGGACGTGGTGCCGGGCGCGGTGCTCGGCGACGTCGCCTTCGACATCGCGCGGCGGCTGGCCTGTCTGCCCACGCGCGGCATCGGGCTCACCAAGCGCGCGTTCAACGCCGCGCTCGCCAACGGTCTCGACGAGCAGCTCGCGCTCGAGGAATCGCTGCAGCGGGAGGCGGGACGGACCGACGATTACGCGGAGGGCGTCCGCGCCTTCGTGGAGAAGCGGAAGCCGGTCTTCAGGGGGCGGTGATGACGACGGAAGCGAGGTTGGTGGTCGGCGTCGTCGGCGCGGGCGCCATGGGAAGCGGCATCGCGCAGGTGGCCGCCGCCGCCGGCCACCGGGTCGTGCTCGGCGACGCGAACGCCGCCGCTGTGGAGAAGGCCCGCGCGAGCGTGGCCAAGGCGCTGGCGCGCGACGTCGAGAAGGGGCGCCTCCACGCACCCGACGCGGAGTCGATCCTCGCGCGCATCGAGGACGCGGGCGACCTCGGCGCCGGCTACGCCGCGTTCGCCGGGTGCGGACTGGTCATCGAGGCGGTGCTCGAGGATCTCGCCGTGAAGCGCGCCCTGTTCGCCGGCCTCGAGTCGGTGGTGCGCGACGACTGCATCCTGGCGACGAACACCTCGTCGCTCTCGGTCGCGGCGATCGGCGGGGGGTGCCGCCGCGCCGAGCGGGTGATCGGGATCCACTTCTTCAATCCGGCACCGGTGATGCCGCTCGTCGAGATCGTGCCGGCGATCACCACCGACGAGTGGGTGACGGCGCATGCGCGCTCGCTCGTGGAGGAGTGGCGGAAGCTGGCCGTCGTCACCACCGACACGCCCGGCTTCATCGTCAACCGGATCGCGCGCCCCTACTACGGCGAGTCGCTCCGCATCCTCGAGGAGGGGATCGCCGACGCGCCGACCATCGACTGGGCGATGCGCGAGCTGGGCGGCTTCCGCATGGGGCCGTTCGAGCTGATGGATTTCATCGGGAACGACGTGAACTACGCGGTGACCACGAGCGTGTTCGAGGCGTTCTTCTACGACCCGCGCTATCGCCCGTCGCTCACGCAGCGGCGACTCGTGGAAGCCGGCCTGTACGGACGCAAGCGGGAGCGCGGCTACTTCGACTACCGCGCCGGCGCGGTGAAGCCGGAGCCCACCGAGGATCGCGAGCTCGGCCACCTCATCGTCGACCGCGTGCTCGCCATGCTCGTGAACGAGGCGATCGACGCCGTCCACATGCGCGTCGCGTCGGCCGACGACATCGAGACGGCGATGACCAGGGGGGTGAACTATCCCAAGGGTCTGCTCGCGTGGGGGGACGAGATCGGCGCCGCCGAGGTGCTCGCGAGGCTCGAGCGGCTGCACGCGGAGTATGCGGAGGACCGCTACCGCCCGAGCCCCTTGCTCCGCCGGCGAGTCGCCGACGGGTTGCCGCTGCTGCCGGCGTGAGCGTGGAGCGGATGCTGGAGCGCGACAGCTTCAGCCGCTGGCTGGGGATCGAGCTGGAGTCCCTCTCGCCCGGGGGATGCACGCTGCGCCTGACCGTGCGAGACGACATGCTGAACGGGTTCGGGGTGTCGCACGGCGGGATCGTGTATTCGCTCGCCGACAGCGCGATGGCCTTCGCCTGCAACCAGGGTGAGGTGGTGACCGTCGCGATCGACAACTCGATCTCCTATCCCGCCGCCGTGCGCGCCGGCGACCGGCTCGTGGCGACGGCCGAGGAAGAGAGCGGAAGCGCTCGGCTGGGGTATTACCGGGTGACGGTCCGGAGGGAGGGAGGGGAGATCGTGGCCCTGTTCCGGGGGACGGTGTACCGGACGAAGGAGAGGCACGAGTGAGTGGTGCTTCGAACTCCGAAACAGCGGGAGGACGAATTCCTCGAATCCTGCGAAGGATGCCGAATGGTGCCTCAGGCCAGCTTCGGGCTGGAAAGTGCGGATGGTCATCTTCTAGTTCCACTCGTGGTGTGACCGTCCTGGTGCGGCCGCGGAGCGACGTTGATCGCAAGTTCATTGGGCACCTTTGTGGCATTCGACCGATTCGTCTCCCGCTGTTCTTTTCAGGCCTGGTCTCGCAGGGACAACCAGACATTCGAACATGACTGACGCATACATCCTCGACGGAGTCCGTACCGCCGTCGGCAACATCGGCGGACAGCTGAGCGAGGTGCGCGCCGACGACATGGCGGCGCACGTGATCGCCCGGCTCGTCGCCCGGCACCCGACGCTCGACCCGGCCCGCATCACCGACGTCATCCTCGGGTGCGCCAACCAGGCGGGCGAGGACAACCGCAACGTGGCGCGCATGGCGCTCCTCCTCGCCGGGCTCCCCACCAGCGTGCCCGGCGAGACCGTGAATCGTCTCTGCGCCTCGGGGATGAGCGCCGCGGCGCACGCGGCGCGCGGGATCAAGCTGGGGGAAGCCGACTTCTACGTCGCCGGCGGGGTGGAGAACATGACGCGCGCGCCGTACGTCATGAGCAAGGCGAGCAAGCCCTTCGCGCGCGACGTGCAGCTCTTCGACACGAGCCTCGGCTGGCGCTTCATCAACCCCGCGCTCGAGCAGCGCTACGGCGTGGACTCGATGGGGCAGACGGCCGAGAACGTTGCATCGCAGTACGGGATCAGCCGCGCCGACCAGGACGCCTTCGCCGTGCGCTCGCAGCAGAAGGCGGCCGCGGCACGCAGCGCGGGGCGCTTCGCCATCGAGATCGTGCCGCTGGAGATCGCGCAGCGAAAGGGGGTGGCGAAGGTCGTCGACACCGACGAGTTCATTCGCCCCGAGACGACGGACGAGATCCTCGCGAAGCTGCGCCCCGCCTTCCGCACCGATGGGCAGGGGAGCGTCACCGCGGGGAACTCGTCGGGGCTCAACGACGGCGCTGCGGCGCTGCTCATCTCCTCGGCCAACGGGGCTGTCCAGATTGGCGCCACGCCGATGTCGCGCATCGTCTCGACGGCCGTCGCCGGCGTGGATCCGCGCGTCATGGGACTGGGACCGGTGCCGGCCACGCGCCGCGCGCTGGAGCTGGCGGGGATCACCCTCGATCAGGTGGACGTCATCGAGCTGAACGAGGCCTTCGCCGCGCAGGCGCTCGGCTGCCTGCGCGAGCTCGGCGTCGCCGACGACGATCCGCGCGTCAATCCGAACGGCGGCGCGATCGCCCTGGGGCATCCGCTCGGCATGAGCGGGGCGCGGCTGCTCCTTACCGCCTCGCACGAGCTGCAGCGCACCGGCAAGCGCTACGCGCTGGCGACGATGTGCATCGGCGTGGGGCAGGGGATGGCCACCGTGCTGGAGCGCGTGTAGGTGCCGAACATCTTCTCCTTCGACGGCTTCGTGCCGGTGGTGCACGAGAGTGCCTTCGTCCATCCGAACGCGACGATCACCGGCAACGTGATCATCGGGCGCGACGTGTACGTGGGCCCGGGGGCGGCGATCCGCGGCGACTGGGGCGGGATCGTCATCGAGGACGGTTGCAACGTGCAGGAGAGCTGCACCATCCACATGTTCCCCGGCGTGACCGTCGTGCTGGAGCGGAGCGCGCACATCGGCCACGGCGCCATCGTGCACGGCGCGCGCATCGGGGAGAACGCGCTGGTCGGGATGAACGCGGTGATCATGGACAACGCGGTGGTGGGCGCGGGCTGCGTGGTGGGGGCGCTCTGCTTCGTCCCCGCGGGGATGGAGATCCCGCCGCGGAAGGTCGTGGTGGGGAATCCCGCGAAGATCGTGAAGGACGTCACCGACGAGATGCTCGCGTGGAAGACGAGCGGGACCGCCCTGTATCGCGCCCTGCCCCAGCGGCTGCACGCATCGCTGCGCGCCGTGGAGCCCCTGCGCGAGGTGCCCGCCCACCGCGCGCTGCAGGAGATGAGCTACACGACCTGGAGAGAGATCAAACCGTGACGCGTCTCGAGAACTACGCCCTCGGCCAGTGGATACAGGGCACCGGAAATGGCACCCCGCTGTTCCATGCCGTCACCGGCGCCGAGGTCGGCGTGGCGTCGAGCGAGGGGCTGGACTTCAAGGCGATGCTCCAGTACGGGCGCACCGTCGGTGGGCCGGCGCTGCGCACGCTGACCTTCCATCAGCGCGCCCGCATCCTCAAGGCGCTCGCGCAGTACCTGACGGCGCGGAAGGAAGAGTATTACCGGGTGTCCAGCTGGACGGGCGCCACGAAGGGCGACTCCTGGATCGATATCGACGGCGGCTTCGGGACGCTGTTCGCCTACGCGAGCCGCGGGCGGCGCGACTTTCCCGATGAGACCTACTACGTGGACGGCGGGCCGGAGGCGCTCAGCAAGGGGGGGAGCTTCATCGGCCGCCACATCTGCGTCCCGATGGAAGGGGTCGCGGTCCAGATCAACGCCTTCAACTTTCCGGTCTGGGGGATGCTCGAGAAGTTCGCGACCTCCTTTCTCGCTGGAGTGCCGAGCATCGTGAAGCCGGCGACGGTGACGAGCTTCCTCACCGAAGCCGTCGCGAAGTCGATGGTGCAGTCGGGGCTGCTGCCGGCGGGCACTTTTCAATTGATCTGCGGCAGCGCCGGCGACCTGCTCGACCACCTCGACTGCCAGGATTCCGTCGCCTTCACCGGCTCGGCAACCACTGGGCTCATGCTCAAGAGCGGCCGGGCGATCCTCGGGCACAACGTGCGCTTCAATCAGGAAGCCGACTCGCTCAACTTCTCGATGCTCGGGCCCGACGCGACGCCGGGCACCGAGGAGTTCGACCTGTTCGTGAAGGAGGTCGTGCGCGAGATGACGGTGAAGGCGGGGCAGAAGTGTACGGCCATCCGCCGCACCTTCGTCCCGGCGAATCTCGTCGGCGACGTGAGCGCTGCACTCACGAAGCGGCTGGCCGGCGTGAAGGTCGGGGATCCCACGGTCGAAGGAGTGCGGATGGGCCCTCTCGCCGGCCGCGGACAGTTGAAGGAGGTGCGCGCCAACGCCGAGAAGCTGCGCGCCGCCACCGAGCTGCTGTTCGGCGGCGAGGGGACGCTCGACGTCATCGGTGCCGACCCCGACAAGGGCGCCTTCTATCCCACGACGCTGCTGTACAACGGCAAGCCCTTCGACCGCACCGAGCCGCACGACGTCGAGGCGTTCGGTCCGGTCAACACGCTGATGCCGTACGAGTCGGTCGGCGAGGCGATCGAGCTGGCGAAGCTGGGGAAGGGCAGCCTCGTCGGCTCGCTCTTCACCACGCGCGACGACGTGACGCGCGAGCTGGTGCTCGGCACCGCGGCGTATCATGGCCGCCTGATGGTGGTGAACCGCCACAGTGCGAAGGAATCGACGGGCCACGGCTCGCCGATGCCGCACCTCGTGCACGGCGGTCCCGGGCGCGCCGGGGGGGGCGAGGAGATGGGCGGGGTGCGCGGCGTGCTGCACTACATGCAGCGGACGGCGGTGCAGGGCTCGCCGCAGACCGTCGCCGCGGTGACGCACGAGTGGAGCAAGGGGGCCGACGAGAAGCGGGATCGCATTCACCCCTTTCGCAAGTACTTCGACGAGCTCGAGATCGGCGAGACGCTGCTCACCCACCGGCGCACGATCACGGAGAGCGACGTGGTGAGCTTCGCCGGCATCTCGGGGGACTTCTTCTACGCGCACATGGACGACATCGAGGCGCGCAGCTCGCTGTTCGAGAAGCGCGTGGCGCACGGCTACTTCGTCCTTTCCGCCGCGGCGGGGCTGTTCGTCGATCCGGCACCGGGCCCGGTGCTCGCCAACTACGGGCTGGAGGGGCTGAGATTCGTGAAGCCCGTGTACATCGGCGACACGATCCGCGCGCGCCTCACCTGTAAGCAGAAGACGGAGAAGGAGGACCGCGAGGGGCAGGTGCCGCAGGGGGTCGTGCATTGGGACGTGGAGGTGACGAACCAGGACGACGAGCCGGTGGCGGTCTACACCATTCTGACCCTCGTCCGGCAGACGCGCGGCGCCCACCTCCCCTCCGGACCGGCCGCGCTGGCCGCGGCGATGCTCGCCGAAGCGCCGGCCGAGGAGCGACCGGCCGAGGTGATGGAACGCACGCAGCCGGGCGACGCGCCGGCGCGCGTCTCGTGAGCGCGCGCGCCGGGATCACCTGCTCGCTCGCGCTCGCCGCCCTGCTCCTCGGGTGCGGCGCGAGCGGCGACGGCGCGCCCCCGGCGGGGCCGCCCCTCGCCGAGGGCACCGCCAGCTTCGCCCGGATCCAGGCGCAGGTCCTCGCGCCGAGCTGCACGGCGTCGGGATGTCACGCCGGCAGCGCGCCCGACGGCGGGCTCTCGCTTTCCCCCGACGTCGCGTACGACCAGCTCGTCGGCGCTCGCCCGACGAACGGCAATGCCGCGAACGACGGATTGAAGCGCGTCATGCCCGGCAAGCCCGATTCGAGCCTGCTGTATCACAAGCTCGTCTTCCCGGCCGGACATCACGCCTCCGACTACGGGAACCCGATGCCCACCGGGACGGCGGGGCTCAGCGTCGGCGTGCTCGAGTACGTGCGGCAGTGGATCGCCGCCGGCGCGCCTCGGACGGGCATGGTGGCCGACGCGAGCCTCCTCGCCGACCGCACCCCCCAGACGGCGCTGCCCTTCGCGCCGCTCCCCGCTCCCCCCGCCGGCACCGGATTCCAGCTGAAGGTCGATCGGTTCGACGTCGCCGCGACCTTCGAGCGCGAGCTGTTCGTGTACCGCAAGCTTGGCAATCCGAGCGACATCTACGTCTCGCGCATCGAGACGTCGATGCGGCCGTTCAGCCACCATTTCCTGCTCTACACCTTCAACGATGCGGCCCTGGCGTCGCCCGCGCTGCTCCCCGCGCCCGACGTCGTGCGCGACATCCGCATGCCCGACGGGACGTTGAACCTGCTGGCGATGCTGCCGATGGCGTACCACGTCTTCTTCGGCGGCTCGATGGCGCAGCGCAGCAGCTACACATTTCCCGCCGGCACCGCGCTCCGGCTCCCCGCGAGCGCGGCGATCGACCTCAACGTCCACTACGCGAACAAGACGACGTCGGTCGTGCCGGGCGAGGCCTACGCCAACCTCTATACGGTGCCGCTGGCGCAGGTGCAGCACGTCGTCTCCACGCTCAACCTGAGTAACACGAGCTTCTCGCTGCCGGCCGGGCAGCGCACGACCGTGGAGAAGTCCTTCACCTTCGGCGCGCGCACGACGATCGTGGCGCTCACCTCGCACATGCACGCGCGCGGCGAGCAGTTCCAGATCAGGCTCGTCGGGGGCGCGCGCGACGGCGAGGTCGTCTACTCCAACACCGACTGGGAACATCCCGCGCTGATCACCTTCCCCGTCCCGATCGTGCTGGAAAAGGGGCAGGGGCTCCGCTCGGTCGTCACGTGGAACAACACCACGACGCGCGCGATCGGCTTCGGGCTCACGAGCGAGGACGAGATGGCGATCATCTTCGGCTACTACTACTAGCCCTCCCCTTGACTTCTCATCGCCCCATTCGCCATCTATCTCCCGTGAGCACCTTCTCCCGCGCGTATCGCTATTACGCCTATCCGACCCTCACGGGCCGGCGGCGGAGGCATGCGGTGAGGTAGCAGCTCACCCCTCTGTTCGTCCTGGCGGCCCGTGTGATCTCACACGGGCCGCCTTTCGTTTATCCCCCCGGGCCACAAGCCATCCCATGAACGACGCCGCCCTCTGCAGCCACCTGCACGCCCCCGCGCCCGCGACCTTCGTCACCCAGGACTGGCCGTCGTACGGCGACGAGGACCACCAGGTGTGGAGGACGC
>JBBQJC010000032.1:0-38730 GCA_038325515.1 Gemmatimonadales bacterium | reverse complement strand
CGCCCGCGGCCCGCATTCGGAGCATCAGCGCCCACGACGCGAACCAACACTTGTATTGCGGTGACTGGGGGGCATGCTAAAGTTTCTGTGTCACTCGACCGTTACTCCACGCCGCCGGAGCGTAACATGAGGCCGCCACTTCGGCGCGGTCGTAGCTTCATATCGCGCCGGCGAGTGGGGCGAGGCGATGAAAGCCGTTGAAGCGCAACGTCTTGCCGAGTCCGTCCGGCACGGGTTCAACCCGCTCCCCCCTTCGCTGCCGACTTCGCCGGGTGACGCCGCGCCCCATTGCGCCGCGCGCCGCATCACCGATCCGCCGCTCGCGAACCCCACGGTAACAGAATGTTTAAGATCCGCCAGCGCCACTTTGTCCTGCTCGCCGCCAGCCTCTCGCTCGGCTGTACAGCTCTGGGATACCGGCATCCGGACAGCGTCCAGCCCGAGCCTGCCGAGTCGCATCTGCGCAACCTTCGCCAGCTCACGAACGGCGGCGAGAATGCCGAGGCCTACTTCAGCGCCGACGGCCGCCGGCTGGTCTTCCAGAGCACGAGAGATGGACGGAGCTGCGACCAGGAGTTCGTCATGAACGTCGACGGCTCGGATCTCCACCGTGTCTCCACCGGCACTGGCAAGACCACCTGCGGGTTCTTCTACGCCAACGACCAGCGGGTCCTGTTCGGATCGTCGCATGCCGGTGAGCGGGCCTGCCCCGAGAAGCCCGACCCGTCCAAGGGCTATGTCTGGCGGCTCGACCCCTTCGACATCTACTCGGCACGCCCGGACGGATCCGACCTGCGCCGCCTGACGAACTACGGCGTCTACACGGCGGAGGCGGTGGTCTCGCCCGACGGCCGAAAGATCGTCTTCACCTCGCTGAAGGACGGCGACCTGGACATCTATACGATGAACGTGGACGGCACCGAGGTCCGGCGGCTCACCTCCCAGCCGGGGTACGACGGTGGTCCCTGGTGGTCCCCCGACGGCACCAAGATCGTCTATCGCGCCTGGCACCCCGCAGATTCTGCCCTCACCACCTATCGCGACCTCCTGGCGCAGCGCCTCGTGCGTCCAAACCGGATGGAGCTCTGGATCATGAACGCCGACGGGAGCGACCAGCGGCAGATCACGCAGCTCGGCGGGGCGAACTTCGGGCCCTCATGGGCGCCTGGCGGGCGCATCATCTTCTCGTCGAACTACAAGCAGCCCCGCAGCGGCAACTTCGACCTCTTCCTGGTCAATCTCGACGGCACGGGGCTGGAGCAGGTCACCACGCACGAGACCTTCGACGGCTTTCCGATGTTCAGCCCGGACGGGAAGTCGCTGGTGTGGGCCTCGAACCGGCACGACGCCAAGGCTGGCGAGACGAATCTCTTCATCGCCGACTGGGTGCCCTGAGCACAGCGGCCTCGCGATGCATCGGGGCTCGACGAGCGGGGTCGCCCGGATCGGGCTTGATGGTCCGGGGCCCCGGGGTGAGGCACGCGAATCGGTAGGCGTGAAGTGCAGGATGACCAGGGTCGCGCGCCGACCGGACTGGGTAAGGTGAACTCTGGTGTGGGTCAGCGAGCCGGTGATCGCTGTCGCGTGCACCCTGCCTGCACGCAAGCGCACTCAGGTCGAGGTGAGATGCGCGGAGATCACCATGGAGCGGCGGCCGGTCAGCGTTACACGCTCATTGGTTGCCGCTACGCCCGAGGCGGTTGCCGTCATCGAGCCGGCAGTCGCGTCACCGCGCCGATGGTAGTAATCGAAGAACCGGGTGGTCTCTGTCATCGCAGCGGTGGTCGCGGCCAGGTCGGCGGCGGTCGAGGTCAGAGCGGCGGTGGTCGAGGTCAGAGCGGCGGTGGTCGAGGTCATCGCGGTGGTGATCGCGGTCATCGCGGCGGTGGTCGCGGTCATCGCGGCGGCGATCGCGGTCATCGCGGCGACGGCCGAGGTCAGCGCGGGAGCGGTCGAGGTCAGCTCGGGAGGGGCTCCTGTCGTCTCAACAGGCCTCCAGGCAAGCGTGACAGAACTCCACGCCGTCTCGGCAGAGCTTTCAGCTCCCTCGGCGGAGTCAAGGGTCACCTTGCCGGCGCTCTTAGTGAGCTGATCTGTTCTTTCAGCCGTCTGGCTCGCCGAAGCTGGCATCTCGCCACGATCGCCCGTCGCCTGCTCGCTCGTTTCGCCCTTCCAATGCCTGGACGCCCTGCGCCATCGGTACATTCGACCGCGTTGCACGCCAGACGCAGCCCGCTGTGCGCCCGAGGCCGACGGCCGCGCGGAGCGCATCGCTGACGGTTCATGCGTTCCGTCGCGCTGAACGCGCATTCGCGCCGGGTGCACACAACGAGGGGTTCGGCGTGCCGTGCAGCGGATGCCTTGCGCGGCCGCTCGAACAGTTGGCGGAGGGCAACACGCTCCGCGGCAGGCGAGTCCTGCCGCATCAGCGGGCGCCAGAGGAGCATCCGGCGGTCCCCCGCGCGGCCACCTGCGCGGGTCGAGGGCGGCGGACCAGCCGAGTCGCGAGCAGGCCAGCCCCTGGCGCTGTCGCACGCGAATGTTGATGGGTGTGGAGAAGTAGTGGAGAGCACGCCCTCTGCATAGACACGGGACATGGCTTCCATATGGACTGGCGCCCTGACCTTCGGGCTCGTGCACATCCCCGTCTCGCTCGCCAGCGCGGTCCGCGCCGCCGAGCGGACCAGCTTCCGTCAGCTGCACGAAGAGGACCTCACGCCCATCAAGTACGAGCGCGTGTGTCCCGTGGACGGCGAGGTCGTTCCCTGGAACGAGATAGTCAAGGGCTACGAGTACACCAAGGGGAAGTACGTCGTCGTGACCCCCGAGGAGCTGGCGAAGGTGCGGACGCCGTCGAGCAAGGCGGTGGAGATGATGGATTTCGTGAAGTCCGACGAGATCGATCCGCGCTACTTCGACACCCCGTACTACATCGTGCCGCAGAAGGGGGGCGAGAAGCCGTACGCGCTGCTGCGCGAGGCACTGGACAGCACCGGGATGGTGGGGATCGGCAAGCTCACGCTGCGGCAGAAGGAGCATCTCGTGGCCGTGCGTCCCATCGGCGATGCGCTCGTGCTGGAGATCATGCGCTTCGAGGCGGAGCTCGTGCCCCCCGCGGATCTCAACTTCCCCGATGCCGAGGAGCAGAAGGTGCGCCCGCAGGAGCTGGCGATGGCGGAGCAGCTGATCGGCAACCTCGCGGAGTCGTTCGATCCCGCCAAGTACCACGACGAGTACGAGGAGAAGCTTCGTGCGCTGGTGAAGGCGAAGCTCAAGGGGAAGAAGATCCCCGACGCCGAGGTCGACGAGAAGCCCGAGCGGACGAAGGTGATCGATCTCGTCGCGCGCCTGCAGGAGAGCCTCGCCTCGACGTCGACGAAGAAGCGCGCCGCGAAGAAGTCCACGACGAAGAAGGCGCCAACCTCGCGCGCCAAA
The DNA here is from genome assembly GCA_038325515.1 of Gemmatimonadales bacterium. Lineage (GTDB taxonomy): Bacteria > Gemmatimonadota > Gemmatimonadetes > Gemmatimonadales > Gemmatimonadaceae > AG11. The sequence goes on along the minus strand of JBBQJC010000032.1, from coordinate 35,295 downwards.
TCCACGCGCGCCAAGAGCGCGAAGAAGCGGCGGGCCTCGTAGCGCGGCAGCCGCGCGCGTCTAGGCCAGCTCGCGCTCGAGTGTGCGAAGGACGTCGGCCGGCGCGAGCACCCGCGTCTCGCCAGTCCTCGCCACCACCGCGTCGGGATCCTTGAGCAGATGGCCGGTGAGCACCGCCACCACGGTGTCCGTCGGTGCGATCACGCCGCGCGCCACCAGCGCGCGCACGCCGGCCACGCTCGCCGCGCTCGCCGGCTCGCATCCCACCCCGGCCTCGTCGATCACCCGCTTGGCGGCGAAGATCTCCTCGTCGCTCACCGCCACCACCTCGCCGCGCGTCGCCGTGATCGCCTCCACACCGCGGTCCCACGACGCTGGATCGCCGATGCGGATGGCAGTCGCCGCCGTCTCGGCGCGCACCCGCACGCGCTCGGCGAACCCGCCGCGGAAGCCCTGCGCGAAGGGGGAGGCGCCGGAGGCCTGCACGGCGAGCAGTCGCGGGATCCTGTCGATCAGGCCGAACGCAAGGGCCTCGCGCAGCGCCTTGCCGAAGGCGGCGGTGTTCCCGAGGTTCCCCGCGGGGAGGGCGATCCAGTCAGGTGCGCTCCACCCGAGCTGCTGGAGCAGCTCGAGCACGATCGTCTTCTGTCCCTCGATGCGGAAGGGGTTCACCGAGTTGACGAGATAGACGCCGAGCCGCTCGGAGGCCTCGCGCGTGAGGCGGAGGCAGTCGTCGAAGTCGCCGTCGATGTGCAGCATGCGCGCGCCATAGGCGAGCGTCTGTGCCAGCTTGCCCGACGAGACCTTGCCCTGGGGCACGAGGACGTACGCGGGAATCCCCGCCTGGGCGGCATAGGCGCTCAGCGACGCCGACGTGTTGCCCGTGGACGCGCAGGCCACCGCGCGCGCCGCGACGCGCCGTGCCTGCGTCACGGCCACCGTCATGCCGCGATCCTTGAATGACCCGGTGGGATTGTGCCCCTCGTGCTTGAGCCAGAGCGCCTCGACGCCCGCGTGCGCCGCGATGGCGGCGCGCTCGAGCAGTGGGGTGTTCCCCTCGGGATGGCTCACTGCATCGTCCATGGCACTCGGGTGAACCAGCTCGCGGAAGCGCCACACCCCCGAACGCTCGGCGGGGCGTCCGCGCATCACGACATTGCCTGTTCGCCCGTCGAAGCGCGCGCGTAGTGTGGCGCCGGACTCCGCCGGCGGCTCGTGCTCCACGGTGAGCATCCCGCCGCAGGCGGCGCAGGTGGCGAGCGGCGTGGTATCCGGATAGCTCGCGGAACAGGAGACGCAGCGGACGGTCATGGCTTCCTCATCGGGGGGCACTGCATCGTTGCATGGTGCGGAATCATGTCGCGCGCGTGATGGCGCCCTGCTCGTCGATCGTGGTGACACGCGCGGTGCACGCGACGCCGATCCGCGCGTACGCCGCCGTCATTGCGCAGCCCACGGCGTGCCCCGTCGTCTCGTCGCCGACGACGGCGAACACGCTGGGCCCGGCGCCGGAGATGGAAGCACCGAGCGCCCCCGCCGCGAGCGCGGCGCGCTTGGCGTCGGCGAAGCCCGGCATGAGAGCGCTGCGCGCCGGCTCGGCGATGCGGTCGTCGACGGCCCGGCCGAAGAGCGCGACGTCGCCCGTGAAGCAGGCGGCCACCATCGCGCCCACCTGCGCCATCTGGTGCTGCGCGACCGCACGGGTGACGGTGACCGGCAGCACGCCGCGCGCCTGCGAGGTGGCCAGCCGCTGCGCCGGCTGCGCGATGACGATGCGCAGCCCGCCAGGTACGGGAAGACGCACGATGTCGATCGGATCGAGCGCGCGCACGAGCACGATGCCGCCGAGCAGCGATGGGGCGATGTTGTCCAGGTGCCGGCCGGCGACGACCTCCTCCGCGGCGAGACAGCACTGCAGCAGCTCGGTCTCGCCGAGGACATGGCCGAGGAGCGCATTCGTGGCGACGGCGCCCGCGACGGCGGACGCCGCGCTTCCCCCCTGGCCGCCCAGCAGCGGGAGCTCCTTGCGCGCATCGAGGGTGAGACCCGGCGGGACCGCCACTCCCCGCGCCTGCGCAGCACGCAGGACGGCCGCCGCGGCGAGGGCGGCGGTGTGCCGCTCCGGGTCGGCCGGCAGGTCGGGATGGCCAGTGCTGCGAATGGTGATCCCCGGCATCTCGCTCCAGATGACGGTGACCTCGTCGCGCGGACCGGCCAGCGCGCAACCCAGGACGTCGAGCCCGGGGCCGATGTTGCCGATGCCGCCCGGCGCCGACGCCGTGGCGTGCCGGAATGTCTTCGCGTCGCTCATGTGGCCACGATGCGAAGCACGTCGCCGAGGACGCCCGCGGCGGTGACCGCCGCGCCGGCGCCCGGTCCGGAGACGATGAGCTGTCGCTCGTGGTAGCGCGCCGTGCGGAAGGCGAAGAGGTTGTCGGTGCCGTCGAGCGACGCGAGCGCGCTGGAGCGCGGCACGCTCGTGAGGCCGACCTTCACACCGCCTCGTGTCGAGCGCGCGCGGTAGCGGAGCACCTCGCCAGCCGCGTCGGCGGCGGCGACGCGCACGGCCCAGTGCGCGTCGCAGCCGGGAAGGGCGGCGAGAAACTCCTCGCGCGACACGGTGATCAGCGCCGGCGGCACGAGGGATTCCACGGCGACGTCGCGCAACTCGCCGGCGTAGCCGAGCATGCGCGCGAGGATCAGCCCTTTTCGCGCCACGTCGGTGCCACCGAGATCATCACGCGGATCCGGTTCGGTGTAGCCGAGCGACATCGCCGCCAGCACCGCGTGCGAGAAGGAGCGGCCGCGCCCCATCTCACTGAAGAGGTAGCCCATCGTTCCGGAGGGCGAGCTGTCGATCGTGTCGACGCGATCGCCCGAGAGGACGAGCTGCTGGATCGTGTCGATCACGGGGAGTCCCGCCCCGACCGTCGCCTCGTGCAACACGCGCCGGCCATTGCTGCGCGCCTCCTCGAGAATCCGCCGCGCCGTGCGCGCGTCGCCCGCCAGCGGCACCTTGTTGGCGAGCACCAGGTGCATTCCATGTCCCGCCGCGGCGAGGAGCGCATCGGTCGTGTCGCCGCCGGCGATGTCCACGAGCACGGGGCGGCTCAGCATGTGGCCCGCCATGAACTCCACGGCGTCGCGCGCCGATCCCGGCCTGCCGTCCTTCGCCCGCGACAGGCTCGTTCCGCTTTCCTTCGCCCGCACGAGGGCGTCGAGACGGCGGTCGCTCAGCCCTCGCGCATCGAACAGATAGCCGGAGCTGTCGATCAGCCCCACCACGCGGAGCGCATGCGGCCCCTGCTTGGGCATGGCGGAGATCTGTCCGATGAGGGCGCGTCCGATGCGGCCGGTGCCGAGGAGGACGAGATCCGTCGGCGCGCCGCGCCGTGCCGCGCGTCCGCCTCCGACCTTCCCGAGATGGAAGGTGTCGTGGATGGCGCGCAGCGCGCGCTGCGTATCGCTCCCCTCGACGACGAATGACACGTTGCGCTCGGAGGATCCCTGGGCGATGGCGGCGATGTTCACGCCGGCGGCGGCAACCGCGCTGAAGATCCGCGCCGCGATGCCTGGCGTGTGCGCCATTCCCGAGCCCACGACGGCGATGGTCGAGAGCCCGTCGGAATGCTCCACCCCTTCGATCTGCTCGCGCTCGATCTCGTGCGCCAGCGCATCACGCAGCGACGCCACCACCTCGTCCGCGCGGCTCGCCGGCACGGTGAAGCAGATGGAATGCTCGGATGATGCCTGCGAGATCATCGAAACAGACACGCCGATGGCGGCGAGCGCGCCGAAGACGCGCGCCGCGATGCCCGGCACGCCGAGCATCCCGTTGCCGCTCACCGTCACCAGCGCCTGCTGCGCGATGGCCGAGATGGCGCGCACCGGCGAGCCGCCCACCGCGCGCCCCGCCACGATCGTCGTGCCCGCCGCGGCAGCGTCGGCGAAGGGCCTGATGCGCAGCTTCGTGCCCGCGCGCAGCGGGACGAGCGTGCGCGGATGCAGCACGCGGGCGCCGTAGTACGCCAGCTCGGACGCCTCGCGCGCGTCGAGCGTGGCCACCACGCGCGCGTCAGGAACGATGCGCGGGTCGGCGGTCATGCAGCCCGGCACGTCCTTCCACAGCACCACCTCGCTCGCATCGAGGGCGCGGCCAAGCACCGCAGCGGTGAGGTCGCTCCCGCCGCGGCCGAGCGTCACCACCTCGCCCGCCAGTCCTGCGCCGATGAAGCCGGGCACGAGAACGAGGAGTCCCGCGTCGAGCAGGGCGGGAATGCGCGCCTTGCACGCCGCTTCGGTGCGCGCGAGGTCGGGCGCCGCGTCGCCGGCGCGACCGTCGGTGTGCACCAGCTCGGCCGCATCCACCACCTCGCTCGCGATGCCACGCGAGGCGAGCGCGAAGCCCAGCAGCCGCGCCGCGAGCCGCTCGCCGCGCGCGACAACGAGGTCCCGCATCGACGGGCTTAGCTCGCGAGCGCGCCCGATCTGCACGAGGAGAGCGTCCAGCTCGGCGAACGATGCATTCGTCGCCGTCGTCAGATCGCGAGCCGCGGTCTCCCGGTCCTCCGCGAAGGCGTCGGCGACCGCCGCGTGCAACGCGCGCAGATCGGCGGCGATGGCGGCTGCCCGCTCCACCTCACCCGACGCGGCGGCCTCCGCGGCGGCGAGCAGTCCATCCGTGACGCCGAGCAGGGCCGAGGTCACGACGACCCGGCGGTCGCCCGGGCTCGTCGGCCCGAGGAGAGCGACGATGCGCGCGATGGCCGCGGCATCGGCGAGCGCCGCACCCCCGAACTTGTGCACGACAACTGACGAGTGGGCCGGCATGATGAAGCGGATGAGGATGTGAGCAGAAACGAGAAACGGCCCCCGGAGAGGGCCGCGCGAGCTTCATCGGAGCGTTGCCGCCATCCAGTTGACGCGTCGCACCGCGGATCGTCACCAGGGCCCAGTCTCTCCGAAGCGGGCCGTCCACAGGCGGTCGTCCTGCAGCCCCGCGGCCTTCCAGCACTCGCGTGTCCGGCGCGGGGGCTCGTCCATGGGCTCGCTCGTGAGGCGGAAGGTTCCCCAGTGGATCGCCAGCATGAGCGGACCGGCCGCCGCTGGATGAGCCGACACGAGATCCTGATACAGCCGTACCGCCTCCGCCGGGTCCACGTGCACGACCCGCATGAACCATCGAGGATCGTAGGCGCCCACCGGGATCATCGCGAGATCGAACGGGCCGCAGCGCCGCGAGATCTCCGTGAACTCGGGGTGATACGCGGTGTCGCCAGCGAACCAGGCGCGCCGGCCGGCGTGCTCAATCGCATAGCCGCACCAGAGCGTGCGGTTGCGGTCTCCCATCCTGCGCGCGCTGAAGTGGCACGCCGGCGTCGCGGTGACCATCGCGCCGGCGACCTCCGCGCGCTCCCACCAGTCCAGCTCCGTGACGTTTCCGACTCTCCAGCCCTTCAGATACTTCCCGAGCCGGGCGGGCACGATCCAGCGCGCCTCCGGATGCGCGCGCGCCAGTCGCCTCACCGTCGACCTGTCGAGATGATCGTAGTGGCTGTGCGAGACGAGGACGAGGTCGATCGGGGGAAGCGCCTCGAAGGCGACGGCTGGCGGCATCACGCGCCGGGGCCCCATCCACTGGACCGGGGAGGCACGTTCGCTCCAGATCGGGTCGGTGAGGATGTTGAGCGCTCCCATCTGCAGCAGCACTGTCGAGTGCCCGACCCAGGTGGCCGTCGCCCTTCCGGCGGTGCCGCGGGGAGACGAGATGGCCGGCTCGGCGGTGGGCAGCGAGCCGCGCGCGGGATTCGGCGCGCGCGCGCCGCTCAGCTGCTCGCCCAGCATCCGAATCACGTCGCGGATGCCGTGGGGCTCGCGCCCGGGCCAGGGATTCCGGAAGCGGCCGTCCGGGCCGAAGTGCGGGGACGCCGTCTTCAGCGCGCCGGCACCGGCGCGGGCTCCATGAAGAGCTCGTCCACGAAGCACCAGCCCCAGTCCTCGCCCGGCTCGAAGCTGCGCATCACGGGATGCGTCGTCGCGTGGAAGTGCTTGGTGGCGTGCGTCTGCGGCGAGTCGTCGCAACAGCCCACATGTCCGCACTCCAGACACAGCCGCAGGTGCACCCACCGCGTGCCCTGCTTCAGGCATTCCTCGCAGCCGTCGGGAGTGTTCGCGTGCTCGGTGCGCACGTGATCGAGATGTGTGCAGGCACTGCTCATGTCGTCGCCTCCGGATGCGTGAGTGGCGCCGAGGCGTCCACTCGCGTTGACACTCAGTTCGCGGCGCGCCACGCGGCGAGGTTCTCCGCGAGATGCTCCGCCGATCGCATTCCCGCGAGCACTGCCGAGATCCCCGGAAGGGAGGCAGCGAAGCGCAGCGCGCGCTGTGCATCGGTGCGGCACTCCGGGAAGAGCTCGCGCATCTCCTGCGGCAGGCCGGCGGCGAGGCGTCCCTGCATCAGTGCCGCACTGCCCACGACCCCGATCCCGAGCGCGTCGGCCGCCTCCAGCAGCGTGACCTGCTTGCGCCCGAGTGGCTGCGTGGCGAGCCGGGCCGCCTCCGGCATGGCGAGGCTGACCGGAAGCTGCACGGCGCGGAAGTGGTGCGTCGTCCCCCCCACCTCGCGCGCCAGCGCGACGAGCTCGGCCAGCGTCAGGTGCTGCCTGTTGTCGCGGGACACACGGAATCCCGTCCAGGTGGCGCAGCCGTACGCGGCGATCTCGCCACTGCAGGCGCGCGCCTCGAGCAGCTCGAAGGCGGCGCGAAGACGCTGCTGGAAGGTCTCGCGATCGACCGCGAGGAGCTGCTCCTCGGGGTTGTGCAGGTAGTAGATGTCGATCGTGTGCAGTCCGAGGTTCTCCCGGCTGCGGTCGAGCTGCGCGGCCAGGAAGCGGGGGGCGATGCAGTGGCCGCCGCGAACGAGCTCCTGACGCGTGGCGAGTCCCGGCGCGAAGACGTTGGCGTCGAGCCACCGGTCGTATTCCTCGCGCGATGCGGGCGGCGCTCCGTCGAGCGCGACGTAGCCTCCCTTGCTGCAGACGACCAGCTCGTCTCGCCGGACTTCCCCCGCCGCGATCGCCTCGACGACGGCCCGCCCCACCGCGCGCTCGGAGCGCTGGCACCGGTAGTTGATGGCCGTGTCGAGCAGGTTGACCCCCTCCACGATCGCGCCCCGGACCGTGGCGGCGTAGGCGCCGTCCTCTTCGTCCGTGCAGTCACCGAGATAGGTGCCCATGCCGAGCGCGCCGACGAGCAGCTTGCGCGGAAGAGGACGGTGAAAGTCGGAAGCGAGGCCGGTCGAACGGTCCGCGGCGCGGCGCGTGCCGATCGGGGTGGCACGGGAGGCGGGCGCCGAAGCGATCGGGGGGGTGAGCGACGCGCCCTCGTGGGGCGCCGTCCGGGTCGGGGCGGTGCGGTCTGACATGTATGGCGGGAGGGTACGAAGGGTGGCGCGGTTGGGCAAGGGCATGAGGCGGCCCGTGCCGTGCACATCGGCAGGCATGGGGGCGGCGGGAATCTCTCCCGTGTGGCCCCGCCGCCGGCGCGCGTTAGATTACACGGTTGCCCCCGGGTGCTGATGTTTCCGGCGCCCGGTACGGCGTACGCTCGCGAGGTTGGCCTGGTCGGCCGATGTAGCTGTCAGCGCTCGAGATGGAGTACGAGATGCCAGAGTTTGGTGCCTGGGCCAGCCGGTGGTGGATGCCGGTGCTCTTCGTGGTGATTGCGGGACACATCACCAATGTCTGCGTGACCCTCTTCCTCCACCGCGCGCAGACCCACCGCGGCGTGCGCCTCCACGCCATCGCCGCCACGCCGATGCGGCTCTGGCTGTGGCTCACCACGGCGATCGTGACGAAGGAGTGGGTGGCGTGCCATCGGAAGCACCACGCCTTCGCCGACCGTGAAGGCGATCCGCACAGCCCCGTCGTGGAGGGGCTCCGCGAGATCCTGCTGAAGGGCGCCTTCTACTACCGGAAGGCGGTGCGCCAGCCGGGAATCCTGGAAAAGTACGGCAAGGGCACCCCCAACGACTGGCTCGAGCGCCGGCTCCTCTCGCCGCTCAACTGGACAGGGGTGCTCGTGATGCTCGGCATCGACCTCTATCTCTTCGGCCTCTTCGTGGGTCCCATCGTCTGGGGGATCCAGATGATCTGGATCCCGCTCTGGGCGGCCGGCGTGATCAACGGCATCGGGCACGCGCTGGGCTATCGCAACTTCGAGGTGAAGGACGAGAGCCGCAACATCTCGCCCATCGCGATCTGGCTCGGCGGAGAGGAGCTGCACAACAACCATCATGCGGACCCGAAGAGTGCGAAGTTCAAGGCGCGCTGGTTCGAGTTCGACATCGGCTGGATCTACATCCGCGCCCTCAAGCTGATCGGTCTGGCGAAGATCGAGTACGCGCGGAACTACGGCTCCGATTCGCGCCGGCACGATCACATGGCCGTGGACGCAGCGGCCTGATCGCCGGCCGCGGGCCACCATCCGGCGGCGCCCGTTTGGAGGCGCACGAGGGCACACCAGGCTCGGCCTGGTGTGCCCTCGCCACATTCCGCCTTTCTGCCGACGACGCCGCCGCCGCCGCCGATCCGTATAGATTCCACTCATTAATCACATCACGGAGACAGAGGTCCCCATGCCCGCTACCGTCACCTGCGCGCGCTGCGGCCAGACGCGCGCCGGATTCGAGCGCCCCCCCTTTCCCGGCCCGATCGGGGCCCGCGTTCCCGGCGAGATCTGCCAGGAGTGCTGGGCTCTCTGGCTCAAGCAGCAGACGATGCTGATCAACCACTACGGCCTCAACGTGATGGATCCGCAGGCACGAAGCTTCCTCACCAAGAACATGGAAGCGTTCCTCTTCAAGAAGGGCGGTGAGGAGGAAGTGGACACCACCCAGCAGGGAACCATCACATGGTAGCCTCACGCTCCGCCCCGGCCTGGCGCCTCGCGCTGCTGCTCGGCGTGGCTGTCTCCAGCGGGACCACCGCGTGCGCGTCGGCGGGCGGCACGATTGCCGCCGCCACCCCGGCGACGTCGGTCGTCACCGCCGACGCCTCGCATCGCCCCTCTCCGGCCGAGGATGCGCGGTGGGCCGACTCCGTGCTCGCGACGCTCACCCTGCGCGAGAAGGCGGGGCAGATGGTGTGGCCCTGGATCCTGGGCGACTACACGGCGTTCGACAACCCCGCCTTCACGCGGGTCGAGAAGCTGATCCGGGAGCAGAAGCTCGGCGGCGCCATCATCTCGGTGGGCAGCCCGATCGACATCGCCGTGAAGCTGAACGCGCTCCAGCGCGCCGCATCGCTCCCGCTGCTCATCGGCGCCGACCTCGAGACGGGGGCCGCCTTTCGCGCTCGCGGCGGCTACTTCGTCCCCAACGCGATCGACCTCGGGGGCGCGACTCCCTTCCCGTATCAGATGGGGATCGGCGCGACGCGCGACACGATGCTCGCCTATCAGATGGGGCGCGTCACCGCGCTCGAGGGACGCGCGCTCGGCATCCACATGGCCTTCGCGCCGGTGCTCGACGTCAACAACAACCCGCGGAACCCCGTGATCAGCGCGCGGTCGTTCGGCGAGAACCCGCAGCTCGTCGCGCGGATGGGCGTCGCCTTCATCCGCGGCCTCCAGGAGAACGGCATGCTCGCGACGGGGAAGCACTTCCCCGGGCACGGCGATACCGAGCAGAACTCGCACCTCGAGCTCGCGCACGTCAACGCGTCGCGCGCCCGGCTCGACAGTGTGGAGCTGGTGCCGTTCCGCGACGCGGTGCGCGCCGGCCTGCGCGGCATGATGACCTTCCACGGCGACCTGCCCGCTCTCGACTCCTCGCACGTGGCCGCCACCTTCAGCCCGAAGGTGATGATCGACCTGCTGCGCGACCAGATGGGCTTCAAGGGGATTCTCGTGACCGATGCGCTCGACATGAACGGCGCGCTCGGCAACAAGTCGATGGCGGAGGTCACGCAGATGGCGGTCGTGGCGGGCAACGACGTGCTGCTCATGCCCACCGACGTGCCCACCGCGATCGACGCCGTCGTGTCCGGCGTGCGCACGGGCCGCTTCACCGAGGCGCGCATCGACGCGTCGGTGCGCAAGCTGCTGATGGCCAAGCACGAGCTCGGCCTCGCGCGGAACCGCTTCGTGGACGTGGAGCGCGTCCGCGCCGTGGTGGCGGACAGCGCGAACATGGCGCCGGCGCGCCTCGCCGCCGAGCGGGCGATCACCCTGGTGAAGGACTCGCTCGGCATGGTGCCGTTCGCGCGCCTCTCGAAGGCGACGCGCGTGGTGAGCTTCACGGTGGCGCCGCGTGCCGAGCTGAGCGCGGGCACCGCGTTCAACGAGGAGCTGCGGAGCGCGTTCCCCCAGCTCCGCGCGCAGAACCTGATGCCCGACGTGGTGTTCGATGCAACGGCCGGCGCCGCGGCGGGACGCACCGGCGCGTATGTGGCGAGCCCCACGCCGCGGCTGCTGCCCGCGGTGATCGACAACGCGCTGCGTGCCGCCGACGGGGCGGAGGTGGTGATCGTCTCGTCGTACTTCGGAGCCAGCTCGAGCACCGCCACCCTCGGTGCGACGGGTGGCTTGCCCGAGCTGCTCGACGGGCTGCGGAAGGCCGGCGCGCGCGTGGTGCTCGTGTCGTTCGCGAATCCGTATCTCGCGCGCGACCTGCCGGCGACGCCGGTCTTCCTCGAAGCGTGGAGCGGGTCGCCGCTGTCGCAGCGCGCGGCGGCGCGGGCGCTGCTCGGCCGGTCGCCGATCACCGGCCAGCTCCCCGTCACCATTCCGTCAGTCGCGCCATACGGCGCGGGGCTGCAGCGCGACGCGATGGCAGGTCCGACGCCGTAAGCGACACGCGCAGCGACAGATCGGAACCGGGCGCGAGGCTGTCGGCGGGACGACGGCCTCGCGCCACCTCGTTTCGGCGCAAACGTCGCGCGTCACGATGTTCAGCCGGCGCGCGACGCGATCGGCCACATCGTCCGTTGACGCGCCGCGGCGGAGTCCATATATCACGATGCAGCGCACTCGCATCATTAATGCGCCGTGTGCTACCAATTCGGTCGACGGCGTTGTGGCGCGCCCTTGACATTAGTGGCGAAGAGGTACTAATTCGCCGCACATGCGTGACCGCCCCACTACTCCCTTGAGATCTTCCGCCCGCCGCGCGACGCTCGCCGTGGACGTCGTCGTGCTGTCGCCGCAGCAGGAGGCGCTCGCCGTGCTGCTCGTGCGCGCCCCCGCCGGCGCGCGCGAGCGCTGGACGCTCCCCTGGGATGCACCGCAGAGCGGCGAAGGGCTGGAGGAGGCGGCGGCGCGCATCGCGCAGTCGGTGCTCGGCGTCGCACCGGCCTTCTTCGAGCAGGTCGGGGCGCTCGCCGACGGCAAGCGGCATCCCGGCGATGCCGACGTGTCCGTCGGCATCGTGGCGCTCTCCCCGGCGGGGGTGGGGATCGCCACCGCCGATGCCGAGTGGTTTCCCCTGGCGAGCCTCCCCGCACTGGCGCCGCGGCACCGGAACGTGGTGGATCGCGCGGCGTCAGTGGCGCGACAGCGGGTGGATCAGTCGCCGCTCGCCTTTCGGTTGCTCCCGCCGAACTTCACCCTGAGCGAGCTCCAGTCGGTGTACGAGCTGCTGCTGGGGCGCCGCCTTCACAAGGCGAGCTTCCGCCGCGCACTGCAGGCGAGCTACCTCGTGGAGCCCACCGACGAGTGGCGGAGCGAGGGGCGGGGACGTCCGGCGCAGCTGTTCAAGTACGCCCCCAAGAAGCGGCGCGGCGCGCGCCGCGGCGTCCGCTTCGATCTGTTCACCGAGTGATCGCCACGGACGGGTAACGATCGCGCGCTCCCCTTGCGCGGTGGCATATTAGTCGCAATATGTTCTTTAGGCCCAAACACGGGGCGGGACATGCTCGACTACCTGGATGGACTGTGCGCGGCCCTGCTCGCGCGGAACGGCACCGAGATCCGGCGCCTCCTGCGCCATCCGCTCGCCCGCGCACTGCCGCGCCGAGTGCGCGAGGAGGGCCACGCCATCGCGCGCGCCGGACCGGACAGTCTGCGCGCTCCCGTCCAGACGCTCCACTTCTACCACCAGACGCTCCACCTGTTCGGCGCCCGGAGTGCCACCGCCCGGCGCGACATCGGCCGCGACGCCGATGCGGGCGACGCTGTCCAGCCCGGGCAGATCGAGATACCACTCCGCGCCGCCGGCGGCTGAGCCCTCAGTCCGCGCGCGGCGCCGGCCCCCTCCGGCGCAGCAGCCGCCGGGCGATCGCCGCGTTGTCCCGCGCGATCCGGAAGAGCGCGTCCACGATCGCGCGCTCGTCCTCCCCCTCCAGCTCCTCCACCACCAGCGGCTCGGCGCGAGCGCCCCGCGCGGGGTCGCGGCCCTCCAGCACCAGGCGCCCGCGCCGCCGCACCCGCGTCCGGTCGTCGCGCTGCTCGGCTACCAGCTCCACGCGCACCGTCCCGCCCCCTGGCATCGGCCTCACGTACAGCGCCTCGCCTCGGCCTCCCACCTGACCGCTCGAGCCTTCCGCGCCGCGCACGGCGTCGTCCTGCTGCCGGTCCTGCTGCACCGCCCCTCCCGCGCTACGACCTCCCCTTCGCCTGGCGCTCGCGCGGCGGATTCGCCGCGCCGAGCACCTCCTGCAATGCCTGCATCGCCCGTGCTAGCTCGCGAGTGGATGGAGGCCGCACCAGCGCCGCCCCCCAGAGATCGCCGACTCGCTCGAGCCGCTCCGGCATGGTCCGCACGGTGAACGCGCCCATCTTCAGGCGCGGCGAGAGCTCCCGGTCGCGCAGCGGAGTGGACACCGGCGCGGTGGGGCGGGCCCGCACGCTGTAGGCGCTCGCCATGCTCTTTCCATGGGCATTCTGCATCGCGTCCACGTAGATGCTCCGTTCGGGCCGCGCCTTGATGCTGCGCTCCACGGTCGCCAGCTCGGGACGCGCCAGCACGGCCGCCCGAGCCACGAGCATCGCCAGCTCGGCTGACATCTCGAACGTCGTCCGCGCCGGCAGCGGGAACACCAGGTGGATGCCACTCGACCCGCTCGTCTTCACCGCCGGGATGAGCCCGCACTGCTTTGCGATCCTGAGGATGTCGCGCGCCAGCTCCACCACGTGTGCGAAGGGCACTCCGTCGCCCGGATCGAGATCGATGAGGCAACGGTCCGCGTGTCCGATGTCGGCGATCGTCGCGAGCCACGGATGCACCTCGATGGTGCCGAGCTGCACGGTGTAGAGCAGCGTGAGCAGGTCGCCTCCGATGAGCCGGTCCTGCGGGCCCTTGTCGACGGTCTGCACCGTGGCGACGCGCACGCCGTCGGGCACGTTGTCGCCGGCGTCCTGCTGGAAGAACATGCTGCCTCCCACGCCGTCGGGATAGCGTTGCAGCACGAGTGGCCGTCCCTGGATGTGCGGAAGCAGGAGCCGTGACACGCGCGTGTAGTAGCGCATGAGGCCTCCCTTCGTGAGGCCGGCCTCGGGGAAGAACTCCTTGCCGAGGCTCGTCACGCGCAGCGTGGCGCCGCGGCCGAGGTCGACCACGCCGTCGCCCCCCTCCGCTTCGATGGAGAGGAGCTGCGCCTCCACGTTGGCCGGCGTGATGGTCTTCGGCTTCGCGGCGTTCTTCGCCAGGCGCGCCGCGAGGCGCGTCGCGCTGGTCTTCGCCGTGGCCTTCTTTGGGCCAGGCTTCGGACGAACCCGCGTGCCCTTCGCCCCCGGCCGCGCCGGCCGCGCCTTGCCTCCCGCTCTTGCTCCCGCTCCCGCTCCCGCTCCCGCTCCCGCTCCCGCTCCCGTTCGCGTGCCTGTTCCTGCGCGCTTCGTCGTCGTCTTACGCGGCGTCATTGCTCATCTCTCCGGTTCCCCAGCGCTGCAGGCTCACGCCCTCGATCGTCACGTCACGCGCCGCCTTGTCGTCGCGCACCCCGAGGAAGATAGGCTGGCGCAGCAGGCGACCCGACGTCCATTCGGCGAACTTCACCTCGACCACGATCTTCGGCGCCACCCAGTGCGGCGTCTCGTTGGTGCGAGGGGCCACCTCGAAGGGACTGTGCGTTCGCTCCAGCGGCGCGAGGAGATCGTACATCTCCTCCAGCCCGCGGCGCGTGAAGCCCCCGCCGGTGTGGCCGACGTAGACGAACTTCCCCCGCGCGTCATAGGCGCCGAGCAGGAGGGCGCCGATGTGCTGCCGTGACTTGCGGGGCTCGGTGAAGCCGCCCACCACGAACTCCGCGCGGAAGAGCAGCTTGAGCTTGCGCCATCCGTCGGCTCGGGCGCCAGGGGTGTAGCGGAGATCGGTCCGCTTGGCGATGATCCCCTCCCAGCCGGCGCGGCGAGCCTTGGCGAGCATCGCCTTGCCGCGCGGCGTGGAATCGCTGAGCATGAGGGTGGCGTCGTGCGGGTCGCCCGCCTGGTCGAAGAGCGCCTCGAGCCGCTCGCGCCGGTCGCTCCAGGGGCGGGCGAGCAGCGCGCTCCGCCCATCGCGCAGCTGGTCGAAGACGGCGAAGGTCACCGGATCGGTAGCGGCGAGATGAACGATTTCTTCGTCGTCGCGCAGGTGCATGCGCGCCTGGAGCTGCTGGAATTCGCTCAGTCCGGGCTGCGCGCCGCGCTTCCTTCGCTTCCGGGCCACGATCTCCCCGTCGAGCACCACGGTGCGGCGGGCGCGTGCGGCAAGCTCCCGCAGCGCGAGGACGACCTCGGGGAATTGCCGGCTCTTCTCCTTGCCGTTACGGGTGACCAGCCGCACCTGGCGAGCCGTGGCCTCGGCGATCACCCGCATGCCGTCGTACTTGGGCTCGAAGGTCCAGCCGTCGCCCGTGGGGAGCTCGTGTCCCAGGGTGGCGTACATCGGTTCGGGGATGCTCGTACGCGGAGTCGGCACGGTGCGGAACCGGGGCAAGAGGGGTGCCCGTGCACGCCCCGGCCCATCGCAGAGGACGGGCAATGGCTCAGGGTGCGCCGACCGCCTGCGGCTCGCGGGTGAGTGACGGGCCCAACGGAAAAGCGCCCCGCGGCGGTGGGCTGCAGGGCGCTTCCGTCGTTCGGCCGCCGGGTCCTGCAGATCTCGTCAACCGGGCTTGGTGACGTCGGCCGCCTGCGGTCCCTTCTGACCCTGGACGATCTCGAACTCGACCTGGTCTCCCTCGGCCAGCGACTTGAAGCCGTTTCCCTGGATGGCGCTGAAGTGCACGAAGACGTCGGGGCCGCCTTCCCGCGAAATGAAGCCGAAGCCCTTCGCGTCGTTGAACCACTTCACCGTGCCGTTGATGCGAGCCATGAACCGTACCTCTTACCAGAGCTGTAGCGCCTGATCGCGCGTGCGAGGGGGAGAGCCGGACGCCGGCCACCGCTCGTCCCACGTGATCCCTGTGATGCCCCGTCGGGCCGGTTGCTCGACCCTCGGGGCGGGACGTACCGTCCAGATCGGGCAACTTTCGTGCACAGAGGGAGTTGCGTGGCGTCCCGGACCGGCGGAAACGCAAAACGGGGCCAGTCTCGGCCCCGTTTTGCGATACCTTACAGTCCAGCCCGCGTGTTTACGCGGCGCCCGCGATGTAGCGTGCGAGACGTCCGCACTCCCGACACTGCAGGGTGACCTGCGAGCGAGGAGGCGGCGGGAAGTCGTCGGGCGTCCGCTCGATCTGCCCGGAGCAAGAGGGACAGCTCAACGGTGAGCCGTTCCGATCGTTCGCGATCAGGTGGAGCGCTTGCACTGGGTTATACGTAGCCGGGCGCGGCTTGCGCATTGGCCCTCCAAGATGTTTTCGCACCAGACCCGGGAAATCGTGGCGCCGGGCCGCCTGACGAATAGTAACCCTCAAAGGGCCTAAAGCACAGTGGGGCATCGTCTTGCGAATTAAGTGGCGCGTGGCCGCATTTCTGGCGTCCGGATTCGTGTCCGCATGCGGTCCGCATGCACACCTCCCACCCCGGCCCGCCGTCGT
Source organism: Gemmatimonadales bacterium (assembly GCA_038325515.1). Taxonomy (GTDB): domain Bacteria; phylum Gemmatimonadota; class Gemmatimonadetes; order Gemmatimonadales; family Gemmatimonadaceae; genus AG11. Next base: position 19,339 of record JBBQJC010000032.1, on the reverse strand, counting down.
GCGCGACGCTCTCTCCGAAGGAGACAGCAGCGCGCATCTCGCGCGTACACTCGCACCCCTCTTATACCTCCAACGGGACGAGTGGTTCCCGCTGGATCGCGCGGTGGCGGTCGTGCACCCGACGCGGCGCATCATCGCCTATCACCTGCTATGGCACGACGACATTCACGGCGCGTGGATCCCCTTCACCAAGCCCACCGATGAGGAGGTGGTATGGGTGGAGTACGACCGCAGCGGCGCGCCCACGGTGATCTGGACGTATTGGCATGGGGCGCTGCTCCGGGCCGACTGGCGCGACCGCGGCACGCCGGCGATCGACGTGCAGTGGGGGAAGCACGGCTCACTCCCGCGCGGGATCATCGAGAGCGACCTGCCGCGGTTCGGCACACTGAACCTCTTCTACGCCCTCCACTTCATCGGACTGCCCGACATCCTGCTCGGTCGCATCTCGCGACCGGGTCCGTCGGGCTTCTTCCACTCGTATGCGCGCTACCGCGACTTCTCGCGGCTCCTCGTGCTCGGCGACTCGATCGATGTGGTGGTCCGTGCGGCCGATGCGCGGGAAGCACTCGCGGCGGTGTTCGGGAAGCCCTACTCGGAAAAGGAGCAGTGGCCGATGGTCATCGACGGCGGGAGTGGAAGTACGGGCGACGGCGCAGCGCGACCAGCGCACGACCCCTAGGGACTCTCACTCCCCCCAGGTGCCATCGGGGCGACGCCAGATCCTGCGGCCCACCCGCCACGGTCTCTTGTCGGAGACCTCCTTGCCACTGGCGAAGTGCTCCGGCTCGTCCAGGCTCTCGAGCATGTCGTTGGCCTTCGCGCTCGCCTCGTCGGCCCAGTGGACGATCTCGGCTTCCGTCGTAATCGGCTCGACGGGACTTCCGAACTCCAGCTTCCCGTGGTGCGAGAGGATCATGTGCTGGACCTCGAGGAGCTGTCCCGCGGTGCAGACGTTGGTCACGCCGGCGGCGGCGAGCCGGCGCTCGAGCATGAAGCTCCCGAGGACGACATGGCCGAGGAGAAGCCCGCAGGTGGTGTAGTCGAAGGAGCCGCCGTCGATGCCGTACGCCTCGACCTTGCCGACGTCGTGGAGCAGCGCGCCCGCGACGACGAGGTCCACGTTGGCGCCCATGGTCTTGGCGGTCTGCCGGGCGATCGAGGTGACCTCGAAGATGTGGAGGAGGAGGCCGCCCAGCTTGGCGTGGTGGCCGCGCACCGAGCCCGGGGTCTGCTCGAGCTTCAGCCGGAAGTCGTCGTCGGCAAAGAACAGGTCGATGACGCGGCGCAGGGCGGGGGTGGTGATCTCGGCCCGCCGCTTGTCGATCCAGTCCCAGAGCCGGGTGGTGTCGCCGGCGATGCGCGGCAGGAAGGCGCTGAGGTCGACGAGCTCGTTGGGGAGCACGCGGAGCGGGCCGGTGAGCTGAATCTGTCGCTTGCCGGTCTTGGCGTAGATCGAGATCTGGCCGATGGCCTGCACGACGCGGCCGCGGTCCGCCCCATCGGCCCACTCGCGCTTGTCCGACCAGATGGGGGCGACGTCGATCTGCCCGGAGGCGTTTCCCAGCTTGAGCACGACGAAGGGATCGCCGTTGCCCTGGATCTTCTCGAGGCGCTCCACGACGAGGAGCTCGTGCTGGACGCGCTCACCGATGGCGAGCTGCGAGAGGTTCAGCGGAGGCATGCCTCAAGAGTGGAGCGCGACATCCTTGCGGGCAAGCGGTCAATCGCGAAAAGGTGCTGGCCGATATAGTCGCGAAGTGCCATGTTATTCCCATGCATGATGCCCGCGCTCCGCAGCGCGCCGTCACCCCTCGCTTGTCGTCCAGTGTCCTCGCGCTTCGTGCGAGCGCACGCCGCATCGCCATCCTGCATGATCTCGAGCGCTCGCGTCCGGGCACGGCCCGCATCGCGCGGCGCATGCGCGCGTCGTCGTCGTGCGTGCGCCGCATGCTACGTTGAGCAGTCGTTGGAAGCGGCAGCAGGTCCGCCGGGCGTGAGGGTGCGCCCAAAACTTGCGAACGCACACTGAAGATTCGCGCAGCACCGAGAGCCCCTATCGGCAGAGGAGACGCAGCGATGGCAACGAAGGCGAAGAAGAGCACCAAGAAGGCGGCGAAGAAGTCGGCACGTCGTAGCGGGCCGGCGCGCGCTGGCGCGAAGAAGTCCGCGGCGAAGCGTGGCGCCAAGAAGGCGGCGAAGAAGGGAGCCGCCAAGAGGGGCACCGCGAAGAAGAGCGCCGTGAAGAAGTCCGCGGCGAAGCGCTCGGGCGGTCCCGCGGTGACGAAGCGCTCCGGCGCCAGGCGCGGCGCGAAGAAGTCCTCGGCCCGGAAGTCGCCGGCGAAGAAGTCCTCGGCCAAGAAAGCGCCGGCTCGGAAGTCCGCCGCCAAGAAGTCCCCGGCCAAGAAGTCGTCGGCGAAGAAGTCCCCGGCCCGGAAGGCGAGCCCGCGGCGCTCCAACTCGCCGGTGGATCGCGTGAAGCGCGTGGCGACCGGGCTGGTGGAACAGGCGCAGACCGCCATCTCGCAGGGCGTGGATGCGGCGAAGGAGATGGGCGAGAATCTCGTCGAGCGCGTCACCGGCTGACGAGCCGCGGGTCGTCCTCGAGCGCCCGCCGGTGTTCAGCCGGCGTGGCGCGCGAGGAAGTCCAGCACCAGATCGGCCACGGCTTCCTTGCAGTAGTCGATCGTGATGACGTGCCCGCACCCCGTCACCCAGTGACGTTCGGTGGGCGCCGCGAGCGCGTCCGTCGCGCGTGCGGCGAGGGCCATGGGGATCCGGTTGTCCTGGCGTGAATTGACGACCAGCGTCGGCGCGCGCACGCGCGGCAGCGCCCGGCGTCCCGCATGCGCGGTGGCGACGAGCGCTCGGAGCGCGCGAGGGGGAAAGACGCCGTAGGCCCGGCTGTCGCCCTGCGCCACGGGATCGTGCACCGAGCGCTCTCCGCCACCGGGCAGGTAGCGCACCAGGAGCCCCCACGCCCACGAGGTGCGCGCCGTCCACTCCACGTGCGCCGGCGCGATGAGGTAGGGCGCGAGCAGGACCAGGACCCGCAGCGTGTCGCTGTGCGCGGCGATCTGCGCGGCGAGCGCGCCTCCCATGGACAGGCCCACCACGCCCACCCACGGCGATTCCGCCTGCAGCTCCTCGAAGGCGTGGCGCGAGGCATTCAGGTAGGCGGCGGCACTGACGCGCGCGAACGCGTGCGGCGAGCGGCCATGCCCCGGCAGCAGCGGCGCATGCACCGTGTAGCCCGCGGCGTTGAGGCGCTCGCCCAGATAGCGCAGCGTCCGGGGGGTATCCCCCGAGCCGTGCAGCAGCAGGAGGGCGCGGCCGTTGGTCCCGCGCAACGTGAACGACTCGGCCCCCTCCACCACGCCGTCGGCGCCGCGCGCGAACCGCGCCGCGTACTCCCGCTCGGCGCGCGCGCCGCGCCGCGCGTCCGACACGCGTGCAACGGTCCGGGCCAGGAAGTGGGGGAGCTTGACGGTCCGCATCGCGCGCGTCGGGGTGGCTGGGGGCCCTGCTGTCGCTAGTATCGGCGTACCGCGGGATCCACGTCGAGGCTCCAGCGATCGATCCCCCCGGCGAGGTTGGCGACGCGCGCGAAGCCGCGGTCGCGCAGCCAGTCCTGCGCGGCGGCGCTGCGCACCCCGTGATGGCAGTACACCACGATCTCCGCGCCGCGGTCCAGTGTGGACACCGCGTTGGGCAGTGAGCTCAGCGGAATGAGGCGCGCGTGGGGAAGGCGCGCGATGGACCACTCGTGCGGCTCACGGACGTCGATGACCGTGAGCGACGGCGCGGCGGTGGCCAGTCGCGCGGCGAGCTGCACGGGGGTGATCTGCTCCGGCAGGGCGGGCGAGAGCGAAGTGGCGGGGTGCATGGAGGAGAATAACACCGGGCGGCGGGACGACGAAGGACGAGCGGCTCGCGCCGCTGGTCCCCTGCACTCGCTCTCGCGCGCGGCGCTATTGCACTTCCACCCGCTTGACGTCGGCGATGCCGGCCAGGAGGAGTGCATCGTCGGTGGCGCCCCCGAGCCGCTCGAAGAGCCGCGCCGAGGGGGTGACGAAGAGCGTGCCCCCCTCGCGTTCGACGAGCCCCTCACCCGTGAGCCGTCCGAGCACGAGCGACACGGACTCCCGGGTGGCGCCGACCAGCTCGCAGAGAAGCCGGTAGCGGGCGCCGCACAGCTCGATGCGCCCGTCGGGCTGCACGAGGCTGTCGTGCGACGCCATGCGGTGCAGCGCGAGGACGAGTCGCTGCTCCACCGAGAGGGTGGTGAGCTCGCGCAGCTTGTCGAGCAGCGCCGACCGCTCCGCCATGATCTGGCCGATGAGGGCGAGGGCGCGCGCCGGCTGCTCGCGCACGAACGCGCGGAGCCTGGCGGAGCTGAGATGGAGCGTCTGCGTCTCGATGTCGGCGCGCGCGTCGGTGGCGTACACGGCGTGGGCGGCCAGCCCCTCGCCGCCGAAGCTCTCGCCGGCCGTCGCCACCCAGGGGACGAAGCCGCGGCCCGCGCGGACCTTGCTGCGCAGGATGACGCGACCAGCCGTGACGACGAAGACGCCGTCCGCCGGGGCGCCGCGCTCGTAGATCTGGAAGCCGGCCGGCCAGCTGGCGCGCGCGGCGTAGTCCTGCAGCGCGTTGCGGTCCGTCTCGGAGAGCCGCGGAACGGCGCCGCCGACGTCCATGAGGTTCTGCACGTTTCCCGTCTCCCTTGCTGATCCCTGGAAGGTGCGCAAAGGACGGGCCGGAACGCAGCAGCGCCAGCTCTCGGGGAGCTGGCGCCGCTGGGCCAAGCGGTTTCGCTCAGCGGCCGGGAAGCGCCGCCCGGGCCGCGGCGATCGCTCCCGACGCGGCATCGAAATGTCGCGCCAGGTCGGTGAGCTCCTCGGCGGAGAGCGGCTGGTCGCCCCGGCGGATCGCCTCGTTCACCGAGGGGAAGATCATGTCCGAATAACCGTTGTCCTCATCGGCCACGTAGATCAGGCCGCGGTACCAGGGGCGCGTGCGCAGGCCGGCGGGGCGCACGAGCGCCCGCTCCACCCCGAGCAGGGCCGAGTTCACCGCGCGGCGTTGCAGCGGCGAGAGCGCGGGGCCGGCGAGCGCCGCGTCGCGCGCCTCGGCGAAGGCGCGCGCTTCGCGCTCCATCCGGTCGATCGCCTCATGGAGCGACGCGGTGGACGCTGTCCAGTGCCGCGCCGCAAGCGTGCGGTCCAGCGCGGGGAGATACCCCTTCATGGTGCGGGCGAACTCCACGTAGTCGTACGGCAGCACGTCGGCGTTGGCGAGACGCAGCACCATGGCCGCCGCGATGCGCGCCGCGGTGGCGTGGTAGAGGAAGCCCGGATCGCCGAAATGGGACATCCAGGCGAAGTCGTCGTACTGCGAGTGGTACACGCCGCCCGGCCCGCCGAAGCCCCACTCGGCGATCGGGATGCCGAGGTGGTTGTAGAAGCCGGCGAAGTCCGAGCCGCCGCCGGGGTTGCCCATCGCCGGCTCGGCGCTGTCCGCCACGGCCGACGCGCGCCGCCACTCGGCGTAGACGCTTCCCTTGCCGTTCGGGTCAGGCACCTGGCGGGCGACGTCGCGCAGCATCGGCCGCAGCGAGGGGGATCCGCCGCCGCCGAAGCGCGCTCCCTGCGCGGCGACGTCCTGGTTCAGGTAGGCCACGCCCCCGCGCCCGAGGCGCAGGGAGTCGTCCTCCACGTACTCGGCCGAGCCGATCAGCCCCCACTCCTCGGCATCCCACGTGGCGAAGACGATCGTCCGGCGCGGCCGGTGCCCCGCCTTGATCGCGTCCGCCACCGCGCGCGCCGCCTCGAGCACGCTCACCGTGCCGCTCACGTTGTCCGCCGCCCCGGGGCCCCACGCGTCGCGGTGCCCACCCACCATCACGATCTCGTCGGGGAACTCACTCCCGCGCACGACCCCGAAGGTGTCGAAGATCGGCTTCGTTCCATGGGCCGCACGGTCGTCGGTGACGCGAACGCGCGCCTTCACGGGGCCCGGGCCGGCGTGATACCGGAAGGGGAGCCCGCCCTGCCAGTTGGCGGGAACGTCGTGCCCGCGCAGATCGCCCAGCAGCTCGCCGGCGTTGCCGTAGGAGATGGGAAGGACGGGAATGTGCGGAATGTCCATCCGGCTCTCGGGCAGCCGCGGCGCGCCGGCCTTCGCGGGATAGCCCGGCGTGGCCGGATCGCCCGCGCCGTTGAGGATGCTCCCGCGCTGCACGCCGTCGCGGTTGCGCATCGGGCCGTCCGGGTAGACGTCGCCGCGCACGTAGCCGTCGTCCTGCGGATCGCTGTAGATGAGCAGGGCCGTGGCACCGTGCCGCTCCGCCTCGCGCGCCTTGATGCCGCGGAAGGAGCGGCCGTAGCGCGCCACGGCGATCTTGCCGCGCACGCTCACACCCATGGAGTCGAGTTGCGCGTAGTCCTCGATGAGCCCGTAGTTCACGTACACGATCTCGCCGGTGACGTCCCCCTGCCCGCTGTATCCGTTCACGGTGGGATACTGCGCCAGGGCGGAGGTCGGATCGCCCGCGACCGCGGGCTCGGCGAGCGGGAGGGCCCTGGCACGAGGAGAAGTGCGCCAGAGCTTCGCGCTCGTGGGGTGCGGCATGAAGACGTCGTACTGCCGGACCTCCGTCTCGAGTCCCATCGCCTTCATCTGCGCGATGACGTAGTCGCGCGTGCGCGCCTGGGCGGCCGTGCCCGACACATGCGTCTCGGCTGAGAGGGCACGCGAGTGCGCGCGGGCACGGGCCGGGTCCGGGCGCGCGATCGCGTCCCGCTCCAGGGCGCGCTCGGCTGCCGCCGCGGGAGCGGAATAGCCGGGGAGCGCGCCGGCGGATTGCTGCGCGGCGAGGGGTGGGGCGGTGAGGAGCGCGAAGGCGAGCGTCGCGCGCACGAGCGGGATCGAGTGTGTCGGCATGGATGGACGGCTGGAGGCGTTGCGTGATGCGTCTCGTTTTCACCAATCTGCCTCGCGTGCCGTCTCGGCGTGAGGTGGCGGGCGGCCCTCAGCCCCGAGCGCCTGGTGGACGCCGGCGATGACGATCCGTGACCTTGCGCTGCGCCGCCGTGTCTCCCGGCGTGATCACCAGACCGTGGAAACGATGGCGATCGGGTCCACGATGAAGAGGGTCGGCGTGAAGGTGACGAGGCCGAATTGCAGCCGGGCCTGCAGGTCAGTCGTATTCGCTCATCGCGGCGTCGATGGCGCCGCGAAGCTCCTGCTCGCGTCCAGGGCCGGTCGACACGCTGGTGGCGAGGGTGCCGAACAGGCGCAGCATCTCCCCCTCGATGAACGGTGCGCGGTCGTGCACCCCGAGCGCATCGAGCGAGCGCTCGGCGAGCGCACGAAGCCGCGTGCGGGTCTCCTCCGAGAGCGCGGCGAGCGTGGGCGGGGCCGCCGGGGGCGGCAGGGGCGCCTGCTGCCGGCGGCGATTGGCGGCATCGAACATCGCCTTCACCGGCGCGAGCGTGACGACGAAGGAGCCGGCGGTGTGCTCGGCGAACTCCTGGACCACCCCCTTCCGCTTCAGCTCGTGGAAGGTGCGCAGGGTCGCCTCGCGCACCTTGGAGATCCCGTCCTCGCTGTTGTTGCCGCGTCCGGTGATGACGAGGACCTCGCCACTCTGCTGCATCTGATGCAGGCGCAGCCAGCGGTCGGCCCGTTGCGCGGCGTCGCTGCCGGTGGGCAGGGACGCGCGCAAGTTCAGTGTTCGGGTCGCGCCGAAGCGCAGCTCGTCGAAGGCCTGCTGCAATCCCGAGAAGCCCTGGACCTTTCGCGGGCCGGCCATGGCGTCAGCGGCGCCGCGGATCGATGATGATGGCCGTGCGCGCGCGACCATCGAGCCGCTCCGTCGGCGACACGCCCAGCACCTGCGCGAGCGTGGGAGCGATGTCGGCGATGAGCGCGCGCTCGGCGTAGCGCCCCCCCTTGAACCAGGGACCGTAGAAGAGGAGCGGCACGTGCGCGTCGTCGTCGTAGGGCGCGCCGTGCTCGGCGATGTTCGCGTCGGCCGGGTAGGCGCCCTCGGCGGCGGTGATCACGAACTCCACCGGGGAATCGGGAGGGATCATGTGATACCAGCGGCGGGAGACGTCGTCGCGCACCGTGTCGCGCTTCGCGAGCTCGCGCACGCCGTCCACCCGCACGATCCCCGGCGTGGCGCGCAGCGCAGCGACGAAGCGCTGCAGGATCGGCTCCGGATCCACGTGCGCCAGCGCGAAGGGATAGCGGTCCACGTAGACCAGCGGCCCATCCATCGTGATGGCGTTCTCGTCCACTCGCGCGGCGCGGAGGACGGATTTCAGGGTCGCCGCCGCGGGACGCGTATCGTAGCGGACCTCCGCGCGCCGCTGCTTCCTGCGCACCGCGAGCGCCGGATACGAGGTGACCCCGTGGTCGGCGCCGAGCGCGAAGACGATGGTGCTCGAATCGCGGAGCCTGTACAGCGAGTCGATGAAGGTGCCGAGCGCGCGGTCGAGGCGAAGGATGTTGTCGTGCTGCTCGCGCGAGTCCGGACCGTAGCGGTGGCCCACGTAGTCGGTGGCGGAGAGGGAGATGGCGAGGACGTCGGGCTGCGGACCCTTGCCGAGCTGCAGCGCCTCCACGCCGGCGAGCGCGGCGTCGAGGGTCAAGCGGTCCATCCAGGGCGTGTACGGCAGCTCGCTCGCCGCCCGCACCGTGTCGCTCGGCAGCAGGTGCGGAAAGGTGACGTCGCGGCCGTTGTTCTCCAGCGGTTCGCTGTCCGGCTCCGCGTACCGGTCTGGAGCGAGCAGCAGGTCCCAGCTCTGGCCGGCGAGCCGCTGCGGGGTGCGGCGCTCGTTGAAGCGACGAATCCAGGTGGGCAGAGTATCCCCATAGTAGCGGCTCGTGGTGAACTCGCCGTTCGACGTGGCGTACCAGAAGACGCTCTGCTTGGCGCGCCCCATCGGCAGGATCGCGCCGCGGTCCTTGCGGGAAATGGAAAGCGCGCGCGACCGGGGATCGCGGGCGCGCATCCAGTCGATCAAGGTCGACCCGCGGAAGCGGTAGGGCGACGCACCGGGATCGCGGGACGTGAGCAGGGGGGCCTGCGCGTCTTCCACCCCCGCCGTGTTGCGCAGGATGCCGGTGGAGCGGGGGAAGCGGCCGGAGAGGGTGACGGAGTGGCCCGGAGCCGTCTCGGTGACGCCGTGGTCCTGGTACGCGTTGACGAAGAAGGCGCCTCCCGACCGGAGCCGTGCGAGCCCGCCCGTGAGCTGCGACGCCCACCGGTCGACATAGTCCGAGCGCATCTGGTCCACCGTGAGATAGACCACGAGCGTGGGGCGCGGCGCATCGGCGCGCGGCGGCGCCTGGCCGGCGAGCGTCGAGGGGACAGCGAGCACGGCGAGCAGACCCGCGAGACGGCGCATCGAGGACGACGTGAGAGCGCGTGCCGACGGCGGCGCGATGTCGCGATCGCCGTGGCGTGGTGCGCGTACCGAAGGGAATCTACACGGCGTCCGAGGTGCTCAGGAGGGGAAGTGGCGCGGCCGCGCCCGCCTGTCAGAAGTCGTTCCCGCCGCCGAAGCGCGGGTTCACCACGTTGTTGAACACGGAGCCGAAGCTGTAGCTGATGCCGCCGTAGAAGAAGGCGCGATACGTCGTGGCCAACTGCGACTGGCGGAGCAGCACGTCCTCGCGGCTGAGGCTTCCCTTCGGGAGGTAGATCTGGTCGTGCAGCACGGAGTAGGACCCCGAGAGATTGACGTTCAACCCCTTCACGACGCGGACGCTCGAGTTGAGGTAGAAGTTGATCCGGCTCTTCGACAGGTCGTCGAGGAAGTGATAGCTGTCGGATTGCAGCGCGACGGACCCCCACTTCTCCTTCTGCTCGAACGAGACCAGCAGCGACTCGAAGGGCCGCGTCTCGGCGATCTTGAAATAGACCGTCGTGTCGTTGTAGCGGAAGCGTCGCAGGCCGGCCGCGTACTGGAAGCGGAGCTGGCGGCGCGTGGACTCCTTGTACGGGTACACGTCGTACTCGAGCGCCGGTGACACGCTGGCGGCGAGGTGCTGGTTGAGGTACGTGGACGACGACGCACCCGCACGGAGGCCGGCCGACCAATGCTCGCCGAGGCTCTTCACCTGCAGCACGTTGCCGCCGAAGTCCCGCGTCACCGAGGTGATCGTGTCCGCGTCGATGGTGAAGGTCTGATCGTTGTAGTTCTCGTTGATGCTCACGCTCGACTTCCACTGTTCCGTGACCCGGTTGGCGTTCAGGCTGCCGTACAGGTAGTTGTTGGAGAAGTCGCGCTCGCGCGAGCCGTTGAAGTACGAGTTGACTGTAAAGACCCAGGCGTTCCAGGGATCCTTGCGGGGGCCCGCGCTGGGTTCGGAGGCGGCCGGCGCTGTCACGGCGAGCGATCCACGCGCCGCTTCCGGCGTACGCGCGAGATAGCGAGCCAGCCCGAGCTTGACCGTCCGCGCGATCACCTGCCGCCGTTCGTCCTCGGTGGCGCCCTGCGGCGTCTGCGCCACGAGCGTGTCGCTCACGCCGGCGAAGCGGTGCTGTCCGTAGAAGGCGAGAGTGTAGGTCGCGCCGCCGCCGCCCGTCGTCTCGCGGGTGACCAGGACGTGCACGTCGGCCGCCGTCCGCTCGCGCACGTGATCGACGAAGGTGATCTCGTTGCGGTAGAAGTCCGGCTCGCAGTAGAAGTCGGTGCAGTCGAGGAAGAGGGAGAAGGCGCGTCCGCCGCGCGCCTGCGCCGCCGCTGGCCGGGAGAACGGCAGGAGCAGCGCGGCGAGAAGCAGCGCGCGGCGCATGCTTCGGGAAATCCACATCATGGGATTCTGGGTGCACGGGTGGGCGCGCATCGGACTGAGACGACGCGCGCGGAATCCAGGTCTGGATACCGCGCGCGCTGAATTGACCTGCCGTGCCGTCCCTCCGCCAGTGCGCGATCGGCGCGCGCGCTGAGAGCTCTCTCAGCCTACCTTACGCCGCCTTCATCAACTCCCGAACCGGCGCGAGCAGGTTGCGCGAGAAGCAGATCTCGTTGCAGGCAAAGCGCCGCGCGCAGCCGAGGCAGTCGCGGCGGATCTTCTCGGGATAGCGGGCGCGATCGACGCGCTCGTAGCCGATCGCCGCGAAGAACTCCGGCTGCAGGGTGAGCGCGAACACGTCGTGGATGCCGCGCTTGCGCGCCAGCGCCTCGACGGCGCCGACGATGGCGCGGCCGAGCCCCTTGCCGTGCGCCGCGCGCGAGACCGCGATCGCCGCCACCTCCGCCACGCTCGGCGAATACTCCTTGAGCGCGCCGCAGGCGAGCAGCTCGCCGCGCGCGTTCTGCACCACGACGTAGTCGTCGATCGCGAGCGCGATCGTCTCCGGGCTCCGCTTCAGCATCTGTCCTTCGTTCGCGAAGGTGTTGTTCAGATGCGAGATGGCCGCCGCATCCTGCGGACGGGCGCGGCGCACGAACAGGTCAGGGGCCATCAGAGCACCTCTTCGAGGATGTGCAGTCCGCGGGCGAGCTCGTCGCGCGAGGCGATCAGCGGGGGGAGTATGCGAACGGTGTAGTCGCCGGCGGAGCAGACGAGGAGGCCGCGGCCGAGCGCTTCGCTCACGACGTGTGCCGCGGTGCCCATCACGTCGATCCCCCACATCAGTCCCGCGCCGCGCACCTGGCGGATGCGGCCGGTGCGCTGGGCGAGCTCCTGGAGCTGCTGCCCGAACCAGGCGCCGTTCTCCGTGACCTGCCGCAGCAGCGCAGCGTCGGAGAGCCGCTCGAGCACGTGCAGCGCGACGCTCGCCACGAAGGGGCCGCCGCCGAAGGTCGTGCCATGGTCGCCCGGCTTGATCGTCTCCGCGATGGCGTTGGTCATCAGGATGGCGCCCATCGGCAGCCCGCCGGCGAGGGGCTTGGCCAGGGTGAGCAGGTCGGGCTCGATCCCCGCCTGCTCGTACGCGAACAGCGTCCCCGTGCGGCCGAGGCCGCACTGGATCTCGTCGAGGATCATGGCGATGTTGCGCGCCTTCGTGAGGGCGCGCAGCTCGCGCAGGAACCCCGGGTCGAGCACCCGCACTCCGCCCTCGCCCTGCACCGGCTCGAGGATCAGGGCGGCGACGGTGTCCTCGCTGAGCGCCGCATCGAGCTCGGCAAGGTCGCGCTCGAAGATCGAGACGCCGGGCACGAGCGGGCGGAAGGGGAGGCGATACGACGGACGGTCGGTCGCGGCGAGGGTGCCGAACAAGCGGCCGTGGAAGGCGCCGCGCAGCGCGACGATCTCGTGCTTGGCGTCGCCGAGCGTGCGCGCCCAGCGGCGGGCGAACTTGAACGCCCCCTCGTTCGCCTCCGCGCCCGAGTTGCAGAAGAAGACCTTGTCGGCGAACGACCGTTGCACGAGCGCCGCGGCGAGCCGCTCGCCCGGCGCCGTGCTGTACAGGTTCGACGTGTGCACGAGGCCGTCGGCCGCGGCGTGCATCGCGGCCTTGAGCCCCGCGTCGTCGTAGCCGAGCGCGTTGACGGCGATGCCGCTCACGAAGTCGAGGTAGGCCTTGCCCTCGGTGTCATAGAGATGCACGCCGGCGCCGCGCACGAACTCCAGGGGCGCCCGCTTGTACGTGCCAAGGATGGCGCTCTCGATCACGACGGGCGCGCCCGCGCTGCCGGGCTGCGCCTCGTGAATGGCCGGGTCCTTCGCTGCCTTCGCCGCCGATGCCGTCATGCCGCCACCCTCCCCACTCGCGTCAATACCGTCCCGCGATCGTGCTGCCCGATCGCGGCGATGTCAGAGATCCGTACCCGTGCCACTCCACCTTCCACCGCCGAGAGCGCCGCCTGCAGCTTTGCCCCCATGCCGCCCGCCGCGGTGCCGTCCGCGATCAGGCGCATCGCCGCCACCGGCGAGAGCTCGCCGACCGCCGCACCATCCACCAGCACTCCTTCCACGTCCGACACCAACAGCAGCTCGTCCGCCTGCATGGCCACCGCGATCGCCGCGGCCGCGTCGTCGCCGTTCACGTTCAGCACCGGTCCCATCGCGGGATCGTCGCTCCGGCTCACCGGCGAGATCACCGGCAGCAGCCCCCCGTCGAGCAGAGTGCGCAGCAGCGTGACCGACACGCGCGACGGCGCGCCGACGAAGCCGAAGCGGTCCCGGTCCACCGGCGTGGCGATCAGCAGCGAGGCATCCTCGCCGGAGAGGCCGAGGGCGGACACTCCCTGATCGACCAGCGAGGCCACGAGTCGCTTGTTGGCGGAGCCGGACAGCGCCATGCGGATGATCTCGAGATCCAGCGCGCTGGTGATGCGGCGGCCGCCGGAGAACTGCGCCTCCACGCCGTACAGCCGCTGCAGCGTGCTCACCTCGTCGCCGCCGCCGTGCACCACCAGGAGAGTGCCCGGCTGCGCGCGGTGCGCCTCGGCGAGCGCCGCCGGGAGCGCCGCATCGGTCTGCGGACGCCCTCCCACCTTGATCACGCGGGTCACGCCGGCAGCCCCATCGCTTCGTCGAATCCGCACATGATGTTGGCGTTCTGCACCGCCTGGCCGGCCGCGCCCTTCACCAGATTGTCGATGGCCGAGGTGACGAGAAGGGTCGGCGTCCGCGTTCCGGCGATCATGGTCGCCGTCATGCGCACGACGTTGCGGCGCACCACGTCGCGCAACGCGGGCTGCTCGCGCACGACCTCGATGAACGGCTCGCCCGCATAGGCGTCGTCGTACAGGGCGACGGCGTCGTCGAGCGGCGAGGCGAGCGGCACGGTGATCGTGGAGAGGATCCCGCGCGCGACGGGGAGCAGGTGCGGGGTGAAGACGAGATCGGCGTCGGCGCCCATGGCCTGCAGCGTCGCGGTCATCTCGCGCAGGTGCCGGTGCGTGTTCCCCACGCCGTAGGCGCGGAAGTCGTCGGCCACTTCGGCAAAGAGCAGCTCGCGCTTGGGGGAATTGCCTGCGCCGCTCACGCCGCTCGCGGAGTTCGCGACGATGGTGGCGCCGGGCTGCACGAGGCCGCGCGCCACGAGCGGCGCGAGGGCCAGCAGGATGGAGGTGGGATAGCATCCCGGATTGGCGACGACCGGAGCGTCGGCGATCTCGGCGCGGGTCGCGGCGCCCAGCTCGGGCATACCATAGGGAGCCGCCACGGCGCCGTTGCCCGGACGGAGGTCGCTCGAGAGGTCGACGACGCGGGCGCCCGCCCCGCTCGCGCGCTGCACCCAAGGGAGGGAGGCGCCGTGCGGGAGGGCACAGAAGACGAGGCCGGCATCGGAAAGCGGGGCATCGTCGGACGCGACGAAACGCACGTCCGCCCCCCCGAGGCGCACCGTCTGGCCGCGCTGCTCGTTGGCAGTGGCGAAGGCGAGGGAGAAGCAGGGATGCCGCGCGACGAGGGCGCAGAGCTCGCGGCCGGCGTAGCCGCTGGCGCCGAAGACGCCCACAGGGATCTTATTCACGCTATAATGCATAATCATACATTTGCTTGAGGTCAATCCCCGCTACCCCGTTGCTGGTGGGAGTGGTAGACTGCGCGAGCCTCTGGAGGAGCGATGACCAAGAAGCGGGCGCGTCAGACGGCGATCCTCGATCTCGTGTCGAGGAACGTCGTGGGGAGTCAGGAGGAGCTGCGGCTGCTGCTCGTGGGGCGCGGGATGGATGTCACTCAGGCGACACTGTCACGCGACCTCCGCGACCTGGGCCTGGCGCGGGTAGCCACCGAGGACGGGGCGCGCTACGTGGTGCCCGAGTCGCTCGGCGGGGGCGACGACAAGCCGTTGCTGTCGACGCTCTTGCCTCAGCTCTTCTCGCGAATCGACGGAGTCGGCGAGCTCATCGTCCTGCACACCGTCGCGAGTGGGGCGCAGCCGATTGCCGAGGCGATCGACCAGGAGGATTTCCTGGAGGTGATGGGGACGATTGCCGGGGACGACACGATCCTCATCGTGACCCGTTCGGCCGAGGCTCGAGCCGTGTTGACCGCCCGGCTGCTTCACCTGGCGGGAGAGGATTAGCCGGACGGAGCACAGAGGGGCCGAGGCGCCGTTGACTCGCGGCGGCTTTCTGATTAAATATGCAGAGCATTGCATAATCTTACTTCAGGAGCAGCCATGACCCGCACCATCGTCCTCGCATATTCTGGTGGCCTCGACACCTCGATCATCGTGCCGTGGCTTCGCGAGCACTACGACGCGCGGGTGATCTGCGTGGCGGCCGACATCGGCCAGGGGGCCGACGAGCTGCGCGGCGTCCGCGAGAAGGCGCTGGCCTCGGGTGCCGAGGAGTGCTACATCGAGGATCTCCGCGAGGAGTTCGTCCGGGACTTCATCTTCCCGACGCTCCGTGCCGGCGCCGTCTACAACCGCAAGTACCTCCTGGGCACCGCGATGGCGCGCCCCCTCATCGCCAAGCGCCAGGTCGAGATCGCCCATCGCGTCGGCGCGGACGCGCTCGCGCACGGCTGCACCGGCAAGGGGAACGACCAGGTCCGCTTCGAGATGACCTTCGCCACCCTCGCCCCGGAGCTGCCCGTCATCGCGCCGTGGCGCGAGTGGAACATCCGCAGCCGCGAGGACGCGATCGACTACGCGACCGCCAAGGGGATCCCGATCGCCGCGACCAAGGCGAAGATCTTCTCGCGCGACGCCAACATCTGGCACCTCTCGCACGAGGGTGGCAACCTGGAAGATCCCAACTCGGCGCCCGTCGCCGACATGTTCATGCTGACGACCGATCCCGTGAATGCGCCGGACGCGCCGGAGGACGTGGTGGTCGGCTTCGAGCACGGCACCCCCGTCTCGGTGAACGGCACGGCGCTCGGCCCGGTCGCGCTGCTCACCGCGCTCAACGAGATCGGCGGGCGCCACGGCGTCGGACGCATCGACCTCGTCGAGGACCGCATGGTGGGGATGAAGTCGCGCGGCGTGTACGAGACGCCGGGCGGCACCATCCTCTACACGGCGCACTCCGAGCTCGAGCAGCTCGTGCTCGACCGGAAGACGCTGGCCGCGAAGGACCTGATCGCGCCCCGCTACGCGGATCTCGTCTACGAGGGCCGGTGGTGGACGACGGAGCGCCAGGCGTACGACGCCTTCGTGAACGTCACGCAGGAGCGCATCACCGGCACCGTGACGCTGCGCCTCTACAAGGGGGGGCTGCAGGTGGTGGGACGCGAGAGCGTGCACGCGCTGTACGACGAGCGCTTCGTCACCTTCGGCGAGGACGACGTGTACCAGCAGAGCGACGCGGCGGGCTTCATCCGCCTGTTCGCCCTGCCGAACCGGGTCCGCGCGCTCAAGGACCAGGAGCTCGTCGCGTCGGGCGGGTCCATCGACGGCACGTCGCCGGCGTCGGATCCCGCGCTCGCCGGCGTCTGACATTGCACCAGGGAGACCCCGTGATGCCGACCGACAGTGCGCCGGTGGCGAAGAAGTCGCACAAGCTGTGGGGGGGACGCTTCGGCGCCGGACCCACCGCGGAGTTCGACGCGCTCAACAACTCCATCGGCACCGACTTCCGTCTCTGGCCGCACGACATCCAGCTCTCCAAGGCGTGGGCGGTGGCGCTGTGGGGCGCCAACGTCCTGACCCTCGACGAGAGCCGCGCGCTCGAGGGCGGGCTCGACGCCGTCGCGGCGCGCCTCGATGCGGGCGAGCAGCCGCAGCCCTCCGACGAGGACGTGCATACGCTCATCGACCGCCTTTTGCACGACGAGGTGGGTGACGTCGCCTCCAGGCTGCACACGGGGCGCAGCCGGAACGATCAGGTTGCGACCGCGACGCGGCTCTGGACGATGGAGGCCTGCCAGCGCCTCGATGTCGCCGTGCGTCAGCTGCAGGGCGCGATGATCGATCAGGCGCTCGCGCTCGAGACCACGCTGATGCCGTCGTACACGCACCTCCAGCGGGCCATCCCGGTGAGCGGTGCGCACTGGCTGCTCGCGCACTTCTGGCCACTCGAGCGCGACCGCGCGCGGCTGAAGGCGGCCCAGCGTTCCGCCGCCGTCCTTCCCCTCGGCTCGGGCGCGGTAGCCGGCTGCGCCTATCCGATCTCGCGCGTGCTGCTGCAGGGGACGCTGGGCTTCGACGCGGTGTCCCCGAACTCCATCGACGCGGTGAGCGACCGGGACTTCATCGCCGAGGTGCTGTTCGCCTCGGCGATGATCGGCACGCACCTCTCGCGGCTGGCCGAGGACCTGATCATCTACGGCTCGAGCGAGTTCGGCTTCGTGCAGTTCGGTGAGGGCTTCACGTCGGGATCGAGCATGATGCCGCAGAAGCGCAACCCCGACGCGCTCGAGCTGGCGCGCGGCTCCGCGGCGCGGATGCTCGGCAACCTCACGGCCCTGCTGGCGACGCTGAAGGGGCTGCCGAGCAGCTACAACAAGGACCTGCAGGACGACAAGCGCACTCTCTTCGACGCGACGGACACGCTGCTGCTGGTGCTGCCCGCCGTCGCCGGCGCGCTGGCCGAGTGTCGCTTCCGCCCGGAGCGGATGAAGGCGGCCCTGTCGAGCACGATGATGGCCACGGACCTGGCGGACTATCTCGTGCGCAAGGGCGCGACCTTCCGCGAGGCACATGGCGCGGTGGGGCGTCTCGTGCGCGAGAGCGAGGAGAGCGGCGCGGAGATGCAGGCGCTCCCCTTCGCGTCCTTCTCGGCGGCGCACGCCCTGTTCGGCGAGGACGTGTACGACGCGCTCGACGCGGCGCGCTCGGTGGCTCAGCGCGAGGTGGAAGGGGGGACGGGGCCGG
Organism: Gemmatimonadales bacterium; assembly: GCA_038325515.1. GTDB lineage: Bacteria > Gemmatimonadota > Gemmatimonadetes > Gemmatimonadales > Gemmatimonadaceae > AG11. The sequence continues at coordinate 1,602 of JBBQJC010000032.1, read as the reverse complement.
CGGCGGTGCGCGCGCAGATCGAAGCGGCACAGGCGGCGCTGCAGCCGGCGCCGGTGGTGCGCTCGGCGAACGCGAACTGAATGCCGTAGCGGGAGCCACTCGCCGGACGCGAGAGGGGCACACCGGGCGAGTTTCGGTGTGCCCTTCTCCATTCCCGGCGGCGATGGCGGGCTGGCCCGGTCGCGGCCGGGCGCCGCGGTTCAGCGAGCGGAGTCGCGCGTGCCTCGCACCCGCAGCCACCCCCCGAGCCATGCCGCGGGCATCACGGTGGCGATGGCCACGATGTGATACCATGCCGGGGCGGTGCCCCACCCGGCGGCGGTGCCCGCCAGGTTGAACAGAAGCCCGAGCACGCCGAGCACCAGCGCATGCCACATCGGCCGCTCGGGAGCGAGGCGCGCCGCGAGCCAGCAGCCGAAGGTGGCGTAGACGAAGACGTACGCGAGGATGAGCAGCAGCCAGGGCGCGCTTTCCACGCGGCCTGCCGCGTCGTAGATCCGCGGCACCAGCTCGTGCAGCAACGCGTCCGTGCCGAAGGCGAGGGCGCCGATGACGAGGAAGCCCGTGACGATGGCGACGGCGCTCCGATGCTTGTTCATGCATCCTCCACGTGGAGAGGGAGATGCGCCGCGGGGGCGGGAGCGGGGCGGCGCGGGGTGTGCGGCGCGTGAGACGCGCGACATCGGTCGGGTACCGCCCGGACGGGTACCTCGACCGTGTCGCGCCGGAAACCCGGATGGTGCGTGGGTTCCGTTGGTGCTCGATCTGCCGACGACTTCCTCGCGAGCGCCTGATGCCGGCGATACCCCCGAGCGGCGATGCGCGTCGCAGCGCAATGGCGAATCTCTAATAAACTGCGCCACGATGCAAGCACCGCGCTCAACCGGAGTCGAGCGCTGGTGAACGCGGCGCGCGAATCGCGCGCCGCGCCGCTGATCCTCAGTGGCGCGCGAAGACGCTCGTCGTCCCCTTGGCGGTGAACGCCATCACGTCGTAGCGATCCTTGCGCGTTCCCATCTCCATGCCGGGCGATCCCGCCGGCATGTCGGGCACGGCGAGTCCGATCACACCGGCGGGCGCGCCGGCGAGCAGCTTCTTCAGGTCGGCCGCGGGCACGTGGCCTTCGATGACGTAGCGTCCCGCCACGGCGGTATGACACGAGCGCAGCGCCGCGGGCACGCCGAGGCTGTCCTTCAGCGCGTCCATGTCGGTACGGTCACGCACCTCGGGGGTGAGGCCGTTCGCCCGGAGGTGCTCGACCCACTTCGTGCAGCAGCCGCACGACGGGTCCTTGTAGACGGTGAGCTTTACCGGCTTCGCGCTCGTCGCGGCGGCAGCGGCGGCGGGGCGGAGCGCGCCCAGCGCAGCGGCGGCGGCGACGCCACCGATCATGCGGCCGAGCCACTCGCGCCGCGTCACCTTCGTTCCGTCCATCATGGTGCCTCCGAGATCAGCCTGCGCCCGGTCGTCTCGTCCCGCGGCCGCGGGCCGACCGCGCTTCCGATTCAATGTAGCAACGAAATGCAGCCGGGAGATACACCGGCCGCCCGCGCACCCGCGCACCAGACCTCGGATTCGGCGCGCACGAAGCCCAGCACCCGC
>JBBQJC010000031.1:0-38764 GCA_038325515.1 Gemmatimonadales bacterium | reverse complement strand
TGCAACATGATCGTCGAGACCCGCGACAATCAGGTGGTGCGGCTCCGCCCGCGGCCGAACGACGAGGTGAACCAGTACTTCATGTGCGATCACGGCCGGCTCAACTACCGCTGGATGAACCGGAAGGACCGCGTCGACCAGCCGCTCGTGCGGCAGAACGGCGTGCTCGCCGTGGCTGACTGGGAGATCGCCCTCGCGGCGGCGGCACGGCTGCTCAACGGCAAGCGGGCGTTCGTGCTGGCGTCGCCCAACCTCTCCAACGAGGCGCTCTTCCTCCTCGGAAAGCTCGTGAAGAAGTCGGGGGGCGCAGGGGCCTTCCGTGTGAACCAGGGCGAGGAAGCACCGCTTCCCGGCGTCGAGGATCTGGCGCTGCGTCCGGACCGTGCGGCCAACGCACGGGGTGCCGAGCTGGCCGGCTTCACGCGGACCGACTCGCCGCTGGCCGGCCTGGCGGCGGGCGACGTCCTCGTCGTCGCCGACGAGGAGCTCGCCGGCCTCGACGCGGCTGACGTCGCGCGGGCCGGCGCGGTGATCGTCGTCGGGACCACCCTGCCGGCGTGGGCACGGCACGGCGCCAACGTCGTGCTCCCCATCGCCAACTGCGTGGAGGAGGAGGGAACCTTCACCAACCTTCGCGGACGCGTGCAGCGCTTCCTCCAGGCCAAGTCGGCGCCCGGCGTGGCGCGGCCGAGCTTCCTGGTCATCGGCGACCTGCTCGCCGCGATGGGGGAGGGTGCGGGCTTCTGGACCGCCTCGCAGGCGTTCGACGCGCTGGCCGCGTCTCATCCCTCCTTCGCCGGCATGTCCTACGACACCCTCGCGCTTCGCGGCGCCCTCGCGGCCGATGCCATGACCAACGCCGGAGCCGGCGCATGACGATCCCGATCCTCGCGCTGCTCCAGATCACGGGACCCACCACCGAGCCCTCGTTCGGCGTCTGGCTGCTGTTCACCGTGCTCAAGGTGGTGATCGTCTTCACGCTCTACATGGTGGCCGCCGCCCTCTTCACCCTGGCCGAGCGCAAGGTCTCGGCCTGGATGCAGGACCGGCACGGGCCGAACCGCGTGGGCAAGGGGTGGCTGCAGCCCATCGCCGACGGCCTGAAGAACTTCGTGAAGGAGGAGACCTATCCCTCCGCGGCGAATCTCCCGCTGTTCATCCTGGCGCCGGTCCTGTCGTTCATCCCGGCGATGATCACCTGGGCGGTGATCCCGTTCGCGGCGCCGTGGGGATCGAAGTGGGGGATCATCGAGATGGTCCTGGCCCCGATGCCGGTGGGCTTCCTCTTCATTCTCGCGATCTCGTCGCTCGGCGTGTACGGCATCGTCCTCGCCGGGTGGTCGTCGAACAACAAGTACGCGCTGCTCGGCAGCGTGCGCTCTACGGCGCAGATGGTGTCGTACGAGATCGCGCTCGGGATGAGCTGCATCCCGGTCCTGCTGCTCGCCGGCAACGTCTCGCTCTCGAAGATCGTGAACCAGCAGGCGTTCGAGACCTGGAACGTCCTGAACCTGACCATTGCCTTCTTCATCTTCCTCGTGGCGGCGTTCGCCGAGACGAACCGCCTGCCGTTCGACCTGCCGGAGGCGGAGTCGGAGCTCGTCACGGGCTATCACACCGAGTACAGCGCGATGAAGTTCTCGCTGTTCTTCATCGCCGAGTACTGCAACATGCTGACGGCGAGCGCCCTGATGGCGACGCTGTTCTTCGGCGGCTGGGACATCCCCTTCACGCTGTGGGACAACCTCGCGCCGCACACGGGGCTCAAGACGCTGCTCACCCTGGTGAGCTTCGGCGTGAAGACGCTGTTCTTCGTCTTCTTCTTCATGTGGATCCGCTGGACGCTGCCGCGCTTCCGCTACGACCAGCTCATGTCGCTCGGGTGGAAGTTCATGCTGCCGCTGGCGCTCGGCTACATCGTGGCGGTGGCGACGACCGTGGTGACGCTGGACGCCCTCGGCTTCGCGCGGGGCTCCGTGCCCTTCCACGCCGGCCTGATCCTGCTGAACATCGCCTGCTGCGTGATCCTCTTCATGATCATGGACCGCGGGCGGCTGATCAGCCCCGCCTCGTCGCGCGTGAACCAGCGCGACATCGCCAAGCTGCGCGCCGCCAGCGCGCCGCATCGTGCCAATTTGCTCCCCGAGAACGGAGACTGATGTCCATCGGCGTGAAGGTCGTCGAGCGACCGATCGAGCAGACGAGCTACGTGCGCGCCACCCTCACGGGGATGGCGCACACCCTCAAGCACCTGCTCAATCCCGAGAAGGTCACCACGCAGTATCCCGAGCAGAAGGAGTCGATCTCCAAGCGGTGGCGCGGCACGCACCGCATGCTCACCACCGAGGACGGCAAGGCGAAGTGCGTGGCCTGCGGGCTCTGCCCCACCGTCTGCCCGGCCAACTGCATCAAGCTGGTGCCGGGCGAGGACGAGCAGGGAAACCGCTATCCGCTCGTCTTCGAGATCGACGAGTTCCGCTGCATCTTCTGCGGCTACTGCCAGGAAGTGTGCCCGGAGGAGGCGATCCACGTCGGCCGCCACTACGAGAACGCCGAGTACAGCCGCGAAGGGCACGTCTACGACCTGGAACGCCTGATGGCGCAGACGCACCCCGTGTGCGAGATGTGGGATCCCGCCGACCCGAAGGGGGAGTGATGACCCACAACGCGCTCCCGCTGTTCTACGTCTTCCATTTCTACTTCTTCGGGATCACGGCGATCGTCTCGGCCATCGCCTTCGTCACGAGGAAGAGCCCCGTGTCCGCGGCCATGTGGCTCGTGAGCACGATGTTCTGCCTCGCCGCCATGTACGTGCTGCTCGACGCGCACTTCCTCGGCGCGATGCAGGTGCTCGTCTACGCCGGCGCGATCATGGTGGTCTTCCTCTTCGTCATCATGCTGCTGAACCTCGGCCACCCGTCGGAGGTCTCCGATGCGCGGGGGATGTGGTGGAAGCTCGCCGCCGGCCTCGTCGGGCTCGCGCTGCTGGCGCAGGTGTTCGCCCTGACCCGGGCGAACGTGCCCGAGGCGCTGGTGCTGCCGGAGAACGCGCTCGCCAACCAGGTTGCCGCGGAGGGGGCCATCGGGCCCATCGCCGGTCCTCTCTTCCACGAGTACCTGCTGGCCTTCGAGGTGACGAGCGTCCTCCTGCTCGCCGCCGTCGTCGGGGCCGTGGTGCTCGGCAAGCGCAAGGAGCGTGAACGTGCTGGCTGAGTCGCTCTTCTTCAGCGCCGTGCTGTTCACGATCGGCGTCGTCGGCGTGCTCACCCGCCGCAACGCGATCATCGTGTTCATGTGCGTGGAGCTGATGCTCAACGCGGTGAATCTCACCTTCGTCGCCTTCGCGCAGGTCTACGGCGCGGCGGGGCAGGTGTTCGTCTTCTTCGTCATGACGGTGGCGGCGGCCGAGGCCGCCGTGGGGCTGGCGATCATCATCGCCCTCTTCCGCCATCGCCAGACGGTCAACCTGTCGAACATCAATCTCCTCAAGGGCTGATGCTCCTCCAGCACGCAGTAGAGGCGAGCGCGCATCCGCTGAGCGGCACGGTGGCCAGGTACCTCTGGCTGCTCCCGCTCCTGCCGCTCCTGGGGTTCGTCCTCAACGGGCTGCTCTCGCTGACGAGCGCCCTGCATCTGGGCCCCTCCGATCCGGGCGCGGCCCACGACGATCACGCGCACGGCGGGACGGCCGCCACGCACGCGCATGGCGACAACGGCGGCGGCGCCCACGGCGACGACCATCACCCCGTGGTGCGGCATCGCCACGCCGGCCTGGTGAGCCTGATCGGTCCCGGCGTGCTGCTGGCGGCGTTCGCGCTGGCGCTCTTCATCTTCGTCGCCATGCGCGCGGCGGGCGGGGGCGCGATGCACGCGCCGTTCGTGCAGTCGTACTTCAGCTGGATGCCGGTGGGCGAGCTCCAGATCGCGGCGGCCTTCAAGCTCGACCAGCTCTCCATGGTGATGGTGCTCATCATCACCGGGGTCGGCACGCTGATCCACCTGTTCAGCGTCGGCTACATGCAGGACGATCCGGGGTACCCACGCTACTTCGCGTACCTCAACCTGTTCGTCTTCTTCATGCTGGTGCTGGTGCTCGGTGCCAACTATCCCATCCTGTTCATCGGGTGGGAGGGGGTGGGGCTCTGCTCCTACCTGCTGATCGGCTTCTGGTTCAGCGAGAAGGCCAACGCCGACGCGGGGAAGAAGGCGTTCATCGTGAACCGCATCGGCGACTTCGGCCTCCTCGTCGCGATGTTCATGCTGTTCGCCAACCTCGGCACGCTGGACTACGTCGGGATCGCGCAGGCGGCGCCCGGATCGTTCGTCTTCGGCGGCGCGCTGGTGACGGTGATCTGCCTGTTCATGTTCCTCGGCTGCGCCGGCAAGAGCGCGCAGATCCCGCTGTACGTCTGGCTCCCCGACGCGATGGCCGGCCCGACGCCGGTCTCGGCGCTCATCCACGCCGCGACGATGGTGACGGCGGGCGTCTACCTCATCGCCCGCAGCAACGTCCTGTTCTCGCTGGCGCCCGCCGCGGGGCTCACCGTCGTCCTGATCGGCGCGCTGACGGCCGTCTTCGCCGCGACGATCGGCCTCAAGCAGTGGGACATCAAGAAGGTGCTGGCGTATTCGACCGTCTCGCAGCTGGGCTACATGTTCATCGGCGTCGGCTCCGGCGCCTACGTGGCCGGGGTGTTCCACCTGATGACCCACGCCTTCTTCAAGGCGCTGCTCTTCCTCGGCTCCGGGTCGGTGATCTATGCCATGCACGCGGCCTATCACCACACGGGCAACCATGACGACGCGCAGGACATGCGCAACATGGGTGGTCTGCGGAAGTACCTGCCGATCACGTGGGTCCTGATGTGGGCGGCGACGCTCGCGATCGCCGGCATCCCTCCCTTCTCGGGCTTCTTCTCCAAGGACGAGATCCTTGGCTCGGTGTTCATCCGGGCCTCGGCGGGCTCCACGCTCGCGGATGCGACGTGGCTCGGAATCCCGGGCAGCGCGGTCCTCTACTTCTGCTACGCGATCGGGCTGGCGGCGGCGTTCATGACCGCGGTCTACATGACGCGCATGATGCTCTACACCTTCCACGGTCCGAACCGCACCGGCGACGCCGAGCGGCCGTATCTGAAGGAGGCCCCGTGGATCATGACCGGGCCCCTCGTGGTGCTCGGCATCTTCAGCGTGATCGGCGGCTGGTTCAACCTGCCGGCGCTGTTCAGCTTCGCCGGCCCCACCGGCGCGCTCGAGCGCTGGCTCGAGCCGGTCGTCGGGGAAGGGACGCTGATGGTCACCAAGGGGGTAGTGCCCGAGGTCGCGCACTCCACCGAGGTCGCGCTGATCGGATCGGCCGTGGTCATCGCGGTGGTCGGCATCCTGCTGGCCGTCGTGCGGCTCAAGCCCGCGTCGCTCGTGCCCAAGGCGCAGTCGCCCGCGGAGCACGGCTTCGAGCGGGTGCTGGCCGACAAGTACTACGTGGACGAGCTCTACGACGCGGCGATCGTCACCCCCGTCGTCTCGACATCCCGCGGCCTCCTCTGGCGCGGGCTGGACGTCGGGATCATCGATGGTCTCACCCGCCTCTTCGTCCAGAGCAAGGACGACGATCAGGCGATCGGGACGAGCGTCCCGATGGGCGGCTTCATCACGCGCCTCGTTGGCCTGATCGGCTCGCAGCTCCAGTCGGGACAGGTGGGCACCTACGCCTGGGTGCTCGTCGTCGGAGTGCTGTTCGTTCTCGGCGCTTTCACCTTCCGCTAACCAGATGCGCGAGTTCTTGCTTTCGGTCGGCTTCGACCGCTGGATTCTCCCGGCGCTGCTCGCCATCCCGCTGCTCGGCGCGGGGCTGATCATCGCCACGAGCCGTCGCTCGCCGGAAGGCGAGGACGAGGTGGCGTCCGGTGCGGCGGCCGGCCCGCGCAGGCTGGCCGCCTGGATCTTCGCCCTCGAGCTCGTCCTGTCGGCGGGCCTCTGGTGGGCGTTCGACCCGGGCATCACGGGATGGCAGCAGACCTTCGACCTGAACTGGATCCCCGCCTGGGGCATCCGGTTCACCCTCGGACTGGACGGCATCGCGATGATGATGGTGCTGCTCACCACCTTCATCATGCTGCTCGCCTGCGTCGGCAGCTTCACGTCGGTGCGGCGGCGGACGTCGTCGTACTACGCGCTGCTGCTCGTCCTGACCACGGGGATGCTGGGCGTGTTCATGGCGCTGGATCTCTTCCTCTTCTACGTGATGTGGGAGGCGATGCTCATCCCGATGTACTTCATCATCGGGATCTGGGGGGGCGAGCGGCGGATCTACGCGACGCTGAAGTTCTTCATCTACACGATGATCGGCTCGATGCTGATGCTGGCCGGCATCGTGTATCTCGGGATCGCGGCACAGAACCCGGCGACCGGTGTCCCGAACTTCTCGTACGACGCGGTGATGGCGACGGCGCGGATCGCGCCGCATGCCGCGTACTGGCTCTTCGGCGCCTTCTTCCTCGCCTTCGCGGTGAAGGTGCCGATGTTCCCCTTCCACACGTGGCTCCCCGACGCGCACGTGGAGGCGCCGACGGCGGGCTCCGTGATCCTCGCCGCGATCATGCTCAAGCTGGGCACCTTCGGCTTCCTGCGCCTGGCCGTCCCGCTCTTTCCGGGCGCCGCGCTCGACCCGACGGTGCGCAAGATCATCCTCGTGCTCGCCGTCATCGGCATCGTCTACGGGGCGCTGGTCTCCCTGGTACAGCCCGACTTCAAGAAGCTCGTGGCGTACAGCTCGGTGAGCCATCTCGGCTTCGTGATGCTCGGCATCTTCGCGCTCACCGTGCAGAGCGTGCAGGGCGCCCTGATGGTGATGATCAATCACGGCATCAGCACCGGTGCGCTCTTTCTCCTCATCGGGATGATCTACGAGCGCCGCCACACCCGTCTCATCGAGTCGTACGGGGGCCTGGCGCGAGTGATGCCGCTCTTCTCGGCGATCCTCGTCATCGTCACGTTCAGCGCCATCGGCGTGCCGGGTACCAACGGCTTCATCGGGGAGTTCCTCGTCCTCCTCGGCTCCTTCCGGACCTTCCCCATCTACTCGGTGGTCGCGGCGACGAGCGTCATCTTCGCGGCGGCCTACCTGCTCTGGGCGATCCAGCGCATCCTGTTCAATCCGCTCGACAAGCCCGAGAACGAGCACGTGCCTGATCTCAACCGACGCGAGCTCCTCCTGATGGCACCCCTGCTCGCCGGCATCATCTGGCTCGGCGTCTATCCGGCGCCGGTGCTGCGCCGCATGCAGCCCGCCGCCGAGCAGTTCGTGCGCACCGTCGAATCGCGCGCCGCGATGGCCGCCACGTACGCCGCCGATGCGAACGCCGCCTCCGCCGCGGGAGGCCGCTGATGCCGCTCTACAACCTGGCCAATCCGACGCAGCTGATGCAGGCGCTGCTCCCCGACCTGCTGCTGGCGGGGGGCGCAATGGCGCTCCTTCTCTGGGCGGTCTGGCGGCGCGAGTCGCCGAAGCACCAGCGCCACGTCGGCGCGCTGAGCATGCTGCTCTGCGTGGCGACGCTCGTCGCCGTCGTGATGATGATGTTCAACCGGACCTTCGCCACCGACGGCCCCATCGCGGTCGACACCTTCCGGTGGATGGCGGACATCATCATCCTCATCGGCACGCTCGGCGCGCTCGCGCTCGGCATCGACGACAACGACCGTGCCGGCACCGTGACGGCGGAGACGCACGTCCTCATCCTGCTCGCCGCCTCCGGGATGATGCTGCTCGCCGCCGCGCGCGACCTGATGATCGTCTTCCTCGGCATCGAGCTGATGTCGGTGGCGTCGTACGCGCTGGCGGGCCTCAACCGCCGCAGCGAGCGATCGGCCGAAGGGGCGCTCAAGTACTTCCTGCTCGGCGCCTTCTCCACGGCCTTCCTGCTCTACGGCATCGCGCTCGTCTACGGCGCCACCGGCACGACGGGGCTGGCGGAGATCCGGATGCGGGTGCTCGACTACAACCTGTCACAGAGCCCGCTGCTCCTCATCGGCATCGCCATGATGCTCGTGGGGTTCGGCTTCAAGGTGTCCACGGTGCCGTTCCACATGTGGGCGCCCGACGTCTACGACGGCTCGCCGAATCCCGTGACCGCGTTCATGGCGGCCACGGTGAAGACGGCGGCCTTCGTCGCCTTCCTGCGCATCTGGCTCGAGGCGTTCGGCGGCGAGTACACCAGCTGGCACCGCGCCGTCGCCGGCCTCGCCGTGCTCACGATGATCGTCGGCAACGCGATCGGCCTGCAGCAGCGCAACCTCAAGCGCCTGCTCGCCTACTCGTCGATCGCGCACGCCGGTTTCATCCTCGTGGCCATCGCGGTCGGAACGGCGCAGGGCGCGTCGGCGATGCTGTTCTATCTCCTCGCCTACACCCTCGCCACCTTCGGCGCCTTCTCCGTCATCGTCGTCCTCTCGCGCGGCGACGCGCCGGTGACCACCGACGACATCAGCGGACTCTGGTCGGTGCGCCCCTGGCTCGCCATCTCGATGACCGTCTTCATGCTGTCGCTCATGGGCTTCCCCGTGTTCGGCGGGGCCGGGTTCCTGGCGAAGTGGTTCATCCTCAAGGCCGCGCTGCAGTCGCCCGTGCCGCAGACGATGCTGGCCGTGGTGCTCGTGCTCACGACGGTGATCTCGGCAGGCTACTATCTGTACGTCATCATGGTGATGTTCATGCGCCCGCGCCGCGAAGGGGCGCCGGTGGTGGCCGACACGCCGCAGCTGACGCGCTATGTCATGCTGATCACGGCGGTCGCCATCGTGGCCCTGGGACTCGCGCCGAATCTCGCGATCCGGTACGCGCAGGTAGGCTATCCCCGACTGGAGGCGCCGCGCGCCGCGGCGCCAAGTCCCACTCCGCAGCGAGCCGCGCTCGCCCGATGAACCAACGCGGGGCCGCTCTGCGGCCCCGCCGTCTTTCAATGCCCCACATGACCATCGCGGCAGGAATCTTCCGGCAGTACGACGTTCGCGGCATCGTCGATGACGATCTCACGGTGGAGGCGGCGCGCGCCATCGGTGGCGCCTACGCCGCCCTGATGCAGGAGCGCGGCGTGCGCGGCGAGGTGGCGGTCGGGCGCGACAACCGGCCCAGCGGCGACCGCCTGCGTGACGCCCTCGTGGGCGGACTCACCAGCGCCGGCATCGACGTGGTCGACATCGGCGTCGTCCCCACGCCGCTGCTCTACTGGAGCCTGCACCACCTCGGCGTCGTCGGCGGCATCCAGATCACTGGCTCGCACAACCCGCCCGAGTACAACGGCTTCAAGCTCTCGTTCGGCACCGACTCGCTGCACGGCCACGCCCTGCAGCATCTCCTCGCCCTCATCCAGCGCGGCGCGGCGCCGTCGGGGCAGGGAACGGTCCGCACGGAAGGGGTGATCGACCGCTACATCGAGGATGTCGTCGCGCGCACCGGCCGGATCTCGCGCCCGATGAAGGTCGTCTACGACTGCGGCAACGGCGCCGCCACCCTGGTCGCCCCGCAGCTCATGCGTGCGCTCGGGCTGGACGCCGTCGGACTCTTCACCGAGAGCGACGGCACCTTCCCGAACCATCATCCCGACCCGACGGTCCCCGAGAACCTCGAGGACCTCATCGCCGCGGTGCGAGCCGAAGGGGCCGAGATCGGCCTCGCCTTCGACGGCGACGCCGACCGCATCGGGATGGTGGACGGCACCGGCAGGATCGTGTGGGGCGACCACATCCTGATCCTCTACGCCCGCGACGTGCTGGCGCGCACCGGTCGCGGCCAGCCGGTCATCTTCGACGTGAAGTGCAGCCAGGCGCTCCCCGACGCCATCGCGCGGGCGGGTGGCACGCCGGTCATGTGGAAGACCGGCCACTCCCTCATCAAGGAGAAGATGAAGGAGCTTGGCGCTCCGCTCGCCGGCGAGATGTCCGGGCACATGTTCTTCGGCGAGGGCTTCTACGGCCACGACGACGCGCTGTACGGCGCCGCCCGCCTGCTGCGCATCGTGGCCGACTCCGGCCATACGGTCGCCGAGCTGCTCTCCGACGTGCCCCCCTTCGTGAGCACGCCGGAGATCCGCGTCGACTGCCCGGACGCGTCGAAGTTCGACGTGGTGCAGCGCGCGGTCGAGCACTTCCGCGGCCGCTACGACGTCTCCGACGTGGACGGCGTGCGCGTGCTGTTCGGCGACGGCTGGGGACTCATCCGCGCCTCCAACACGCAGCCCATCCTGGTGACGCGCTTCGAGGCCAACTCCCCGGAGCGTCTCGCCGAGATCCGCGGCGTGATGGAAGGGTGGCTGCGCGAGCAGGGCGTGGCCGTCTGACGTGACCTCGCGGCGGGTCGTCTTCCTCGCGCTCGCCGCGGCGGCGCTCCTCCTCCTCGGGCGGTGGGGCGCGGAGCTCTACACCGACTACCTGTGGTTCGCCTCGCTCGGCGCCGCCGAGGTGTGGAAGGCGCGGCTCGAGGCGTCGACCCTGCTCACCGTCGGCTCCTTCCTCGCGGCCTTCCTGTTCGCCTTCGCCAACCTGTTCGCCCTGCGCCGCTCGGTCGTGTCGCTCGTGCTCCCCCGCCGCATCGGGAACATCGAGATCGGCGAGGAGGTCCCGAGCCGGCTGCTGCTGCTCGCCGTCTGCCTGATGTCGGCGCTGATCGGCGCGGCGCTGACCCTTCCCTCCGAGCTCTGGAGCACCGCGCTCCTCGCGCGCATCGGCCGCCCCTTCGTCGAGTCCGATCCCTACTTCGGCGCGGACCTCGGCTTCTTCGTCTACTGGCTCCCCTTCGAGACCGCGCTGCACTTCTGGTCGGTGCTCGTCCTCGTCGTCGTGTCCGTCGTCGTGGTGACGCTGTACGCGCTCACGCCGAGCCTGCGCTGGGAGCGTGGCACGCTCTACGTGTCGGCGTACGTGCGGCGCCATCTCACGATGCTCGGGGGCGTCCTCCTGCTCGTCCTGTCCTGGAGCTACCGGCTCGGGATGTACCGCCTGCTCGTGGCTGGCGGCGACGCGGGGGGAGTCTTCACCTCGATCGATCATCGCGTGATCGTGCCGGCGATGCTGCTGCTGTCGGTCGTCACACTCTGCGCCGCGATCGTCGTGGTCTGGGCCGGCTGGACGGGGCAGATCCGTCTCGCCTTCCTCGCCGTCTCCACCGTGCTCGCCCTCTCGCTCGTGGGCCGCACCGTCGCGCCGCTCGTGGCGCGCCGGTCGGTGGATCCCACCGCGGCGGCCGCCGCCGAGCGGCCGTATCAGGCGACCCGGCTCGGCTACACGCGCCGCGCGTACGGCGTGGACCGGATGCACCCCGAATCCCTGGGCACGGGCTTCTCCTCGCTCGCGGAGGCCGCGCCGCGCACGGCGGTATGGGACGGCGCCACCCTCGCCCGCGCCGTCGAGCGGTTGCGCCGCGTGCGCATCGTCGGGAGCGGAGCCGGCTGGCTCGAGAGCGACAGCGGCTTCGTCGCGCTGCTCGTGGAGCGGGGAAGCGACCCCACCGCCGGCTCGCGCGACGTCTGGGGGATCGGACGCTTCGATCCGACGGCTGCCGACGAGCGGGGGATGCCGCTGCGCGCCTCGGGGGCCAGCCGCTACGGCGACGAGACCCTGCTCGAGGAGCCGGCCGTCTACGACTCGGCGCCCGGCTACAGCATCGTCTCCGACTCGCTCCAGCGCCTCGCGGGCGTGGAGATGGTCTCCACGAGCTCGCGGCTCGCGCACGCGTGGAGCCAGCAGAACTTCCGGCTGCTCTTCGGCGAGCTGCCCATCAACCGGCCGACGATCCTCGAGCGGCGAGACGTGCGCGAGAGAATCCTCGCCCTCGCCCCGTACTTCGTGCAAGGGAGCCAGATCGTCCCGATGTTCGCGGCCGATTCGCTCTACTGGGTCGTCGAGCTGTATGTCGCGTCGCGGACGTATCCGCTGTCGCAGCGATTCACCCTGCTCGGCGAGGAGCGCAGCTACTTCCACCACGCCGCCACGGCCCTGCTGCACGCGGCGAGTGGGCGGGTGCGCTTCGTTACCGCCGACTCGCCCGAGCCGATCGCCGCGACGTGGGTGCACCGGTTCCCGGGCCTCTTCACGAGCGCGAGCCGGCTCTCCCCGGCGATCCTGCGGGCGCTTCCCGCCGTGTCCGACGGCGCGCGCGCGCAGGCGCTCGCGTTCTCGGTCGCGGGGTTCCGGGGGGACAGCCTGGAGGTCCGTCACTTCGCCGCCCCCGACGGCGCCGACTCCGCCGCATCGCGCGAGCCGCTGCACGCCCGGCTGGCCACGCTGGGGATCGCCGAGCTGTTTCCGCTGCTCGACGGCACCGACCGCGTGCGTGGCGTCGTGGCGGCCAGCGGCGGAGCGATGCGCGGAACCTCGTGGATCCCGCTCGCCAGCGACGGGTTGTCGTTCGGCGGCGTCGTCGACCGGATGCGCGCGGCCGACACGATGGCGCTCGGCAGCGGGCAGGTGCGCGGCCCGCTGCACGTCCTGCCCGTCGGTGGGAGGCCCGCGTATCTGCAGTCGCTCTACCAGGCACGCCCTGGCGGGGGGCCGACGCTCGTGCGCGTCGGCGCGCTGGATGGCGACACGGTGCGGAGCGGCCCGACGCTGGCCCGGGCCGTCGGGATCGCCGGCGCACCGGCGCGCGCGAGCTCGGTCGTCGGCGATCTCCGCGTGCGCGCCGAGAGCCTGTACAAGGCGATGCGCGACGCGCTGGGCCGCTCGGATTGGGCAGCCTTCGGACGCGCCTTCGATGAGCTCGGCAAGGCTCTCCATTCCACGCTGCCATGAGCTTGCTCCCGGCATCGGCGGGGTCTAGCTTGCCACGGCTGGCCCATGACGACTAGCCCCGGCAGGACGGCCGTCATCGCCCTGGGCGGGAACGCGCTGGCCCCCTCGGGCGAGCGGAGCACGATCCACGACCAGTTCCGGCACGCCCGGGAAAGCCTGGAGCCCATCGTGGATCTGGCGCTCGACGGATGGAACGTCTGCGTGGTGCACGGCAACGGCCCGCAGGTCGGCGACGAGCTCGTGCGGAACGAGCTGGCACGCGGCGAGGCCAGCCCGCTGCCGTTGGGCGTGCTCGTCGCGGCCACGGCGGGATGGATCGGGTACATGATCCAGCAGTCGCTGGAGAACGCGCTGCGTCGGGTCGGCTCGCGCCGGCGCGTCGCGACGATCATCACGCAGGTGCAGGTGAGCGCGGACGATCCCGCGCTGCGGCATCCGACGAAGTTCATCGGGCAGGTGTTGACGGAGGAACGCGCCGAGGAGCTGCGGCGCGAGGGGCATGTGGTCGCCCCCGACGGCCGGGGTCACCCGCGCCGCGTGGTGGGAAGCCCCGTGCCGCAGGCGATTCACGAGTTGGCGACGATCCGGGACCTGGTGGAGGGGGGCACGCTCGTCATCGCCTGCGGCGGCGGGGGCGCTCCGATCTACGACGACCCGGTGAAGGGGTGGGAAGGGATCGACGCGGTGGTGGACAAGGATCTCGCGGCGGCGGTGCTGGCGCGCGATCTCGATGCACGGCTGCTGCTGATCCTGACCGATGTGGACGCGGTGTATGCCGATTGGGGCACGCCGCGGCAGCGCCCGCTCGCCCGCCTCACGGTGGACGAGGCGGTGGACATGGACCGTGCGGGGGCGTTCGGCGAGGGGAGCATGGCGCCGAAGATCCGTGCGGCAATCGACTTCGCGCGCCGGACCGGCGGCCGCGCGATCATTACAGAGCTCAGCCGCGGCCGGGATGCAGTGCGCGGCGATGCGGGGACGACCATCACAGCGGAGAAGGCGTGAACATCCACGAATTTCAGGCCAAGGACATCCTGCGCGCCGAGGGCGTGCCGATTCCTCCTGGCGAAGTCGCGACGACGCCCGAGCAGGTCGAGGCGATCGCCCGGAAGATCGGCGGCATGGTTGTCGTGAAGGCCCAGGTCCACACCGGCGGTCGCGGCAAGGCCGGCGGCGTCAAGCTCGCGAAGACACCGGCTGAGGCGAAGGAGATCGCGACCAAGATCCTCGGCATGCAGATCAACGGCCTCACCGTGCACCAGGTGCTCGTCACCACGGCGGCCGACATCGCCACGGAGGCGTACGTCGGCATCATCCTCGACCGCGCCAGCAGGAAGCCGGTCTTCATGGTGAGCCCGGCCGGCGGCATCGACATCGAGGAGGTCGCCGCGAAGACCCCCGAGAAGATCCTCAAGCTGCCGATCGACACCCGCTACGGCCTGCAGGGATACCAGGCGAACGAGCTCGGATTCTTCCTCTTTCCGGACGACGTGAAGAAGGTGCGCGCCGTCGCGAAGATCATGATGGCGCTGTACCAGGCCTTCATGAAGAACGATGCGTCGCTCGCCGAGATCAATCCGCTCGTCGTGACGCCGTCCGGGGAGATCCTCGCCCTCGACGCGAAGATCTCGATCGACGACAACGCGCTGGACCGCCACCCCGAGCTCGTCGCCCTGCGCGACGAGACGGCGGAGGAGCCGAGCGAAGTTGATGCCCGCAACTCGAACCTCACCTTCATCAAGCTCGACGGCGACGTCGGCTGCGTCGTCAACGGCGCCGGCCTCGCCATGGCGACGATGGACCTGGTGAAGTACTACGGCGGCGAGCCCGCCAACTTCCTCGACATCGGCGGCTCGTCCAACCCGGAGAAGGTAGTGAACGCCCTCCGCATCATCACCGCGGACCCGAGCGTGAAGGTCATCCTGTTCAACATCTTCGGCGGCATCACCCGCACGGACGACGTCGCGAACGGCATCGTGACGGCGACCAGGGCGAACCCGCTCAAGATTCCCATCGTCATCCGGCTCACCGGCACCAACGAAGAGATCGCCATGAAGATTCTCACGGAGAACGGCTTCAGCGCCTCGTCCGACATGGACGAAGCCGTGATGAAGGCCGTCGCGCTCGCGAAGGGAGGAAAGGCCGCGTGAGCATCTTCATCGACAATTCCTCGACGGTCATCGTCCAGGGAATCACGGGCCGCGACGGCTCGTTCCACTCCAAGCAGATGCTCGAGTATGGCACGCGCATCGTCGGCGGCGTCACGCCGGGCAAGGGAGGGCAGAAGTTCGAGGGCACCGTTCCCATCTACGACACGGTGCACGAGGCGGTGAAGGCCACGGGCGCCAACACGTCGGTCATCTACGTGCCGCCGATGTTCGCCGCCGACGCCATGATGGAAGCCGCCGACGCCGGGATCGAGTTCATCGTCGCCATCACCGAGGGCGTCCCGGTGAACGACATGACGAAGGTCTATCCCTTCGTGAAGGAGAAGGGGGCTCGCCTCCTCGGCCCGAACTGCCCGGGGCTCATCACACCGGGCCAGAGCAAGGTCGGAATCATCCCCGGCCGCATCTGCACGCCGGGCAGCATCGGCGTCGTCAGCCGCTCGGGGACGCTCACCTACGAGGTCGTCTACCAGCTCACCCGCGCCGGCCTGGGGCAGAGCACCTGCGTCGGCATCGGCGGCGACCCGATCATCGGCACCAGCTTCATCGACTGCCTGGAGGCATTCGAGAAGGACCCGGACACGAAGGCGGTGGCGATGATGGGCGAGATCGGCGGCACCGACGAACAGGAAGCTGCCGAGTTCGTGAAGAAGCACATGAAGAAGCCGGTGGTCGGCTTCATCGCCGGACAGACCGCGCCGCCGGGCCGCCGCATGGGGCACGCTGGCGCGATCATCTCGGGATCGGCCGGCACGGCGGCGGAGAAGATCGAGTCGTTCGAGGCGGCGGGAATGGGAGTCGCCAAGCGCCCCATCGACTTCGTGGAGCTGCTGAAGGCCCGGATGTGAGCAGGCCGTGAGGCTGCGGGATTTTCTCGCGCCGGAGCGGGTGGTCGTCCCGCTGCACGCCGCGACGCTCCAGGAGGGATCCGACATCCTTCTGGATCGTCTTGCAGCGGCGCACGGGATCCTGGATGCGGACGCGCTGCGGACGCGGGTCGCCGAAGGGCGACCCGAGGACGTGGTCGCGATGGGGGACCGGGCCTTCCTGGTCCATTATCGCACCCCCGCGGTCGGGCAGCTGCTCGTGGCGCTGGGGGTGGCCCCCGAGCCCCTGCGCTGGACTGGGGGCGACGAGGCGGAGGGGGAGCGAAGCGCGCGCGTGGTGTTGATGGTCGCCACCCCGCCGCGCTTCGCGGCCCGCTATCTTCAGGTCGTGGGCGCCTTTGCCCGGCTCCTCCGCAAGCCGGAGCTGCTGGCGCAGCTGCTGGCGGTGACGTCGCCGGCCGACCTGCTCGCCCTCGAGGCGTTCGCGGAGCACAGGCTTCCCGAGCAGCTCACCGTGCGGGACGTGATGAGCGATCATCCGCGGACCACGCAGGCCGACGTCCCCCTCAAGGAGGCGGCGAAGATTCTCGTGCGGACCGGTCTCGGTGCGCTCCCCGTCGTGGACGAGGATCGCCGCGTCATCGGGATCGTCAGCGAGCGCGAGGTGATCCGCCACCTGCTGAGTGTGCAGGCATTCGGCGGGCCCGACGGGCGGGTGGCGGTGGCGCCCGTGGGGGGCGGGAAGACGGTGCGCGACGTCATGACGCGGCAGGTGCTGTGCGTGGCGCCGGAGCAGCCGCTGGCGGAGGTCGCGTCGCTGATGAGCAACAAGGACGTGGACCGCGTCCCCGTGGTGCGGGAGGGCCGGCTCGTCGGCTTTCTCACGCGGGGCGACATCGTACGTAAACTGATCGGCTCTTAACCGGGGCGGTGCCCCACGAGGAATAGCATGGCTGGCAACTACACGCTCACGATCGTCAAGCCCGACGCGTTCGGGGCGAACAAGGCGGGCAAGATCATCGCCCTGCTCGAGGAGAAGGGGTTCACGGTCAAGGCGGCGCGGGTGCTCCACATGACGATGCAGCAGGCCGGGGCCTTTTACGAGGTGCACGCAGCCCGGCCGTTCTATGGCGAGCTCGTGGAGTTCATGACGTCGGGGCCGTGCATGCCGCTCGTGCTGGAGAAGGGCGACGCGGTGGCGTCGCTGCGGGACGCGATCGGCGCGACGGACCCGGCCGAGGCGGCCGAGGGGACGGTGCGGAAGCTGTACGCGGAGTCGAAGGGGCGGAATGCGATTCACGCGTCGGACTCGGACGAGAACGCGGCGCGCGAGGCGAGGTTCTTCTTCGCCGAGACGGATCTGCTCTACTGAACGACGGCTCTTCGGTTTATCGGTTCTTCGGTTTTCGGCCGGCCTCGGGAGGCCAGTGGGTCCCGCGGCCGGCCGAAAACCGAAAACCAGGAACCGAAAACGGTAGTTGCCCTCAGGGTTGATAAGTCCAAGCGATATAAGTAGTTTTGTAGGCTATGCTGTCCTTTGACATTCGGTCTCTCACCGAGCGCGCCGTCACCGTCGACGACTACTTGTCGGCGGAGGATCCGGTGTGGGCGGAGGGGGACCCCAAGCCGTCGAAGTCGCTCCACGTGGTGGGGCGCCTGTCGCCGGCAGGGCCTGGCCGGTTCTACTGGCACGGCTCGATCGAGGGGGATGTGTCCATGCCGTGTCGTCGCTGCCTGAACGACGCGTCGGGCCACATGTCCGAAGAAGCGCACCTCATCTTCGCGGAAGCGGGGACCGAGGGAATGGAGGACGACCCCGATGTCTTTCTGCTCGACGACAAGTCGGCGGAGCTCGATCTGCGTCCCGCCCTGCGCGAGCAGTGGTTGTTGAATGTCCCGGGCTACACCTTGTGCCGGGACGACTGTAAGGGGCTGTGCCCAACGTGTGGGGCCGAGTTGAATCTCGGACCCTGTGAGTGTGCGTCGTCCGCAGCGGATCCTCGCTGGGAAGGGCTGCGCAGGCTCCGCGGCGGTCAGAGCTGAGTCGTCCGGTTCTTATCCTTTTCCGTTCAGACCCATGGCCGTCCCGAAGCGCAGAACATCCAAGCGGAAGAAGCGCGCCCGTAACACGCACAAGATTGCCCCGGCGATCGCGATCCAGAAGTGCCCGCGCTGCCAGGCGATGAAGCGGCCGCATCACGTGTGCGCCGAATGCGGGTATTATGCAGGTGAGCAGCGAGTCGCCGCCAAGGAAGCCTGACCTTGGCGCGGATCGCGTTGGACGCCATGGGGGGCGACTTCGCTCCCCAGGCGACCGTAGCCGGCGCGCTGTTGGCGCTCGCCGAGCTCGATCCCGCTCATAGCATTCAGCTCGTCGGCCGGTCCGCCGTCGTGGAGGCGCAGTTGCGCGCTCTCCTCGACGGGGAACTGTCCACCCATGCCGCTTACCGCGATCGGCTCTCGATCGTCGAAGCGCCCGAAGTCATCGAGATGACGGACAAGCCCAGCGCCGCCGTGCGCGGGAAGCCCAACAGCTCCATGGCCGTCGGGCTGCGCTTGCAGTCGGAAGGGCTCTCCGACGCCTTCGTCTCCGCGGGCAGCACCGGTGCCCAGATGGCCGCGTCCATGGTCATCCTCCGCCTCCACGCCGGCCTCAAGCGCCCCGCCATCGCCACCTTCTTCCCCTCCGCGCGCAAGACGGTCGTCGTCCTCGATTCCGGCGCCAACGTCGACTGCTCCCCCGAGGAGCTCGTCCAGTTCGCCCGCCTCGGCGCCAGCTACGCCGAGTGTGTCATGGGACGTTCGAACCCCGCCGTCGGGCTGCTCAGCATCGGCGAGGAGCCCGAGAAGGGGAACGCCGCCTCCAAGGAGGCGCACCAGCTCCTCCAGTCGGCGGGGCTCAACTTCATCGGCAACGTGGAAGGCAGAGACCTTCCGGCGGGCGGCACCGAGCACCACGCCGTCGACGTCGTCGTCTGCGACGGCTTCGTCGGCAACGTCCTCCTCAAGTTCTACGAGGGGATCGCCCCGCTCATGATCGAGACGCTCGTCAAGGCGGGGATCGACGCGGCGCAGATCCAGGCGGGTCTCAAGCACCTCGACTACTCGGAGCACGGCGGCGCGCCCCTCCTCGGCGTGCGCGGCGTCAGCATCATCGCCCACGGCAAGTCGTCCCCCCGGGCGATCAAGAACGCTGTCAAGGCTGCCGCACGGGCCGTCGAGACGGGGATGAACGACCGCATCGGCCAGCGGCTCGACGCCGCTGCCCAGGAGAGCGCCGCGTGAAGCGTCCCATCGCCTACATCGCCGGAACCGGGCGCGGGATCCCGCCCCGGATCATGACCAACCACGACTTCGCCGCCATCGGGATCGAGACCGACCACGACTGGATCGTCGAGCGGACGGGGATCGTGCAGCGGCACATCGTCGGCGAGGGCGAGTCCACCGCGGGCATGGCGGCCGAAGCGGCGCGGCAGGCGATGGCGAAGGCGGGAGTGAGCGCCGGCGAGCTCGACGCCATCATCCTCAGCACCGCCACTCCCGACAGGCTCCTGCCCGCCACGGCGGTCGAGGTCCAGGCCCTGCTCGGCGCCTCGCGCGCCGCGGCCTTCGACATCTCCGCCGCCTGTTCCGGCTGGGTCTACGGGATGACGATCGCCGAGGGGCTCATCCAGTCCGGCGTCGTGGAGACCGCCCTCGTGGTCGGCTCGGAGCAGATGAGCGCCATCGTCGACTGGCAGGACCGCGCGACCTGCGTCCTGTTCGGCGACGGCGCAGGGGCAGCGGTGGTGAAGAAGAACAAGGTGCAGGGGGCGACCAAGGGCATCCTCAGCGCCTTCATGCGCAGCGACGGAACGCTCGCCGAGCTGCTCTGGCGCCCGAGCGGCGGCGCGAAGGTGCCGTTCAGCCAGGAGGTGCTCGAGGACCGCTCCTCGTTCGTCCGCATGGCGGGGCGCGAGACCTTCAAGCACGCCGTGCGCTCGATGAGCGAGGCCTGCGACCGCGCGCTCGACGGGGCGAAGCTTCGCGGCGAGGACATCGACATCCTGATCCCGCACCAGGCGAACGAGCGCATCATCGAGGCGACGGCGAAGTACGCGAACATCCCGATGGACAAGGTGTTCGTCAACGTCGATCGCTACGGGAACACGTCGTCGGCGTCGATCCCCATCGCGCTCGACGAGGCGATCGAGGCGGGCCGGATCAAGGAGGGGACGACCGCGATGTTCGTCACCTTCGGCGCCGGCTTCACGTGGGGCTCCATGGTCGTCCGCTTCTAGAATCCATGCCGAACGTCGTACTGCTCTTCCCCGGCCAGGGCTCCCAGGCGCCGGGCATGGGAAAGGACCTCGCCGCACGCTATCCCGAGGCGCACGCGGTCTTCCTCGCCGCCGACGCGGCGATCGGCGCGCCCCTCAGCCAGCTCTGCTTCGAGGGGCCGGCCGACGAGCTCACCCGCACCCACAACGCGCAGCCCGCACTCCTCACGCACGGCGCCGCCGTCTGGGCTGTCGTCCGCGACGTCGTCGCGCCGCACGTCGTGGGAGCCGCCGGCCACTCGCTCGGCGAGTTCACCGCGTATCATGCGGCCGACGCCCTCCCGCTGGCCGAGGCGGTGCGCCTGGTGCGCCGGCGGGGAGAGCTGATGCTCGAGGCGGGGGAGCGTCGCCCGGGGGCGATGGCGGCCCTGCTCGGCGACCTGAACGTCCCGATCGAGCAGATCTGCGATCAGGCCACGGAGGAGGGCTCGCTGGCGGTGCCGGCCAACTTCAACTGTCCGGGACAGATCGTCATCAGCGGCGAGGTGGCCGGCGTGGAGCGGGCGATGGCGCTGGCGAAGGAAGCGGGCGCCAAGCGCGCGATCCGGCTGAACGTGAGCGGCGCCTTCCACTCCCCCCTCATGGCCGGCGCCGCGGACGGGCTCGAGCTCGCGCTCGACCTGGCACCGATGGCCGATCCGCGCTTCCCGGTCTACGCGAACGTGAACGCGCAACCGGTTACCGATGCGGCACTTGCGCGCCGCCTGCTCGTGCAGCAGCTGACTGCGCCCGTGCAGTGGACGCGCGAGCTCGAGCTCATTACCTCGCTGCATCCCGATGCGCTGTACGTCGAGATGGGACCCGGCGCGGTGCTGAAGGGACTCGTCAAGAAGATCGCGCCGGCGGTGAAGGTCGTGACCTGCGGGACGGCGGCCGAGGTGGAACTCCTCCGCATCATGGTGACCGAATGAAGATCGATCTCGGCGGGCGCACGGCGCTCGTGACGGGGAGCACGCGCGGCATCGGCCGGGCGATCGCCCAGTCGCTGGCCGACGCCGGCGCCCGCGTGGCGGTGGTGGGACGCGACCAGGCGAAGGCCGCCGAGGCGGCCGCGGCGATCGGCGGGGGCGCGATGGGCTTCGCCTGCGACGTGAGCGACCCGGCGTCGGTCGTCGCGCTCGTGGAGGCGGTGGAACAGGGGCTCGCCCCGGTCGACATCCTCGTCAACAACGCCGGTCTGACCCGGGACAACATCCTCTTCCGCATCAAGGACGAGGACTGGGACGCCGTGCTGGATGCCAACCTGCGGGGGGCGTTCGTTGCCATCCGGGCGGCGTCGCGCGGGATGATCAAGCGGCGCTGGGGGCGGATCGTCAACATCGCCAGCGTCGTGGGAATCACGGGCAATAAGGGGCAGGCCAACTATGCCGCCAGCAAGGCGGGGTTGATCGGCCTCACCAAGTCGGTGGCCAAGGAGCTCGCGTCGCGCAATGTGCTGGTGAACGCGGTGGCCCCCGGCTTCATCGAGACGGACATGACGGCGGCGATGACGGCGGAGGCCCGCAGCGGCCTGGCCGGCCAGATCCCGCTCGAACGGCTGGGCACCCCGGGGGACATCGCCGGGGTGGTCACCTTCCTCGCTTCGGAGCAGGCCTCGTACATCACCGGGCAGGTGCTGGTGGTGGACGGGGGGATGGTGATGTGAGCCCGGCGGGCTCGGCATGACTTTTCCGCAGCACTTTCGCTAACTTTCCCGCGTTCAACACCTACAGGAGCCGCACGAATGGCCGACAACGCCAAGAAGGTCCGTGACATCATCGAGAAGGAGCTCGGCGTCGAGCGTGACAAGATGACCGATGAAGCGAGCTTCATCGAAGACCTCGGGGCCGACAGCCTCGACATCGTCGAGCTCGTGATGGAGTTCGAGAAGGAGTTCAACATCGACATCCCGGACGAGGACGCGGAGAAGCTGCGCACGGTCGGCGACGCGGTGGCGTATCTGAACGGCAAGGTCGGCGAGTAATGCGGCGTCGGGTCGTCGTCACTGGACTGGGTGCCGTCACGCCCATCGGCAACGATGTGGCGACGACCTGGCGCGCGATGCGGAATGGAGTGTCCGGCGCGGCGTTGATCACCAAGTTCGACGCGTCGGCATTCCCGGTCCGCTTCGCGTGCGAGCTGAAGGGGTTCGATCCGCTCAAGGCGATGGACCGCAAGGAGGCGAAGCGCGCGGATCCGTACGCGCAGTACGCCATGGCCGCCGCCGTCGAAGCGATGGCCGATGCCGGCCTGTCGACGGGAATGTTCGACGTCGACCGCACGGGCGTCATCGTCGGCAGCGGCATCGGCGGTCTCAAGAGTTTCGAGGACCAGCACGACACCTACCGCGAGCGCGGGGCGAGCAAGATCAGCCCCTTCTTCATCCCGATGTTCATCGCCGACATCGCCGCGGGGGTCGTGTCGATGCGCTTCAACGCGCGCGGGCCGAACTACGCGACGGTCTCGGCCTGCGCCACCAGCGCGCACGCCATCGGCGACGCGTTCCGCACCATCCAGTACGGCGACGCCGACGTGATGATCTGCGGCGGCTCCGAGGCCGCGGTCACGGCGATGTCGATCGGGGGCTTCGCGAACATGACGGCGCTCTCCACGAACAACGAGGAGTTCGCCTCGGCCTCGCGGCCGTTCGACGCCACGCGCGACGGCTTCGTGATGGGCGAGGGGGCAGGCATCGTGGTGCTCGAGGAGCTGGAGCATGCGCTCGCGCGCGGGGCCCGCATCTACGGCGAGGTCGGCGGCTACCGCGCCACGGGGGACGCGTACCACCTCACGGGCCAGCTCCCCGATCATGAGGGGCTGCAGCGCGCGATGCGCGGCGCGCTTGGCGACGCGGGGCTCGGCACGGCCGACGTGGACTACGTCAACGCGCACGGCACCTCGACGCCGCTCAACGACTCCAATGAGGCCAAGGCGATCGCGACGGTCTTCGGCGACGACGCGGCGCGCATCAGCGTGTCGAGCACGAAGTCGATGACGGGACACATGCTCGGCGCCGCGGGCGGCGTGGAGTTCATCGCCTGCACGCTCGCCATCCGCGACGGCGTCGTCCCTCCCACCATCAATCTCGTCGTCCCCGATCCGGCGTGCGGGAACCTCGATTTCACCCCGAACAGCGCGCGCGAGCGGCAAGTCCGCGCCGCGGTGAGCAACAGCGCCGGGTTCGGCGGCCACAACGTCTCCCTCGTCGTCAAGCGCTACTCGGAGTAACTCAATGCCTTCCCCCGCGGTTTTCGACCGTTCGCGCATCACCGACCCGGCGCTGCTGCCCATCGCCGACAAGGTCCTCGCGGGCGAACGGCTCACGACGGGGGATGGCGTCGCGCTCTTCCGCACGAGCGACCTCCTGGGCGTCGGCGCGATGGCCGACGCGGTCAACCGCGCCCGGCACGGCGACACGGTCACCTTCGCCTCCAACCAGCACATCAACCCCACCAACGTCTGCATCCTGCGCAAGACGTGCGTGTTCTGCTCGTACGCCCGCCTCCCGAAGGAGGAAGGCGCGTACCGGTACACGATGGACCAGGTGTGGGCCGAGGCGGAGAGCGCGACGGGGTCGATGACGCGCGAGTGGCACATCGTCGGCGGCCTCGACATGCAGGCGGGGCTCGCGTACTACAGCGAGATGTTCCGCGGGCTCAAGGAGCGCCACCCGCACGTCCACATCAAGGCGCTCACCGCCGTGGAGATCGCGCACATCGCGCGCATCGAGAAGATGACGGTGCGGGAGGTCCTCGTCGCGCTGCGGGCGGCGGGGCTCGACACGATGCCGGGAGGCGGCGCCGAGGTGTTCAGCCCGGGTGTCCGGGCGACGATCGCCGAGAAGAAGCTCTCCGGCACCGAGTACATCGAGGTGCACCGCACCGCCCACGAGCTGGGGATCCGCACGAACTGCACGATGCTCTACGGGCACGTCGAGACGTACGAGGACCGCATGCACCACCTCGGCATGCTCCGCGACCTGCAGGACGACACGGGGGGCTTCCTCGCCTACATCCCGCTGGCGTACCACCCGGACAACAACGAGCTCGGCGAGGAGCTGGGCCGCACCGGCACCGCCACCACCGGCATCGACGACCTGAAGAACCTCGCCGTCGGCCGTCTCTTCCTCGACAACTTCGAGCACG
The DNA here is from genome assembly GCA_038325515.1 of Gemmatimonadales bacterium. Lineage (GTDB taxonomy): Bacteria > Gemmatimonadota > Gemmatimonadetes > Gemmatimonadales > Gemmatimonadaceae > AG11. The sequence continues at coordinate 14,540 of JBBQJC010000031.1, read as the reverse complement.
TGAAGTCGCACTGGATCATGGTCACTCCGCAACTCTCGCAGCTCTCGCTGCACTTCGGGGTGAACGATCTCGAGGGCACCGTGGTGCGCGAGAAGATCTACCACGAGGCGGGGGCGCACACGGCGCAGGGGATGGCGCTCGACGAGCTGCTGCGACTCATCCGCGGCGCGGGCAAGACGCCGGCCGAGCGCGACTCCTTCTACAGCGTCATCCGCACCTTCGACGACAGCGAGCCGGTGGCGGCGCCGGTCGGCGCCGGCTTCACTCCGATCGCGGCGGCCACCGCCGCCGCATGACGATGCGCGTGGGGCGCATCCCGTACATCAACTGCTACCCGGTGTACGGCGCGATCGACCGCGGCATCCTCTCGCTCGACGCCGAGCTCGTGGACGGGATTCCCTCGGCGCTCAACCGGCAGATGGCCGACGGCGCGCTCGACGTGAGCGTCATCTCGGCGGTGGAGTACGCCCGAGACGCCGCCCGCTATCTCCTGCTGCCCGACGTCTCCATCTCCTGCGACGGGCCGGTGCGCAGCGTGATGCTCTTCTCCCGCGTGCCGGCCGCCGAGCTGCGCGCCAGGCGCGTGCTGGTGAGCCGCAGCTCGATGACGAGCGTCGCCCTCCTCGAGCTGCTGTTCGAGCAGGTGTGGCACGCCGAGCCGCACTTCGTCCCCGCCGACGCGGAGATCGCCGACCTGGAACGCAGCGGGCGCGACGCGCACGACGCGCGGCTGATCATCGGCGACGCGGCGCTCCTCCTCACTGCGGGGGCCAGCGATCTCGCCGCGCGCTACCCGTACGTCTACGATCTGGGCTCCGTGTGGAAGGAGTGGACGGGCCTCCCCTTCGTCTTCGCCGTCTGGGTCGCCCAGCGCGCCACTCCGGTGGAGCAGTCGCTCGCGCTGCACGCGCAGCTCATCCGCTCGCGCGACTGGGGGCTGCAGCACCTCGACGCCCTCGCGGCGCAGGCGGCCGAGGCCACCGGCGTCGGCACCGCCGCCGCGCTGGAATACCTCTCGGGGCTCGATTACGGCCTGCGCTACGAACATCTCGCCGGACTGACGACCTTCTTCGGCAAGCTCGCCGCCAAGGGTCGCGTCCCCAATGGCTCGCTCGCTTTCCTTCCCGCTGCGTGACCGCGATGCGCGATCTTCTCGATCTCTACCAGAACGCTTCCCTCCTCGAGCTCGGTGCCGAGGCCGACCGCGTGCGCCGGCGCATGCACCCGGAGAACACGGTCACGTACATCGTCGACCGCAACATCAACTACACCACCGTCTGCGTCGCCGACTGCGGCTTCTGCGCCTTCTACCGCCGCCCGAAGGACGACGAGGGATGGACCCTCTCCTACGAGGAGATCGGCGCCAAGATCGAGGAGACGAAGGCGCTGGGCGGGGTGCAGATCCTGATGCAGGGGGGCCACAACCCCTACATCCCGTTCGAGTGGTATCTCGACCTGCTGCGCTACATCAAGCGGAACCACCAGATCCACGTGCACGGCTTCAGCCCCAGCGAGGTGGACTTCTGGGCGAAGCTCTATCGCATGGAGGCGGTCGAGGTGATCCGCGAGCTGCAGAAGGCGGGGCTCGACTCGATCCCCGGCGGGGGGGGCGAGATCCTCGTCCAGCGCGTCCGCGACAACGTCGCGAAGAAGAAGGCGGGCGCCGACCGCTGGCTCGAGATCATGGAGCTGGCGCACGGCGAGGGAATGAAGACCTCGGTCACGATGATGTACGGCATCGGCGAGACGCTCGAGGAGCGGATCGAGCACCTGATGCGCGTGAAGGAAGTGCAGGCCCGGACGGGGGGCTTCACCGCCTTCATCTGCTGGCCGCTGCAGCCGGAGAACACCCCGCGGATGTCCCACATGCAGAAGACCGACGCGGTGGACTACCTCCGCACCGTCGCGATCGCCCGCATCGCGCTGGACAACGTGCCCAACGTCCAGGCCAGCTGGGTCACGATGGGAATGAAGGTGGGGCAGACGGCGCTCAACTTCGGCTGCAACGACTTCGGCTCCCTGATGATCGAGGAGAACGTCGTGTCGGCCGCCAACACCACGCATCGCACGACCATCGCGGAGATGGAGCGCCTCATCCGCGATGCGGGCTTCACCCCGGCACGTCGCCGCCAGGACTACTCGATCATCGTGCCGGAAGCGGGCGTGGCGGCGTGAGGATGACGGGAGGCCGTCCATGAGCGGGCCCCTCCCGATGCGCACCGGCGTGGGGTACGACTCCCACCGCTTCGCCCCCGGCGGGCCGCTCGTCCTCGGCGGCGTGCGCATCCCGTCGGCCGTCCACCTGCACGGCCACTCCGACGGCGACGCCGTCGCCCACGCGGTCACCGACGCCCTCCTCGGCGCGGCGGCGCTCGGCGACATCGGCGAGATGTTCCCCGATCGCGATCCGGTGAACCTCGGCCGCGACTCGGTGGAGATGCTCGAGCTCGCGGTCCGCCGCCTGCACGACGCCGGATGGCGCGTGGGCCAGCTCGACGTCGTCGTGATCGCCGAGACGCCGAAGATCGCCCCGCACCGCGAGGCGATGCGCGCGCGGATCGCCGCCGCCGTCGCGGTGGACGCGGCGGACGTCAGCATCAAGGGAAAGACCAACGAGTCGATGGGCTTCGTCGGCCGCGGTGAGGGGATCGCCTGCATCGCCACGGCGACCATCGTTCCGCGGTGACGTGGTGAGCGGCCTGCTGCACTGGCTCGAGGCGGTCCCTCTCGCCGTGCTCTACGCCGCGATGTTCGTCATCTCCCTCGTGGAGAATGTCTTCCCCCCGGTGCCGGCCGACAGCGTGGTGGCGGTGGGGAGCTGGCTGGCCGCGCGCGGCGAGGGCAGCGCGATCGTCGCCTTTCTCATGACCTGGATGGGCAACGTGGCCGGCGCGGCCGGGATGTACCTCGTGGGCCGCCGGCACGGAAGCCGCTTCATGCGTCACCGCTTTCCCACCCTGGCCGACGCGCAGGGAGAGGAGCGCCTGCGGGCGGTCTACGCTCGCTACGGGATCGCGGCGCTTGTCGTGAGCCGCTTCGTCCCGGGCGTGCGCGCCCTCGTCCCCCCCTTCGCCGGGGCGCTCCACATCCCGGCGGGGATCGCCATCTCCGCCATCGCCGTGGCGTCGGCGGCCTGGTACGGAGGGATCAGCTATCTCGCCTTCCGCGCGGGCGCCGACTGGGGCGAGCTCGTCGCGCTCGTCTCGCGCTCGGGACGCGTGACGGCGGTCGTCGCCGGTGCGCTGCTCGCCGCCGGCGCCCTCGTCTGGCTGGTGCGGCGCCGCCGCTCGCGCTCCGCGACGTGAGCGACGCGGAGCTGCGCGCCCGCGGCTTCCTCCTCCCGCGCTTCACCGACTACGTGGCGCTGGAGCAGGGGCTCTCGCCACGCACGCAGGAGGCCTATCATCGCGACCTCGCGCGCTTCGCCGAGTTCGCCGGCGCGCGCGGCGTGACCGAGCCGGTCGGCATCACGGCCACGCTGCTGCGCGACTACGTCTACCACATGAAGGACCTCGGGCTCTCCCCCGCCTCCATCCGCCGGAACGTCTCGGCGGTGCGGACCTACTTCCGGTTCCTCACCGCCGATGGCATCGTGGTGCGCGACCCGAGCGAGCGGCTGGAGACACCGAAGAAGTGGCGCACACTGCCCGAGGTCCTCTCGGTAGAGGAGGTGCGGAAGCTCCTTGCGTCGCCCACGCTGGACGACCCGCTGGTGTTCCGCGATCGCGCGCTGCTCGAGCTCGCGTACGGCGCGGGGCTTCGCGTCTCGGAGTGGATCACCCTGGGCGTCCGCGACCTGATGCTCGACGAGGGGCTCGTGCGGGTGTTCGGCAAAGGGAGCAAGGAGCGGCTCGTCCCGATCGGCCGGTCGGCGATCGGTGCGGTGGCCATCTACCTGCGGGAGCTCCGGCCGCGGCTGGAGAAGGGGGAGGGGAAGGGGGTGCTCCTGCTGAACTCGCGCGGCAAGCCCCTGACGCGCATGGGAGCGTGGAATATCCTGCGCGGTCACGTCGAGCGGGCGGGCCTCGAGAAGCACGTCACCCCGCACACCCTGCGGCACTCCTTCGCCACCCACCTGCTCGAGGGGGGAGCCGATCTGCGGGCAGTGCAGGAGATGCTCGGCCACGTCGATATCGCGACGACCCAGATCTACACCCACGTGGACCGGGAGTATCTGCGGCAGGTGCATCGGAGTTATCATCCCCGGGGCTGACGGCGCGTCGGCCAGCCGAGGGAACGCCTCTGTCTCCACACCGGTTCGTCCGACATGCTGCTCGTCATCGACAACTACGACTCCTTCACGTACAACCTCGTGCAGTATCTGGGCGAGTTGGGCGCGGAGATCGTGGTGCGCCGCAACGACGCGATCTCGGTGGACGAGGTGGGGGCGATGCACCCCGCGGGAATCGTCCTGTCCCCCGGCCCATGCGCCCCGGCGCAGGCCGGTGTGACCGTGGAGGTCATCCGCGCGTGGGGATCCACCATCCCCACGTTGGGCGTATGTCTCGGGCACCAGGCCATCGGCGAGGCCTACGGCGGACGGGTCGTGCGGGCGAAGCGCGCCGTGCACGGGAAGGCGTCGCGAATCGCGCACGATGGCCGCGGGTTGTTCCAGGGACTTCCGTCGCCGCTCGAAGTGGGACGCTACCACTCGCTCGTGGTGGAGCGCGAGTCGCTTCCCGCCGCGCTGCAGGTGACGGCCACCTCGCTGGACGATCCCTCCGAGATCCACGCGCTCCGGCACGAGACACATCCGGTGTGGGGGGTGCAGTTCCATCCCGAATCGGTGCTCACCCCGGATGGCAAGCAGCTCCTGCGCAACTTCCTCGAACAGCTCGCCTCGTGACCCGTGACTCCCTTCTGACAGCTGCCGTCGTGGCGGCGCTGCTGCCCTGTGCGCCGCTGGCGCGGGCCCAGTCCGTCGCGACGAGCGACCGCGGCCATGCGGCGGACATCGTGCGCGAAGTCGTCTCCCGGCCGCATGCCGTGGTGGGCGGAAGCGGCCCGCTGGTGTACCCGCGCGACAGCACGATCACGACGAGCCTCATCGTGCTCGGCCGCCCGACCTACCTCGCCAGCCGAGTGCGCGGCGACGTCGTCGTGGTGGGGAGCGACCTGTTCCTACGGCCGGGGGTCGACGTCAGCGGTCGCGCCGTCGCGATCGGAGGGACCGTCGCGCTCACCACGCTCGGACGCGTGGGCGGGCTCACCGAGAGCCTCCGCGACGATCGCTATGCGGTTCGCGGCGGCGTCAGCGAGGGGTTCACCCTGACGCGCCTCGCCGCGTCCGACGACGACGCGAAGCCCGCGATGTTCCAGCTCGCGGGCATCTACGGTCTGCAGATCCCGTCGTACGACCGGGTCGACGGTCTCTCCCTTCCGGTGGCGGGGCTCGTCGTGCTCGGCAATCATGCCGTGGAGATCGAGCCTTCGGTCTCCTATCGCAGCCGGCTCGGCGCCTTCGATCCGGGGGTGGCGCTGCGCGTCAACCCGGACAAGGCCATCTCGTTCGAGGGTCGGTTCGCGAAGGACACGCGCACCAACGACGCGTGGATCTACGGCAACCTCGTGAACTCCGCGCTCTCGCTCCTCAACGGGCGCGACGTGCGGAACTACTTCCGCGCGCGCGTAGGCGAAGGGCGCCTCGTGGGCAAGGTGGAGGGAGAGACGACGACCTGGATGCCGTACGTCGGCGGACGCGTGGAGCGGGTGAGCCCGATCACCGCAGCCGGCAACGTCTTCAGCTTCACCGGCAGGAAGTCGGGGGAGAAGGGAAGCCGGCCGAATCCCCTCGTCGAGGAGGGCGACATCGGCTCGGCGCTCGTCGGCACGGCGATGACCTACACTGCCGGCGAGATCGCCGGCCGGATGTCGGTGGGGGTGGAGCGGAGCTTCTCCCATCCCGCGGGGACGTCCGACTTCACGCAGCTCACGCTCGACGGTCGCGTGGAGCTCCCGACGATCGGCACGCAGCGCCTCGTCGTCCGCGGTCACGCCGTCACCACGGCGGGCGACTCCGTGCCGCGCGCCCGCTACGCCTACCTGGGCGGGAGCGGCACGATCTCGGTGATGGAAATGCTGGAGCAGGGCGGGGGACAGCTCGTCTTTCTCGAGAGCCGGTACTTCATTCCGATCGAGCGGATCGTGCTTCCGATGGTCGGCTCGCCCCTCTTCTCGGTGCGCCACCTCATGGGGGCGGCGGGCCCGCAGTCGCTCCCCAGCCTCGAGCAGGCGATCGGCGTCGGGATCGGCGTCAGCGTGATCCACATCGACTACACGGTCGACGTCGCGCACCATCGCGGGAGCGAGCTCGGTCTGAGCATCTCGCTCGGGCGTTGAGCGGGGCGCCGGCAAGAATTGCGCGCGTCGTCGCCATGCGGTATCTTACTGGCGTGAAAGTTGCAGCCGCCGCGCGCTCCTCGCGCCGCTCGTGAAGACGCTCGCCGTCATCCCCGCTCGGCTGGGAGCGACTCGCCTCCCGCGCAAGCCGCTCCGGCTCCTCGCCGGCGTGCCCATCATCGTCCGGGTCTTCGAGCGGGTCGCCTCGCTGCGCCTCGCCGATCGCATCGTCGTCGCGACGGACAGCGCCGAGATCGCCGAGCGCGTGCGGCAGGCGGGGGGCGACGCGGTCATGACGCGCGAGGACCATCGCTCCGGCACCGATCGCGTCGCCGAGGTCGCGGCGCGTCCCGAGTTCGCCGGCTACGAGGCGATTCTCAACGTGCAGGGCGACGAGCCCTTCGCCAGCGCGGCCGCCGTGCGCGGCGCGCTCGCCTGCGTGACGGAGGGTGGCTTCCCGCTCGGCACCGCCGCCGCCCGCGCGCTGCCGGTCATCCTCGACCAGCCCGACATCGTGAAAGTCGTCGCTGCCGACGACGGGGCGGCGATGTATTTTTCCCGCGCCCCCATCCCGTTCCGGCGCGACGCGGCCGACACGGCCGTGCGTGACGCGCGGGTGCTGCACCATATCGGCGTCTACGTGTATACCCCCGCGGCGCTCCGGCGCTGGGTCGCGCTGCCTCACCATCCCCTCGAGCAGATCGAGCGGCTGGAGCAGCTCCGTCCCCTCGCCGCGGGCATCCGCATGGGAGTCGCCGTCGTGGACGGGCCACTGCGCCCCGGCATCGATACCGAGCAGGACCTGGATCGGGCGAACCGAGACTGGACGACCTTCACCACGAACGTGAACTGATGCAGACGAGCCCCCGGCAGCACCCGACGAAATACATCTTCGTGACGGGAGGGGTCGTCTCCTCCCTCGGTAAGGGGATCGCCGCCGCCGCGCTCGCGCGGCTCCTCGTCGAGCGCAGCCTCCGCGTGACGATGATGAAGTTCGATCCATATCTCAACGTGGATCCCGGGACGATGTCCCCCTTCCAGCATGGCGAGGTCTACGTCACCGACGACGGCGCGGAGACCGACCTCGACCTCGGCCACTACGAGCGCTTCATCGACCGGTCGCTGTCGCAGGCGAACAACGTCACGACGGGACGCATCTACCTCAACGTCATCACGAAGGAGCGCCGGGGCGAGTATCTCGGCTCCACGGTGCAGGTGATCCCCCACATCACCGACGAGATCAAGTCGGCCATCCGCCGCCTCGCGCCCGAGAACGACGTCGTCATCGTGGAGATCGGGGGGACGGTCGGCGACATCGAGTCGCTCCCCTTCCTCGAGGCGATCCGCCAGTTCCGCCACGACGTCGGGCGCGAGAACGCGATCTTCCTCCATCTCACGCTCATCCCGTACATCGCCGCGGCGGGGGAGCTGAAGACCAAGCCGACGCAGCATTCCGTGCGCGAGCTGATGGAGATCGGAATCCAGCCCGACTTCCTCATCGTCCGCACCGAGCGCCCCGTCCCGGACGACGTCAAGCGCAAGATCGCCCTCTTCTGCAACGTGGACTACGGCGCGGTGATCGAGTCGCCCGACGTGAAGTCGATCTACCAGATCCCCCTGTCGTTCCGCGAGCAGGGATTCGACGACAAGGTGATGCAGCGCATCGGCCTCGAGCGCCCCGCGCCGGACCTCGGCCCATGGAAGGAGATGGTGCAGCGCGTCATCGCGCCGCACGAGCGGGTGACGATCGCCGTCGTCGGCAAGTACACCGACTTCGTGGACAGCTACAAGAGCGTCCAGGAGGCGCTGATCCACGGCGGCATCGCCAACGACGTGGGCGTCGACATCAGCTGGGTGTCGAGCGACAGCTTCACCGACGCCCGCAGCGCGGAGGAGATCCTCGGCCGGTACGACGGGCTGCTCGTGCCCGGCGGCTTCGGCGTGCGCGGCGTGGAGGGGATGGTCGAGGCCATCAAGTATGCACGCGAGTCCGGCCTCCCCTTCTTCGGGATCTGCCTCGGCATGCAGACGGCGATCATCGAGTTCGCGCGCAACGTGTGCGGCCTCGACGACAGCCATTCCTCCGAGTTCGCACCCGAGTGCGACAACCCGGTCATCTCCCTGATGGAGTCGCAGCAGCACGTCACCGACATGTGGGGCACGATGCGCCTCGGCGCGTATCCGTGCCGCCTCGCGCGCGGGTCGCGCGCCGCCGACGTGTACGGCGTGGCCGAGGTGAGCGAGCGACACCGCCACCGGTACGAGGTGTCGAACGCCTACCGCGACATGTTCGTCGAGCACGGGATGCGGCTGAGCGGTCTCTCCCCCGATGGCCAGCTCGTCGAGATCGTCGAGCTGCCGTCGCACCCGTACTTCATCGGCTGTCAGTTTCATCCGGAGCTGCAGTCGCGTCCGACTCGGCCGCATCCGCTCTTCGCCGGGTTCGTGGCGGCCGCGGCCGCGCGCGCGAGCGCGAGTCGCTCGTGAGCACCCCGCCCGTGCGCTTCCGGCGCGACGCCCTCTTCCTCATCGCCGGCCCCTGCCAGCTCGAGGACGACGCGTTGAACCTCCGCGTCGCCGAGCATCTCGCGCGGCTCGCCGAGCACGTGCCGGGCGGGATCATCTACAAGGCCAGCTTCGACAAGGCCAACCGCTCGAACCCGGGGGCGACGCGCGGCCCGGGACTGGAGAAAGGGCTCGCCGCGCTCGCGCGCGTGCGCGACGCCAGCGGCCTCCCCGTGCTCACCGACGTCCACCTCCCCGAGCAGTGCGCCGCGGCGGCGCAGGTGGTGGACGTGCTGCAGATTCCCGCCTTCCTCTGCCGGCAGACCGACCTGCTGCTCGCCGCCGGCGCCACCGGCAAGCCGGTGAACGTGAAGAAGGGCCAGTGGATGCATCCGGAGGGAATGCGCGGCGCGCTGGAGAAAGTGCGCGCCGGACACCGCGACGCGGGCCGTGCCGGAGCCGCCGAGGTGGCGGCCACGGAGCGGGGCAGCTTCTTCGGCTATGGCGACCTCGTCGTGGATTTCCGCGCCACGTCGCGCATGCGCGAGGCCTGTGATGCGCCAGTGATCTTCGACGCGACGCACAGCGTCCAGCAGCCGGGGCGCGGCGAGGGGGGCACCAGTGGCGGAGCGCGCGAGTTCATTCCCCCGCTCACCCTCGCGGCCTGCGCCGTCGGCGTCGACGGGCTGTTCATGGAGACCCATCCCGACCCGGCCAGGGCGCCAAGCGACGGGCCGAACATGATGCCGCTGCGCGACCTCGACGCGCTCATCAAGCGCGCCGTGGACATCTGGGCGCGCGCGCGCGCATGATCGACGCGACGCTGGCGCGGTCGATCCGCCTGGTGTGCCTCGACGTGGACGGCGTCCTCACCGACGGCGGCCTGTACCTCGGCGCCGCCGGCGGGCAGCCGGTGGAGCTCAAGCGCTACGACATCCAGGACGGCCTCGGCATCTACCTGTTGCAGAAGGCGGGGATCCGCGTCGCGATCATTACCGGACGCGTCTCCGAGAGTGTGCGCATGCGGGCGGCGGAGCTCGGCATCGAGGATCTCGCGCAGGATCCGGATGCCCAGAAGCTCCCCGCCTTCCTCGCCATGCTCGACCGGCACGGGATCGCTCCCTCGGAGGCGGCGTTCATCGGCGACGACTTCCCCGATCTCGCCGTGCTGCGGCTGGTCGGACTTCCGGTCGCCGTCGGCAACGCCGTTCCGGAGATCGCCGCGGAGTGCGCGGTGACGCTCTCCGCGACCGGCGGGCGCGGCGCGATCCGCGAGTTCGCCGAGCAGCTCCTCAAGGCGCGCGGCCAGTGGACCACGGTCACCGAGCAGTACGTGTCCGAGCGCTCGCTTCCCATCAGCGACGTGCGCGCATGACGGCCGATCAGATCATCGAGCGCGGGCGACAGGTGGTCCGACTCGAGCGCGAAGCCCTCGCCACGGTGGAGGAGCGGCTGGACGAGCGGTTCGCGCGCGCCGTGACGATGATCGCCGATTCGCCGGGGCGCGTGATCGTCGCCGGCGTGGGGAAGTCCGGGCTGGTGGGGCGCAAGATCGCGGCAACGCTCACCTCTACGGGAACGCCCGCTGTCTTTCTGCATCCGGTCGAGAGCGCGCATGGCGACCTCGGGCTCGTCGGCGCGAGCGACGTGGCCATCCTCCTCTCGAAGTCCGGCGAGTCGGACGAGCTGCTCGTGCTGCTCGAGCAGCTCCAGGGTCTCGGGGTGAAGACCATCGCCATCACCGGCGAGGTCCGATCGGCGCTCGGCCGCCTGTGCGACGTGGCGCTCGACGCGTGGGTGCGCGAGGAGGCCTGCCCGCACGACCTCGCGCCCACCACGAGCACCACCGCGGCGCTGGCGATCGGCGACGCGCTGGCCGTGGCACTGCTCGAGCACAAGGGATTCCGGCGCGAGGACTTCGCGCGGCTACACCCCGGCGGCGCGCTCGGCCGCCGCCTCATCACGCGGGTGGACGAGGTGATGATCACCGAGCCACTGCCGATTCTTCCCCCGGGCGCGATACTTCGTGCTGCGGTCGTCGTGCTCGCCGAACAGCGCGGCATCGTGGTGGTGGCGGACGCCGACCGGCGTCTGCATGGCGTTCTCACCGCTGGAGACCTGACACGACTGATGGAACACGAGGCGGACGTGCTGGCGGAGCCGGTAGAGCGGATCATGACGCGGTCGCCGCGGACCGCGCGGCGCGGCGAGCTGGCGAGCGCCGTCGCCTTCCGCATGGAGACGCACGGCATCATGGCCATGCCGGTGCTCGACGACCAGGACCGGGTGGCCGGCGTGGTGCACCTGCACGACCTGCTGCGAGCCCGCGTCGCATGAGTGCGCGCACCGGCATGCTGGCCCTGCTGCTCGTGCTCTCGCTCGACGCGTGCCGGAAGAAGGGCGCCGCACTTCCGGTGAACCGGCACAGCACCATGGCCGACAGCGCTGACCAGGCGCTCGGCGGCGTGCACATGCTGCTCACCGACCACGGCGTCCAGCGCGGCGAGCTGTTCGCGGACACGGCCTACGTGTTCGACGAGATGCGCCGGTTCGAGCTGCGGAAAGTGCGCGCCACCTTCAACACGAGCACGGGCGAGAAGGACGGCGTGATGAGCGCCGACAGCGGCCGCTACAACCTGAACCAGCAGGTCCTGGAAGGTTTCGGCCACGTCGTCATCGTCACGAACGAGGGGCGCCGCCTCACCACGCCGCAGCTCCGCTACAGCCAGGCGATCAACGAGGTGTCGAGCGACTCCTCGTTCAACATCGTGGAGCCCGGACGCCGGCTCGCCGGGGTCGGCTTCAAGTCGGATCCCCAGCTGACGCGGTTCCAGTGCCTCAAGCGCTGCAGCGGCGGCGGCAGCGTCAACGTGCCGCAGCAATGAGAGCCCTCCTGCTCGGCCTCGTGCTCGTGGGCGGCGGCGCCCTGTCCGCGAGTGCGCAGCTCTCCGCGCCGGAGGGGCGCTGCCAGCTCGAGGCCACGTGGGACCGGAGCACCACGCTGCTCCTCCCCAGCGGACAGCGCAACACCTTCGCCGGCGGCGGCGTGGTGGCGCGCTGTCCCGACCAGAAGCAGACGCTTGCCGCCGACAGCCTGGAGCAGTATGGCGACGAAGGGCGCATCTTCTTCGTCGGGCACGTCCGCTACGGCGATCCCCGCATGAAGCTCACCTCCGATTACCTCACCTATTTCCAGCGCGACGAGCGCATCCTCGCGCTTGGCAACGTCGACGCCACGACCCCGACCGGCTCGCGCCTGGTGGGCCCGCAGCTCGACTACCTGCGCCCCGTCGCGCCGGTGCGCACGAAGCAGCAAGCCACCGCGCCGTTCAATCCGACCATCACGGTGGTCCAGAAGGATTCGGCGGGACGCACCCAGCCCCCGCTGACGCTCACCGGCAACACGGTCTACATGGACGGCGACAGCGTGGTCGCCGCCTCGGGCAGCGTGGTCCTCGTCCGCCCGCCCAACCTCCGCGCGACCGGCGACTCCGTGCTCCTCGACGGTACCGCCGGGCTGATGCGCCTGCTGCGGAATCCCAAGGTGGAGAGCACGAAGGGCCGGCCATTCACCCTCGTGGGCGATGTCATCGACCTCCTCTCGCGCCGACGCAAGCTCGAGCGCGTGCTTTCCAAGGGCTCGGCCCATGTGACCAGCCAGGATCTCGACCTCAAGTCGGACACCGTGGACATGCGCGTCGCCAACGACACGCTGCAGCGCGTGATCACGTGGGGAAAGCAGCGCGCGACGGCCACCTCCCCGACGCAGACGCTCGTGGCCGACTCGATCGACGTGCTGATGCCGTCGCAGCGGGTCCGCGAGATGCACGCCGTCCGCGGCGCCTCCGCGGAGGGTCTTCCGGACACGCTCAAGGTTCCCACGCGCGAGAGGGACCGCCTCCTCGGCGACACGATCCTCGCGAGCTTCGACACCGTCGCGACGCGTGACACCGCCGCCAGGCCGAAGATCCGGGAGCTGCTGGCGATCGGCCACGCCTCCTCGCTGCAGCACACCGCTCCGCGCGACAGCACCGCGAAGATCCCCTCGATCGCCTACGTCCGCGGCCGCCGCATCACCGTGAGCTTCGATTCCGCGAAGGTGCGAACCGTCCGCGTCGCCGATCCCGACCGGCTGGGCGGGCTCTACCTGGAGCCGGCCGAGCGTCGCAAGACGGCACCGGTGGACAGCGCGAGGCGCGCGAGCACCCCCCCGCCCGTGCGTGCGGCCCCGCTTCCTGCCACATCCACGCCCCCTCCCGTGAGGCGCCCATGACCGGAACGGCCATCCCTCAGCGCCTCAAGACGCTGGTGGAGCAGCTGGCTCGCGGCGACCGCTCGGCCGCCCTCGCCCTGCACGCCCTCATCTGCGCGGCCGACGACCAGGGCGTGGCGAGCTTCAACCAGCTCGCCGTGAACCTGCGCGACGACCACCTGCGGGCCCTTCGTGCGACCGGAAAGGACGACCAGCGCGAGGCGGGGGAGCTCAGCATGGACGTCGTCCGGGCGCACCTCGTGAAGTCGGTGCTGCCGCGCCTCGCGTCGGACGGCGTCATCGTCCTGCCGAAGCAGGACCTTCTCGAGGCAGACGGGCCCATCCGCATCGCCGACGGAATCTGGCAGCAGATTGCCGGGGTGCGGGAGGAGGTCGCCGAGGTGCTGAAACTGACCGGGGAGCACGCTACGCCGCTCGAGCACCGGCCCGCGGAGGCCGAGTCCAAGTTGTTGCAGGGCAGCCGGTTGCAGGCTAACGGGCTGTCCAAGGTCTATCGCCGGCGCCGGGTGGTGGACGATGTGGCCCTGGAGTTGCAACAGGGGGAGATCGTCGGACTGCTGGGCCCGAATGGCGCGGGGAAGACCACGACGTTCTACATGATCGTCGGGCTCATCCAGCCGGACGCCGGAAGGATCCTGCTGGATGGCGAGGACATCACCTCCACGCCGATGTACCAGCGCTCGCGGAAGGGCATCGGCTACCTCTCCCAGGAGCCCTCCATCTTCCGGAAGCTCACGGTCGAGGACAACATCGTTGCCATCCTCGAGACGCTGCCGCTCTCCAAGCAGGAGCGGGCGCAGCGCCTCGAGACGCTGCTGGACGAGTTGAAGATCAAGCATCTGCGGCACAGCATGGCGTACCAGCTCTCGGGCGGAGAGCGGCGGCGCCTGGAGATCACCCGCGCGCTGGTGACGGAGCCGAAGTTCATGATGCTCGACGAGCCGTTCGCGGGGGTCGACCCCATCGCGGTGAACGACATCCAGAACATCGTCTCCGACCTGCGCCGCCGCCACATCGGCGTATTGATCAGCGATCACAACGTGGAGCAGACTCTGGATATCGTGGATCGGGCGTACATCATGTTCGACGGTGAGGTCAAGGTGTCGGGCACGGTACGCGAGCTGGTGTTCAACGAGACGGTCGCCGAGCGCTATCTTGGCCCGACCCTCAGCGCGCGTCTGCGCGCCCGATTCGATGCCGAGAGCCTGGGAGGCACGACATGAGACCCGGTCTCTCACAGAGCACCCAGATCAAGCAGGAGCTCAAGATCAATCCGCGCCTCTACCAGGCGATGGATCTGCTCTACATGCCCCTGCTCGACCTGCAGAACCACCTCAAGCAGGAGCTCCTCAACAACCCGTTCCTCGACATGATCGAGCCGGATGAGGAGGACGAGGAGGAGGGGGTCGAACAGCAGGAGGAG
>JBBQJC010000030.1:0-39653 GCA_038325515.1 Gemmatimonadales bacterium | reverse complement strand
CGGGGTCGATCGGGAGCAGTTTGGCGCCCACCCCGGACTCCCCCCCCAGACTCCTCGCGCCGCCTGTCCCCGCCCCCTCGCCGCCAGCATATTCCCCCCCCATGCCCTTCCGCCTGATCAGCCCCGACGGGACGCAGTCGTACGACCTGCGCGATGGCGTGCCGCTCATCGTCGGGCGCGCGCCCACGTGCGACGTCGCGGTGTTCGACCCGACGATCTCGCGGCGCCACGCCGAGCTCACCTGCGAGGAGGGCTCCATCCGGCTGCGCGACCTCGGCTCGTCGAACGGGACCTTCGTCAACGGCGACCGGGTGGACATCGCGATGCTCGTCGTGGACGATCTCGTGGCGTTCGGAAAGGTCGGGTTCCGCGTGGAGGCGTTCGTCCCCCTGGCGGCAACGGTGCCGACCCTCGCCGCCGCCGCGCCGATGGGCGCGACGATCGTGCGGCAGATGCCGGTGCGCGGAGAGTCCAACGCGACGATCGCCGCGCTGAGCGCGCCGACCGCATCGCCCGGCGGGTTGACCCGTGCCGTCGTCTCCCCCCTCTCGGCGCCGCCGAGCGACAACACGCAGCAGAAGCTCGCCACCCTGCTCGAGGTCTCGAAGGGGCTGACGCGCGCCGTGGACGTGGACACGATCCTCGCCAAGATCGTCGGCTATGCGTACCAGACCCTCGAGGTGGACCGCGTCGCGATCCTTCTGGTCGACGAACAGGGAGAGCTGACGCCGAAAATCTCGCGCGATGCCCGGGGAGGCGATGCCCCGCGCGCCGTGCCGCAGTCCATCGCGCGCAAGGCGGTCGCGGAGAAGGTCGCGCTCCTGTCCGACAACGCGGGAGAGGACGACCGGTTCGGCGGGCAGTCGATCCTCATGCAGCAGGTGCGCTCGGCGATCTGCGCCCCGCTCATCGGCAGCGAGGACCGCGTGCTCGGCGTGCTGTACGTCGACAACCCGAGCATCACGCACCGGTTCAGCGACGACGACCTGGAGTTTCTCGTGGCGTTCGCCGGGATCGCGGCGGTGGCCATCGAGAACTCGCAGTTCGCCGAGCGGATCCGCCGTGAGGCGCTCGTGCGGAGCAACTTCGAGCGCTACTTCGCCCCCCAGCTCGCCGCGCGCATCGCCAGCTCGGCGGGGGCGAGCCGGCTGGGCGGCGACAAGCGGCCGGTGGCGGTGCTGTTCAGCGACATCCGCGGCTTCACCGCGCTCTCGGAGACCATGAGCGCCGACGCGATGGCCACGCTGCTCACCGAGTACTTCACCGAGATGGTGGAGTGCGTGTTCCGTCACGGCGGCACGCTCGACAAGTTCATCGGCGACGCGGTGATGGCGCAGTGGGGCGCGCCGATCGGCAGCGGCGAGGATGCCGACCATGCGATGCTTGCCGCGCTGGAGATGATGGAGGCGCTCGCCGCGCTCAATGCGAAGTGGAAGGCGGCGGGCCGCCCGACGCTCGCGATCGGGATCGGCCTCAACTACGGCGAGGCGTTCGCGGGGAACATCGGCTCCGAGCGCCGGCTCGAGTTCACCGTCATCGGCGACACCGTCAACACGGCGAGCCGGCTGTGCAAGGCAGCGGGCGAGGGGGAGATCCTCCTTTCCGACGCGATGCGGCGCGCGCTGGCATTTCCCCCGCCGCTCGCCGAGTGCGCCCCGATGGATCTCAAGGGGAAGAGCGAGCCCGTGCCGGTGTTCCGCGTCCTCTTCCCATGAGGGGCGCCGCCGCGCCGGTCGGCTATCGCTCGGTCGACGCCGGCCGATGCACGGTGGTCGCGCGCGAGGAGCACGTCGCCGACGCGCGGGTGCTGCTCGCGGAGGGCTCGCTGTACGAGGCCGCCGCGCGCGACCTCGCCGCGCGACCGCTGCAGGGGCGCGGAATCGCGTACGCGGTGCTCCTCCCCGTGACCCGCACCCCCGCGGTGGTGCGCCACAACCGCCATGGCGGCCTGTTCGCGCGCCTCACCGGCGATCTCTTCCGCGCGCCCACGCGTGCGCCATGCGAGCTGCGGACGGCGCTGCGGCTGGCGGCATCGGGGGTGCGCACTCCCGACGTGCTGATGTACGGGGTGATCTCCGCGCCACTCGGCTTCGCCCGGTCCGACGTGATGACGCACGAGATCGTCGGCGGACGCGATCTCTCCACCTTCATGCTCCCCGACGAGCGCCAGGCGCCGCGCGCCGCGGCATGGACGGCCGCGCGCGCGCTGCTGCGCGCCCTCGCCGCCGCCGGCGCGCGTCACCACGACCTCAACGTGAAGAACGTCCTCCTCGCTTCGGAAGAGGGTACGCTGGTGGCGTACCTGCTGGATGTGGACCGGGTGACCTTTCACTCGCCGGCCTCGGCGGCCGTGCACGAGGGCAATGTGAGGCGGCTGCTGCGGTCGGCTTGCAAGTGGCGCGACGAGCGCGGAGCGGTCTTCGACCTCGACGCTCGCTATTTTCAGGGATGAAGAAGCCAGCTCTCGATCGCGTCGGCATCGTGATGATGTCCGCGGTGGGCGACGCGGTGCACGTCCTTCCCGTCCTCACGGCGCTCAAGCGCCATTCCCCATCGTCGCACGTCACATGGGTGCTGCAGCCCGGCGCCGCCTCGCTCGTGCATGGGCACTGGGCCGTGGACGAGATCATCCCGTTCGACCGGTCGCAGGGCTGGCGGGCGTATCCGGCGGTGCGGCGCGAGCTGGCCGCGCGTCCCTTCGACGTCGTCCTCGCGCTGCAGGTCTACTTCAAGGCGGGGATCGTCACCTCGTTCACCCGCGCGCCGGTGAAGCTCGGCTTCGACCGCGCCCGCGCGCGCGACCTCAACTGGCTCTTCACGACGGACCGCATCCCGCCGCGTGAAGGGCAGCACGTGCAGGACCAGTACCTCGAGTTCCTCGACGCGCTCGGCGTGCCGCACGGCGACCCCGTCTGGGACCTCGGCCCCTGGGAGCACGAGCGGGAGTGGCAGCGCGAGTTTCTCGCCCCGTTCGACCGCCCGATCGCGCCGATCGTCGTCGCGACGAGCAAGCCCGAGAAGGACTGGATGCCCGAGCGCTGGGCGGAGACCGCCGACGCGCTGTACCACGACTTCGGATTGCAGCCGGTGCTCGTGGGAGGCAGGTCGCCGCGCGAGCTGAACGCCGAACGGATCATCCTCGGGCAGGCGAGGGCACCCGTCGTCTCGGCACTCGGCAGCGGGTTGCGCAACCTCGTGGGAATCCTCGACGGCGCGGCGCTCGTGCTCTCCCCCGACACGGGGCCGCTGCACATGGCCATCGCGCTCGACCGCCCCTCGATCTCGCTGATGGGCTACACGAATCCCAGGCGCGTCGGCCCGTACCGCCGGTTTCACGACCTGCTCGTGGATGCATACGGCGATCCGGGGGAGGACTACCCCATCTCGATGGAGAACCGGCCCGGCCGCATGCCGCGCATCACCGTGGCCGACGTCCTCGAGCGCGTGGAGCGCTGGCGCACGCGCTACGCGCCGGCGAGCTCCAGTCCGCCGAACCGGTAGCGCACGCCGAGCTCCGCCATCAGGGGCACGAGCCGCTGCAGGGGGAGCCCCATGACGGCGAAGTAGTCGCCGTCGACGCGGCGCACGATCGTGGCGCCGTAGCCCTGGATCCCGTAGGCACCGGCCTTGTCCATCGGCTCGCGCGTCGCGATGTAGGCGTCGATCGCGGCCGCGTCGATGGGGTGGAAGGTGACCCCCACCTCCTCGACGGCCGACCGCACCTGATTGCGCCACTCGACGGCGACCGCGGTCATCACGACGTGCGCGCGTCCGGAGAGGCGCGCGAGCATCGCCGCAGCCTGCGCCTCGTCGGCGGGCTTTCCCAGGACGTCGCCATCGACCACGACGATGGTGTCGCTGCCGATGACGAGCGCGTCGGGCTCGTGTCTCGCGACCTCGCGGGCCTTCTCACGCGCCAGGCGCTCGGCGTGGGCGCGTGGCGCCTCGCCGGGGAGGTAGGTCTCGTCGATGTCGGCGGGCCGCACCTCGTGCGGGATCCCGACCAGGGTGAGCAGCTCGCGCCGGCGTGGCGACTGTGATGCGAGGATGACCTGCGGTGCACTCATCGTTCGAGCCAGAGGGTGACGGGTCCGTCGTTCACGAGCTCCACGTCCATCATCGCGCCGAACTCGCCCGTCTCCACCGCGGCGGCGCGCTCGCGCAGGAGGGCGACGAAGCGCTCGTAGAGGGGGATGGCGACCTCGGGGCGCGCCGCGTCGATGAAGCTCGGACGGCGCCCCTTGGCGGCGTCGCCGTAGAGGGTGAACTGCGAGACGACCAGCAGCGCGCCGCCCACGTCCGCGAGGTCGAGGTTCAGCTTGCCGTCGGCGTCGGCGAAGAGGCGGAGCCCGGTGACCTTGTCGGCCATCCACACGAGCCTCGCCTCGTCGTCGGCGTGGGTGAGCCCCACCAGGAGGAGGTAACCCATCCCGATGCGGCCCGTGACCCTGTCGCCAACCCTCACCTCGGCGCGCGAGACGCGCTGGAGGAGCACCCGCATGAGCATCGCCCCGAAATCGTTGGGCGGAAGATAACCGCGTCTTGTCGGGGAGGGGGCGGGGGGGGCAGGTTGAGGGAAGAATCCGCGCTGTGCACCCGAACACCGGCGGTCGAATCTGACGAATTGACGAATGCTGCCGAATTCCATCGCTTGCCGTTTCGAGCCGGCGACTGCCAAGTGCGTCCTGGCTTCCCGAGGCTCGATTCGGTCTGGATTCGAAGCCTTCGTTGGATTCGCCCCCCGCTGTTGCTCTTCGCCGTGACTTGCACATGACCGCACGCCCCTACGAGCAGACAGTCGACGTCGAGACCCCGGAGCTGGTGCTGCTCACCTACTCGGTGGCCGGCGTGGGGTCGCGCGTGCTCGCGGCGCTCACCGATCTCGTCATCTGCTTCGTGCTCCTGCTCGTGCTGCTCGCCGGGCTGGTCGCCACACAGAGCGGGCGTGTCCTGCCGGCGATGATGGACGCGAGCGGGTCGTGGGCGATGGCGGTGTTCACCCTCGCCCAGTTCGCGATCTTCTGGGGCTACTACGTCCTGTTCGAGGGGCTGATGGACGGACAGACGCCGGGGAAGCGGCTGCACCGGCTGCGCGTCGTGCAGGAGGGGGGCTACTCCGTCACCTTCGGCGTGTCCGCAGTGCGAAACCTCGTCCGCATCCTCGACATGCAGCCGGGGATCTTCTACTTCGTCGGTCTCGCCAGCCTCGTCCTCACCAGGCGGGGGCGGCGGCTCGGCGATCTCGTCGCCGGCACGATCGTCGTGCGCGAGGAGGTGCGCGCAGCCCCTCCCATTCCCTTGCGCGGCACGCGCCGGGAGGAGCCGGCCGCGCTCCAGACGGCGCTCACCGAAGAGGAATACACGGTGCTCGCCCGCTTCGTGGAGCGCTGGTCCACCCTCGAGCCGGCGCGGCGGGCCGTGCTCGCCGGCACGCTCGCCGCGCGGCTCTCGCCGGCGATGGCCGGCGACGAGCGGCCGGCGGGCCAGCGGCTCCTCGACCTGCACGAGCGCGAGACGAAAGCCCGTGCAAGAGGGGTGGCAGCGCGCGGGGAGGCTGGCGCGGGCCGCGAGCGCCAGGCGCTCATCGCCATCGGCAGCCCGCGCTGGGCGGCGTTCGCGGCGCGGCTGGCGCGCGCACAACGGGGTGGCCTGCGCAGCCTGAGCGAGGCCGAGGTGCGCGACTTCGTGGCCGAGTATCGCGCGCTCGCTGCGGACCTGGCTCGGCTGCGCACCGCGGCGGGCGGGCGCAGCATGGACGAGCTCTTCTACCTCGGCCGCCTCGTCGCCGGCGCGCACAACCTGCTCTACCGCACCCGCGCGATGCCCCTGCGCGGCGCGCTGCGCCTGCTCTTCACCGACGTGCCGCGCGAGATCCGTCGTTCCGCGCTCCCCATCGCCATCGCGGCGGCACTGATGTTCGTGCCGGCGTCTATCTCGGCCGTCGCGCTGGCGCGGCATCCGTCCCTGGCGACGGAGCTGCTCCCGCAGGCGATGATCGACCGGGCCAATGCCGGCGTGCGGCGCGCGCGCGAAGGGGAGGGCTACATCGACGACCCGCAGCTCCTCCGCCCCGTGATGTCCAGCCGCATCGTCGCCAACAACATCCAGGTCACCTTCATCGCCTTCGCCGGCGGGGTGACCGCGGGGCTGGCGACGGTGCTCGTCCTGGTCACCAACGGGATCTCGATGGGGAGCGTGATCGGCCTCTACGTGAGCAAGGGGATCGGACGACTGCTCCTCGCGTTCATCGCCCCGCACGGCGTGCTGGAGCTCTTCGCGATCTGCGTGGCGGGGGGCGCCGGGCTTCTCGTGGCGGCGGGGATCGTCCTCCCCGGCTCGCGGACGAGGCGCCGCGCCATCGTGGAGAACTCGAGAAGAGCCGTGCGGCTACTCGCCGCCACGACCATGCTGCTGGTCGTCGCCGGCACCCTCGAGGGGTTCATCTCGCCAATCGAGTGGTGGCCGATCGAGGGGAAGCTCGCCGTGAGCGGAGTCACGCTCGTGTTCCTCGTCGTGTATCTGCGAGGGGGACGCCGGTCGCAAGCGACGCCGGCGCCCGAGGTGGCGAGCGCTCTGGCGCTCGCCCCGGTCAGAGCGCTCCGCGCGCCTTGAGCGAGAGGTATTCGCTCACGACCGCGGCCGCCATCGCCTCGGGCGCGACGTCGAGCACCACGACGCCGGCGTCGCGCATCCGCTGGATGGCCGTCGCGCGGTCGGCGAGCAGCTCCGCCGCCGCCGCTGCCGAGTAGATCCGCGACGTCCCTGCGTCCTCCGGCAGCGCGGAGGCGGCAAGCAGCGCCTCGTTGCGCAACGCGACGACGACGGCGAGATGGCGCGATGCGCCGCGCATGAGATGGGCGAGCAGCGTCCGGGCGGCGCGGGCGTCGAGCACGTCGGTGAGCAGCACGAGCAGCGAGCGCTTCCGCTGGCGCTGCGCCAGGGCACGGAAGGCGGCCGCGTAATCGGGCTCCACGAGCGCCGGCTGCAGGGGGACGAGCGCGGCGCGCAGCGCCTGAAGTGCCGGCGCTCCGCGCTGCGCCGGCACGAGGGCGCGGAGCTGGTCGTCGAACACCATCGCCCCGACGCGGTCCCCTGCGGTGAGGGCGACGTCGGCGAGCACGAGCGCCGAGGAGAGGGCATACTCGAAGCGCGGATGCGCGGCGGCGATCTGCGTCATCGAGCGTCCCGCGTCGATCATCACGTAGACGGTCTGTGACGCCTCCACCGTGAACTCGCGCGTCATCGTGCGGCCATGCTTGGCGGTGGCCTTCCAGTCGATGTGCCGCGGGTCGTCGCCAGGCACGTAGTCGCGCAGCCGCTCGAAGCTTCGACCCTCGCCGCGCCGGCGCGTCGCGCGCACTCCCGCCGCGGCGAGCCGCTCGTGCACCGCAAGCCAGCGGAAGCGCCGCACCCCCGCGAGCGAAGGCGCCACGAGGATGTCGTCGCTCGACGGATAGCGCAGCGTCCGCATTGCCAACCCGAGCGGTGTGGCGACGCGCAGCGCGATCGGGCCAAGCGGCGCGACGCCGCGCGTACCGCCAGTGGCGTGGAACCCGAGCTCGGCCGCCTCGCGCGGGCCGAGCAGCATCGGTCCCACCGCACGCGCGGCCGCCAGCCGCGGCGCCGGCAGCGCGTCGAACAGCTCCACGAGCAACGGGCGCGGCCAGCGCGACGTCACCAGGTACCGTCCGTCGATCGTGTCCCCGACGCCGACGGTGTCGCCGACCTCGCGCTCCACGCCCACGTCGTCCGCCGTGGGAAGGAGGGCGACGTCCAGCAGCAGCGCGGCCGCCACCACCGTCGAGAGTATCAAGCACAGTGCCATCCCCCACCCGCTCCCGCTCAGAAGCCAGGCGGGCGCGAGCAGCGCGACGAGCGCCGCCAGCCGTCGCGTCGGAAGGAACGACAGCGGCTCGGCGGCGGCGCGCAGGATGGCGAGCGCGCGGGTCACGCTCATCCCGTCACTCCGGCACGCGCACGCGGTCGAGAAGAGCCGCGAGCACGTCGTCCGGCGTGCGGCCCTCCACCTCGAGCTCGGGGGCGAGAGCGATGCGATGCCGCAGCACCGCGGGGGCGATCCCCTTCACGTCGTCGGGCGTCACGAAGTCGCGGCTCTCCAGCACGGCGACGGCACGGGATGCGCGCAGCAGCGCGACCGTGGCGCGCGGCGACGCGCCGAGAGCGAGCATCCGCTCGTCGCGCGTCTCGCGCGTGATGTCGGCGATGTAGCTCCGCACCTCCGGCGCCACGCGCACTCCGTCCACGAGCCCGCGCAGCGCGGACGCCTCGGCCGCCGTCAGGGCGGGGGGCATGTCTCCGTCCACGAGCCGTTCCGCGTCGAAGCCGGCCTCGTACCGCGCGAGCAGCTCCAGCTCCGCCTCCCGCGACGGATAGGGCATGAGGGTCTTGATGAGGAAGCGGTCGAGCTGCGCCTCGGGGAGGGGATACGTCCCCTCGTGCTCCACGGGATTCTGCGTCGCGAACACGGTGAACGCGTCGCCCAGCGTTCGCGTCACCCCGTCCACCGTCACCTGCCGCTCCGCCATCGCCTCGAGCAGCGCCGCCTGTGTCTTCGCCGGCGCCCGGTTGATCTCGTCGCCGAGCAGGAGGTCGGTGAAGATGGGGCCTGGCTGAAACTCGAAGCCGCGCGACGGGTCGCGCAGCACGTTCACTCCCGTTACGTCGGAGGGCATCAGGTCGGGGGTGAACTGCACGCGCGAGAAGCGCAGTCCCAGCGCCGCGGCGAGCGTCCGCACGAGCAGCGTCTTGGCCGTGCCCGGCACGCCTTCCACCAACACGTGCCCGCGCGCGAGGTAGGCCACGAGGGTGTCGGTCACCGTGTCTTCCTGTCCCACCACGCGGGTAGCCACCGCCTGCCGAATGCGGCCCAGAAGCTCGGCGCCCTGCTGCACGGAGAGTGTGATGCTCATGACGTCGTCGTTGTGAGAGTGTCCTCGATGCGGCGCAGCGCCGCGCCGGCGCGGGCGAGCCCTGCATCGTCGCACGGTGCGGCGAGCGCGCTGCGCACCGTGGCGACCTCGTCGCCCAGCGCCGGCACGCGCTGCGCTACGTCATCCAGGAAGGCGTCGTCCGCCATCGGCCGCCGCCCGCCGGCCCGCGCGCGCCGCCGGCGCAGCGCGGCGAGCAGCCGCGACACAGCCGTCCGCGTCGCCCCCACCTGCTCGTACGCGTGCGCCAGCGCATCCACCTGCTCGAGCGGATCGCGCCGCTCCTCGCGGCCGCTGTCCCGCGGCGCCAATGGGCGTGGCGCCATCGCGACAAGCAGCAGCAGCGCGGCGATCACCCCCTGCAGTACCATCCGTCCCGACGGCTCGCCAACGAGATAGCCTCGCGCCGCGGCAAGCATGGAGGGAGTGCGGCCGAACCCCTGATGGTATTCGTCGAAGACGATCGCGTCCCGAGGACCTTCGCCTCCGGCGCGCAGCCATTCCAGCATGCGTACGGCGGCGACGCTCGCGCCCCATCCGCAGCGGCGCAGCACGTCGTTGCGCAGCAGGTCGGGATCGGCCACCACCACGACGCGTCCGCGACCGTACGGAAAGCCCGTCGCGAGCTCGAACACCGTGCTGTCGCGAGCGCCTTTCGCCGCCAGGGCGCTCGCCGCGAACACGACACGGCCCGCCGGCTTCGCGCCGATCCAGCTGATCGGGTACAGATGCGTCTCGCCATCCGGCCAGAGCGGCGGGACCAGCGCGCGGTCGCGCTCGCACCGCGCCGTGTCGCTCGGCGCGGGGATGAGCCCCATCCCGAACGGCATGTGCCAGACGCGCAGCGAGTCGGAGAGCGGACTGCGGTCTCCGAGGGCCAGCAACAGCCCGTCTCCCCCGCGCACGGCCTGCAGGTACGCGTGGGCCTCCTTCGGTGTCACACGCAGCGGCGGCGCGAGCACCGCGTGGATCGTGCGGCCCGGTACGCCCGGTGGAGCGGCTGCCGAATCGCGGAGCTCGACCTTCCAGCCGAGCCTCGCCGCCACGTCCGACAGCGCCCGAGCGCCGAGCGACCCGGAGAGGTGCGCCGAGAGCCGGTCGTCGCCCGTCCGCCCCCCCTGCGCTACGGGTTTGAGCAACCCCGCGAGCACGACGATGGCCCCAGCGAGGGGGAGCACGAGCTTCGGACGCGTCCACCACTCGCGCCGAACCGGCACACCGATGCCCGCGCTCACGCGGCGCGCGAGCGCGGGGCGAACGGCTCGGCAAGCGCGCGCAGCTCGTCGATGAGCCGCGCATCGCAGACGTCATGGCCGTACGCCGCCGCGTCGAAGCGGCGGCAGAATGCGCGGAAGGGCGCGAGCGACGCCGAGCCTCGCCGGCGCAGCTCGCGCGCGTAGTCGCCGCTCGTCTTCGATGCGTCGAGGCGGAGGCGTTCCCGCTCCGCCAGCGACGCCAGCACTCCCCGGTAGAGGGCGTGCGCCGCCTCGGCGAAGCGCGCCCCGCTCGCGAGCTCGTCGGCCAGCCGCCAGGGGTCGTCCGCGCCGGGCGAACGGCGGGCTCGCGCCTGGCCGGGCGACCCGCTCCTCTCGTCGCGCGCGGCGAGCACGAGACGCGTCGCAACGGCGAGCACGATGAGGATCGCGAGCCCGATCGCGACGGTGCGTGCCGAGCCCGATCCCTCGAAGTGCCGGTACAGCCGCTGCAGCGCCTGCCCCACCCACCGCATCACCCGCTCGAACACCGACTGGCTGAACGAGCGGCGATAGGGCTCGGTGCGCAGCACGGCGCGCACGGTGTCGTGCACCGCCTGCGCCGGCCATTCGCGCAGCGCCGTCTGCATCAGCATGCGCGTGCCACGCTCAGGGAGCCGCGGCCCCGGAACCGGCGACGGGACCGAGCGCGCCAGCCATCAGCTCGATGTCGAGCCCCTCGTCCTGGATGCGCGCGTCGTAGTACAGCAGCATCCCCGTGATGGAGATGGCGGGATAGGCGAGGATGGTGAACATCGCCCCGGTGATGAGCTGGACCTGGAAGTTGCCGAACGCCAGCGACAGCATCGAGAGCCCCATCCCGAGCACCCAGTAGATCACCACGACGAGCCCGTACGTGTTGATGATGTGCCGCTTCCGTCCCTTCGACAGCCGGCCGGAGCGCGTGAAGGCCGTGCCGACCGACGCATCCTCGAGCAGGATCGCCGGCGTGACGGCGAAGTAACGCGCCCCGAAGTAGAAGGCGCCGATCACGAACCCGAACAGCCCCAGGAAGATGAGCAGATAGCGAAACAGCGTTCCCACCACGACGCGCGGCAGCAGCGGAATCGTCTCGCGCACCACGGCGCCGACGTCCGTCTCCTCGCCGAGATACGCGCGCGCGGCGAGCTTCAACAGGAAGGCGCTCATCAGCGAGAAGACGACGAGCGATCCGAGCGTGGTGAGGAGGGTGAAGCGCCACCCGCGCGTCAGCATGTCCTGCGCGCTCTCCATCACCACCAGCTCCACGAGCAGCCAGGGCGCGTAGGCGAGCGCGGAGCAGAGCACGAACTGTCCGTAGTGCGCCTTGAGGATCTGGACGGCCGTGTCCACGATCTCGGTGGGCGACCGCGGCCGGAGAGCGAGGGATGTCATTACGCGAGGTGGGAGGGAGGGGCCGCGCTCCGAGCAAGATGGCGCCCCGCCCCGCGCCCAGCCAGAGGAATTCAACGCAGCCTGTGCATCAGCGGCGGAATCTCGTCGAGCAGCTCGCGCGCGAGGAATCCGATGGGCCCCACGCGCCGCGCCAGCGCCACCCCGGCCGCGCCGTGCAGGAAGATCCCCCATGTCGCCGCGCGAACCGGCTCCGCTCCGCGTGCCGCGAGTCCGGCGACGATTCCCGCGAGCGTGTCCCCCACCCCGACGTGGCCAGCCCGACATTCCCTCCGTCGTAGTGATGGAGCTCTCCCTCCGGCGTGGCGATCCAGCTCTCCGCTCCCTTCAGCACGACGACGGCGCCGAAGCGTGCCGCGTGCATGGGCCCCCGCCGCCTCCATCATTCCGGGACCCACGAGCAGCGCGTCGGCGTCGGGGATCCAGCGGCGCAGCAGGCGCCCCGCGGGCGCGCCGACGATCTCGCGTGCACGGGCGCGCCTCACTTCGGTCCCGCCGGCCCGTCGGGGGTCGTCGTGACCGGGGCGCCGGCCTCCTCGAGCGGCGCCACGAAGTTGAAGTGCGCGAGCGCCAGCGATCCCCCCTTCTCCGGGCCTTGCCGCAGCCGATACTCGGTGATCCCGCAGTTCGCGACGTCCGCCTCGCGGTCGATGGCCAGGATCTCCTGCTCGTCGAGTCCCTCGAGGAGGTAGCGCAGACAGAGCACGACCACCTGGTGCGCGACGATCAGCACGCGGGAGCCGGGGTGGCTGTGATGCAGGCTGATCGTGTCGAGCGCGCTTCGCAGCCGCAGGATCACGTCGGTCCAGCTCTCGCCGCCCGGAGGCCGGTGGTAGAACTTCCCCAGCCGCGTGCGCAGCTCTGCCTGCTGGGGGTACTGCTGCTCGATGCCATAGCGGGTGAGGCGGTCGAGGATGCCGAACTCCTTCTCGCGGAGCCTCTCGTCCACGCGCGTCGCGGCGCCGGGCAACGCCCCTCCCACGCCGACGACGAGATCCGCCGTCTGCCGCGCGCGCAGATACGGCGACGTCAGCACCACCGCGGGCCGCTCCTCCCCCTGCTCGGCGAACCAGCGCCCGAGCGCGCGCGACTGCCGCTCCCCCAGCGCGCTGAGCGGAACGTCCACGTCGCGCTCGGCGATGTCGATCACGGCGAGGCGTGCGGCGGTGGCGGCGTCGCGCGCCACGTTGCCGGCGCTCTCGCCATGCCGCACGATCCAGAGGATGTCAGGCCATCGTTGAGTCATGTGGCGAGCGGCAGGTCAAGGAGCATACCAGCCGCCCGCCGAGCGGGCTGATCCGCCTTCAGCGCATCCCGAGCTGCCGCTGCCGCGCCTGGACCGCCGCCACGAAGCGCTCGGCGTCCACGGGCCGGAACGACTCCATCGCGTTGTGGTCGTTGACCTTCGTGTGCTCGAACAGATGCCCCTTCGAGCCCTTCGTCGTGATGCGGAGCGTCCCGTCCTCGTAGCGGATGTCGGTGACGTCCTTCACCGGGATCGTGATCCGCGTCCCCAGCGCGCTGACTACGGTCCCCTTGATCAGCTTCTCCAGGCTCGCGCCGAAGCCGTTCCCCTGGATGTGCGTCGTGTCGGTCTCGCGCTTGATCTTGTCCAGCGTCCGGCGCGAGAGCCCGCCGCTGATGGAGTCCCCGATGAGCGCGAGCTCGACGCTGTTGCGCTCGTCCACGATGCGCAGGTCGCCGCCGTGCAGCGTCGTGTCGCTGGACCAGGCGCCGGCCGGGGTGACCTGGTAGTCGGTGTCGTCATCACGGTCGTGGTGCCGGCACGCGACGACGGTGCTGGTCGCGGCAAGGGCGAAGATGAGGGCGGCGGCGGTGCGCATGGCGGGTGGGGTCAGGGTGGCTCCGCCATGATCTCACCTCCGTTCCGGAAGCGCAAGATCCGCGGTCTCGCCTCCCCTACGACGCCGCGTGCCTCGCGGTTTCCAGCGCGTTTCCCGTCGCCTTGCCGAGCGTCGTGTTGTCGAAGATACACCAGACGCGCTGCCCCCCGTCCCGGTGCGCGCGCAGACGCCCGGCCAGCGCCGCCAGGTATGTCGCCTCGTACGCCGAGTAGTACATGCGCGGCGACCCGTGCAGCCGGTAATATGCCAGCCCCGGCCATCCCCCGGGATGTGCCGCCGCGGGCACGCGGGCCGGATCCGCCGCGGCCCGCGCCACGCGGTGCTCGCGCAGCAGGGCGTCCGCCTCGTCGCCGAACCAGCTCTCGTGGCGCGGCTCGCACACGACGTCTCCGGCGACGCGCTGGCGGAGCTCTCCCATGAATCGGTGCACGCTGTCCGCGTGGAAGGCGAGCGACGGGGGGAGCTGGAAGAGCCAGGGACCGAGCCGTTCACCCAGCCCGGTGGCCTCGTCGAGGAAGACGTCGAGCAGGGTATCGCAGGCGACGAGCCGTTGGTCGTGGGTGATGGCGCGCGGCAGCTTCACCGCGAAGCGGAAGCCCACCGGCACCGATCGGCCCCACCGCTCGTACGTGGAGCGGCGATGCGCCCGGTGGAACGACGAGTTGATCTCCGTGCCGCGGAACACCGACGCGTAGCGCGCGAGGTGGCTCCCCTCTGCGGGGAAGGCGTCCTGCCACTCGCGCGGGAGCGTCCACCCCGCGGTGCCGATGCGGATCGTGCCCCCGTCAGCGGTCAATCCGCCGCGCCGGGCTCGATGCGGGATGATACCTCTCGGCGCAGGCCGCACGCTGGCCAACGACGCGGTGTCACTCGACTCCCGCCCGGACCCCCGAGCGGCCGTCGAACACGAACGCGGTACGGACGATCAGGACCGATCGCGGTGTCCCCCCGAAGGTGATCGGCGCGAACGACACCTTCCCGAGCATCTGGCAGACGGCGCGGGCAAATGCCGGGCGGTCCGACGACTCGACGCGCGCGCCAGACCGTGGCACGCGGCCCGTGCTGTCCAGCACGAAGCTCATCACGACGCGGCCCGCGACCCTCTGCTTGCGCTCCCACTCGGGATAGGCGACGGCGAAGTTGCGCAGAGGATGGAGCAGCTTCCCTCCCCCCGAAGCGATCGTCGTGTCCGCGGCCAGCACCGCCGCGTCGTTCGCGCCGAGACAGGGGCCGTCGGTTGTATCGCGCGCTGGCGCCGCCCCGGCGCAGCCGATCGCCGTTCCCGCCGCGATCGCGAGAGTCGTCAGTGTCGCGAGTGCGTTCAGTCCCATCGTCATCCCGTTGCGGTTGCTGGCGAAGTCCGGCTTCGCGACGTCACTCCTCCAGATCGAACAGCTCTCCCGCCCTCACGCGCACTGTCTCGTCCCGCTCCTCGGCCCACCGCAACAGCTCGACGCGGTCAGCGTCCTCCGTCTGGCTCCCCTCGCGCCACACCACCTGGCGCCACTGCCCGTCGCTCCGGCCGGCGCACGACAGCCCAAGCGCCCGCGCCACAGAGAGGAACTCCTCCCACAGCCGCGCCCGCATCGCCGGACCCAGCTCGGGACGGAGATCAACGCAAAGCTCGAACCCGAGCTGCGGACAGGTCGAGCTCACTCGAGGTCGCTCATCCCCGCGACGGCCTTGCGCCGGCGCGGCTCATGGCGAGGCGTGCCGCGCGAGGCGCAACTCCAGATGCCGGCGGACGTCCGGCCATTCGCCGCGCAGGATGCTGAACATCACCGAGTCGCGTACTGTCCCGTCACGGCGCGCCTGATGATGCCGAATGATCCCGTCCCGCTTCGCCCCGAGCGCGGCGATCGCCTTCTGCGACGCGAAGTTGAAGTTGTCGGTGCGGAGGCCCACCACCTGGCAGCCAAGCGTCTCGAAGGCGTGGCCGAGCAGGAGCAGCTTGCAGGCGGTGTTGACGTGGCTGCGCTGCCAGCTCTTCGCGTACCAGGTGTGCCCGATCTCCACGCGCTCCACCGCGGGAACGATGTCGTGGTAGCGCGTCGTCCCGACGACGCGCCCGGACGACAGCTCACGCACGACCCAGGGAAGCATGTGCCCCGCCTCCTGCCCCGCCAGCGCCGTGGTGACGTATGCCTCCGTCTGCGCGGGCTCGGGGACGGCGGTGAACCAGAGCTCCCAGAGGCGGCCGTCCGCTGCCGCGATGCCGAGCTCCCCGGCATGCTCGGCGGCGAGCGGCTCGAGCCGCACGCCGCCGCCTTCGAGGACCAGAGGATAGGGGGTGATCACGAGCGGTCTCGGTGGCGAGGGTTGGGCTGCGACAGTGCGTTACGCTGGTCAGGATGAACAGACCTCACGCGACACCGTGCCGCGCGAGCAGCGCCGCGATCGCCGGCGGGCGCGCTGTGCGCCAGCGTGTAGCAGCACAGCTCATCGTAGGCCCGCGCTCCGCGTCCACTCACCCGCCTAGCGAGGGGACGAGATCGCGAAGCGGAACCCGTCGGGATCGCGCACGCGGAAGGCACGCGCCCCCCACGGCATGTCGGCCGGCTCGCTGTCGAGCGCTCCGCCACGTTCCCGGATCCGGCGAGCGATCCCATCGACGCTCTGCGTCGTGGTGATCATCAGCGAGAACCCTTCCCCCTTCGGGCGGTCCAACCCCTTCGAACCGTCGTCCCGGTTGAGCAGCAGCTCGACGTCGCCGGCCCGCAGCGACACCGCCAGCAGCTTGCCCTCCCGCTCGTGCTCCCGCTGCACCGTGAACCCGATAACGTCACGGTACCACGCGAGGCTCGCCTGCAGATCCTTCACGGTGAGCGACGCGCTCAGCCTGCTCGCCTCGAAGGCGCCTGAGGCGCCACCTGCTGTCATCGTCGCGTCGCTCATCTGTCCTCTCGTCTGGATCGATAGGTACCCGGGCGACAACGTACACGCGGTCCGCGCCCCGCACCACATCGGGACGTCGCTCATCCGCCGTACGTGTTCATCCCTCCGTGATCGAGAGGACATTTCCGTCCGGATCCTTGAACCAGGCGATGCGAGCGCCACTCGGCGAATTCCAGATTCCTTCTACGCTCTGGACCATCCCCGGATAGCGCTCGAACTCGACCCCTCGCGCTCCCAGCTCCCTCACCGCCTCGCCGGCGCTCGGCACCTGCCAGCCGAGGATCGTGAACGGTGCCGGCGTGAATCCCTCGACGCCGCTGACGTCGACCACACGCAGCATCACGCCATGCGCGCGGAAGACGAGGGCGAAGGGATCCTCGCTCACGAAGGCGAGCCCGAGCACCCGCTCGTAGAAGGCACGCGCTGCCTTCCGGTCCCGAGTGGGGACGAATGTGATGACGTCGCGAGCGCCAAGCATGGGATCCTCCGCGGTCGGCTCGAGTGTTGGGGGCGGGAATCAGGGTGATCGAGCCGGAGACTCAGCCCTTGGTCACCAGTTCGAAGTCGCCGGGAAAGTGCAGGACGTTCTCGTCGGGGCGGTGCGGCACCGTCAGTTGCGCGCGATACAGGGCTCCCCCCTGCTCCACGTCAACGATGATGTTGCGGCCCGTGCGACGAGGGAGGGTGAACCGGCGAACCGATATCCCCACCACCGAGCCGAGGAGCTCACCCACCCCCGTCGACGCGTCGGAATACCGGACGCCGATGACGCGGCCGTTGTCGTTCTGCACGTCGAGCTGGCACTGCTGCGGGAAGCACGCCGTAAGGGAGTTGGCGGCATTGCTCCCTCCTCGAAACGAGCCGCATGCACCGGCGGCCATCAGGCCCAGCACGAGCCACATCCGCGATGTCGGCGACGTTCGCATCGTTCCCGCCCTCGGGGGGTGCGCGCGATGCTCGCCGGTCATGCGGCGGCGCCCGCGCGCAGGCGCGCGACGATCGCCGCCACGTGAAGCGCGGTGGTATCCAGCACGGGCAGGCCGGCGATCGTCGGCTCGGCGAGGAACAGCGGAAGCTCGGTCCCGCCAAGGATCACTCCGTCCACCCCTTCCGCGTTCAACAGCTCCGCCACGAGGGCGACGAAGCCCTCCCGCGTCTCGTCGCGGAAGTCGCCCTGCAGCAGCTCTCCGATGTAGCGCTCGTGCACCCAGGCGCGGTCGGCGTCGCCGGGCGCGACGATGGACATCCCGTGCCGCGCGAAGACTTCGAGGTAGAACGACGCTTCCATCGTGAAGCGGGTGCCGAGGAGGAGCGGCTTCGACAGTTCCCGCCGGCGCGCCTCGCGGGCGCACGCCTCGACGATGCTCTCGAGCGGCACCGGCGAGCGCGCCGCCAGCTCGCCGAAGACGATGTGCGGCGTGTTGGCGGTGATCGCGACGAAATCGGCCCCCGCCGCGGCGAGCCTGCGCACCGAGGCCAGGAGGTAATCCGTCAGGGCCGCCCGGTCGTGCTGCACCATTCGCAGCCCCCGCTGCACGTCGAGGCTGTCGATCACGACGGAGGGGGCGGAGGATGGATCGAGCGCCGACCACGCGTGGAGGATGCGACGGTAGTAGTCGATCGTCGACTCCGGTCCGAGGCCGCCCACGAGACCGGCGGTGGTCATGCCACCGCCCGGATCTGCCGAAGGTGATGCTCCAGGTGACCCACGTAGTCCGCCATGAAGTAGCCGAGCGTCGTCGGAGTGCCGGCAGGCACCGGGCACCACGCGATCTCGTGCAGGTTGTGCTCGCGCCGCGCGCGAGCCGCCACTTCCTGGGGCGTCCGCTCCATCAGCTCGGCGAGGTGCCGGTTGCAGCCCGCCCAGAGCACGAGGAGCTCGCCCCACTCGCGCTCCGCGTAGCCCTGCAGCCGCACCCATTCCTCCTGGGCGTAGCCGGGAAAGATGAGCGCGTCGCCAAGCTGCGCCCGGACGAACCGTCCCTGGTTGTTCTGCGCCGAATCGATCAGATGGCCGATGATCTCGCGCGCCGACCAGGCCCCCGGTGCGGCGCGGCGAGCGCTCGCGTCGTCCGGCATCTCCATGAGTCGCGGCAGGGCGCTCTCCACGACGGTGCGCAGCGCGGTGGCGGTCTCCGCGGGGGTCGGCGTGCTGGCGGACATGGCATCCTTTCCAGTCATGAGGTCTCGGCAAGACCGGCGTCGGGCGCGACGAGGCTCTCCCGGTGTGCCGCACGATACCCCTCGAGGACGAGCAGCGCCACCACCGCGCACGCCGTCTTCACCCGCTGTGCGCGGGTGACGCCGCGCCCCGTGACGGGCACGAGACACAGTCTTGCCGCCGCGCCCGTCGCGAGGAGCGCGAGCGGGAGACGGCTCACGCGAAACGCCGCGCCAGCTGCTCGAGGCTCAGACGCGCTCCGGCGTCGTTGTCCTCGGCGCGCAGCCCTGGCGGCGGATGCTCGAACAGCAGCGTGACCTCGGTGCCGCCGGAGACCTCGTCAAAGGTCGCCGTCATTCTCATCTCGCCCTCGGACGCGGGATCCGACGTGACGAATCGCATCGCCTCCACGATGCGACATGCGATACCCGCCTCCCACCCGGGCAACGAGCTCGTGGACGACGCCGGTCATCTCCCCGGGTGGCAGCCACTCGGCGAGCGCGACGGGATCCAGGAACGCGTCGTACAGGTCACGCGGCCGCGCCGCAATTCGCCGCGTGGTTCGCGTCATCCTTCCGGAGGCCCCCTCCGTCATTGCTTCAGGTCCCTGCTGGCTGCTGATACAGGCCGAAGACATTCCCGGCCGGATCACGGAAGCGAGCGGTGATCTCCGGCGCGTCGGCGCCGATCGGCTGCACGATCTCTCCGCCGCTCGCCGCCACCAGCGCGACCGTCGCCGCCGCGTCGACCACCATGATGTACACGAGCACGCCCGGCACCGGCGACGGCGCCCTGCCCGTCACCCAACTGCCGCTCACCTGGCCGACGGTGTCGTCGAAGGCCAGCGAGCCGTCGCCGCGAGTGCGTGTCGACCAGCCGAATACCGCGCGGTAGAAGTCGGCGGACACTTCGATCTCGGTGGCGGGGATCTCGAGATAGCAGATCTTGCCGT
Source organism: Gemmatimonadales bacterium (assembly GCA_038325515.1). Classification (GTDB taxonomy): domain Bacteria; phylum Gemmatimonadota; class Gemmatimonadetes; order Gemmatimonadales; family Gemmatimonadaceae; genus AG11. Next base: position 20,187 of record JBBQJC010000030.1, on the reverse strand, counting down.
TCGCGTATGTGGGGGGCATGGCGTCTCCAACCTGCGGTTGCGCATCGAACTCGGCGGATGCGCCAAGATGGGTCCGTAAACGGCGGCGAGCCAGGGACTTGTCGGCGAGGGGTCGGGCCCCGGCGACCGGAGGGAAACCACGCGACACGACGTCCCGTAGGGTCACTGCCGGAAGTGGCCGGCAACCCGGGAGGCACTCTCATGGCGCGCCGCATCAAGCTCTGGCCGGTCGTGGTCGTCGTCTTTCTCGTCGGTAACGTGGCGGGGGGTGTGTACGCCGCCATGCAGGGAGAGCTGATCCACGCCTGCGTGCACGGACTCCTGACGATCCCCGCTCTCTATTTCGCCTGGCGGCTCGTGCCGCCGCGCGAGGCGCGCGTCGAGCTTCCCCTGGCCGGCCAGCCTTCCGGCGCGCTGACCGACAGCCTCACGCATCTCGAGCAGTCGCTCGAGGCGGTAGCGATCGAGCTCGAGCGGGTCGGCGAGGGGCAGCGCGTGATGACGCATCTGTTCCACGACGACGGCACGCCGCGCGCCGCGTCTGACGTCCCCGCCGCGCGGCGAGAGGGTTAGTCGGCCAGCACCGCCGGGACGGCGAGCTCCTTGGTGAGCCGCAGGCCGCTCTGCTCGAACCCCGCACGTCGGTAGAACTCGTGAGCGGCTGCGCGATGAGTGCCGGACGTGAGGCTCAGGCGTGTGGCGCCCTGTGCGCACGCCCACCGCTCGACGGCCGAGGTGAGCGTCCGGCCGACGCCCGTTCCACGACATCGCTCGTCGACGACCAGGGTGGTGAGCCAGGCCACGAGCGCCGGCGCGTGGATCGACGGGAAGACGTGACTCGTGACGACTCCCAGCACTTGCCCTTCCCGCTCCGCCACGAGGACTATCGCGCCGCCGAACGCCTCGAGACGCGCGAGCCGCTCGGCCACGTCGCCGGCCGACGACGGATACCCGAGCTGGCCCAGCAGTGCCGCAATGCTCTCAGCATCCGCATCGGCGGCGGAGCGGATGAACGGTGCCTGCCGCATCTATTCAGACGTGCTGGTCCACGAGGATCGCGTTCCCGTCGGGATCCACGACGATGAAGCTCGCCGGTCCCGTGGTGCTCTCGTCAGCCTCGGTCGCGAACGACAACCCCTGCGACTTCAGCTCGCGCTGCAGCTCTCGCACGTCGGAGAACTCTGCGAGCGGCTTCGCATCGCTGTCCCATCCCGGGTTGAAGGTCATGATGTTCTTCGGGAACATCCCCTGGAACAGACCGATCACGTGGTCGCCGTTCTTGAGGATCTGCCAGTTCCGCGCGGGATCGCCGGCGAAGGGGGTGAAGCCGAGCTTCTCGTAGAACTGGCGGGAGGCGGCGAGGTCCTTCACTGCGAGGCTGACCGAGAATGCGCCGAGTTGCATGGGGCTCTCCGTGAAGTGTGGGGCGGCGGCGGCGCTCAAGGAGCGGGGGTTCCCAGCATGAATCGCCACTGCTCGAGATACGCCGGGGTGCCGTCCGGCAGCCGCGGCGTCGCGCCATTTCCGACGACGCTCGGATGATACGCGGGCGGCGCGCCGGCCACCGCCGGCTCCAGCGTGAAGACCAGCGTGTGTTCGCGCGGCACGCCCAGCGCGGCATAGGCCCGGCGGATCGTCTCCGCGGTCGGTTCGCGCTCGTGGTAGGCCCCATACCAGCGGTCGGGCGGCGTCGCCCCCGGGCCGAGTGTGACCCAGGGTGCCAGCATGCGGCGCGGCCCGTAGCTGTCCCACGGGCTGGAGAAGAGGATGACGCGAGCCACGAGCGACCGCTGCGCGATGAACGCCGCCATTCCCGCGCCCTGCGAGAGTCCCGACACGGCGATGCGCTCCCACTTCGGACGGTCGCCATCGAGATACTCCCCCCATCCCTCCGACGGGTGCTCGCGATGGAGGAACCGCAGCACGGCGACGAGCCGGTGGACGATCGACTCCTCCGCCCGGTCGTCGATCAGGCGCGTCACGTCGTCGCCATAGATGCGCTTCGTGCGCACCCGCTCGGAGCAGCGCGGATCCGGGTCGCGAGGGCAGAGCTGCGCGACCGCGGGGACGTCGGTGTACTCCAGGCCGATCACGCGATACCCCTGAGCCGCGGCGACGTCGGCGAAGTCGCTCGTGCGCTCGGGACGTCCGCCGGTACCGGGCAGGAAGAGCAGCAGGGGAGCCGACGACGGCACGGCCGCCTCGAAGACTATGTAGTTCGGGTCCGTGAAGCGGCGGATGCTAGAGTCCGCGCACACCGGGGAAACGAGGTGGCGAACGAGGCTGTCGCCCGCGCTCCGCGGCTGCGCGCCGGCGCGCGGAGCGGTGGCCAGCACGGCGAACGTCGCGGCGATTATCACGGTGGCGCGCTGGCCCATCGCGGGTGACCAAGGTTCGCGGAATAGCGTTGCTCCACTCAGTCTGTCGACTTCACGGCCAGTCGCAAGGGGTACTCGATCATCGAGCCTTCACGCGGGCTTCATCGTCCCGCAATGCGGACTCCACACGGAGCTAACCCGGGCGCGCCATCTTGGCGGACACCCTTCGAGGAGGCCCCATGCCACGCTCCGTTCAGCCCTCGCCACTCGCCGCCGACATGAACGTCACCCCGATGCTCGATGTGCTGCTGGTGCTCCTCGTGATCTTCATGTCGAGCGTGACGGTCATGCGATCGATGGATGTCCGCCTCCCGGAGCCCTGCACCGGGGAGTGCCGCGGCGATGGAACGCCGATCGTGCTGGATGTGCTGCCGGGCTCCGTCTATCGCCTGAACCACATCCCTGTTCCGGCGCGGCAGCTGGAGGGCCGTCTCCGCGAGGTCTATGCCGCACGCAACGACAAGGTGCTCCTGGTCGCCGGAGCGCGAATGGCGCGTTATCAGGACGTGCTTGGCGCGATGGACGTGGCCCGGTCGGCCGGCGTGCGAGTCATCGGCGTTCCATCGAGCGACCTCGTTCCCACACGATAGCCGGGCCTCGGCTCACGCGTCCTTCGCCACCACGAGGTCGTAGTCGACGAACTCCACGGGGGCGAAGCAGTTCGGATACAGCACGTCAGCGAACTTCTTCACCTCCGCGGACGCCGAGTGCGCGCGATGCGCCGCCTCGTCGCGGAAGATGGAGATGTGAACGAACCGCGTCGGCCGCCCCCGCTCCTGCCAGACGTCGTAGCGCAGCGTGCCAGGCTCGTGGGCCCGCACGTACGCCACGAACTCGTCGAGCGCCGCGCGGCAGCGGGCGAGCGCGTCGGGCTCCACCTCGTAATGCGCGATCTGCCTGATCTCACGGGACTCGTCGGAGCCTTCTGGCATGATGGTCCTCCTCGCGTCGCGGTGTCCGCGCGCTGCGGCGAGCGCCGGGGCGCAGCGATCCCTCAACATGGGAGCGGGCGACTCGCGCCTCAAGTGCGCCGGCGGATCGCTTGCGCAATCCGGCGGCTGCTCCCACTATCATGATTCCCTTTCGCCCCCTCCACGGAGGCCATATGAAGTCCTCGCGCGCTCTGCTTCTGGCCCTCTTCCTTCCGGCCGCCCTCGCCGCCCAGCAGCCTCCCGCCGGTCCGGTGGCGAATCCCGTCACCACGGTGTTCCGCACCCGAACGATGGCCCTGCAGCGGAATCTGGCCCAGGCATTCGATTCCATCCCCGCGTCGAAGTTCTCGTACAGGCCGACGCCGGCGCAGCTCACCATCGGCCACATCGCCCAGCACCTGGCCAGCGACAACTACCTCTTCTGCAACGCCTTCGGCGCAATGAAGGCGACGATCCCGGCGGCCGACAGCACCACCGCCGATTCGGTGAAGGCGACCTGGCCCAAGGACGTCCTGGTCGCGAAGCTCAAGTCGTCGTTCGCCTTCTGCGAGAGCGCCTTCGCCCAGCTCGACGACTCGAAGCTCGGCGAACAGATGCCGATGACCTTCAACGGCCAGACGCGCAACGTCATCCGCGCGAACATGGTGCTCGGCCATGCCCTCGACATGGCGGATCACTACAGCCAGATCGCGAACTACATGCGACTGAACAACCTGATCCCTCCCACCGCGCTGCCGCGTCCGCCGAGAAGCGGCAACTAGGGATCACGCGGCGACGGCGCCGACACGGACCTCCGTGCCGGCGCCGTCACGGTGAGGGTTTCTGCTGGAGCTAGAGCTCGCCCTCGGTCGGGTCGACCTCGCCCGGATCGTATCCGATCCCGAAGCTGCCGTCCTCTCCGAACAGCAGCCCGCCGCCGAGCTCCGTGCGCCAGCCCTGCGCCACACGGCGCGCCGTGAGCACCCGGATACTCTCCTGCGGCCGAATGGGTGCGTCGATCACCCGTCGCTCACGGAAGACGACGTGGGCGAGATCGCGCCCCTCGAAGACCTCGCCGAGCACCTCGCGCGCCGGCAAGTCGCTGGCACCGGCTCCGCGCCGCGAGACAACGAGCCAGCGCCGCAGGACGAGCGCCGGTGGAAGCGCCTCGAAGGCCGGCAGGTCCGGCACGGCGAAGACGCTCTTCAGCATCGAGCCGAAACTGAGTGGCCGTTCCTCGGGCGAGCCATCGCCATCAAGTCGGCCTAGCTCGGCCAGCATGGCGTCGTGAAGCGCGAGCTGCTCGCGCTGGCGCGTCTTGAACTCGGCGATGGCGCCGGGATCGAGCACCGCGAGCAGCGCAGCCCAATCGCAGGCCTCGAGAGCGCGGAACGCCTCGATCACCGCGGTGCGTGGGGTATCCGTCATGACGCTCCTCTCTCAGTGGACGAACTACCGAAGCTGTCTCACGTTCGCGGCGACCGCCAGCGCGATCATCAGCAGCATGCCTGGCGCTCGAGCGGGCCGGCCGAGAAAGAGGCCTGTCGCGAGGGGCAGTGCCAACGCAAGAACCAGCAGAAGCGCTCCGATCCTCCTGCGCAGCCAGACGAGAATGGCGGCGGCGCAGACGAGGAGCGCCGTCACGGGTCGTGTCAGAACGGGAAGCCACGGCCCCTGGTGCGCCGCCAGCAGCGGGATGCTGTGCCCGAGCGCGTCGATCAGCAGATGCAGGCCGACCGCGCCACAGAGAATGGCCGTGATCCGGAGCGCGAACGGCGGAGGGTTGGTCAATCTCTTCTCCTCCCGTCCATCACCCACCGCGAGGTGCGATTCGCGGCGATGACGTCAGGGAGCGCGGCGAGCCCCCTCCTCGTCAACGTATCCTGGAGTCCGTGCTTCCCGACCACGCGCCGTCCGGCGAGCGTCCCGGATCGGACGCGTCGGCGACACGCATGCTCAAGCGACCCGTGCCGGCTTCGCGTCCGGTGCGAAGACCGATACGTCTCGCAAGAAGATCCGCCCGGTGAACACGAGCGGGAGGGTGACGAAGGGAACGTGCGCGAGGACCTGGACCCACCACCGCGTTCCGAGCCGCGGCGGACGCCCCGTCGCGAGTGGGATGACCATCAGCGACATCACGAGCCAGATCCCCGGACCGTACGCAGCCGCCACGGCGAGCGCGCCGCCGCGCGTCTCGATCGTACGGGAGAGCGAGGGCCACGCGAGCGCCGCCGCGACGAAGAGTGACGACCAGACGAGAGCGACGGCGAGATGGAGCATCAGGCCGGCCAGAACCGTCGCGAACCCTCCGTCGAGCGCCGACGGCCCGAGCACCGTGGAGGCGACGCCCTGCCACAGCTTTTCGGCCGTCGATCCGTAGGCGAGGACGCTCAGCGCCGAAGCGCAGAGGGCGTCCCACGCGGCGGTGACGAGCCAGACGGGGAGCAGAACCTGGCCGAACGCGGTGCGCCGGTCGAAGACGGCGGGGCTGGACATTGGCGCGAATATGCACGCGCCGGCCGCGCGCGCAATGTCCTCATTCGGCCAGGCGCGCCGTGAACAGCCCGCGGTCGCTTGGCCCCACCGGATCGTGCTCTGCCGCCAGTCCGGCATCCTCGAAGCACGCGAGCAGCTCCGCCGTCGTGAACAACCCGAGCAAGTGAAGCTCCGAGGTGTGCTCGATCCCCGCGGGACGGCCGATGAGGTACTCGAAGTGCAGGCGCGAGATGCGGTCCTCCACCTCCATGCGGCTCATCCGGCAGACCGAGACCCCTTCCGCGTTGGCGCAGACCGCGTGCGTGCGCCCGGGTTGGAGGAATCCCGGCGGGAACCAGGGCTCCACGAGCACCAGGCCACCAGGCGCGAGGTGGTCTCGAAAGCAGCGCAGCGCCCGGGTGACATTGTCGAGCGTCCTCACGTAGCCGATCGAGCTGAAGAGGCAGAGAATCACATCGTAGGTGCGCCCGAGGTCGAACGCCGTCATGTCGGCCAGGAAGACCGCGCCGCCCGTGAGCTTGCCCCGCGCGATGCGCACGAACGCCGGATCGAGATCCAACCCGTCCACCGCGAAGCCATGCTCTCCGGCGAGGAGGCGCGCATGCTCGGCGGTGCCACACGCGACGTCGAGCACCGTGCGCGCATTGGGATGTTCGCGACGAATGAGCTCGGCGAGCTGCGCCGCTTCCGCCGGATAGTTCTTGAAGCTCGAGTAGATGACGTCGTACAGGTCGGCGGATCGGGAGAACATCGCTGCGGGATGAAGTGTGAGGAGCGGTTCCTGTCTCGATCGGTCATCTGGCGGCCGGCGCAGTCTCCGCACGTCCGTCGAGGCGGCGAAGCTGCGTTGCATCATCCCGCCGGCCGGCGCAGAGCAGGACGGCGAGCGCGGCGCGGGCGATCCATGTGCTGCTCCACGCCGTTAACGCGCGACCGCCGTCTACCATCGCGCCGCCGCCGACGTCTCCACGGCTTCGAGGCGCGGGTCAGCGAGAATCGCGTCGACGCAGGCGCGAGAGCCGCCCACGTACGTCCAGGCGAAGTCGACTTCCGTTGCCACGCACCAGGCGTGATCGGCAGGCCACCAGAGGTTCGCCGACTGCTGGCAGGGAAAGCTGCCGAAGCTCACCAGCGCTCCCGAGACTCGTCCAGTGAACAGGTGATACGCGCGGTGCGGAAGCTCGAGCTTCGGCCGGAGCCCGCGGGGAAGCGCCAGTCCGCCGAATCCCTCCCAGACGGCGTAGTAGCACTCCGCGGGGGTCGTGGTCGCCGGGATCAGGTGCACGAGGAGTATCTCGATGAGCGCGCGCGGAAGGTCGCCGAAGGCGGCCTGCGCATTCGGGACGCCCTTCAACGCGAACTGCTCGCCCTCGGCGGGATCGCCGATCACTCGGCCCGCTTCCGCCGCCAGTTCGCGCCACGTGGAGGAGGTCAGGAACGCGTCGGCGCCGGTACCGAACGGATGGTAGATGCGAACACAGGACTCGAACTCCCCCGGCACGAACGACGCGACGCTCCGCGCGAACGTCGTGAGCGAGGCGCGAATCCAGTCCGCCGCCGCGAGCGATTCGAGATGCTCGAGCTCCAGATCGCCGGTTCCGATGCGCATGCGCTCGCGGTCAGTGAGTGAGCGCTGCGTTGAACCACCAGACTGCCCGCGCGGGCTCGCGGCGAGCCTTCACCGCAAGCGGCGCGTCGACGACCACCGCGACGGCTCCCGAGACGACGGCGACGGCGTCACCCGTCGTCACCTCGCCGGAGCGCCTCGTCGTGCGGCGCGCGGCGCCAACGGCCAGCGCCACGGCTTCGAGCCCGCCGAAGATCCCAGCGCGCCTCGCGCTGCTGACGTACTCCCGCGCGTGCGCCGCCGCCGAATCGGGTCCGGCGAGCAACATGTCGACTCCCGAGCCGAACGAGCCGAGCCGACCGACCCGCTCTCCGCGCTCACCCCGCACGATCAGCTCGCTCCAGAGATCTGTCTCGAGGCGAAGATCGCAGATCTGATCAGTACAGCCGACGGGGGACGGGGTCGCCTGCGCCGAGAGCGCCGGCGCGGCCAGGATCAACACCGAGAATGGAAGCGCGGGATGTCGTCTGGATGTGCGGATCAAGCCGATCTCTCCTGGCCCCCGAGTAGTCGAACACGCCGCTGCGCCAATAAGGGGGAAGTTGGCCCTCCACCGCAATGCTGAGCGTGCCTTCAGGACGATGCGTCGCGCAGCCCGGGCTGACCGACTCCGCCCCTAATCCTCCACGCTCGCATACCACTCCGCGTACGGCGTGTTCTTCGCCAGGAAGCGCGTGAAGTCCCGCACCCCGTCGGTCCACCAGACGGGCCCGCGCTCGCCGAGCGCGCACTTGGCGCGGTGCACGGCGGCGCGCGCCTCAGCGAGTCGTGCTTCGTCGCGCGCGCGCCCCGCTTCGGCGACGGCTCGCCGGGCCGCCATCAGCTCCGACGTCAGGCGCGCCCGCTCCGTCTCCGCCAGCGCCGGATTGGCGCGTCGCCACAGCCGCCCGCGCACGACGATGTACCGGCCGTCCGGCGTCGTGAGAACCCTCCTCTCGGGAGGCGGCGGCACCTTCATGCATCCGTCTCCGGCATCGCTCCGTATCCACCGACGCTCACGAAGTATCCCTTCGGCACGGGAGACTCGAACGATGTCGGACGGCACCCTGGAAGTGTTCCAGCAGGCGTACCAGAGCTTCAAGTCGGGAGACATCCCTGCCGTCCTCGCCCTGATGACCGAGACGTGGAGTGGAGGAACGGCAGGGCGGCCGCGCGATGGGCGTCCGCCCTGCAGTCCTGCTACCGCCGCCGCGCCGCCGACGCGTCGCGCACCGGCCGGAACTCCGACGTCGCGCGGTAGTTGGGCCAGTCGCGCGAGCTCGCCAGGCTGCGCCCCAACTGCAGGAGGAGCGACGCGTCCTGCGCCATGCCGCGCGTGTCGAAGCGGGGCGGGTCGTACTCGTCGGCCTGCTGGTGATAGCGCGACTCGTCGTACGCGTCCTTCGCCGCCTTTCCCGCGACGGTCCCGCCGGCGACGAGGTCCTCCCCGCTCTCGAAGTACAGCATCGGCACGCCGCGCTTCGCCATCGGGAAGTGATCGGAGCGGTAGAAGTAGCCGGCCTCGGGATGCGCGTCGCGCGCCATCGTGCGGCCATTCGCCGCCAGCACGCTCTGCAGCCGGTCCTCCAGCTCGCTCTGGCCGTAGCCGATCACGAGGACGTCGCGCGTCGGGCCGGCGGAGGAGAAGGCATCCATGTTGAATCCGGCGACCGTGGTCTCGAGCGGGTACACGGGGTTCGACGCATAGTACTCGGAGCCGAGCAGCCCCTTCTCCTCCGCGGTGAAGGCGACGAAGACCACGGAGCGCTCGGGGCGCGGGCCCGTCGCGACGGCGTGCGCGATCTCGATGAGCGCCGCGACCCCCGTCGCGTTGTCGACGGCGCCGTTGTAGATGCTGTCGCCGCGCGCGTCGGACGTCCCGACGCCGAGGTGGTCCCAGTGCGCGCCGTAGAGGATCGTCTCGTCGGGATGCGTGCTGCCGGCCACGCGGCCGATCACGTTGTGCGAGCGGATCGTCTTGTAGCTCACCGCGAAGTTCGCGGCGAATGTCGCGTCGCCGAGCGGGACGGGGCGGAAGTCGCGCGTCTGCGCGCGCCGCTTGAGCGCCTCGAAGTCCTGCCCCGCCTCACGGAAGAGATTCACCGCGAGGTCGCGCTGGATCCACCCCTCCACGAGCGGATGCACCGCCGCCGGGTCGGCGCGCACGATGTCGAACATCGTGTTGGTGTTGGAGTTCTTGACCGTCGCCCATCCGTACGAGGCCGGTGCGGTCTCGTGGACGATGAGCAGTCCGGCGAGCCCCTGCCGGGCCGCCTCCTCGTACTTGTAAGTCCACCGGCCATAGTAGGTCATCGCCTTGCCGCCGAAGTCCCCCTGTCCTGTCTCGAAGTCGGGGTCGTTGATGAGGACGACGCCGATCTTGCCGCGCAGGTTCTCCCCCTTGAAGTCGTCCCAGTTGCGCTCCGGAGCGCGCACGCCATAGCCGAGGAAGACGAGGGGCGCCGCAACGGCGACGCGGTCGACGTTGCGCATGCTCGCGCGCACGGCGATCTCGTTGCCCTGCGTGAGGTCCATGCGCTTGCCCGCCACGTTGATCGCGAGGCTCGGCGCTCCGCTGATCTGGTACTGGTTGAGGGGGACGTCCTGATACCAGGAGCCGTTCGGGCCGCCGGGCTGGAGCCCCGCCGCCCGGAACTGATCCGAGATGTAGGCAATCGATTTCTCCTCGCCGGCGGTGGCGGGGCCGCGACCGAGAAAGGCATCGGACGCGAGGACACGAATGTGCTCGGCGAGTCGCGCGGGGTCGATGGTCTGCTGTCCGGCCGGCGTGCCGCTGCCCACCTGCACCCCGGGGGCGCAAGCGATCAGGATGGCCAGGGGGGCGATGACGAAGGTGCGAAGTCTCACGGCGAATCCTCTGTGGGTGACGCGGGGATAGTGAAAGCTGCGCGCGGGGCGATTCGGTCGCCAGCGGGGCGACACGGCTCGGAGGGTATGCCTCGGTCGGACATCGCGTGGGCCCACGGCGGAGTGCCGGCGGCGGCGCGCTGTGTCGGTCACTCCTCCCGCTCCCAGCCGCCGTCTGCGGTCGGGTGCCAGCGCGCGCCGGTGCCATCTCGCCACGGGCCCATCGGCTCCCCGGCGCGAAGGTCCGCCGCGAACCGGAGCACATTGCCGTCGAGATCGGCAATCTGACACTCGCGGGATCCCCAGGGATGATTCGTCGGCGGATGTCGCAGCCGGGCACCTCCGGCCTCCGCCTCCGCATACAGCGCATCCACGTCGCCGGTGGCGATCCAGAGCCACGTGCCCGCATGCCCCTGATCGCCCTCGCTGAGCATGAGCGACGCGCGATCGCGCGACAGCGACAGCACGGTCGCTGCCCGCCAGTCGAGGCGAAATCCAAGCGCCTGCTCGTAGTATGCGAGGCTTGCGTCGAGATCATTCACCCGCAGGATGGGAATCGCGCTGCCGAGCGGCCCGCCGGGAAAAGGCTCCACTCGCGGTCGATCAGACATGTCTCGGCCCACTGGTCGGGCTCCGGGTCCGATGCTCATCAGGAAGCGTTGACGTGAAGCACGGCATGCTCCGTGACTCGTGCCGAGGGCAGATCACTGTTCCAGATGTCCTGCGCCATTCGCCAACGGCCATCGGGCTGCCGAGTGTAGACGTGCAGACCCTTGCCCACATCTTCGCTCTCCGCGCCTCCCGCAACAGAGGTGACGACGGCGGAATAGCTCAGCCGCTCCAGCGCCACACCTCCTGCGCAAGTGATCGTCGACCCGGTGAATGTGAACGTCAGGCGCCGTACGGTGAACACACGGCGGAAGTCGTCGGCGATCGCCGCATGCCCGTGGACGCATGCATGGTGTGGGGGCATCAGTGTACCGTCGGGCATCCAACAGACGAGAATGCCGTCGACGTCGCCGCAATTGACCGCCGCACGGAGTGCCTCCGCAACGGCATGAATGTCCGCGTGATCCGCGCTCGCTATTGACTGCATTTCCACCTCCATCACGACTGTCTCGCGCCGATCGACTGTCCAGGCTCCGCTGCGCGTTGCAGCATCGCCAGCACACGCCCGGGAGAAGCGCCTTCAGACGGATGCGTGTTCGGCAGGGACATAGCTCAGCGCTCCCCGCACGATCCGGGCGGGAGGCCCGAGGATATGCACGTCGCCTGGTCCATCATCGCGCAGGTGAACCACCTCCACCCCGAGCACGGTCAGGACGTCGGCGATGAGCCGCCGGTGACAGCGCCACCAGAGCACCTCGGCGCACATGACGACGGTGCGAAGGCCGGAGGCCAGCATGAGGAGCTCGTCGAGACCCTCGGCAAATTCCTCCGTGCCGACATGGTCCGCATAGGCCTGGAAGGCGGAATGCCGCCAGCCGAGATTGACCGAGTTGGAGTCGGCGCGGCGCCGGCCGCCGAGCGCCGGGATCCAGTGATAGGCGATGCCGGACAGCGCAAGATCGTGCTGGAGAGCGGCCGACGCAAAATGCGGGAGTCGCCGGGAGCCGGGAAATCGCCGGACGTCGGCAACGAGCTCGATATCATGTGCCACGAGCAGCCGGCGAAACTCGTCGCTGGATCGTGTGGAGTGACCGATCGTCCAGATGGTGAGAGGCACGGTCGAACCATAGCCGCTCTCAACCGGAGGCGTCAGCCGCCGGCCGGAGCAGATAGTAGATTTCCGTCCGCGGCGGCTCGCCTTCGGTCCAGTGCCCGTACACCTCCCATCGCGGGCCCGCCGGCGAGCGAGACGAGGCCCGGCACCACGCCAGCACCGCATCGTGCGCCGCGCCGAGTCCGGCGTACGAGCCAACGTGCGTCGTCGTGGCGACCTCGCCGGCCGGCAGCTCCACCTCGTGGACCTTCCCGGACGCCACGAACGGACCCGCGAGGCCGACGCCGAAGTCGATGTCGAGCTGGCCCGGGTGACCCACCGCGTCGCGATAGACGAAGATGTTCTGGCCATCCAGCTGAAGTCCGCTGGACCGTCCAGCGTAGACCTGGTCAAGGTGAGGTTTGAACTCCGCAGGAACACTGCTCGGGGCCATGCGCGCAGACACCGCGGCGATGGCTCGCGGAGCCGTGTGTTGCAGCGAGACGACATGACCCGTCGAGGGCTTCATCTTCCGCCTCCTCACGCTGTTCGGCATCCGGCCCTGGTTGAACCGAGATGGGCTCCGACAAGAGTGCCAGAGTAGCTGGCAGGATTCCATGGCTCGATGGTCTCTGTCAGCGTCGGTCAGGCCATGCACCTCGCGGGCTCCTGGATGCGGGACTTTCGCTCGCCCTGAGAAAGCTCTCAGCCCGTGATCATCGCGCTTCCAGTGGTGCCTTGCGCGACCGCTTCCCGTTCGTATCATGTACTCAACTTTGCATGCAGTTCACCGGGTTGCTGGTCACTTCGTCCAACCGCCCAATGTCGCGCCTCCTTTCCCTCTCAGGCGGAACGTCGCTCGCCGCGCTCGCCGCGCTCGCCCTCTCCGCCGTGACGGGATGCGGATCCGACACGAGGACTGCGACCGAGCCCGTCACGCCGGTCACCACGTTCCAGGGGGTGCCCGGCATGCCGGAGGGATGGGGTGGATCCACCGGTTCGCAGGCCGCAGTCGGGCTCACGTCCATGGAGAAGCACGGCGGCGCCTCGGCGCTCTACATCTCGGGGCCGCCCGCCGGCGTGTCCGTCGCCACGGCGACCCCGGCAGTGCTCATCCAGGGGATCCGCGCCGACGCCTACCGCGGCAAGCGCGTGCGCTTCGCCGCCTGGGCCAAGCCGCTCGGCATCACCCAGGCCGCCTACGCCGGCCTCTGGTTCCGTGTCGACGGCCCGGGAGTCCAGCAGGCCTTCGACAACATGAATTCCCGGCCGGTGACCGGAGAGGGCGGCTGGCGCGAGATCTCGATCGTGGTCGATGTTCCGCAGACCGCGATCGGCATCGCCCTTGGAAATCTGTACAGTGCGTATGGCACACTCGTGCTCGACGACTTGCGTATCGAGGTGGTGGACGCGACCGTGCCGGTGACCGCTCCCACATCCACCCCCGCACCCTCCGCCGACTCGCTCGTCTACGAGTCCACCTACGAGCGCGCCGCCAGGTCGCCAGCCAACCTGGACTTCGAAGGAGTCGCGGCGGTGCCGGCGCAGACGGTCGCCTGGCTGTCACAGCACGCCGTGCCGCTCCAGACCACCGACCCGTCCGCGCCGCTCGATGACCTCGAGCCGTTGCGACAGATGATCGGCTCGGCGCATCTCGTCGGCCTCGGCGAGGGCACCCACGGCACGCGCGAGTTCTTCCAGATGAAGCACCGCATCCTGGAGCTGCTGGTGACGCAGATGGGATTCACCCACTTCGCCATCGAGGCAACCACGCCGGAAGCCGACGACATGAACCGCTACGTGCTCACCGGCGTGGGCGACCCAGCCAAGCTGCTTTCCCGTCTGTATTTCTGGACCTGGAATACGGAGGAGGTGCTGGACATGGTGCGCTGGATGCGCCAGTGGAACATCACGGCGCCAGCGGGCCAGCGCGTGCAGTTCCTTGGATTCGACATGCAGTCCCCAGGTGCATCGATGGACAGTGTCAGTGCCTTCCTCGGCGCCGTGGACAAGGCCGCCCAGTCGGACGCCACCTCGAGCTACGCGTGCATCGCGCCGTATCGCAACCGCGGCCCTACCCCTGGATCGTCCACCACGTCGTACGCGACGAGCTCCGCCAGTGTGAAGTCCGCGTGCGCAGCGTCTCTGAAGGCGGTGTACGAGAACATCGCCAGCAGGAAGCCGGCGTACCTGGCTGCTTCCTCCGCGGAGCGCTACGCCGCGGCGCTGCATGCAGCCCGGTTGGTGCAGCAGTACGAGACCATGATCAGCGCGACCAACGCCGCAACGAGCTCGCGCGCGAGAGATGCCGCGATGGCCGAGAACGTCGTGTGGATCCGGGAACAGGCGGGGCCGGGTGCGCGCATCGCGCTCTGGGCGCACAATGGACACGTCAACGCCGTCTCGTCGGCGATGGGCGGACAGCTGCGCGCGTCATTCGGAAGCGACTACGTGAGCCTCGGGCTTGTCTTCGGACGCGGCAGCTTCTCGGCCGTCGGCCAATCCGGCGGCACCATCACCGGCCTCGGAACGTGGACGGTGACCAGCATCCTGAAATCGTCGCTCGAGTCGGCGTTCGATGCCACTGGCAGGTCTCGCCTGCTCCTGGACGCGCGCACGCTCGCAAAGGGAGGGGCGGACGCGGCGCCTCTCGCCGGCCCCATCAGGATGCGCTCCATCGGTGCGACGTTCGATCAGAAGCTCGAGGCTGCGTACTTCGGCTACCAACTCCTTCCCGATGACTTCGATCTGCTGATCTACCTGTCGGCAACGACCGCTACCGTGCGACTGCCGTTCCACTACTGAGTGATCCACGGACGGGGCGTCTCGCCCGTGCGACTTCCCGCGCTGGGTGGGACGCGAAGGCCGGGGTCGTGCGCTCCCCCGGAAGCTCTGCTCGAGGCCGCACCGCGTCCCTATTCGGGCGCGGATTCGCGCCGGGGTTGACCCTCACTCCCCTTCAGGCGGCTGCCACAGCTCGATCCTGTTTCCCTCCGGGTCCATGATCCAGCCGAACCTGCCGTACTCGGACTCGTCGACCTTCTCGTCGACCTGCACCCCCTCGGCGCGTAGGACGGCCAGCAGGCCATGCAGATCCGCGACACGGTAGTTGAGCATGAAGGGCGCCGTGCTCGGAGCGAAGTGCTTCGTGTCCGCCGGGAACAAGCTCCAGGCCGTGGTGCCGCCCCCCTCCGGGTTGTCCGGTCCCTTCCATCGGAACGCCGCGCCGCCCCAATCCTGCACGTCGATGGCGAGGTGCGTCTTGTACCAGGCGCCCAGTGCCTTCGGGTCCTGCGCCTTGAAGAAGACCCCACCGATACCGGTGACTCGTTTCATTGTTGCTCCTCTGCCGAGAGAATCGGGCTCGCACGGACTCCACGGAGGCGCGTTGATGCTGCTGCGGCGCGTCGCCCGCTTTCGCTACGCTACTGTCGGGGGGCGGCGCTGTCCACGCGACGCCGTCCGTCGGACCGGCCGTCATCGCGATGCGCGCCGAACCGATGCAGTCGGCCAATAGGCGAACTCCGGCGCCGAGCAAGCGCCCTCGAGATCGACCAGACGGTCACGGACATACGTCTGGGCATCGGCAATCGCGCCGTTGTAGATCGTCGGGGCGATCTCGCGCAGGAAGAAGTCGAGGACCAGACCGGCCTTCAACTCGCCGACATCCTGATCGAGCTCCTCGAGAAAGTAGCGCTTGATAGAGGCGATCGACTGCTTCCGCGCGTCGTCGGGCAGGCCGAGAGTCATGGCATCCAGTCGGTAGGCGTCATGCCAACTTCCACCTTGCGACGCGACATTGTCAACCATGAAGCGGGCCCGTTGGGTGTCGTGCTCGATGCCAATCGGTATGCGCGATGGTCGCACCCGCGACGAACCCGGGATCACCCCCGCTTGCCGGGCCTGGCGCGCGCTGTTCGCTCCACCCACGCCCGGTACTCCTCACGCATGCAGGTGCCGCACGGACGGTACCCTGCCGCGATGGCCGCGGCCTCGTCAGCGAAGAAGACGCGGACCTTTGCGTATCCGGTGGGCAGGGCCCCGACGGCGCTGCGGCAATCCAGCCGCCCATAGATCTTCTTTCGCCGGTTGCCGCCGAGCTGGCCCCGCTCGGTGCTGAGCACCTCCTGTCCGTCGGCGCCGATCAGGCGATACTGCGTGTCCGTCATGCTGGTCCGGTGAGAACGTATCGTCTGAGCCTGCCACTCCAGTCGGGCTGGAAGGAAGCTAGCAGGCGACGCGCCTGCCACCGACAACGAGGTCGGCGATCTCGTTCGCCGAGCGACCGAGTCGGGCAAGCGCCTGGCAACCCTGGCGGTCGATACCGAGGTTCGCTTCCGCTCGCCGGCGGAGCGCGCGGCGTTCTGCCACGAGCTGACCGAGGCAGTCGCCAGGCTCGTGGCGAAATACCACGACGAGTCCGCCCCGGCGGCCGCGCGCATCGGCTCGTCGTCGTGGCACACCCCCTACCGAAGAAGTGCCGGCCCACGGAAAGCCCGTCGCGATGACGTCGACTTTCGGCCCCGGCATGGCGCCCCGTGCGATCGTGACGATCTGGGATGCGCCGCGGATGTTCGCCGCGCAGGGCGAGGGTTGGGGTGACATGCCGCCCATCGCGACCGAGTGGAGCGTCGAAGCGCGTGCGGGTGGTGTCTGCCTCGTTCGCGTGGTGCACAGCCTCTTCGCCAGCACCGACGACTGGGACAACCAGCTCGAATCTGCCGGCCTCGGATGGCCAGGCTTCTTCCGCACGCTGCGGATCTATCTCACCCACCTCCGCGGCCAGCGCTCGGAGATCATGCAGTTCGTCGCACCCGTCGCGGGAAGCGAAGCGGAAGGATGGGAGACGCTGACCGCGGGATTGGGGCTGAGCGTCGTGCGCGACGGGCAGCATTGGACGGCGCCGGCGGAAATCCCCGCCGCCAGCGGCGCGGCGGGGTACGTCAGTCAGAGTCCGTACGACATCCTGCTGCGGCTCGACAGGCCGGTCCGGGCGTCGCCGTCCTCGGCGCCTTGTCGCGACCCACCGTCCCAAGAGCCTCGCAGAGGGTCCGTTCGAAAGCCTCGGACCGGACTTCGTCGAAGGCGTGCGCCGCTGGGCACGGGTACGCGCTTCTTTGAGGAGGGAACGCCGACACGCGCATTCGAGCACGTGAGCACGAACACGACGCCGTCCGGCACCGTCTTCAGTGCGTACAAGGTTGCCGGGCCGTTGAAGGCCGGATAGTCGCACAACGCAGTCATTCCGTGCCGGCCGTTCCATGATCAGCACGACGAGTCCGACCTTCCGTTCGCGCTCCTGTTCGCGCCGCTCGGGTTCCTCGCCGGCATCATCTTCTCCGGGGTCCTCGTGATCATGGAGGGGCGTCGCGGGATCGACAGGCTGTCGCTCTCGCGCTTCGCGGGGTGGGCGCGGTAAGTGGCCTTCTGCTGTCGGGGATCTTCGTCGCCGGCGCGGCGCTTCGAGGGGCGAGCGCGTGGGGAGAGCTCCTGGCGTTCGGTCCCGCGCTCGCGACGGCGGGCGCGGTCTGCGCTGCCGGCTCGCTGGCGCTGGCGAGACGAGGTGGCAGGCGGGAGCTTCGCGGAGTCGGAGAGGATGTTGCCGGGGGCGAGCTTGCCCAGAAGAAGGAGGAGGAGCGGAAGCTGCCGCGGGCGGCGACTGACGGGTCGATGTGGCGAAGGAGCGCCACGGTGCGCGGTGGGTGTCATGTCTGGAGCCAGTTGAATCTGTTGGTCCGCGGTGACCGCCTGACGTTCAAATGGCGCGCGGTAACGATGAACTCGCAATCGTGACGATTCAGTTCGGCAGCATCCTGCTGGCGTCGTTCGACGAACTGCGCTACATCGTCAGAGGCCAAGCCGCAACTGTTACCGCTACTGCTGGACTCCCCTGCCACCCATCATTCCGCTTGCTCATGCGCGCCGGCGCCGAGAGACGGAGCAGCTTCGGTGAACGATAGACGGCTTGCTATTCGGACTCGAACTGCTGACGCCAGGAAGCCGCGGACAGTCCATCCAAGGCCGCGACATACGCGGTGTTGGGGTCTGCAGAATCACGTTTGCCAGCCTGAAGCCGGGCCAATTGCTCCGCGAGCACAGCGCCGACGGCGTGGATCGCGTCGTGGCGATCAAGTCCTTGAGCGCCCATGCGTGTCATCGCACGGACAACGGGTTCCAGCGCCATAGCGATCTGCCGCTCAACGACCACATGAATGGCGGCATGCAGGGTGGGCGCGGGAAGCTGGATGCGCGCCCGGCGGTGATGCGCCTCAACTAGCGCGACTTGCTCTGCCTCGTCAAGCGCGAGCCATTCGGCAGGATCGGGTGGAGCGGCAGGATTGTATTTCACGCGATGCTGGGATGCCGTCTAGAAGTTATGACTGGGCTGGCCCCCGACTTTCGCGTGGGTTCGATCCTCGCGCGTTGAGACGGAGTGTCCAGAGCCACCTGCGACGGTCCGACTGTCGCATTCCATGGAGACCAGCCCATGTCAGCCGGCCCTGCCACGGTTGCCGCTACTCGTTCTATCATCTATCTCAGGATGGATGTGCACAAGGACTCGATCACCATCGCCGTCCTGCCGGAGGGGGCGAAGACCACGACGCGGCTCGATCGCCTGCCGAACGACCTACCCACGCTCAAGCGGTGGCTGGAGCGTGTGGCGCGCGACGGCGAGCTCCGCGCGTGCTACGAGGCGAGCGGGGCGGGCTACGTGCTGCACCGCGCGCTCCAGGAGTGGGGCTGTGCGTGCGAGGTCATCGCGCCCTCCCTGATCCCTCAGCGCGCCGGGGTGCAGCGGAAGCACGACAAACACGATGCCATCGAGCTGGCGCGACTCTATCGGGCGGGCGCGCTCACCGTTGTGCGCATCCCGAGCGAGAGCGACGAACGCGTGCGGGACGTCGTCCGCTGGAGCCGGTCGCCCTGCGATGCAGGGCAGCCGGCCCGAGAGACATTCCAGCGCGAGATCCTCAAGTCGCGGCACTACATCCTGACGTTCCTCGCGCGCCGCGGGTTCGTCTTCCGCGAGGGGACCAACTGGTGCACACCGCACCTCAAGTGGCTTCAGCATCTCACGACGGACCAGTCCCCCTTGGCACTGCACGACCGCTTGGTATTCCGTGAGTATCACGCGCTCTTGATGTACAAGCTCGCGCGTCGCGACGAGCTGGATCGGCAGATCGAAGAGCTCGCCCTGCTGCCGGCGCTCGCCCCAATGGTCAATCGCCTGCAGTGCTTCCGTGGCACTTGCGTATTTCGCTCGAAGCTGATCACCCGTTTCGTTCCATGTTGATCACCTGTGTCGCTCCATGGTGATCACCCATTTCGCTCGAAGTTGATCAGCGGAGGCGCGGCGGCCGGAGGATCCCACCGCAGGCATTCACTTCCCCGGGACGTCTACCCGAAGCGAGGCTGTGCCTGCAGAGCGGATGTCCATGCGGAACGTGGTGGAGGTGCTACGCCTCCTGTTCGACCAGGACCGAAGCCAGCGCGAGATCGCGACCATCCTCGCGCTCTCCCAGGGCACGGTGCACAACTATGTCGCGCGCTTTCGCGCGGCGGGGCTTCCCTGGCCGCTGCCCGCGGCGCTCGACGAGGCCGCGCTCGAGGCGCAGTTGTTCCGGCGGGGCGAGCTGCCGCCGTCGGCCACGCGGCCCGTGCCCGACTGGGCCACGGTGCACCAGGAGCTGACGCGGACGGGCGTCACGCTGCAACTCCTGTGGGCGGAGCATAATGAAGCGGCCGCCGAGCCGACGCGGTGCTATCAGTCCACGCCATTCTGTCGGCTCTACCACGCGTGGGCCGGGACGCTCGGGCCGGTGTTGCGGCAGGTGCATGTCGCCGGTGAGCGGCTGTTCGTCGACTACGCGGGGCCCACGATGTCCGTCGTGGATCCGCGCACCGGCGAGATCCGCGACGCGCAGCTCGTTGTCGGTGCCCTGGGCGCGAGTCACCTCCTCCATGTCGAGGCGACCTGGACGCAGACGCTCCCGACTGGATCGGCGCGCATGTGCGGATGCTGGAGTACGTGGGCGCCGTGCCCGCGCTGATCGTGCCCGACAATCTCAAGAGCGCCGTTGGCCAGCCCTGCTACTACGAGCCCGTCGTGCACGCGACGTATCAGGATGTCGCGACGCATTACGGGACGGCGATCCTGCCGGCGCGCGCGTATCATCCGCGCGACAAGGCCAAGGTGGAGACGGCGGTGCAGATCGTCGAGCGAGA
>JBBQJC010000029.1:0-39859 GCA_038325515.1 Gemmatimonadales bacterium | reverse complement strand
CCGGCTCGGTCGCCGCGCTCGCCCCGTTCGCCGAACGCTCCGCCGTGCTGCGGGGCGTCGCTCGGGGCGAGGGGCGCGCCGCGCTGCTGCGCGCCGTCTTCCGCGCCGCTGGCGACCGCGAGCCCCGCAACGACACCCTCTCGCTCGGCGTCGATGTGACGAGCGCCCCCGCGGCAGTGTTCGTCTCCACGGCACCGGACTACGATTCGCGCGAGGCAGTCGCGGCGCTCCGCAGCGTCACCGCGCTGCCGACGCGGGCGTACTACCGCGTCGCCCCCGGCAACTGGCGCAGCGACGGCACCCTCGCCCGCGTCGACGAGCGGACCGTGCGCGAGGCGGTGCGTGACGCTCCGCTCGTGGTGCTCCATGGCGATACCGCGGTGTTCGGTGCGCCGCGCGCCGTCACCCTCGGCGCGCTCCTCCTCTTCGCTCCGCCGTCGGGTGACGACGGAGAATGGTTCGCCTCGGGGGCGCCTCCTTCGCCGATCGCCGGAGCCCTTGCCGGTCTCCCCCTCGACAGCCTGCCCCCACTCTCGGTATCGACACGGCTGCCCGCGGGTGACTGGGTCGGGCTCGTGTCGCGCCGAGGTGGCTCCGCGGACGATCGGCGGCCAGTGCTGGCGGGGTGGGACGCGCCGCGCCGCATCGCCGTGCTCGGCGCCTCCGGGTTCTGGCGCTGGCGCTTCCGCGGCGGCGTGCGCGCCGACGCGTACAGCGCGTTCTTCGGCTCGCTGTACGACTGGCTCGCGGCCGGCCGGAGCGACCGGCGGGCAGCCGTACCGGAGACGGGCGGCGCGCTTCGAGCGGGCGAGCCGGTACGGTGGCGGCGAGGCGCCGCCGGCGACAGCACCGTCACGGTGGTTCTTGCGCGGCTCGGCGGTACGGCGCGCGGCGATACGGTGATGCTCCACTTTGGCGACGGCGCTACGATCACCGAGTCGCCGGCGCTGCCGCCCGGCGTCTACGAGGCGCGCATGTCGGGAGGCGTCGTCCTCCTCGCCGTCAACGCGTCACGCGAGATGATCCCTCGGCGCCCCACCATCAGGTCGGGCAGGCTGGGCGGTGGGGTCGTGCTCGCCGCCGGTGAGAGCCTGCGCGAGCTCGGCTGGGTCTACGCGCTGGTCGTGCTGCTGCTCTGTGCCGAGTGGCTGCTGCGGCGGCGGGCCGGGCTCCGGTAGCGCGCCGTCAGTCCCGAGCCCGGAAGCAGTTCGTTAGGATTCGTCATGCGTATCCTCAGAAAGTCCAGCGACCTTCCCAAGCGCTCGCTCTGGCAGAAGATCAAGGACGTCGCCCTCATGGACGTCGCGGTCATCGCGCGCGGCGGCGTCTCGGCGGGCTCCCTGGAGCAGCTCGAAGAGCTGCTGCTGCAATCGGATTTCGGCGTCCCCACCACGCTCAAGCTCGTGGCCGAGGTGGAGCGGTTGGCCAGGCTCGGCAAGGTGAAGACCGAAGCCGACTTCCTCGCCGCGCTGCAGGATGGCATCGCCGGCGCGCTGCGCGCGGGCAACAGCGATCCCGCCCTGAACATCGCGGCGGGCAAGCCGACGGTGATCCTCGTCGTCGGCGTCAACGGCGCGGGCAAGACGACCTTCATCGGCAAGCTCTCGGCACGGCTGCGCGGCGAGGGGAAGCAGGTAGTCGTCGCGGCGGGCGACACCTTCCGCGCCGGTGCCGTGGACCAGCTCCGGCTGTGGGCCGAGCGGACCGGGGCCGCTTTCGTCGGCGCGAAGGCGGGCGCCGATCCCGCCGCCGTCGCCTTCGACGCCATCGACTCGGCAGTGGCGCGCGGCGCGGATGTCCTCATCATCGACACGGCCGGGCGCCTCCACACGAGCGAGGGATTGATGACGGAGCTCAAGAAGGTGGCGCGCGTGATCTCCAAGCGGCTCCCCGACGCGCCGCACGAGACGCTGCTCGTCCTCGACGGCACCATCGGCCAGAACGCCGTGCAGCAGGCGAAGATCTTCACCGCCGCGGTGCCCGTCACCGGCCTCGTCGTGACGAAGCTGGACGGTACCGCGCGCGGGGGCGTGGTCGTCGCCGTGCACGAGGCCATCGACGTGCCGGTCAAGTTCGTGGGCGTGGGGGAGGGGAGCGACGACCTGCTCACCTTCGACGCGGCCGGCTTCGCGCGGGAGCTCCTGGGCGACGAGTGAAGAGCGCCGCGCCGAAGAAGCAGCGCCTCTATCTCGACACCCCGGTCACTTACCTCAAAGGGGTGGGGCCGGCCCGTGCCGAGGCGCTGCGCCGGCTCGGCATCGTGGCGGCGGGAGACCTGCTCTATCACATCCCGCACCGCTACGAGGACGCCAGCACCATCTCCCCCATCTCGGCGCTCGAGCCGGGCATGCAGGCGACCGTGGTGGGCCGCGTCATCTCCAAGGGAGTGCTCCCCACGCGGAAGGGGCTCCGCATCTTCCAGGCGGTGCTCAAGGACGACTCCGGGCTCATCGAGGTGTCGTGGCCGGGCCAGCCCTATCTCGACCGCACCATCGCGAAGGGTGACGTCCTCCTGGTGGCGGGGGCGGTGCGCTTCTTCCACGGGCGCCAGCTCCAGCCGCGCGAGTTCGTCAACCTCGGCGGCGACGACGCCGGGATGGCGACGGGGCGCGTCCTGTCGGTCTATCCCGCCACCGAGGGGCTCTCGTTCAAGGTCATCCGCGGCATCATCGACGCGCACCTCGACGAGCTGCTCCCGCTCGTCACGGAGTATCTGCCGCGCGACCTGCTCCGCGAGGCCGGCGTCCCGGCGATCGGCGACGCGTTCCGCATGGTGCACCGTCCCGCCTCGCTCGCCGAGGCGATGGAGGGGCGCGCGCGGCTCGCCTTCGAGGAGCTCCTCTTCGTGCAGCTGCTGCAGCAGCGCGCCCGGTCGCTCGCGCGCGTGGCGCGCCGCGGGATCCACTTCGAGAACAAGCGCGAGCTCACCACGCGGCTCCGCGAATCGCTCCCCTTCACGCTCACCGCGGCGCAGGGGCGCGTGCTGCGCGAGATCTTCGCCGACATGTGCAGCGATCGCCGCATGCACCGCCTGCTGCAGGGCGACGTCGGCAGCGGCAAGACGGTCGTCGCGCTCTTCGCCGCACTGCTGGCGATGGAGAACGGCTACCAGGCGGCGATCATGGCGCCCACCGAGCTGCTCGCCGAGCAGCACCAGCGCTCCATGTCGAAGATGCTGGATGCCGTTGGAATGGAGCCGGTCCTCGTGACGGGAAGTCTCAAGGCCCGCGAGCGGCGCGAGCTCGCGGCGCGCCTCGCCGACCCCGCGCCCCTCCTCGTGGTGGGGACGCACGCGCTGGTGCAGGAGGCCACCGCCTTCGCCCGCCTCGGCCTCGCCGTCGTCGACGAGCAGCACCGCTTCGGCGTGGAGCAGCGCAAGGCGCTCGGCGCCAAGGGAGAGCAGCCCGACGTGCTGCTGATGACGGCGACGCCGATCCCGCGGTCGCTCGCCCTCACGCTGTACGGCGACCTCGATCTCTCGCTGCTCGACGAGCGCCCTCCGGGCCGCCAGCCGATCACCACCGCGCTGCGCCCCGAGAGCGCGCGCGATCGCGTGCTGCAGTTCGTCGAGAAGGAGCTCGGCAAGGGGCGGCAGGCGTACATCGTCTATCCGGTCATCGCGGAGTCGGAGAAGTCCGACCTCAAGGCGGCGACGACGATGTACGAGATCCTGTCGGCGGGAGCGTTCTCCGAACGCTCCGTCGCGCTGCTCCACGGCAAGCTGAAGGGCGACGAGAAGGACGCCATCATGCGGCGCTTCCGCGACGGCGAGATCGACGTCCTCGTCGCGACGACGGTCATCGAGGTCGGGATCGACGTCCCCAACGCGACGGTGATGCTGATCGAGCACCCCGAGCGCTTCGGGCTCTCGCAGCTTCACCAGCTTCGCGGGCGCGTGGGGCGCGGCGCCGAGGCGTCGTTCTGCATCCTCCTCGGCGACGTGAGTCCCGAGACGAAGCAGCGCCTCGACGTCTTCGTCGGAAGCGAGGACGGCTTCGAGATCGCGCGCGCCGACCTGAAGCTCCGCGGCATGGGCGACCTGTTCGGCGAGCGGCAGAGCGGCGTCCCGACCTTCCGCGTCGCCGACCCCCTGCGCGACGAGCTGTTGAACGAGAAGGCCAGCGAGGTCGCTGATCGTGTTCTCGCCGCCGACCCGGAGCTCGCCGCGCCCACCAACCTTCCGATGCGTCAGGTGATGGGGCAGCGGTATGCGAGGGCGCTGGAGCTGTTCAGGGTGGGGTGAGGAAACTACCTGCTGTTCGGTTTACGGTGCTTCGGTTTACGGCCGGCCCCGGTGAGCCCATGCGTCCCGAGGCCCGCCGAAAACCGACGACCCGTAAACCGAAAAACCGAGTTCAGTTCACGGCTTCGGCTGCGCCAGCCTGCGCCGGATCCGCTCCAGCTCCGCGTTCGCCTTCGCGAGCTCGTCGCGCAGCCGCTGCATCTCCTCGTCCTTCGCCTTGTCCGCGGCGGCGGGCTGGGACTGCACCGGAGCGGCCGAGGTGTTGGCGGTCGCCAGGCGCGTCTCCACCGAGTTCGCGAGATGGCGGAGCGCGGTCGCCTCGGCGCGGTGCGCTCCGCCGGCCGGCGACGCGAGATAGCTCTCGAACAGCGCGGCCGCGTCGTGGGGCGACGAGGT
This sequence comes from Gemmatimonadales bacterium, assembly GCA_038325515.1. GTDB lineage: Bacteria > Gemmatimonadota > Gemmatimonadetes > Gemmatimonadales > Gemmatimonadaceae > AG11. The sequence goes on along the minus strand of JBBQJC010000029.1, from coordinate 35,220 downwards.
GGGGTTCGCCGAGTCGAGCCGGAACACGGCGCGCCAGTAGAGCGTCTCGGCCGCCTCGGCCGTTCCAGGGTGGCGCGCGGCGAAGTCGGTGAGCAGCCGGTCCGCGGCGGCCCAGCGTGACGCCTGCGCCTCCTGCGTCACCTGCGGAAATGTCGACGTCCACTCCGACATGGCGGGCGTTGGCGGCTCGACCCGGCGCACCGTGCAGGCGGCGAGGAGGAGACTTCCGGTGGCGAGGGCGCTGGCGCGTGTGAATCGGTTCATGCGGGTAGATCGGTGACGATGCGGTGGACGCCCGTGCTGCGGCGGCGATGCTCGACCATGACGGGAAGTAGGATCGTGAACCGGGTGCCCTCACCGACCGTGCTCTCGCACTTGATCACCCCGTGATGGGCCTCCACGATCTCCTTGGCAATCGCCAGACCGAGACCGGTCCCCTTCGCCGACGCCGACCGCTGGTTGTCGGCCTGGTAGAACTTCTCGAAGATGTGCGGAAGCTGTGACTCCGGGATTCCCGCCCCGGTGTCGTGGATCTGGATCTGGATCCTGCCGTTCGCCGGCGTGGCCGTGAGCTCGATCGTGCCGTCGGCCGGAGTGAACTTGAAGGCGTTGCTCAGCAGGTTGCCCGTGACCTCGTTGATCCGCTCCCAGTCCCAGAGCACCTCCTCGGGGAGCCCCTCGTCGCGCGATACGCGGAAGTTGACCCCGCGCTGCACGGCAAGCACGTGGAAGGTCCGCTCCAGCTCCTCGAGCATGGCGCCCAGCTTGATCGGACGCGGGTCGATGCGGCCCCCTCCCGCCTCGAAGCGGCTGACGTCGAGCAGCTGGGTCGCAAGCCGCGACAGGGTCCGCGCCTGGGCCTCGATAGTCTTGGTCACGGGGAGCTGCTTCTCGGTGAGGGGGCCGTAGACTCCCTCCTGCATCAGCTGCAGGTAGCCGAGGATGACGTTGATCGGGGTCTTCAGCTCGTGCGACGCAATGGACACGAACTCCGCCTTGAGCTTGTCCAGCTCGGCCAGCTGCCGGCTCATCGCCTGGAAGCTCACCGCGAGCCGCCCGAACTCGTCGCGTCGGTCGGTCCGGAACTCCAGCGCGTGGTCGAGATCGCCGTCCGCCACCGCCGCCATCCCCTGCTCGAGCGCGAATACGGGCTGGCTGATGGCCCGCGTCAGCAGCAAGGCGATGACAGTCGCGAGCAGGAGCGCGATGATCAGCGCGGCGAGCGAGAGACGCTGCGCGTTGACGACCGCGCTCTCCGCCTCGTCCACGCGGACGCGCGTCCGTCCCCGCAGCGCCTGCTCCGCCGGTCCGAGCGCCCGCTCCGCGTCGCGCAGGGCGGGGACGATGAGCCCCTGCGAGATGGAGTCGGCTTCCGCGGTCCTGCCGCTGTCCAGCGCGGCGAACTCCCGCTCGGCGGCCGGCCCGACGACGCCGAGGCTGCTCCGGATGCGGGTCGCGGCGCTGTCCAGCTCGAAGCGCCCGAGCGAGTCGGCGAGCAGCTGCGCCTTGGCCAGCGCGGCGCGGAACTGCCGGTGGACCGTATCGCTCCGCACGACGCCCAGCGCCAGCTCCCCCGCGCGGACCTCGCCGATCGCGTCGCGCAGATTGCCCAGCACCAGCGATGCCTGGAACTCGCCCTCGCGCAGGGCGCGGACGTCATGGTGCAGTCGCTGCATCCCCGCCCGCGCCACGATGAGCGGGACGACGAGGACGGCGGCGATGATCACGAGGCCGAGGGCAAGCCTCAGGCGCAGGGTCATGAGTGTTGCGGTCTGGTGCGGGTGGACGCCCGATGGTGCAAGGAGCTGGCCGTGCCGAACGTGCTGCAGATGCCGGGAATGCGCCCGCCACCCATTTGCTGCGGTGCGGCCAGCGTGTACCATTGAGGCTTCGGCCCTCGGCGCGCCATCGGCGCCGACGCGAGCGCGCGGCGCCTCCTCGGGATACTAGGCGCGGCGCGCTTCCCGCGCCACTCGCCGCCCCGCTCGCCTCATGCCCGCCATGTCTGACGCCCCCTTCGCCCGCATCTCCGAGCTCCCCGCGCACGCCGGTCACCCGGTCACCGTCCGCGGCTGGGTCACGCATGTCCGCTCCTCCGGCAAGGTCGCCTTCGCCACCCTCCGCGATGGCTCCGGGGTCGCCCAGGCGGTCTTCGTCAAGAGCCAGGTGGGGGACGAGCTCTGGGCGCGCTTCGCCGAGCTGACGACGGAGACCTCCGTCGCCGTGACCGGAGAGGCGCGCGAGAATCCCCGCGCCCCCGGCGTGCTGGACATCGGCGTCACGGACCTGGTGATCATCGGCCCGAGCCCCAGCGACTACCCGCTGCAGCCGAAGGAGCACGGGGTCGACTTCCTCCTCAACAACCGGCACTTCTGGCTCCGGTCGCCGCGCCAGGCGGCGATCATGCGCATCCGCTCCGAGGTCGAGCAGGCGATCCACGACTTCTTCTACGAGCGCGACTTCGTCCGCACCGACACCCCGATCCTCACGGCGGCCATCGGCGAGCGCGCGGGGCTGTTCAGCACCGAGTACTTCGAGGAGGGAACCGCCTACCTCGCGCAGACCGGCCAGCTCTACGGCGAGGCGCTCGCCGCGTCGCTGGGCCGCATCTACACCTTCGGCCCCACCTTCCGCGCCGAAAAGAGCAAGACGCGCCGGCATCTCACCGAGTTCTGGATGATCGAGCCGGAGATGGCCTGGTGCGACCAGGACCAGAACATGGATCTCCAGGAGGAGCTGGTCCGCTACCTCGTGACGCGCGTCGTCGAGCGGCGCCAGGCGGAGCTCGCGGTCCTCGAGCGCGACGTGTCGAAGCTCGACTGCGTGAACGAGCCCTTCGTCCGCCTCGACTACGGCGACGCGATCAAGCTCGTACAGCGCAAGGGGAGCGACACGCAGTGGGGGGAGGACCTCGGCGCGCCGGACGAGGCGCTGATCGTCAACGAGTACGAGCGCCCGGTCTTCGTCGTGAATTATCCCAAGGAGGCGAAGGCGTTCTACATGAAGGAGAACCCCGCCGATCCGCGGACCGTCCGCTGCGCCGACCTGCTGGCCCCCGAAGGCCGCGGCGAGATCATCGGCGGCTCGCAGCGCGAGGACGACTACGACAAGCTGCTCCACCGCCTGCAGGAAGAAGGGCTGCCGATGGACGCCTACGACTGGTACCTCGACCTGCGCCGCTACGGCACGTTCGTGCACTCGGGCTTCGGTATCGGCCTGGAGCGCACCGTCGCGTGGATCGCCGGCATCGAGCACATTCGCGAGGTGATCCCGTTTCCGCGGATGATGGATCGGTTGAGGCCGTGAGAGCTGCGTGAGAGGTGAGAAGTCTGAAGTTTGAAGTCAGGCCTCAGGACGCCGTGACCTCCCGAGGCTGCACCTCTCACCTCTCACCTCTCACCTCTCACCTCGAACGTGTTACGGTTCTTTCACCTCCTCCCACAACCGGTCCAGCGCCTCCAGCCCCATCTCCCGCGGCTCCATCCCCCGCTCGCGCGCCAGCTGCTCCACCGCGCCGAAGCGCGCCGCGAACTTCACGTTCGCTTTGTCGAGCGCCAGCGACGGGTGCACCCCGAGCTTCCGGCACAGGTTGACGACCGAGAACAGCAGGTCGCCGAGCTCCTCCTCGAGCTTCTCGTCGGGGACGCCGTGCGCCGCCGCGTGCGCCCCGCCCGCCACCTCGGCCCGCACCTCGGCCAGCTCCTCCTCCACCTTCGCCGCCGGCCCGGTCGCGTCGGGCCAGTCGAAGCCCACTCCGGCGGCGCGGTCCTGCAGCCGGAAGGCGCGGTGCAGGGCGGGGAGGTCGGCAGGGAGGCCGTCGGTGAGACTCACTCTGGCCCTGGCCTTCATCCCCTCCCAGCTCTGGCGCTCGCCTCCATCGTACAGATGCGGATGGCGGGTCTTCATCTTGATGAGGAAACCTTCTGCCACGTCGCCGAAGTCAAACGCACCACGCTCCTCGGCGACCACGCTGTGGAAGAGCACCTGCAGCAGGAGATCGCCCAGCTCGGACTTCAGCGCCTGGTCGTCGGCGGACCTGATGGCGTCGTCCACCTCGTAGGCTTCCTCGATCAGGTAGGGGCGCAGCGACTCGTGCGTCTGCGCGGCATCCCACTCGCAGCGCTGGCGCAGATCCTTCATCAGCGCCAGCGTCTCATTCAGGCCCGGCTTTTCTTGCATCAGTCTCCTCGCGTCCGTATCTTCGTCAGTCTGCACATGATAGCGAATCACGACGCCCGATGACACGCGCCTGGGTCGAGATCGACTTGGGCGCGTTGTGCCGCAACGGGGCTGCCGTGGCGGCACGCGCGGGCGTGCCCCTCCTCCCCATGGTCAAGGCCGACGGCTACGGCGCGGGCGGCCTGCGCGCCGCGCTGGCGCTCGAGTCGCTCGATCCGTGGGGCTACGGCGTGGCGACCGTCACCGAGGGGGACGAGCTCCGGCGCGGGGGGATCACGCGGCCGATCATCGTCTTCACCCCGATCCTCCGCACCGAGATCGACGCCCTTCGCCGCGCCGGCCTCACCCCGGCCCTCGGCGATCCCGCCGTGATCGAGTCGTGGGCGCGCACGGGCCGCCCCTGGCACCTGCAGGTGGACACCGGCATGTCGCGCGCCGGCATGCGGTGGGACGAAGTGGCGCGCTATCGCGAGCTCTTCGAGCGGACCCGCCCCGACGGAGTCTTCACCCACTTTCACTCGGCCGAGCTGGACGACGCCAGCCGCGACGAGCAGGAGCACCGCTTCTCGCTCGCTCTCGACGCCCTTCCGGCCGTGCCGCCTTTGGTGCACGCCGAGAACGGGCCCGCCGTCGAGCGGCGCGCTCCGTCGCGCTGGACTATCTGCCGGCCCGGTATCTTCCTCTACGGCGTGCCGGGCTTTCCCGGCGGCGCCATCGCGCCGGAGCCAGTGGTCAGCCTGCGGGCGCGGATCGTCGAGCTCCGCACGCTGTGCGACGGCGACACGGTGAGCTACGGCGCCACCTGGCGCGCCGAGGGGGAGCGACGGATCGCCACCCTCCCGGTGGGGTACGCCGACGGTTATCGCCGCTCGCTCGGCAATCGCGGCCAGGCGCTCCTGGCGGGGCGCCGCATCGACGTGGCGGGACGGGTGACGATGGACATGACGATGTTCGATGTGACTGACTGCGATGCGGGCCTCGGCGATCTCGTGACCCTGCTCGGCCGCGATGGCGACGCGCTGGTGACGGTCGGCGAGCTCGCCGAGCGCGCCGACGTGTCGCCGTACGAGCTGCTCACCGGGCTCCGGCTCCGCCTGCCGCGCCGTTACATCCAGCTCGCCGATGCGGAGGGGGGGGCATGAGGCGCCGGGCCATCATCCTCGTCCTCGACGGTGTCGGCGTCGGCGCCGCGTCGGATGCCGCGAAGTACGGGGACGTCGGGAGCGACACGCTCGGCAACCTGGCCCGCGTGCGCGGTGGCCTGCGGCTCCCGAACCTCGCCGCGGCGGGGCTCGGCAACATCGTTCCACTGGAGGGGGTCGGGCCGGCGGTGGAGCCGGAGGGGGCCTGGGGATTGATGCGCCCCGCCTCGGCCGGCAAGGACAGCACGACTGGACACTGGGAGATCGCCGGCCTCCACCTCGAGCGGCCCTTTCCCACGTATCCCGGCGGCTTCCCGCAGCAGCAGCTCGACGAGTTCACCCGCCGCACCGGCCGAGGGGTGCTCGGGAACGTCGCGGCCAGCGGCACCGAGATCATCGACCGGTTCGGCGCCGAGCACCAGCGGACCGGCTCGTGGATCGTGTACACCTCGGCCGACTCGGTCTTTCAGGTGGCGGCGCACGAGGAAGTCGTCACCCTGACGGAGCTGTACGCGGCCTGCGAGACCGCCCGTGCCATGCTCGTCTCCCCGCACGACGTCTCGCGCGTCATCGCCCGTCCCTTCGTGGGCGAGGCGGGCGCCTACACCCGCACGAAGAACCGGCGCGACTATTCGATCGCCCCGCCGGGCGAGACCCTGCTCGACGCCCTTTCCGCGGCGGGCGTGCCGCGCGCCGGGGTGGGCAAGGTGGACGACCTCTTCGCCGGACGCTCGCTCCGGTCGCGCCACACGGCCGACAACGCCGAGGGGATCCGGGCGATCCTGGAGTGGCAGGCTGGTGCGCAGGGTGGGTTGCTGTTCGCCAACCTTGTAGATTTCGACACGATGTACGGGCACCGGAGCGATCCGGTGGGGTTCGAGCGCGCGCTCCGCGAGTTCGACGACGCCCTGCCCGCAATCCGCGCCGCGCTCCGAGAGGACGACCTGCTCTTCATCACCGCCGATCATGGCAACGACCCCACCACGGGGTCGAGCGATCACGCCCGGGAGAATGTCCCGCTTCTCGTCCTTGGCGACGCGGTGCGCCCCGTGGCGCTCGGCGCCCGCGCCACCTTCTCCGATCTCGGAGCGACGGTGGCGGAGTGGCTCAACGTCGGGTTTCGCGGCAAGGGCTCCTCGTTCCTCCCCCAACTCGTGCGGGGACGATGAGCGGGGACGACGCGCTGGCGCCGAGCGAGCGGAGCTGGGCCCTGCTGCGCGAGCGGGCGTTCGCGGCGATGGAGCGAGCCTACGCCCCCTATTCGTCGTTCCGCGTGGGCGCGGCGCTCCTCTCGGGCGACGGCAGCGTCACCGAGGGGTGCAACGTGGAGAACGCCGCCTACCCGGCGGCGATCTGCGCCGAGCGCGCGGCGGTGGCCGCGGCCGTGACGCGCGGCGTGCGCGACTTCGAGGCGATCGTCATCGCCACGGAGGCGGAGACCCCCACTCCGCCATGCGGGATGTGTCGGCAGGTGCTCATGGAGTTCGCCCCCCACATGGCGGTGCTCAGCGTCACGCGCTCCGGAGCCGAAGCGCGCTGGCTGATGTCGGATCTTCTTCCCAAAGCCTTTACCCCCACCTCGATGGGGCGCCGGTGACGCAGTCTCGCGTTGTCGGCCGGAGTGTACGGAGTGTCTGAACGGATTCTACGGGGCGCGCTCGGCGCGACCCTCTTGCTGGTCCTCGCGGCGTGCTCGGAGCAGGTGACCGGGACCATCGGCTGCCCTGCGCTGTGCACCGATCAGAGCGCCGGCCTGCGCGACACGGTGCTCACCGCGTCCGTCACGCTCGACAGCACGCTGATGGGCTATCCCCGCCTCGGCGAGTCGAGAGACGTCACCCTCATCTCGCAGGGTGACACCGCCGACATTCGCGCGATCGTGCGCTACGACACCCTGCCGTCGCGCTACGTTCCCACCGCGCCGCAGGCGGACAGCCTGATCAGGCGGGTGGACAGCGCGACCTTCATCTTCCGCGTGGACACCACGATGGTGCCGGTGCGCGTTCCCGTCACGATCGACGCGTTCGACGTGGACACGACGGCGAGCGACACCGCGGTGGCGGTGCTCGCGCCGCTCTTCCGCGCCGACCGGCTGCTCGGGAGCGTCACGTACGCGGCCGCCGACGTGAAGGACACGCTGCGCCTGCCGCTCGACAACGCGAAGCTGCTCGCGAAGATGGCGGCGGGCTCCAGGCTCCGCATCGGGTTGCGCGTGCGGGCGGCGCAGTCCGTGCGGCTGCGCTTCTCCGGCTCCGTCACGGCGCCGCTGCTGCGCTTCCGCGTCTCGGCCGACACCCTGGTGAAGCCGGACAGCGTCACCCCCGTGTCGCGCACGCCGGCCAGCGACCTCGCGACCGCCGCGAACCTCGCGATCTTCCCGCTCGTCGTGCGCGGCGCGCTGCCTCCCCCGCCGGCCGGCCGCCTCGCGGTCGGTGGTGTGGCCGGCGCGCGGGTGTACATGCGCTTCGACATCCCCTCCATCGTCCTCGATTCGGTGCAGGTGGTGCGCGCGTCACTCGAGCTGACGCAGCTCACGCCGAGGTCTCCCGGCGCGAACTCGGATTCGCTCACCCTCGGCGCCTTCCCCGTGCTGGCGAATCCGGGCGTCGCGGACGTCCGGACCGCCGCCGACTTCCTGGGGGCGGGCACCGTCTACAACGTGCCGCCCGTGACCCTCAAGACGGGGGACAGCGGGCTGCGCACATTGCAGCTCATCAAGGTCGTGCAGCTCTGGCAGGCGGTCGGCACCACCAACAACACGCGCGCCCTCGTGCTGCGTGTGCAGCAGGAGGCCGGCTCGGTCAGCGAGTTGAACTTCGTCTCGCTCGAAGGACCGGCCGCGCAGCGTCCGCGCCTGCACCTCACCTACGTGCCGCGCCGCGGCTTCGGACTCCCGTGATCATGCGACCCAATTCGCTCCGACTTCTCGCCGCGGCGCTGCTCGTGCTCCCCGCGGCGGCTCGCGCGCAGGGGACGCTGAGCACGCAGGGCTTCGGCTATTCCACCGGCCAGCTGAGCACGCGGTCGCTCGGCACCGGGGGCGCGCTCGGGGAGATCGATCCCCTCTCGGCCACCAATCCCGCGGCCATCTACAACTTCGGCGGCTCGGCGCTCTACATCCAGGCGGAGCCGGAGTACCGCAAGCTCACCGTGGGCAACGCGACGGAGAGCAACACCATCGCCCGCTATCCGCTCGTCACGGCGAGCGTGCCCCTCGGGGACCGCTTCATGCTGGGCCTCACCGCCTCCAGCCTGCTCGACCGCACCTTCGAGACGACGACGCCCGGCAGACAGCGGCTCAACGACTCGACGCTCGCCACGACCAACACCTTCAAGAGCGACGGCGCCATCGGCGACGTCCGCGTCGCGCTGGCGTGGGCACCGACGAGCTGGTTGCACCTCGGCATCGCCGGACACGCCATCACCGGTGACAACCGGCTGAAGTCCACGCAGGTGTTCGAGGACACGCTGCGCTTCGCTTCGCTGCTCGACACCTCCACCGTGACCTACTCGGGGCGTGCCTACTCCGGCGGCGCGGAACTCTCGCGCGCCGGCGTGGGCACCATCGCCGGCTCGTACCGGCGCGGCGGCTCGCTCTCGTTGAAGCATGCCGACGCGACCCTGTCCACGGCGAACGTCCCCGACCGCCTCGCGATCAGCGCGGCGTATCTGGGCATTCGCGGCACCGCCATCGCCTTCCGCACGGCGAAGGACAGCTGGTCGCGCATGAAGGGGCTCGGCTCGCCGAGCGTGCGCATCAACGACGGGTGGGACACGAGCGTCGGGGCCGACGTCCTCGGACCGCGGGTCGCGGGGCGGGGGATCCAGCTCCGCACCGGGCTGCGCTGGCGCACCCTTCCCTTCGGCATCCCGGCATCCACGGCCGGCGCCGGCGCCGACGTCACCGAGCGCAGCGTCGCCTTCGGCGCGGGCACGCTCCTGGCCCGCGGCCGTGCCGCGCTCGACCTCACGGGCGTGCGCGCCACGCGCACCGCGGCGGCGTACGGCAAGGAGGCGTCCTGGACGCTGAGCATCGGCCTCACCGTGCGTCCCTGATCGCATGACCGAGATCTCGCCACCTCCGGCGGACGCGCCGATCATCCTCGTGGCGGACGACGTGCCCGCGAACGTGGAGCTGCTCTTCGACCAGCTCCACGTCCTCGGGTTCCGCGCAATCGCCGCGTCGGACGGCCCGTCGGCGCTGGCGACCTGCTTCGAGCAGCAGCCCGACCTGTGCATCCTCGACGTCTCCATGCCCGCCGGCGACCTCGGAGTGGACGACCGCTCCACCGGCTTCGAGGTCTGCCGGCGCATCAAGCGCGATCCGCGCACGGCGCGCATCCCGGTCATCTTCGTCACCGCGCTCAACGACACCACCGACCGCGTGAAGGCGATCGAGGCGGGCGGCGACGACTTCCTCACCAAGCCGCACAACCGCCTCGTGCTCGGGGCGCGCGTGCGCTCGCTGCTCAAGCTCAAGGCGGCCACCGACGCGCTCGAGGAGAGCCTGCGCAAGCAGAAGGAGCTCGAGAAGGTGCGCGACGATCTCATGAAGATGATCGTGCACGATCTCAAGTCTCCGCTCACCTCGGTCATCGGCGCGATGGAGATGCTCATCGACGGCGACTTCGGTCCGCTCACGCAGGAGCAGCGTGGCGCGCTCGGCGACGCCGAGGGGCGGGCGGAGGATCTGCTCGCCCTCATCGAGGATCTGCTCGAGGTGGCGCGGCTGGAGGAGACGCGAATGGCGCTGCACGTCGCCCCCATCGCTCCCGGTGCGCTGCTCACCGAGGTGCTCCACGAGTGGGAGATCCGCTTCCAGCAGGAGCGGGCGACGGCGGAGATGGAGCTGGGCGAGGATGCTCCCATCATCGTCGCCGACCATGCGCTGCTGAAGCGCGTGTTCAACAACCTGATCCAGAACGCCGTCAGCCACTCGGCGCGCGCCGTCACCGTCACGGTGAGTGCGCGATCCGAGAATGGCGGCGCGCTGTTCAGCGTGGCCGACAACGGCGTCGGCATTCCGCCCGAGTACCACGACATCATCTTCCGCAAGTTCGAGCAGGTGAAGACGCCGCACATCCCCCGCGTGCGCAGCTCGGGACTGGGGCTCGCCTTCTGCAAGCTGGTCGTCGAGGCGCACGGAGGGCGCATCTGGGTGAAGAGCGGGGGCGACATGATCGGGAGTGCGTTCCACTTCTGGCTCCCCACCGTCCCCCCCTCCACCTCGCCGCCCATCCCGCTCGGCTCCACGGCGTGAAGCTGTATCTGCGCACCTTCGGGTGTCGCGCGAACCAGTACGACAGCGAGGCGGTGCGGGAGATGGCGCTGGCCTCGGGGGCCGAGCTCGTCGCGGATCCCGCCCTGGCCGACATGGCGGTGTTCAACAGCTGCGCCGTGACCGCCGAAGCGGAGGCCGACCTCCGGCAGCAGGTCCGCCGCGCCGCCCGCGCCAACCCCGCGCTCCGCAGCGTGATCATGGGATGCGCCTCGGCGCTTCCCGAGCGAGACGGCGCCTTTGCGTTGCGCACCCTTCCCACCGTGCAGGCCACCATCGCCGGCGCCGACCTGCCCGCCCTGGCCGCGGCGCTGGAGCTCGCACCGGCGGCCGGCGCCCGGACGTCGCGACAGACTGGCGCACGGGCGCTGCTCCGCATCCAGGACGGCTGCGACGAGCACTGCACCTTCTGCGCGACGACGATCGCGCGAGGGGCCAACCGCAGCCGGCCCGCCGACTCGCTCGTCGAGGAGGCGCGGGCGCTCGCGCAGTGGCATCCCGAGATCGTCCTCACCGGGGTGCACATCGGGAGCTACGGGCTCGACGGCGGTACGACCTTGGGCCATCTGGTGACGCGCCTCGTACGCGCGGTGCCAACGGTGCGCTTCCGCCTCTCGTCCATCGAGGCGACCGAGGTGGACGATCGGCTTGCCGAGCTGCTCACCGCCGCGCCGCGGCAGGTCGCGCCGTATCTTCACGCCCCGCTGCAGAGCGGCTCCGACCGTCTGCTCCGGCGCATGGGGCGGCACTGGTACACCGCGCGCGACTACGCCCGCGCCATCGAGCGACTCGTCGCGGGGCGCGCGGTGTTCGGGCTCGGCGCCGACGTCATCACCGGCTTCCCCGGCGAATCGGACGAAGATCACGCCGCGACGCGCGCGCTCGTCGAGTCGCTCCCGTTCACGAGCCTCCACGTCTTCCCCTACTCGCCGCGGCCCGGCGCGGCCGCGCTGCGCCTCGATGGGCAGGTCGCGCCAGCCCTCGCGGGAGCGCGGGCCGCCGAGCTGCGGGAGCTCGCGGCGCGCGGGGCTTCGCGCTATGCCGCCTCCCGTAGCGGCGGCCGCGCCGACGTGGTGGTCGTCAGGGGCGGGGGCGGGGGCGGGCGCGGGCGCTGGGGCGGGACCTTGGTGGGGGGCGGGGAGGCGCGCGAAGGGCTCACGGAGGACTATCTTTCCGTGACCCTCGCCAGCGCCGCGCCTCGCGGTGCGCGCTTCGACGCCGTGCTGGCCGGCGACAGCGGCCCGCTCCGCGCCGAGCCGCTGGACGATCCCTCGTAGCAGTGCTCAGCAGATGACGGAAAGCTCTCCCTCGCCCACGGTCTACATCGAGACGTACGGCTGCCAGATGAACGTGAGCGATTCCGAGCTGATGCTCGGCAAGCTCGCGGCGGCCGGCTACGCCCCTGTGGACAAGCCCGACGGCGCCGACGTCATCCTCGTGAACACCTGCGCCATCCGCGATCACGCCGAGCAGCGCGTGATCGGGCGGCTCGGAGAGCTCAAGCGCCACATGAAGAAGGATTCCGTCATGGGGGTCACCGGCTGCATGGCGCAGCGGCTCGGGCCGCAGCTCCTCGAGAAGGCGAAGCACGTCTCGCTCGTCATCGGGCCCGACGGCTACCGCGCGCTGCCGCAGCTCGTCGACGGGGCGCGCCACGGCGAGAAGTCCATCGCGACGACCTTCGACATGGAGGAGCACTACGAGGACTTCACGCCGCGCCGCTTCGACAAGGTCAAGGCGTGGATCCCCGTGCAGCGCGGCTGCGACTACCGCTGCACGTACTACATCGTCCCCACGACGCGCGGCGCCGAGCGCAGCCGCCGCCTCGAGGACGTCGTGCGCGAGACGCGCGCCGTGGTGGACGAGGGAATGAGCGAGGTGGTGCTGCTCGGCCAGACGGTCAACTCGTACACCGACGGGACGCACGACTTCGCCGACCTCCTGCGCGCCGTGGGCTCGGTGCCGGGGATCAGGCGCGTGCGCTATACCAGCCCGCACCCCAACGACTTCAGCGACCGCGTCATCCGCGCGATGGCCGAGGTGCCGACGGTGTGCGAGCACGTCCACCTGCCGATGCAGAGCGGCTCGAGCCGCATGCTCAAGCGCATGCTGCGCCGCTACACGCGCGACGCGTACATGGACTGCGTGGACCGCATCAGGACGGCCATCCCCGGCGTGGCGCTCACCACCGACATCATCGTCGGCTTCCCGGGCGAGACGGACGAGGAGTTCCAGGAGACGCTGAGCGCGGTGCGCGAGGTGGGCTTCATGGACGCCTTCACCTTCATCTTCTCGCCGCGCGACGGCACCCCCGCCACGCGGCTTCCCGCCGAGCTGAGCGTGCCCGCCGACGTGGCGAGCGAGCGGCTGCAGACGCTCGTGGACACCGTGCGCGCCGGTTCGCGGGCCCGGAACATGACGCTATTGGGCACGCGCCACGAGGTGCTGGTGGAGCGCGAGGCCAAGCGCGGCGAGGCGATGCTGATGACGCGCACGCGCGACTTCAAGACGGTGCTCGTCCCGGGCGACGGCTCGATGCTGGGGCAGTATCTCACCGTGGAGCTCACCGGGACGACGGGGTCCACCTTTACGGGAGCGGTGGTGAGGGAGCGGCAGCCGCTGCCGATGGCCGGGTAGGACAGGAGATCGAACGCTTCCATCGGCGGGCAGGCGTCGCGCCTCGCCGGTGACTGAACGCGGCGCTCGTCGGCGCTCGTCGGCGCCGTTCCGCGCTCCGGCGATGACGGTGAAGGGGCATGGAGAGACGATCGTCTCCCCATGCCCCTCATCACATGGGCGGCCGCCGCCTACGCGGCGGCGCTCGGGATCTGCCTGGTCGCCGGCACCGCGACGCGCACCGGTCTCGCGACGCTGCTCCTCGCGGCGGTGGTCGCCGCCGTGCTGGCGAAGCGGCAACGCGTCGCCCTTCTGACCGCGGTCGCCGCCGCGGCGTCGCTCGTCGCGATCGCGGCAGCCGGCCACGACGCGGCCTGCGCGCGCCTGCTCGTGCGGCGGACGGAGTGGGCCGCCGAGCTCGCGGACGACGTCTCCGCCGGCGACGTCGCGCATGCGTCGCTCCGCGCGGAAGGCTGCGCGCAGGCCGCCACCGTCCTCGTCGTCAATGGTCACGGCGCCGCCGGCGACCTGGTGCGGCTCAGCGGTCGCGCCACCACCGGCACGCGAGGGCTCCTGGTGGACGACGCGATGCTCGGCGCGCGCATCGGCCACGGAGGGCTCCTCGCCCTGCGCGCCGCCGCGGGCCGTCGCATCGACCGTGTCTTCGGCCGCGACGCGCCCATGGCGCGCGCTCTCGTCATCGCCGACATGAGCGGGATCCCCGCCGAGCAGCGCGACCGGTTCGCGCGCGGCGGGTTGGTGCACATGCTCAGCGTCTCCGGACTGCACGTCGCGGTCATCGCCCTCGCGCTCGAGCTGCTCTGCAGCGCGCTGCGCCTCCCCCCGGTGCCGTCGCGGCTCGGCGCCCTCGCGCTGCTCGCGGCCTACGTCGCGATGATCGGTGCGCCGCCCCCCGCGGTGCGCGCGGCGGTGATGCTCGCGCTGCTGCTGGCGACGCGGATGCTGCAGCGCCCGACGTCGCCCTGGGCGATCCTCGCCGTGGGCTGTGCCGCTCCCCTCCTGCAGCCAACCGTAGTGCTCGACCTCGGCTGGCAGCTCAGCGCGGCGGGGACCGCGGCGCTCATCGCCGGCGGCGCGCTCGCGCGCCGCATCGTGCCCGGCGAATGGAGCGGCAGCCGGCGCGCCATCGCGCGGGGGCTCACCGTGAGCGTCGTCGCTACAGTCGTCACCGCGCCGCTCGTCGCGTGGACCTTCGGCCGGGTGTCGCTCGTTGCGCCGCTGTCGAATCTCGTCGCCGATCCGGTGATGGGGCTGCTGCAGCCGGCGCTCTTTCTCGCGCTCTGCGTCCCGGTCGCGCCGGTCGAGCGCGCGGCGGCCGATGCGTCGCACGCGCTGATCACCGCCTTCGACCGGATCGCGGGGACCGCGGCGGCGCTGCCCGGCGCGGCGCCGGTCGTCCTTCCTTCGGCACTCGCCGCCGGGGCGGGGGCGGTGCTGTCCGTGGCGCTCATCGCGGCGTGCGTGCGCCGGCGACCAGTGCCCGCGCTGCTCGCCGGCGCCTCGGCGCTGTGCGTCATGATCGCGGAGCCGTGGCTCATGCCCACGCGCGGCTTCACCGAGCTGCACATGCTCGACGTCGGGCAGGGCGACGCGCTCGCCCTGCGCACCCGCGCCGGCCGCTGGGTGGTGATCGACGCCGGGAGCGTCTGGGACGGGGGTGACGCGGGGCGATCGACGGTGGTGCCGTACCTCGCGCACCGCGGGGGCGCGGTCGCGCTCTTCGTCCTCTCGCATCCCCATGCCGACCACGTCGGGGGCGCGGCGTCGCTCATCGGCACCCTGCATCCGGCGCGCTTCCTCGATCCCGGCTACGTCGGCACGACGCCGTCGTATCGCGCCGCGCTCGCCGCCGCGCGCGAGGCGCACATCCCCTGGCAGCGCGCGCGGCCAGGGGACTCGCTCGTCGTGGACGAGGCGGTGATCACCGTGCTCGCCCCCGATTCGGCGTGGGCGAGCGCGCTCGCCGACGCGAACCTCGCGAGCACCGTGCTGCTCGTGCGCGTCGGTGCCGTGCGCCTGCTGCTCACCGGCGACGCGGAGGCGCCCGAGGAGGAGTGGCTGCTGGCCCACGACCGCGACGCGCTGCGCGCCGACGTGCTCAAGGTCGGGCACCACGGCAGCCGCACGAGCTCCACCCCCGATTTCCTCGCCGCGGTGCGCCCGCGGCTGGCACTGGTGAGCGTCGGCGCCCACAATTCCTACGGGCTTCCCAACGCGGAGGTGCTCGCCGCGCTCCACGCGGGGGGGAGCCAGCTGGTGCGCACCGATCGCTCGGGCACGGTCGTCGTGCGTACCGACGGCATGCACATCGAGGTGGAGACTTCCAGGGGGGAGGCGCGATGGTCCTTGCGATGAGGTGTGATCCCGGATGATGGCCTGGCTCGTCGGACGACGGTTCGCCCTCCCCGCGCCCCTTCTGGCGCGCTATCCCGAGCTCGCCCAGGCGTGCTGGCGCACGGGAGGGCTTCCACTGCGCATCGGCGGGTGGTGTCTCGCGCGAGCGACGGTCTCCGGGATCACCCTCGGCCGCACCATCTGGCTGGCCCGGACCGACGCCCCCGACCCCGAGCTGCTCTTGCACGAACTCCGGCACGTCCATCAGTTTCAGGCGCAGCGGAGCTTCCCCCTGCGGTATCTCTGGGGCACCCTCCGCCACGGCTACCACAACAATCCCTATGAGGCGGACGCGCGCGCGTTCGCCGCGCGCCGGCTGCACGGCGCATCTTCCACCGCGTAGAGGCTTCCCGTGGTTCGACACACCGCGACCTCGGTCGTTACGATCGAGCGCTTCATCATCGAGCAGGAGAAGCTGCACCCCGAGGCGACCGGGGAGCTCTCCGGCATCCTGTACGACATGGCGCTGGCGGCCAAGATGATCGCCAACAAGGTGCGCTGCGCCGGTCTCGCCGACATCCTCGGCGCCACCGAGAACGCCAACGTGCAGGGAGAGATCCAGCAGAAGCTGGACATCTTCGCCAACGACACGATCATCAAGGCGATGGACCATGGCGGCCGCCTCTGCGCCATGGCGTCGGAGGAGGAGCCCGACATCATCCAGATCCCCGACGGCTTCCGCTGCGGGAAATACTGCCTGATGTTCGATCCCCTCGACGGCTCGTCCAACATCGACGTCAACGTGCCGGTGGGGACGATCTTCTCGGTGGTGCAGAAGATCACGCGCGGCCGCCACGGCGAGCTGGAGGACATGCTCCAGCCCGGCCGCCGGCAGGTCGCCGCCGGCTACGTGATCTATGGGTCGAGCACCATGTTGGTGTACACCACAGGGCAGGGGGTGCACGGCTTCACCCTCGATCCCTCCATCGGCGAGTTCCTCCTCTCGCACCCGAACATCCGCATCCCCGACGAGGGGCGCTATCTCTCGGTGAACGACTCGTACGAAGGGCTGTGGAACGAGCCGACGCGGCAGCTCATGCGCCGCTACCGCGGGCTCGAGGGGGACCGCAAGGCGCTCAACGTCCGCTACGTGGGCTCGCTGGTCGCCGACTTCCACCGCAACCTCCTCGGCGGCGGGGTCTTCTGCTATCCCGCCAACACGAAGAGCCCCGGCGGCAAGCTGCGCCTGCTGTACGAGGCCAACCCGCTCGCCTTCATCTGCGAGCAGGCGGGCGGCGCCGCGAGCGACGGGAAGCAGCGCATCATGGACGTCCAGCCCACCGAGCTGCACCAGCGCGTCCCGCTCTTCATCGGCTCGCGGCGCGACGTGGACCTCGCGTCGCAGACGCTCGCGCAGCATTCGGAGCTGGTGGGGGCCTGAGGGGCGGTTTGTCGGTTTTCGGTTTCTCGGTCTTCGGCCTGCCTCGGGATGCCAGGAGCCTCCCGAGGGCCGCCGTAAACTGAGAAACCGTAAACCGACAAACCGTTAGTTTTCCCCCATGCCCGATCCCGATCTCACCACCCCCAGCGGCATCCCCGTCGCTCCCGTCTACCGCCCGGACGACGCGCGCGTGGACTACGACGCCGATCTCGGCGATCCGGGGCGCTTTCCCTACACGCGCGGCGTGCAGCCCACGATGTACCGCGGCCGGCTGTGGACCATGCGCCAGTACGCGGGCTTCGGCACGGCGCAGCAGACCAACACGCGCTACCGCCTCCTGCTCGACAAGGGGCAGACCGGCCTCTCCGTCGCGTTCGACCTCCCCACGCAGATGGGGATCGACTCCGACTCGCCCCGCGCGCTCGGCGAGGTGGGGCGCGTGGGCGTCGCGATCGACACGGTCGAGGACATGCACGTCCTGCTGCACGAGATCCCCCTCGACCGCGTCTCCACGAGCATGACCATCAACGCGACGGCGGCCACGCTGCTCGCGATGTACGTCGTCGTCGCCGAGGAGCGCGGCATCTCCCGCTCGGCGATCAGCGGCACGATCCAGAACGACATCCTCAAGGAGTACATCGCGCGCGGGACGTACATCTACCCGCCCGTCCCGTCGCTCGGCCTCATCGCCGAGATCTTCCGCTTCTGCGCGGAAGAGGTGCCGAGCTGGAACCCGATCTCCATCTCCGGCTACCACATCCGCGAGGCCGGCGCCACGGCGGTGCAGGAGCTGGCCTTCACCTTCGCCAACGCGATGGAGTACGTGACGCGCGCCATCGACGCGGGGCTGGCGGTCGATACCTTCGCGCCGCGGCTCAGCTTCTTCTTCGCCGCGCACAACGACCTCTTCGAGGAGGTCGCGAAGTTCCGCGCGGCGCGCCGGCTCTACGCGCGCCTCATGCGCGACCGCTTCGGCGCCAGCGACGCGAGCGCGCGGCTGCGCTTCCACACGCAGACCGGCGGGGTGACGCTGCAGGCACAGCAGCCGCTCAACAACGTCGTGCGCGTCACGGTGCAGGCGCTCGCCGCGGTGCTCGGCGGCACGCAGTCGCTGCACACCAACGGCTACGACGAGGCGCTGTCGCTTCCCACCGCCGAAGCGGCAACGCTCGCGTTGCGCACCCAACAGATCGTCGGCTACGAGAGCGGCGCCGCCCTCACCGCCGATCCGCTCGCCGGCAGCTACTACGTGGAGCAGCT
This sequence comes from Gemmatimonadales bacterium, assembly GCA_038325515.1. Lineage (GTDB taxonomy): Bacteria > Gemmatimonadota > Gemmatimonadetes > Gemmatimonadales > Gemmatimonadaceae > AG11. The sequence goes on along the minus strand of JBBQJC010000029.1, from coordinate 16,949 downwards.
CACCAACGAGCTCGAGTCGCGGGCCGAGGCGCTGCTGCAGCAGGTCGACGAGCTGGGCGGCGCGGCGAAGGCGATCGCCGGCGGGTTCTTCCAGGAGGAGATCGGACGCTCCGCGTACGAGTACCAGCTCCGCGTGGAACGGGGCGAGACCGTCATCGTCGGCGTCAACAAGTTCGCCGATTCCGCCGAGGCGCCCGTGATCCCCTCGCCCGACTACTCGGCGCTGGAGCGCGAGCAAGTGGCGCGCGTGGCGGCGGTGCGCGCCGCGCGCGACGCCGGCGTGCATGGGCGCGCGCTGGCGGCGCTCGGCGAGGCCGCGGCGTCCTACGCGGGCGACGCGGGACCCGAGCGCGCGCACCTGATGCCGCTCATCATCGACGCGGTGCGCGCGCGCGCCAGTGTCGGGGAGATCAGCGACGTGCTCAGCGCGCGCTGGGGCAGCTACCGGCCGGGCGCGTGACGCGGCGCTCGAGGCGGGGGCTCATCAACCTCGTTGCCGCCGTGCTGCTTGCCGCGCCAGCAGGCGCCCAACGCCCGTCTCCTCCTACCGCCCCGCACCCGGCCTTTCCCCAAGTCGAGCTTCCCGTCGGCGATGCCTACACCGACGCGGGCGGCGTCATGGGTATCGTCGTCGTCGATCACGTGCCGGGCAGCTTCGCGACTGTGCTCGGCGGCTTCGCCCTCGACGCTGCCTACGTCTTCCCTTTCGCCGCTCTGGGCATCGCGGGACGCCTGTGGCAGCTCGCTCCGGCGCATGACGTGGGGGGGCAGGGCGGAGACGTCGAGGTCACTCTGGCGCGTCCCCTCACCGCGGTCGCGGGACTCGAAGTGCGCGGCGCGCTCGGCTACGGCTCGGAAGAGCTGGAGATCCGCAGCTCGCAGGACACCCCGCACACGTCGCGAGCAGGCCTCGTCTATCGCGTCGGCATCGCGCGCGAGCGTCGCTACGAGGCGGGGAGAGGGGTGGTGTTCTCCGCCGACCTCATGAGCGCTCCCCCCGGATCTTCCCCGCGGCCCACGGTGCAGGTTCCGCGGCTGCTGCTCGGCGTGACCATTCGCAGCCACCGGGGCAGGGCGACGCCGTCGGGCTGAAGATCACTTTTGTGAGCTTGTTCGGGTCGCCCGCGCCCGCTAGTTTCCCTGACTCGGAACGAATCGCCTAAGTCTCACAGAAATGCCAACTTACGAGTTTCGCTGTCCGCAGGGACACGAGTTCGAGAAGTTCTATCGCTCCATCGGGAGCTCCGAAGCCCAGGCCGTCTGCCCGCAGTGCGGCGAGCCGGCTGAGCGGATGATGTCGGCCGCCGGATTCGCCTTCAAGGGATCCGGCTTCTACCTCACCGACTACGGCAAGAACGCGCATCGCGACAAGGGGACTCCCTCGCCGACCGCCGCCTCCTCAGCTGACGGCGCGAAGGGCGACGCCGGCAAGGGCGAGGGCGGCAAGGGCGAGGGCGGCAAGGGCGAGGGCAGCAAGGGCGAAGGCGGCAAGAGCGAGGGGAAGTCGGCGCCGGCAGCGAAGTCGGAGTCGTCCGGCACGAGCGAGAGGAAGCCGAAGGCGGCGGAAACCAAGCCGGCCCCCAGCGCGCCGAAGCCGAAGCCGAGCGCCGGCGAGTGAGCGCGGGCGCCGACGCGCTTCGCGCCGAGCTGGTGCGGGTCGCGCGCTCCCTCGGAGCGCCCGACGACGTGTCGCCCCTGCTGGAACGCCCCCGCGATCCGGCGTTCGGCGATTGGGCGACGAACCTCGCCATGGTGCTCTCCAAGCCACTCGGCGCCAAGCCGCGCGATCTCGCGCAGCGCATCGTGGGCGCGATCGACTGTCAGGCGGCCGGCCTCGCCTCGGCGGAGATAGCCGGTCCGGGGTTCATCAACTTCCGGCTGGACAGCTCGACCGTCGCGCGCGGCATCGCCGCACTCGTCGCCTCGGAGGGCTCGTACGGCCGCGGCACCGCGGGCGCGGGGAAGCCCGTCGTCGTGGAGTTCGTCAGCGCCAACCCCACCGGGCCGCTGCACGTCGGCCACGGCCGGCAGGCCGCCCTCGGCGACGCGATCTCCGCGCTGCTCGAGTGGAGCGGCTGGAAAGTCTCGCGCGAGTTCTACTACAACGACGCGGGGGTCCAGATCGAGAACCTCGCGTCGAGCACGCAGGCGCGCGTCCGCGAGCTCGCCGGCCAGCCGCTGCGGATCCCCGAGGGAGGCTATCACGGCGCCTACATCGCCGAGATCGCGCAGCGGTACGTGGAGCTGCATCCCGCCGACGCGGCGGGTGACGACCTGGACGCGCTCCGCCGCTTCGCCGTGCAGGCGCTGCGCAAGGAGCAGGACCTCGACATGCAGGCGTTCGGGGTGAAGTTCGACACGTACTATCTCGAGTCGTCGCTGTACACCGACGGCCTCGTCGAGAAGACCGTGCACGCGCTCGTCGCGGCCGGCCACACGTACGAGAAGGACGGCGCGCTCTTCCTGCGCACCACCGACTACGGCGACGACCAGGACCGCGTGATGCGGAAGAGCGCCGAGAAGGGGGGAACGTACACCTACTTCGTGCCGGACGTGGCGTACCACGTGACGAAGTGGGAGCGGGGCTTCACGCGCGCGGTCAACGTGCAGGGGGCGGATCACCACAGCACGGTGACGCGCGTGCGCGCCGGCCTCCAGGCGCTGAACGTCGGCATCCCCGCCGGCTATCCCGAATACGCGCTGCACCAGATGGTGACCGTGATGAAGGGGGGCGAGGAGGTGAAGATCTCCAAGCGCGCCGGCAGCTACGTCACGGTGCGCGACCTCATCGACGAGGTGGGGCGCGACGCGGTGCGCTACTTCTTCCTGATGCGGAAGGGGGATTCGCAGCTCTCCTTCGACGTCGATCTCGCCCGCTCGCAGAGCGAGGAGAATCCCGTCTACTACATCCAGATGGCGCACGCGCGCCTCTCCGGGATCTTCCGCGTCGGCGCCATCGATCCGTCGGCGATCACGGCCGACGTCGACTTCGGGCAGCTCGCGCTCCCCGAGGAGACGGAGCTGATGAAGGCGCTGCTCGACTTCCCCGCGCTCGTCGCCGGGGCGGCCGAGGCGCTCGAGCCGCATCGCGTGGCGACCTACCTGCACGACACGGCGGGGCGGATCCACCTCTGGTACCACAAGGCGCACGTGCTCAACGAGCCCGAGCCGCTGCTGAACGCGCGCCTGCTGCTCGCGCGCGCCGCGCAGATCGTCATCCGCAACGGGCTCGGGATGCTCGGCATCTCCGCGCCCGACCGCATGTAGCCTCGCGCGCGGCGCGTCCGGCGCCGCGCGCTCGATCAGACCCATCACTTCCTCCCTCCGATTCATGTCAGTGCTCGTCGTCGGCTCCGTCGCGCTGGACTCCGTGGAAACCCCGTTCGGCAAGGCCGAAAACGTCATCGGCGGTTCGGGAACCTTCTTCTCCGCGTCGGCGAGCCACCTCTCGCCCGTGCAGCTCGTGGGCGTGGTGGGTGACGACTATCCGATGGACCAGCTGGAGCCGCTGAAGGCGCGCGGCGTGGACATGGCCGGGCTGGAGCAGGCGAGCGGCGAGTCGTTCCGCTGGCGCGGCCGCTATCGGCACGACCTGAACTCGGCGGAGACGCTCGAGACGCGCCTCGGCGTCTTCTCGCACTTCAGTCCGAAGATCCCGCCGCAGTTCAAGAAGCCGCAGTCGCTCTTCCTGGCCAACATCGATCCGCGCCTGCAGCTCGAGGTGCTCAAGCAGGTCGAGCGCCCGAAGCTCGTCGCCTGCGACACGATGAACTTCTGGATCGAGAGCCGCCGTCCCGACATCGTCGAGCTGATCAAGCACGTCGACCTGATCACGCTGAACGACGGGGAAGCGCGACAACTCACCGACTGCTTCAACCTCGTGAAGGCGGCGCGCTGGATCATGGATCACGGGCCGAAGATGGTGATCATCAAGAAGGGGGAGCACGGCGCCTTCCTGTTCAAGGGGAAGTCGATCTTCTTCGCGCCGGCCTATCCGCTCGAGGAGGTGTACGATCCCACCGGCGCGGGGGACTCGTTCGCCGGCGGCTTCATGGGCTACCTGGCGCGGACCGGCGACCTGAGCGACGCGAACCTGCGCCGCGCCGTGGTGTACGGGTCGGCCATGGGCTCCTTCGCCGTCGAGAAGTTCTCCGTGCAGCGCCTGCTCGAGATCGACAAGAGCGACATCGCCGCGCGCGTCGGCGAGTTCCGCACCCTCGTGGCGTTCGAGGAGGAGATCGCGTCGTGAGCGGCGACGCCGGCCGCCTCGACTATGCCACCGCCGGGGTGGACATCGAGCGCTCCGATGCGGTGAAGCGCCGCATCCGGGCCGTCGTCGAGTCCACCTTCACGGCGGGCGCGCGCGGGGCCTTCGGCGGCTTCGGCGGGATGTTCCGCATTCCCGCCGAGGCGAGCCGGCCGGTGCTCGTCGCGAGCGCCGACGGCGTGGGCACCAAGCTCCGCGTCGCCATCGAGGCGGAGCGCCACGGCACGGTGGGGCACGACCTCGTGAACCACTGCGTGAACGACATCCTCGTGCAGGGCGCGACCCCGCTCTTCTTCCTCGACTACTTCGCCGCCGGCACGCTCGTGCCCGAGGTGGTCGAGCAGGTCGTCTCCGGCATCGCCGCCGGCTGCCGCGAGAACGGCTGCTCGCTCGTGGGTGGCGAGACGGCGGAGATGCCCGGCATCTACACCCCCCCCGACTACGACCTCGCGGGCTTCATCGTCGGGATGGTGGAGGAAGACGCCATTCTCGGCGCCGACCGGGTGGAGGAGGGGGACGTGATCGTGGGGCTCGCGAGCAACGGGCTGCACACCAACGGCTACTCGCTCGCGCGCCGCATCGTGAGCGAGCGGATGCGGCTCGGCGTGCACGACCCGTTTCCGGGCGAGGAGGGGAGCGTCGCGGACGCGCTGCTGCGCGTGCACCGCTCGTACCTCTCCGTGCTCAAGCCCGTGTTGACGCGAGTGCACGGGATGGCTCACATTACGGGGGGAGGGTTGCCCGGCAACGTGAACCGGGTGCTCCCCGACACGCTCGACGCCGAGATCCTGGAAGGGCGCTGGGAGCTCCCCAATCTGTTCCAGCAGCTCGAGCGGGCCGGCGAGGTCGAGCGGGCCGAGATGTACCGCACGTTCAACATGGGCATCGGCATGGTCGTCATCACCGGCGAGGCCGGCGCCGAGGCCGTCGCCGCCAGCGCCGCGTCGTCTCACCTCCCCGCCTACCGGATCGGGCGCATCGTGCGCGGGACCGGTCAGGTGCGGATCTCCAAGGAGCCTGCATGAAGAAGCACCTCGTCATCGCTGTCGCACTCGTCCTCGCCTCGTCCGCCGCCGGCGCGCAGGGGCTCACCGCGCCCAGGTGCATCAGCGGGGGATCCCCCTCGCAGAACGCCGCCCAGGATGCCTGCCAGCAGGCGTACGACGTCTATCAGTTCATGGCGCCGCAGCTCGGCGTCGCGCTGGCGGGTGGCAACGCCACGCTGGGACAGGGCTCCACGCTCGGCGGCATCGGCCACATCTCGGTGGGCCTGCGCGGCAACTTCTTCAGCGGCACCGTGCCGAAGATCGACCAGTTCACGCAGCGCGCCTCCGGCGCCTCGCCGGCGCGCGAGCTCCCCACCAAGTCGCAGCTGCTCGGCGCCCCCACGGCCGATGTCGCGATCGGGCTCTTCGGCGGCCTGCCGCTCGCGCTGACGAACGTCGGCGGAGTGGATCTGCTCGTGAGCGCGGCGTACGTTCCGACCATCGGCAGTGCGGGGAGCGACTTCTACCTCAAGCCCGACCAGAACCTGCAGTTCGGCTACGGCCTGCGCGTCGGCCTCGTGTCGGAGTCGATCGTCGTGCCCGGGGTGTCGTTCACCTACCTCAAGCGCGACCTGCCGACCTCCACGATCTCCGGCACGGCGACGTACACCGCGGCACCGCTCGGCCAGACGACCGCGGCGCTCAACATCACGAACGCCAAGGTGAACACGAGCGCCTGGCGCGTCGTCGCGAGCAAGAGCCTCATCTTCTTCGGCGTGGCGGCGGGCGTGGGCCAGGACAAGTACGACCAGTCGGCCGACATCTCCGCTACCGTGAACAGCACGCTGGGCGGCAGCCAGACGGTGAGCGTTCCCGGCACGTCGCAGTCGATGACGCGCACCAACTACTTCCTCGACGCCTCCGTGAACATCCTGCTGCTCAAGATCACGGGCGAAGTGGGGCAGGTGACGGGCGGCACCGTCAACACGTTCAACAGCCTGCAGGGCGGCCGCGCCGACCAGTCGCGCACCTACGGGTCGGTGGGCATCCGCGTGGGCATCTGACCATGCCGGGCGGAGCGCGCGGGATGGCGCCCGACGACGGCGCGTTCATGCGCCGCGCGCTCTCGCTCGCTGTCAGCGGATGGGGACAGACGGCGCCGAACCCGATGGTCGGCGCCGTCGTCGTACGCGACGGTACCGTCGTCGGGAAAGGGTTCCACACGCGCTTCGGCGCGGCGCACGCCGACGTCGAGGCGCTGCAGCAGGCGGGCGAGCTGGCGCGCGGGGCGACGATGTACGTCACCCTGGAGCCCTGCGCGCACCACGGCAAGACGCCGCCGTGCGCCGCCGCGCTCATCGGCGCGGGCGTGCGCCGCGTGGTGATCGCCGCCTCGGATCCCAACCCGGTGGCCTCCGGGGGCGCCGCCATGCTCCGCGATGCGGGCGTCGATGTGGTGATCGGGGTGGAGGCGCGGGCCGCGCGCGAGCTCGACCCTGCCTTCTTCCACGCCTTCGTCTCCGACCGCCCCTTCGTGCAGCTCAAGCTCGCGGTGTCGATCGACGGGGCGATCGCCGACCACGCGCGGCAGCCGGGCTGGCTCACGAGCGCCGAGTCGCGCCGCGAGGTGCACCGGCTGCGCGCCGGCGCCGACGCCGTGGCCGTGGGCATCGGCACCGCGCTGGCCGACGACCCGCTGCTCACCGTGCGCGAGTCGGTCGAGCCGCCGCGCGTCCCTCCGCTGCGCGTCGTGTTCGACACCTCGGCGCGGCTGCCGTTGACGTCGGCGCTGGTGCGGTCCGCCCGGATCGCTCCCGTCGTGGTCGTCTGCTGGGCGCCCGATCCCGCGCATGCCGCGGCGCTGGAGCATGCCGGCGTGACGCTCGTGCATGCCGCCACCCTCGCCGATGCCCTGCGCGCGCTGCGGGGACGGGAGATTCGCAACCTGCTCGTCGAGGGGGGGGCCGGCCTGGCGTCCGCCCTGTTGCAGGAGGCATTGGTGGACCGCCTGATTATCTTTCGGGCACCTCTCCTGCTGGGAGGGGGGGCGCTGAACGGATTCGGCGCCTTGCCCGCCGCGACGGTGGCGGGGGCGGCCCGGTGGCGCATCGTGGACACCGGCCGCTTCGGGGACGACGAGATGACGATCTATGCGCCCCTCGCCTGAGAGGCCGGAGCTATTTGCGATGTTCACCGGACTGGTTGACGACGTCGGCGTCGTTGAGCGCGTCGAGAGCACCGAGGCGGGGCGCGAGCTGCGCATCCGCACGCGGTACGACGCGCTGGCCGACGGCGAGAGCATCGCGGTGAACGGCGCCTGCCTCACGGTGCGCGAGTGGGGGCCCGGCTGGTTCACCGTCGGTGCCATCGTCACCACCCTCGGCCGCACGACGATCGGCGAGTGGGAGGCCGGCCGGCGCGTGAATCTCGAGCGCGCGATGCGTCTGGGCGACCGCCTGGGCGGTCATCTCGTACAGGGGCACGTCGACGACGTCGGCGTGGTGGAGCGGGTGGAGCGCCTGGCCGACGCGATCCTCGTGGACGTCCGCCTCCCCGACGAGCTCGTCCCCCTGATAGTGCTGCACGGCTCCGTGACCGTGGACGGGGTGAGCCTCACCGTGAACGCCCTGCCCGCTCCGGGGATTCTTCAGCTGTCCCTCATCGAGTTCACCTGGCGCCACACGACGCTCGGCGCGCTGCGCGCCGGCGACCGGGTGCACCTCGAGGCGGACATGCTGGGAAAGTACGTGCGCCAGCTCCTGGCGCCGTATGCCGGCGCCGCGTGAGCGCCGCCGGCACGACGTCTTCAATCCGCTGATTCCATGCCCTTCAATACCGTCGAACAGGCCATCGCCGACATCGCGGCCGGCAAGCTCGTGATCGTCGCCGACGACGAGGACCGCGAGAACGAGGGCGACCTGATCTGCGCCGCGTCGCTCGTCACCCCGGACATCATCAACTTCATGGCCACCAGGGCCCGGGGGATGATCTGCGTGGCGCTCACCGGCGACCGCGTCACCCAGCTCGGCCTGCCGCCGATGGCCGAGAGCAACCTCGACGAGTACCGCACCGCCTACACGGTGAGCGTCGATGCGTCGCCGCGGTTCGGCGTGACGACCGGCATCAGCGCGCAGGACCGCGCGACCACCGCGCGCGTGCTCGCCGATCCGGCGACGATCCCGAGCGACCTGCGCCACGGCGGGCACATGTTCCCGCTGCGCTCGCGCGACGGCGGGGTGCTGCAGCGCGTGGGGCACACGGAGACCGCCGTCGACCTCGCGCGGCTGGCCGGTGTCTTTCCCGCCGGCGTGATCTGCGAGATCCTCAACGACGACGGCACCACCGCCAAGCGGCAGCAGCTGGAGCGCTTCGCGCGCGAGCATGCACTGAGCTTCATCACGGTCGCGCAGCTCGTCGCGCACCGGTTGAAGAACGAGCGGCTCGTGCACCGCGTGGCCGAGGCGCGCCTGCCCACCAACTTCGGCACCTGGAAGGTGTACGGCTATCGCAACGACGTGGACGACGCCGAGCACGTCGCCATCGCCTTCGGCGAGATCGGCGACGGCGAGAACACATTGGTGCGCATGCATTCCAAGTGCCTCACCGGCGACGTCTTCCACTCGATGCGCTGCGACTGCGGGTGGCAGCTCGAGACCGCGATGAAGATGATCCAGCTCGAGGGGCGCGGCGTGATCGTCTACCTCGACCAGGAAGGGCGGGGGATCGGCCTGTTGAACAAGCTCAAGGCGTACCAGCTCCAGGACGCCGGCGCGGATACCGTGGAAGCGAACGAGCAGCTCGGCTTCGCGCCCGACCTCCGCAACTACGGGATCGGGGCGCAGATCCTGCTCGACCTCGGCCTGCGCTCCATCCGGCCAATCACCAACAATCCGCGGAAGATGGTGGGCCTCGAAGGCTACGGTCTCCGCGTCGACGAGCGCGTCCCCATCGTGCAGCCGGAGAACACCGAGAACGCCGGCTATCTCGGGACGAAGCGCGACAAGCTCGGTCACCTGCTCGCAAGCTGACGGACATACATGGCGGAATTCAACGGGATCGTGAACGGGGAGGGGCGGCGCTACGCGGTGCTCGCCTCCCGGTTCAACAACAGCATCACGAGCAAGCTGGCCGACGGCGCGATGGACGCGCTCGTGCGGCACGGTGCGGCGTCCGAGGACGTGGACCTCGTCTGGGTGCCGGGCGCGTGGGAGCTGCCCTTCGCGGCGCGGCGGCTCGCGCAGACGGAGCGCTACAACGCCATCGTCGTCGTCGGCGCGGTGATCCGTGGCGACACGCCGCACTTCGACTACATCTGCGCCGAGGCGTCGCGCGGGCTCGCCGACGCGAGCAGCGAGTACGAGATCCCGATCGGCTTCGGGCTGCTCACCACCGACACGATGGAGCAGGCGGAAGCCCGCGCCGGCGGCGAGCATGGCAACAAGGGCTGGGACGCGGCGGTCGCCGCGCTCGAGATGTCCGATCTCTTCGAACGGCTCGATGGCGCGGACGAGGGTTGAGACGCGCGCGCGCGCGCGCGCACTGCAGGCCCTCTACGCCTGGGACATGCGGGGTCCGGACAGCAAGACGCTCGAGCGCGTCGCCACGCAGGTGTGGGACGACCTCGCCATCTCGCCCGAGGAGCGGCGCGTCGCCGGCCCGATCGTGCGGCTGATCGCCAGCCGTCTCGCCTCCCTCGACGCGGATCTCGCCGAGGTGACGACGAACTGGCGCCTGGAGCGGATCGGCGCGGTGGAGCGGTGCGTGCTCCGCATGGCGGCGGCCGAGCTCACCATCGGCGAGACGCCGCCGCGCGTCGTGATCCAGGAGTCGGTCACCCTCGCCGAGCGCTATGGCAGCGCGGCGAGCGCGAAGTTCGTGAACGGCGTCCTCGACGCGCTCGCGCGGCACATGGGGCGCATGTAAGTGAAGCTGCTCCTCGTCAACTGGCAGGACCGCGAGAACCCGCTCGCGGGAGGCGCCGAGATCCACCTGCACGAGATCTTCGGACGGCTGGCCGCGCGCGGCCACGAGGTCACGCTCCTCTGCGGCGGATGGCCCGGGTGCGCGCCCATCGCGACGCTCGACGGCATCGAGGTGCGGCGCGTCGGGACGCGCCACACCTTCCCCTTCCTGGCGCGCGCCTTCTTCGACCGCTGCCTCCGCGGCGCCGGCTACGACCTGCTCGTCGAGGACGTGAACAAGGTGCCGCTGTACACGCCGCGCTGGCGGGGGCCGCCCGTCGTCGCGCTCGTCCCGCACCTGTTCGGGGGCACCGCCTTCCAGGAGCTCGCGGCGCCGCTCGCCGCGGCCGTCTGGCTGGCGGAGCGGCCGCTCGGCCGCGTCTATCGCGGCGTCCCGTTCCAGGCGATCAGCGTTAGCACCGCCGATGATCTCGCCGAGCGCGGCATCCCGCGCGACAGCGTGGAGGTGATCCATCCCGGCATCGACACGGTCGGCTACACTCCCGAGCCGTCGCTCCGCGCGGCCACGCCGGTGTTCGCCTATCTCGGCCGGTTGAAGAAGTACAAGGGGGTGCAGCAGGTCGTGCGAGCCTTCGCCGAGCTGGACCATCCGGGCGCGACGCTCGAGATCGCTGGCGCAGGGGATTTCCGTCCGGCGCTCGAGCAGCTTGCCGACTCGCTTGACCTCGGCTTGCGCGTGCGGTTTCTTGGGCGAATCAGCGAAGCGGAGAAGCTCCTGCTCCTGCGCCGGGCGTGGGGGCTGGTCTTCGCGTCGCCCAAGGAGGGATGGGGGATCACGAACCTCGAAGCGGCAGCCTGTGGGACGCCCGTGGTGGCGTCGAACTCGCCGGGCATCCGCGAGTCCGTCCGGGACGGCGAGACGGGGTTCCTCGTGCCGCACGGCGACGTGCGCGCGATGACGGCCGCGATGCGGCAGCTCGCGGGCGATCCCGCGCTCGTGTCCCGGCTTGGCGAGCAGGCCAGGCGCTTCGCCGGGACCTTCACATGGGAGCGCGCCGCCGAAGAGACGGAGCGACACCTGCACCACGTGCTCACCTCTCGACGAGGAGCCTGAATGGACATCATCTTTCACGGCCATCACGCCGCGGTCAGCGACCGCCTGCGACAGCGCGCCGCGGCCGGCGTGCGCAGGCTCACGCTGCGAATGGAGCGAGCGGTGGATGCCGTCGTGCGCTTCGAGGAGGACGGCCCCACGAAGCGAGTGGAGGTGATCCTCAACGCGCCGCGGTACAAGAGCCTCGTGGCCGTGGCGGAGGGGCGCTACTACGGGCCCGCGCTCGGCGTGGCGCTGGCGAAGCTGCAGAAGCAGATCGCCACCGCCAACCGGCTCAGACGCGCCAACGTGCGTGCGAAGAGCGTGAGCGCGTGACGGCTCCGCTCCGCGTCGGAGCGCTCTTCGACCAGCTTCGCGAGCTTCTGGAGCTGCAGCGCGTCCCGGGGACGGAGGGATTGGACCGGCTGGTGACCGGCGCCGATGTCTCCAGTCCGGGGCTCGCGCTCGCCGGCTTCGTCGCGCGCTTCCCGTCGCAGCGGCTGCAGGTGTTCGGCGAGACGGAGGTCACGTACCTCGAATCGCTCGACGCCGCGACGCGGAGGGCGCACCTGCGACAGTTCTTCGCCTTCCCCATCCCCTGCCTCTTCGTCACCAAGGGGCTCGAGCTCCCGGTGGAGGTCATGGAGGAGGCGACGGCGGCCGGAGTGGGGATCCTCCGCTCCGCGTTGAAGACCAACGAGTTCTACACCCGCCTCAAGCCCTGGCTCGAGGATGCCTTCGCGCCGCAGACCACGCTGCACGGATCGCTCGCCGACGTGTACGGGGTGGGGCTCCTGTTCATCGGCCAGAGCGGCATCGGCAAGTCCGAGTGCGTGCTCGACCTCGTGGAGCGCGGGCACCGCATCGTCGCCGACGACCTCGTGATGGTGCGGCGGAAGGGAAGCGACATCCTGATCGGCCGCGGTCACGAGCTGCAGCGCCACTACATGGAGATCCGCGGCATCGGGCTCGTCGACATCCCCGCCATCTTCGGCATCCGCGCGGTGCGGCAGCAGAAGCGCATCGAGGTCGTCGTGCAGCTCGAGGAGTGGCAGCATGGCAGTCCGGTGGAGCGCACGGGGCTCGATGGGGAGACCACCGACATCCTCGGCGTCTCGCTGCCGCGCATCACCATCCCGCTCAACCCGGGAAAGAACATCACCGTGATCGCCGAGGTCATCGCGATGCACCACCTGCTGAAGTGGAGCGGGATCGATCCGGCCGAGCGCTTCAACGCCGCCTTGATCAAGCAGATGCGCGACAAGTCCGAGATCCACCGCTATCTTCGCGAGGATCATGAGTGATCTCGTGGGACGTGCGATCGTCGCGGGCCATGCCGACTTCGCCGCGGGGCTGGTCTCGGCGGTCGAGCTCATCACCGGGCTCGGGGGAACGCTCCTCCCGATCCAGGTGCGCGGGCTGTGCGGCGACGACATCCAGAAGCTGCTGCGCGACACCCTGCTGGAGTCGGGGGCCCGCGTGATCTTCACCGATCTGCAGGCCGGGAGCTGCACCAACGCGGCGCGCCGCGTGCAGCGCGACGTGCCCGGCGTGGTGCTCGTGGCCGGCGCGAACCTCCCGATGCTCCTCGACTTCGCGCTGAGCAGGAACGCCGACAGCGCCGCCGCCGCGCTGGCCGCGGCGGAGAAGGGGCGCACCGCGGTGAGCGTGGTGGGGGCCACCCCGTGACGCTGTTGCTCAACCGGATCGACGATCGCCTCATCCACGGACAGGTCGTCGTGGGGTGGGGGCAGCCGCTCGACATCGAGTTCATCGTGCTCGTCGACGACGCCGTCGCGGAGAGCGACTGGGAGCAGGAGCTGTATCGCATGGGAGTCCCTCCCGAGCTGGAGGTGCGCTTCCACTCCGCGGCCGACGCCACGCCGCGGCTCGACGGATATCGCACGGAGCCGCGGCCAGGCATCCTGCTCACCGGCGACATCGCGACGATGCGCGAGCTCGTGGCGCACGGCGGGGTGCGCGACGTCAACGTCGGCGGGATCCATCACCGCCCCGGCCGCACGCCGCACCTGCGCTACGTCTTCCTCACCGAGGACGAGGAGCGCGGGCTGCGCGAGCTCGCCACGCTCGGCGCCGTGGTGACGGCCCAGGACGTGCCCGCGGCGCGCGCCGTGCCCCTGGACGAGCTGCTCGCGGCGCGGGAGGGCTCGTGAGGGAGCTGCTGCCCATCGCCCTCCTCGGCGGCGTGCTCGGCCTCGACGTCGTCTGCGTCCCGCAGATGATGTTCTCGCGGCCGCTCGTCGCGGCGACGGTCGCCGGCGCCCTCGTCGGCGACGCGTCCACCGGGCTGCTCGTGGGCGCCACGCTGGAGCTCGTCGCGCTGGCCACCCTGCCGTTCGGCGCATCGCGCTATCCCGAGTGGGGCTCCGCCGCCGTCGTGGGGGGCGCCATCGCCGCCTCGCTCAACACGCAGCACGGAGGCGCCATCACCATCGGCGTGCTCGCCGGGCTCGGCACCGCGCTCGTCGGTGGCGTGACGATGGTCAAGCTGCGCCTCTGGAACGCCTGGCTGGCGCGCCGGAAGCGGCCGGCGATCGACGCCGGCTCCCGCGGCGCGGTGATCGGCCTCCAGCTCGGCGGCCTCACCGGCGACCTCGCCCGCGCCACCGTGCTCACCGCGCTCGCGTACGCCCTGCTCTTTCCCGCCGCCCACGCCGTCCTCGACCGGTGGACGTTCAGCCAGGACGTCTCGCGGGCGGTGACCGCCGGCGCGGCGATGGCGGTGGCCGCCGCCGCGGCCTGGACGATCTTCCACTCGGCGCGTGGCGCCCGCTGGTACTTCGCCGGCGGGTTGCTGATCGGCCTCGCGCTCCTGGTGGCCCGATGAGCGCCGCTACGCTCACCCCCCGCGGCCTTCGCGCCGCGGGCCCCGCACCCCGGGTCCCCGTCGGCGCGTGGATCACGGTATTCACCCGCCTGCTGGCGATCCAGGGAGCGTGGAACTACGAGCTCCTGCTCGGCAACGGCATCGGCTTCTGTCTCGAGCCCGTGCTGCGGCTCCTGCCGGGAGGCGTGCACGGCCAGCGGTTCAAGGAGGCCATCACGCGGGAGAGCGCGTACTTCAACGCGCACCCCTATCTGGCCGCCGTCGCGGTGGGCGCGCTCGCCCGCGCCGAGCTGTCGGGCGTCCCCGCCGACCGGATCGAGCGGTTCCGCACGGCGCTCTGCGGGCCGCTCGGCAGCGTGGGCGACCGGCTGGTGTGGGCCGGCTGGCTCCCCTTCTGCTCGCTCGTCGCACTGGTCATGTTCGGGCTGGGGATGCGGCCGCTCGCCGTGGTCGGCGCCTTCCTCCTGTCGTACAACGCCGGCCACTTCGCGCTGCGCATCTGGGGGCTGCGGGTGGGCTGGACGCGGGGACTCGGCGTGGCGTCGGCGCTGGCGAACCCGGTGCTCCGCCAGGGGCCGGCGCATGTGGCGCGCGCGGCCGCCGCCGTCGCCGGCGTCGCCTTGCCGCTGGCCGTGGCCCGCCTGCTGGGCGACGGCAAGCCGCACCTCGCCCTCGTGCTGCTCTCGGCCACCCTCGCCGCGATCGTCCTCGTGCGGCTGCATGGCCGGGTGGAAGGCTGGAAGCTGGTCCTCATGCTCATCGCTCTCTTCGCCCTCGTCTCGGTGGCCCGCTGATGGTCGAACGTACCGTCCAGATCGTCAACAAGAACGGCTTGCACGCCCGTCCCGCCGCGGAGATCGTGAAGATCTCGGCGAAGTTCCAGAGCGAGATCACCCTGCTGCGCGACGGGAGGGAGGTGAACGGCAAGAGCATCATGGGCGTGATGATGCTCGCCGCCGAATGTGGCGCGTCGCTGGTGCTGCGCGCCGACGGACCCGATGCCGACGCGGCGCTCGACGCGCTCGCGGCGCTCATCGCCAACAAGTTCGGGGAGCGATAGTGGAGCGTCAGATCCGTGGCATCCCGGCCTCGCCCGGCATCGTCGTCGGGCACGTGCACCTCCTCCGCTGGGAGGTGCCCGACGTGCGCCATCGGATCATCCCGGACGAGAGCGTGCACGGCGAGATCGCCCGCCTCCACGACGCGCTCGCCCGGGCGAAGGAGCGGCTGCGCCATCTGCGCCAGCGCGTCGAGAACAGCGCGGGACCCGAGGAAGCGGCGATCTTCGACGTGCAGCTCTCCATCCTCGAGGATCGCGAGCTGGTGCGCGGCGTCGAGGAACTGGTGCGCCAGAACCTCGGCGCCGAGAAGGCGTTCGATCTCGTGATGCTGGAGTGGCGCAACCGGTTCGCCCGGCACGCGGCGCCGATGCTGCGCGAGCGCGTCGGCGACCTGACCGACGTGCACATCCGCGTGCTCTCGCTGCTGCTCGACCTGCCCGACCACGACCCGGTGGACCTGCCCCCCGGGGCGAACGCCATCCTCGTGACCCACGACCTGACGCCCAGCCTCACCGTCCAGCTCGACCGCTCGTCCATCGCCGCGATCGCCACCGACGCGGGCACGCGCACGGCGCACGTGGCGATCCTGGCGCGCTCGCTCGGGCTCCCGGCCGTGGTCGGGCTGCGCACCGCCACGCAGGAGCTGCACGGCGGGGAGCGCGTGGTGCTCGACGGCGGCACCGGCATGCTCGCCATCAACCCGACCGACGAGGAGATCGACGCCTACCACCAGCGGCAGCGCGAGGAGGCGGTCGCCGAGGCGGCGCTCGACGAGCTCGCCGCGCTGGAGGCGATCACGCTGGACGGGGTGACGGTGACGCTGCGCGCCAACGTCGACTTCCCGGAGGAGGCGGAGGCCGCCGCGCGGAGCGGGGCGCAGGGGGTGGGGCTGATGCGCACCGAGTTTCTCGTGGTGGGACGCGCCACCATGCCCGACGAGGACGAGCAGTACCGCGCGTACCGGCGCGTCGTGGAGGCCTTCGCCGGCTTCCCCGTGGTGATCCGCACCTTCGACATCGGGGGGGACAAGCTGCCGGTGGGGGGCTACGCGACGGAGGCGAATCCCTTCCTGGGATGGCGGGCCATCCGCATGTGCCTCGACCAGCCGGAGATGTTCCGCACGCAGCTGCGCGCGCTGCTCAGGGCGGCGATGCACGGCGACCTGCGCATCATGCTCCCCCTCGTCGTCTCTCTGGACGAGGTGCTGGCGACGCGCCGCCTGCTGGAGGAGGCGGCCGCGGAGCTCAAGGCGCGCGGCGCCGAGTACCGCGTCGACGTCCCCCTCGGTGTGATGATCGAGACGCCGGCGGCGGCCGTGGCGAGCGATACGCTCACCCGCGACGTGGACTTCTTCAGCATCGGGACGAACGACCTGGTGCAGTACACCCTGGCGGTGGACCGCGGGAACGCCAACCTGGCGCCCCGCTTCACGCCGCTGCATCCCGCCGTGCTCCGGCTCATCAAGCGGACGGTGGAGGTGGCGGAGCTCGGGGACATCGAGGTCTCCGTGTGCGGGGAGATGGCGTCGCAGCCGCTGATGGCGTTCGCCCTGCTGGGCCTCGGCGTGCGGCAGCTCAGCGTCTCGCCGCGGTCGGTGCCCCTGGTGAAGCGGATCGTGCGCGGGGTGACCGCCGCCCACGCGAAGCTCGCGGCGTCGGCCGCGCTCCGGGCGCTCACGGCGGAGCAGGCGCGCCACGAGCTGAGCCGGCGGCTGGCCGACGTGGTCGGGGAGGCACCGTACCTCTACGACGGGTTGCCCGCCGAGGGGTAAT
>JBBQJC010000028.1:0-40259 GCA_038325515.1 Gemmatimonadales bacterium | reverse complement strand
CGCCGAGACGCTCATCCGCTCGCCAGTCGTCGCCTCCTCCTTCACCTGGCCGTCCACCGGAAGGACGACCGCCAGGTCCACCGTTCGTGTCGAGCGCTGCGACGAGAGCTCGAAGTGGCGCAGGTCCACGACCTCGTCGCCCCAGAACTCCATGCGGACCGGGTCGGTCATGCCGAACGAGTACACGTCGAAGATCCCGCCGCGCAGCGAGAACTGCGCGACGTCCTCCACCATCGGGACACGCTCGAAGCCGATGCGCTCGAGATGCTCGGCGAGCTCCCGCGGGCGGCGCACGTCGCCCTTGCGCAGCTCGATGCGCAGCTCGGCGAGCGCGCCAGGCAGGCGCGTGCGCTCCAGCAGCGCGCGCGCCGTCGTGAGCAGCACGCGGATCTCGCCGCGGCCGAGCCGCTCGAGCGACTCCACCCGCTCGCCCGCCACCTCGACGTGCGGCTCGGCCTCGCCGAACCCCTCGCGCGGCGGATAGAGCGCGACCGGCGTCTCGTCGAGCAGCGTGTGCAGGTCGGCGAGGAGGCGCTCCGCCTGCGGCACGCCGTCGGCCGCCACGACGATGAAGCGCGTGGGAAGTCGCCGCGCGAGGGCCGCGACGAGCGTGGCGTCGGCGGAGCCGGGCAGCCCCGCGACGCGCAGCGCCGCACCGGGAATGGGGAGGGTATTGACGAGACGCGTGAACGCCGGCAGGCGTTCCATCGCGTCGAGCAGGCTGGGCAGCGACACTAGGCAGCGGTGGAGCGAGAGGTTCGAGCGGCGACGGCTTCCGCCGCGAGCAGCAGCAGGGCGAGCAACAACAGCGGCGTGACGGCAGGACGGCGCGAGCCCGCGGTGAAGGCCGCGCGCACCCACGCATCATCCGATCCCGATGCGCTGGCACGCGGACCACCGAGCCGCGGCGCGAGCGCCTCGGCCGAGTAGCGATCGAGCAGCGACTCCTCGGGCGGCGCGTTCACGACGAGCGCGCCGATCCGGCGGCCGGCGCGCTGGACGAACCATACACCGCGTTCCGCCGGCGCGTCCATTCGTTCGCCGGAGACGACGCGACGGCCACCGCCGTCACGCTCCAGCGCGTCCGCTCCGGCGGGAAGGCGCACCGGCGCGCCGGGCGCGGCCTGCACCGGCGCGCCGGCGTCGCCCGGCGGGGGGCCGAGCCGCAGCGCGAGCGCGTCGGCGAGCCACGGAACGAACGGCGCGCGCACCACGAGCGCGGTCGCCGCGGGTTCGAGCCGGGACGCGATCAGCACGTAGCCGGGGCCGGCGACGATCCAGGGCTCCCCCCCCGCCGTGCTCGCGGTGTCGCTCGCCTGGCTGCCGGCGCGCACCAGCGAATAACGCTCCGTGACGCTCACGCCGTCGAGGCGCGCGCCGCGCGCGATGGCGGGCGCACGCACGAGCGCGCCGAATCGCCAGGGGATGCCGAGCCGGGCCAGCTCGCGGTTGGCCGCGCCCAGCCGCACCGGATCGGCGGGCGGGACGATGAGCGCCGGAAGCGCGCCCACGACGTCCGCCGCGGCGACGCTCACCGCTGCTCCGGCCACGGCGCGGCCGTCGGCCACGAGGGTGCTCACCGCCGTGGCGGCGAAGGGCCCCGCCGACGGATCGGCGCGCACGGCGGGAGGCGCGCCGACCCAGACGGCAGCCCAGCGGGCGTCGTCCGCGGGGAAGTCGTCGGGCTCGAGCTCCACGCGCAGCGCCTGCCAGCCCCGCTCGGGGGGCGCGGCGCGCAGCAGCACCGGCTCGCCGCGGCCGGCCGACCCGCGGGCGATGGTGCGCTCGCCGAGCAGCACGCGATACGAGACGGTGTCGCGGGAGTCGATGCGCGCGGCGAGTGCGCCGCGCGGCGTCCAGCGCGACGGCTCGGCATCGACCGCCATCACCGCCCGGTTCGCCGGCGGGTCGCCGCGCGGGACGAACAGCGCGACGCGCGCGCCGATGGGCGCGGCGGCGCGCCACGCGCTGCGCTGTCCGTCGGTGGCCACGGCGACGGCGCGCCCCGGAAGGCCGCTCCCCTGCACCGCCGCCGCGGCGCGCCGGAGCACCGACGGCATGTCGCCCGCCCCCTCGAAGGGTCCGATGCGCGCCAGCTCGGCGAGCAGCGTCTCGCGCGTGCCCCCGCGCAGCCGGCCGTCGCTCGTCGCCAGCCAGAGCCGGTCGGCCGGTGTCGCCGACTGCAGCAGCGTGCGTGTCGCGTCGCGCAGCCGGTCGAGCACCGGCTGGCCGTCCTCCACCGCGTTCGTGGAGAGCGAGTTGTCGAGCACCACGGCCACGGCGGTGGGACCATGCCCCACACCGAGCCCGCGCACGAAGGGGCGCGCCGCGGCGAGCGCCAGGGCGGCCACCAGCAGCACGCGCAGCAGCATGAGAAGCAGGTTGCGGAGGCGCATCGAGCGGCTGTGCTCGAGCTCCGCGCGCTGGAGATAGCGCGCCGCCGGGAAGTCCACGTGCGTCGCCACGTTGCGGCGCAGCAGGTGCAGCAGCAGCGGCACCGCCGCCGCCGCACCGAGGAGCAGATAGAGCGGAGCGAGGAAGCTCACGGCCGCCGCTGCCGCGCGTCGAGCGCGCGGCGCAGCACCGCCGCGTAGGGCTGGTCGGTGAGGGCGAGCTCGTAGCCCATCCCCATCGCGAGGAGGCGCGTGCGCCATTCCTCGATCACCTCGCCGACGGTGCTACGATACGCCGCGCGGACGTCGGCGGCGGCCGCCGCTACGGCGAGCCCGGACTCCGGGTCGGTGAAGCGCGCCTCTCCCGTCATCCCGAAGTCACGCTCGGCGGGATCCATCACGTGAAAGACTGTGACGTCGTGGCCGGCGGCTCGCAGTCCGCGCAGCGCCGGCAGCACGTCGTCCGCGTCGACGAGGAGGTCGGTGAAGAGGAGGACCATGCCGCGCCGCGTGACGAGCCGCGCCGCCTGCGCGAGAGCGGCGCCCAGGTCGGAGGCGCGGCCGCCACCCGGCTCGGCGAGCGCGGCGATCAGGCGTCGCCACTGCGTCGTGCGGGCGCGCGGGGGGACGCTGGTGCGCACCGCGTCGTCGAAGCGAATGAGGCCGACCGCGTCGCGCTGCCGAAGCAGCAGGAGGGCCACCGCCGCGGCGAGCTGCTCGGCATAGGCCCGCTTCGTCAGTCGCTCGGCGGCGGATGCACCGCGCCATTCCATCGACCGGCTGACGTCGAGGACGATCGTCGCGCGGAGATTCGTCTCTTCTTCGTACTGTTTCACCACCCAGCGGTCGGAGCGGGCGGCGATCTTCCAGTCCACGTAGCGCAGGTCGTCGCCCGGCAGGTACGGCCGGAAATCGGCGAACTCCACCGAGAAGCCCTTGCGCGGGGAGCGGTGCAGTCCGCTGAGGAAGCCGTCGACGATCCACCGGGCCGCCACCTCGAGGTGGCCGAGGGAGGCGAGCGCGGCCGGGTCAACGAGGTCGGCGCGGGACGAGTGCTCCATAAGGGATGCCGGAAGGTAGAGGGGTGGAAGCGCGCCGGGAATCGGGGCGAGAACCTCCCGCTTGCGCCCGCCGCAACTGTGTCCCAGTTTGTATACATCCAATTCCTGGAGCCGGACGATGCGAAGCGCTTCCTCGTTGCTGGTCAGGCTGTCGATCCTCTCCGCGGTTCCGCTCGCGGCCTGCGTCCCGGTGCAATCGCCGACGTCGGCCCGCTTCGAATCGTACGGGGCGAGGCGCTACTACCAGGTGCGAGACTCCCTCGAGGCGGCCAGGCGCGTGGAAGCCGAGTCGGTGTCCGACGCCGACGGACCCGATGACCAGGGTCGCGCGCCGCGGCTCCGGCTCACCACCCTCCCGACCGGCGGCATCAACTACATCAACGCGTCGTTCCGCGTCTCGGCCGATGCGTACGTGATGATCGTGGCGGTGGACAAGGATCGCAACGTGCGCGTCCTCTACCCCGAGGCCCCCGACGAGAGCGGCTTCGTCAACGCCGAGAGCGCGAACCAGCTCAACCAGTTCTTCGCCGGCTTCGGTGCGGGACCGGGTAGCGGGCAGTTCGCCGCCACTCTCTACAACCGGTTTCACGGAGAGTTCATCTCGCGCAGCGGGGGGCGCGGGGTGATCCTCGGCATCGCCTCCGACCGCCCCTTCCAGTTCGATCGCCTGAGCGAGGACGGGCAATGGCGCGAGCAGGCCATCGAGCATCTCGTGTTCGAGTCGCTGGCGTCGCAGGCGGCACGCCGGCTCGGCCGCGCGCTCGTGACGCCGGGCCAGGAATTCTCCACCACCTACACGACCTTCCGGGGCTCGGATCTGATCTCGAGCCTGCGACGGACGACCTGCGGCCACAACTTCTCATCGGCCTACGGCGAGTTCGGCTACGGCGGGTTCCCGGACGGCTTGGGCGCCGGCGACGGGACGATCAGGACGTTCAACGCGATCCTGCGCCGCGCGGACGGCAACTACCTCGTGAGCGGCTACGTGGACGAGTGCGGGCGGCAGATCCTGACCTCGATGCAGCGGATCGTGGATCCGAAGCAGCCGTCGCAGCCGGCCACAAGCGACTCGGTGGCGACGAACGGCACGGCGCTTCGGGCCTATCGGTCGAGAGGAGTCACCCGGGCCGGCGACGATCCGTCGAGTCCCGCCGGAAACGCCGGCCGGCGCGCACGCGAGCGGTACGACCCGGCCGACCCTGCGTCGCGGGCCACGCGCGACGCGCAGCCGCGGGCCGAGCCAGTGGTTCCGGTGCGGGCACAGCCGGCGGAGCCGGTGCGGGCACCGGATCCGGCGCCGAGAGCGCGGCCGGCACCCGAGCGACAGATCGAGCCGGCGCATCCCATCGTCACGCCCGCGCCGTGAGCATCGAGAGGCCGCCTTCCCGCCGGGGAGGCGGCCTCCGCTTTTGAGGGTGCGGCGAGCTATATTCATGGGCTGCATACAGTTCTCTCGCCCCGACCCGCGCTGCCGTGAAGCTCGACCATATCCGCAACTTCTGCATCGTCGCCCATATCGACCACGGGAAGTCCACCCTGGCCGACCGTCTCATCGAGGAGACGGGCATGCTGCAGAAGCGTGAGATGAAGGCCCAGGTGCTGGATACCCTGGACCTGGAGCGGGAGCGGGGGATCACGATCAAGCTCAACGCCGTCCGGATGGCCTACACGGCGCGCGACGGCTCCGAGTACGAGCTGAACCTGATCGACACGCCGGGCCACGTGGACTTCACCTACGAGGTGAGCCGGTCGCTCGCGGCGTGCGAAGGGGCGGTCCTCGTGGTGGACGCGAGCCAGGGCATCCAGGCGCAGACGCTCTCGAACCTCTTCCTGGCGATGGACGCGGGGCTCGAGATCATCCCGATCCTCAACAAGATCGACCTGCCCGGCGCCGAGCCACAGCGGCGCGCCGCCGAGGTGGCCGACCTGCTGGGGATCGACGCGGACGACATCCTGCTCGTGAGCGCGAAGGCGGGGATCGGCATCGCCGAGCTGCTCGAGCGCGTCGTCGAGCGGGTGCCGGCGCCGGAAGGGGACGAGACCGCGCCGCTGCGCGCCCTGATCTACGACTCGTACTACGACAAGTACCGCGGGGCCATCCCGAGCGTGCGCGTCGTGGACGGCGTCATCAGGAAGGGGACGAAGATCACCTTCGGCGCCTCCGAATCCGTCTACGAGGTGGATGAGGTCGGCTACAACCAGCTCCGCCAGGTGACGACCGACTCGCTCGGGCCGGGCGAGGTGGGCTACGTGGTGGCGAGCGTGCGCTCGGTGAGCGAGACCCGCGCCGGCGACACGATCTTCGACGCCAACAACCGGGCAGCAGAAGCCTTGCCCGGTTATCAAGAGGTGAGAAGCTTCGTGTTAGCCGGCATGTACCCCACCGACACGCAGCAGTACGAGACGCTGCGCGACGCGCTGGAGAAGCTCAAGCTCAACGACTCGTCGCTCAACTACCAGCCCGAGACCTCGACGGCGCTCGGCTTCGGCTTCCGCTGCGGCTTCCTCGGCCTGCTGCACATGGAGATCGTGCAGGAGCGGCTCACGCGCGAGTTCGATCTCGATCTCGTGCAGACGGTGCCCAGCGTCGAGTACAAGGTCTACAAGACCGACGGGACGATGGAGCTCGTGGAGAACCCCGCGCTCATGCCCAACAGCGCGGTGGTGGACTACATCGAGGAGCCGTACGTCAAGGCGCGCATCATGGCGCCGTCCGACTACATCGGCCCGATCATGACGCTCGGCAACGAGCGGCGCGGCGTGTACAAGAACATGACGTACCTGGACCAGTCGCGCGTGGAGTTCGACTGGGAGTTTCCGCTCGGCGAGATCATCCTCGACTTCTTCGACCGGCTCAAGTCGATCAGCCGCGGCTACGCGTCGCTGGACTACGAGATGCTGGAGTACCGCGCGAGCGACCTCGTGCGGCTCGACATGCTGATCAACGGCGATCCGATCGACGCATTCAGCGTGATCTGCCACACCGACAAGGCATACGACTGGGGGCGCAAGATCGCCGACAAGCTCAAGGAGCTGATCCCCCGGCAGCTGTTCGAGGTGATCATCCAGGCGGCGATCGGCACGAAGGTCATCGCGCGGCAGACCGTCAAGGCGGTGCGCAAGGACGTGCTGGCCAAGTGCTACGGCGGCGACATCAGCCGGAAGCGCAAGCTCCTGGAGAAGCAGAAGGAGGGCAAGAAGCGCATGAAGCAGGTCGGCTCGGTGGAGATCCCGCAGGAAGCGTTTCTGGCGGTCCTGCAGGTCGACTAGCGGAGCGGCGCCTCACGTGCCCACCTCGCTCGTCATCCAGACGTCGTTTCTCGGGGACGCCGTCCTCACCACGCCGCTGCTCGCGCAGCTGGCGCACCGGGGCCCAGTGGACGTGCTGGCGACGCCGGCGTCGGCGGCCCTGCTGCGCGGCCACCCGGCGGTGCGCGCGGTGCTCGTGTACGACAAGCGCGGCGCCGACCGCGGCCTCCCCGGACTGTACCGCATGGCGTCGCGGCTGCGGGCCGAGCGCTACGAAGTGGCGTTTCTGGCGCAGGGGTCGTGGCGGAGCGCGGCGCTGGCCTGGCTCGCGGGCATCCCGTCGCGCATCGGCTTTTCCACCTCGGCGGGCCGGCTTCTCTACACCAAGCGCGTCGCGTACCGCGACGACGTCCACCACGCGGCACGGCTGCTCCTCCTCGCCCGCCCCAACGGACGCGTGCCGAGCGAGGCCGAGCTGCGGCCCTCGCTCGCGCCGGGCGACGCCGAGCGCGCGGCGGTCGACGCGCTGCTGGCGGAGCGCGGGGTAGGAGATGGCGAGCCTCTCGTCGCCCTGGCGCCGGGCAGCGTGTGGGGGACGAAGCGGTGGCCGTACTACGCCGAGCTCGCCCAGCAGCTCGCGGGCGCGGCGCGCATCGTCGTGGTGGGCGGGGCCGACGACACCGCGCTCGCCGCGGCGATCCTCGCGGCGGTGCCGTCGGCGATCGACGCCACGGGACGGCTCTCGCTGCTGGCGTCGGCCGAGCTGGTGGGACGGTGCCGGGGCATCGTGACGAACGACTCGCTGCCGCAGCATCTGGCGTCGGCGATGGGGACGCCGACGCTGGCGGTGTTCGGCCCCACGGTGCCAGACTTCGGGTTCGGCCCGCTGGCGCCGCGCCGCGAAGTGCTGGGGTTGGAGTCGCTCTCCTGCCGTCCGTGCGACAGGCACGGGCCGCAGCGCTGTCCGTTGGGGCATCATCGCTGCATGGTGGACATCCCGCCGGCGCTCGCGGCGGCACACGCTCGCTCGCTCTTCCTCACCACGGACGCATCCGCATGACCACGCCCGCGCGCGAACAGTTCATCATCGGCGTCGACCTCGGAGGGACGAACATCGTCGCGGGCGCGCTGAGCATCGATGGCACGCGCCATCTCGCGATGCAGAGCATCCCGACCAATTCGACGGTCGGCGACGAGGGAGTGGCGAGCCGCATCGTCGGCATCGTCGGCAAGGTGATCGACGACACGATGCGCGAGGCCGGCGCACAGCGACGCGACTTCGTCGGGATCGGCGTGGGGGCGCCGGGACCGCTCGACCGCGAGCGCGGCATCGTGCTCGTGGCGCCGAACCTCGGCTGGAAGGACTTCCCCCTCCGCGACCGGATCCAGGAGCAGCTCGGCCTGCCCACGACGCTCGACAACGACGCCAACTGCGCGACGTTCGGTGAGTGGTGGCAGGGGGCCGCGCGCGGCGGCAGCGACGTCGTAGGGCTGACGATCGGCACCGGGATCGGGGGTGGGCTCATCCTGAACGGCGCGCTGTACCATGGCGCGACGGACATGGCGGGAGAGGTGGGACACACGACCATCGACCTGAACGGCCGGCACTGCAAGTGCGGCAACTACGGCTGCCTCGAGGCGTATGCCTCGGGGCCGGCGATCGCGACGCGCGCGCGCGAGGTCCTCGTGCGCGAGGAGGGGGAGTCGGCGATCCCGGCGATGGTGAACGGCCGGCTCGAGGCGATCACCGCGCAGACGGTGTACGACGCCGCGAAGGCAGGCGACGCCGTCGCGAACGAGATCGTGCGCGACACGGCCCGCTACCTCGGCGTGGGGATCGCCAACCTGCTGAACATCTTCAACCCCGACACCGTGGTGATCGCGGGAGGGGTGACGGCGGCGGGGGATGCGCTGTTCGTGCCGATGCGCGCCGAAGTGCGTCGCCGCGCGTTCAGCCCGGCGGTCGAGGCGGTGCGGATCGTCGCCGGCGAGCTCCCCGGCACGGCGGGGGTGATCGGTGCGGTGGCGAGCTTCAAGCAGCAGCACCTCGGCGGCGTGTGACGCGTCCCCGCGAGGGCGCGGCGGGCGACGTCGCACCGAGAAGGAAGCGCATCGGCGTGATCGGCACCTTCGTGTGGGACGTGATCCATGGCCGCGACGCGCGGAGCGTCCCGGTGGAGGAGTGGGGGGGTATCACCTACACGCTCAGCGGCCTCGATGCCGCACTGCCCGACGACTGGGAGATCGTGCCGATCATGAAGGTCGGCCACGATCTGGCGGCGCGGGCGCGTGAGTATGTGCGGTCGCTCCGCCACATCGCGCCCGACGCGGCGCTCGTCGAGGTGCCCTATGCCGGCCATCGCGTGGAGCTGCGCTATTACGACGACGAGCGGCGCACCGAGATCCTCACCGGCGGGATCCCGGGGTGGAGCTGGCTCGGGCTCAAGCCGCTCATCGACGAGGCGCGGCTCGACGCGCTGTACGTCAACTTCCTCAGTGGCTGGGAGCTGGACCTGGAGACGGCGCAGCTGCTGCGCGCGCACTTCAAGGGTCCCATCCACTGCGACCTGCACATGATGGTGATGGCGGTGCAGCCCGACGGGCTGCGCACCCCGCGGCCGATCCCCAACATCGTGGAGTGGTGTGGCTGCTTCGACTTCCTGCAGATGAACGAGGAGGAGGCGGCGATCGTCGCGCCCGATCCGATGAGTCTGGCCGCGACGGCGCTCGCCGCGGGGGTATCGTGCCTGCTCGTGACGCTGGGAAAGCGGGGCGCCGTGTACTTCGCGGCGCCGGGATTCGACACGATATGTGATCTTCCCCCTCGGGGCGGCCTTGCCACCGGGCCGCGCGGCGCGACGGGGGGGCTGGGCGCGATCCGCACAGAGTTGGTGCCCGCGGAGAACGTCAATGACCCAGGCGATCCCACCGGCTGCGGCGACGTCTGGGGCGCTACCTATTTCTCCCGGATGGTCGCGGGTGATAGGTTAACGGACGCGATGACGGCGGCCGGCGTGGCCGCGGCCCGGAACGTCGGGCACCGGGGAGCCACCGGACTCGCGGCCCACCTGCGCGGAGAACTCAGCCTCTCGTGACCAGCGTCATCACCGTTCCTCCCTCGCTTGACGACCACACGTTCGAGCAGGTGGTGGAGCAGCTCGCCGCGGTTCCCGCCGATGCCAAGCTGCTCGTGGACGCGCGTCACTGCCGCTGGGCCTCGCCCTACGGGCTGACCGCGCTGCTGGCGCTCGGCCAGTCGCGCGCCGAGCGCGCGGCGTTCGCCGTGCCCGACGCCGAGGAGACGGGGAGCTACTGGGCGCGCACCGGCTTCTTCAAGCACGCCGACGGGCTGTTCGACCTGCACGGCAGCGTGCCGCGCGCGCGCGGGGGCGAGTCGAGCGTGCTGCTCGAGATCACCGCGGTGACGAAGAGCGAGGACGTCCACGACGTCGTCGGGCGCATCCAGCAGAAGGCGCAGCAGATCCTGTCGAAGGAGCTGAACATCGACGTCAAGGCGACGGTGGGATTCGCGATGACGCTGAGCGAGGTCTGCCAGAACATCGTGGAGCACGCCGGCCAGGGCGGCTTCGTCGGCGTGCAGACGTATACGTGGCGCAAGCGGCTCGCCAATCGTCGAGTCGTCGTGATCGCCGTGTGCGATGCGGGGCTCGGCTTCCGCCAGTCGCTGGAGAGCGCGCCTGGCCGCGTGCGCAGCGACCGGTGGGACGACGCCGCCGCGCTCGAGGAAGCGGTCATTCGTGGAGTGAGCCGGTTTCGTGACCCAGGTCGCGGACAGGGGCTCGCCGGCGTGCGACGGTACGTCGGGCGCTGGGACGGCAAGGTGAGTGTCCGCAGTGGCACGGCGAAGATCGCGATCGTCCCGAGCTGTGACGACGACGTCCCGCTCGCGGAGAAGCTGGCTCCCTTTCCGGGAGCACAGGTCCAGGTCACCATACCAGAGCGGGTCTCCGGGGGCCCGCGATGATGATGCACATCGATTTGAGCTCCGTGCTGCGCTCGACGCTGTCATGTGAGCTGTATTCCAATCTCGTCACGCGTCCCACCGGCGCCGCCGTCCGGACGCAGATCGAGGCGCTGCTCGCCGATGCCCGCGAGCGGACGCTGACCGTGATCGATTTCTCCCATGTGGGGATGATCGATTTCTCCTGTGCCGACGAGATCGTCGCCAAGCTGCTGCTGCGCTACGTGGCGGCGGAGCGCGAGGATCGCGAGGCCTACTTCCTCTTCCGCGGCGTCACCGACGACCACTGGGACGCGATCGAGACGGTGCTCGAGCGGCACGGGCTCGCGCTCGTCCTCGAGACCGACGATGGAGCGCGCATCGTGGGGATCGTGAACGACGGGGAGCGCCGTGCGTGGGAGCAGGTGTACCAGAGGGGCTGCACCGGCGCGGCCGATCTGGCCTCGGCGTTGGGCGGGGGCCACGACGACGCGGCGCGCGTGCTCGACGGCCTCCACCGACGCCGCCTGCTGATGCGCCTGGGCGACGGCTACGTCGCGGTGGGCGGGCTGGGCGAGGCGCGTGCCTGAGCTGGGCCGCGACCGGCCGCTGCTCGTCGCCGGCTCGATCGATACGCGCCTCGGCGACGCCGAGCGCGGACCGCAGGTGCGGATGAACCCCGCCGACTGCGCGGCACGCCTCCTCGTGGAGGGGGAGCTGGCGTGGGTCCACGGGCCGCGGCGGCACGAGCTGGCCACCGTCCTGCCCGACGAGCACATCAAGCGGGGCGAGGTCGTCGTGCGCGATGTGACCGCGGCCTCGCCGTCGGACACCGTGCGCGTCGTCAAGCCGGACCTCGATTCCCACACGCGCCGCGGATACTTCGCCTGATGACCGATCCCCTGCTGGCCTCCGACAAGCTGCCGGAGCGGCGGCGCATCGAGCGGCGCGCCTCCTCTCGCGTGGCCGACCTGACGCTCCCGGAGGTCCGGCGCATCCTGATCACGACCGCGCTCGGCGCGATCGTGCTCATGCTCTTCATCTGGATGGTGAAGACCGTCGTCATCGCCGCGATCCTCGGCCTGATCATCGGCTTCTACATCCGGCCGCTCTATCTCTGGCTGTCGCGCAAGACGGGGCGGTCCACGCTGTCGGCGGTGATCACGCTGCTGCTGGTCATCCTCCCCATTCTCGCGATCCTCGCCTACAGCTACAGCGAGTTGGCCGACGTGATCGGCTACGCGACGACGCATCACGAGGAGATCGCCCGGAAGATCGACATCGCCGTCCAGCGCATGCCCTTCTTCAAGAACGCCAAGGCGGCGGACGCCATCGGGGGCTTCATCGCCGGCGCCACGGCGTACGGCACGCGCCTTCCCCTGCTCGTCAAGACCGCACTGGCCGGCTTCGGCGTCTCGGCGTCGATCTTCCTCTTCACCGCCTTCTACATCCTGATCGAGGCGGAGAAGATCGGGCACTACGTGGGCGGGAAGATCCCGCCCCGCTACGAGGAGCTCCGGCGCGCCCTCGACGCCAACGTCCGCGGCGTGCTGTACGGCGCGATCTACTCGACGCTGCTCACGCAGACGCTCAAGTCGCTCCTCATCCTCCTCATGAACGTCGCCTTCGGGGTCCCGCTCGCCGGCGCGCTGGCGGTCGTGTCCTTCATCGTCGGCTTCTTCCCGATCGTCGGTTCCTGGAGCGTCTACGTCCCCGTCGCCATCTGGCTCGTGGTCTTCCGCGACGCGTACGGCTCGGCGGTGGCCATGGTCGTGATCGGCATGCTGGTCAACACGCTGTTCATCTCGAACTACCTCCGGCCGAAGATCGCCGCCGAACGCTCCGGCGTGCTCAACTTCTACTGGATGTTCGTCGCGCTCATTACCGGGGTGTACACCTTCGGCCTCGCCGGCATCCTGCTCGGACCCATCCTCATCGGCCTGCTCAAGGCCGTCGTGGACACCGTCACCGCGCAACACACCTGGCAGCTGATCGAGCTCGGCGACGCCGAACCCGCCGCCTCGCTCGCCCGCGAATGATCCGCTTCACGCACGCCACGAAGGTCTACCCGCGCACCGGCACCGCCGTGGACGACGTGACGCTGAGCGTCGGGCGCGGGGAGTTCATCTTCCTCACCGGCCCGAGCGGCGCGGGCAAGACGACGCTGCTCAAGATGGTGTACATGGAAGAGCGCCCCACCACCGGCGAGGTCAAGGTGAGCGGGACGAGCTCCGTGACCGCCCGCCAGCGCGACGTCGCCAGGCTGCGTCGCAAGCTCGGCATCGTCTTCCAGGACTTCCGGCTGCTGGAGAACCGGACGGCGGAGCAGAACATCGCCTTCGCGCTCGAGGTCACTGGAGCGCCGCAGCACCTGATCGGCCCGAAGGTGGCGCGCGCCCTCACGCAGGTGGGGCTCGCCGCCAAGGGCACCAGCTTCCCCCGCGAGCTCTCCGGGGGCGAGCAGCAGCGGGTCGCCATCGCCAGGGCCCTCGTGAACGACCCCTTCGTGCTGATCGCCGACGAGCCCACCGGCAACCTCGACGACCGCGCCACGCGCGGCATCTTCCAGCTCCTCCGCGACATCAACGCCGCGGGCACCGCGGTGATGATGGCGACGCACAACCTGGAGCTCATCCGCCGGCAGGAGTTCCGCACGATCGAGATGAACCGCGGCGCCGTAGTGTTCGACTCGGCGGAGGCGCCCCGCTGATGCGCACCCTTCGCGACGCGCTGATCACCTTCCAGCGCACCCCCCTGCTCAGCGCGCTGAGCGTGACGACGATCGCCTTCTCCTTGTTCGCCTTCGGGCTGTTCGGCCTCGTGGCGCTGAACATCCGCGAGGCGCTGGACCGCCTGGAGGACCGCGTGGAGATCCGCGCCTTCATCGCCGACAGCACCGAGACCGAGCAGGTGGCGCAGGCGGCCGGCGACATCGCGACCTTTCCGCAGGTGCTCAGCGCGCAGGTCGTGACGCAGGCGCAGGCCCTCGCCCGCGCCCAGCGCGAGCTCGGCGAGTTCCGCGACGTCTTCGAGGGCGCCGTGCTCCCCGCGTCGATCGACGTGCGGCTCAAGCCCGGGATGCGCGACCCCGCGACCGTCAAGCGCGTCGCGGCCCGGGTGAAGGCCTTTCCCTTCATCGACGACATCCGCTACGGCGAGGAGTGGATCGAGAAGCTGTACCGCCTCCGCAACATCGCCGGCATCGCCGGCCTCGGGCTGGGGATCGCCTTCGCCGCCGTCTCGATGATCATCATCGGCGCGACGATCCGAATGGCGGTCCTCGCCCGCGCGAAGGAGATCTCGATCATGCGGCTCGTCGGCGCCACCGACTCGTACATCCGGCGCCCCTTCCTCATCGAGGGGTTCACCAAGGGAGTGCTCGGCGGCCTCCTGGCGCTTCTCCTCACCTGGATCGCGCGTACGGTCATCGACCGCTACCTCATCCAGACCGTCTTCTTCGACGGGAAGCTCATCGCCCTCGGACTGCTCGCCGGCGCACTCATCGGCCTCGTCGGGAGCTCGGTCTCCGTGGGGAGGCACCTACGCCGCATCTGAGTCGCGGCGGACGAGCGCTCCTGCTCGCCGCACTGCTGCTCGCCGTCCCCGTGGCGGCGCGCGCCCAGAGCGCGGACGCGCGCATCCGCGCCCAGCGCGAGGAGCTCGATCGGATCCGTCGCGAGCGCGCGGAGCTCGAGCGCCGAATGGCCGGCATGCAGGGCAACGTTCACGACCTTCGCGAGGAGGTCGCCAACCTCGACCGCCAGCGCTCGGCCACCGAGCGGGTGCTGCACACGCTCGACGCCCAGCTCGAGGCGATCAGCGGGGACGTCGCCGAGACGACTGTCAAGATGGCGTCGGCCGAGTCGGAGCTGGAGCACCGCAAGACCTCGCTGCAGCAACGCCTGGTGGACATCTACAAGCGCGGCCCGCTCTACTCGGCCGAGGCGCTGCTCACCGCGCGGTCGTTCGGCGAGCTCGTGGCGCGCTACAAGTATCTCCACGAGCTCGCCCTGCACGACCGCGCGCTCGTGCGCCGTGTCGAGTCTCTGCGAAACGACGTCGCACGCCAGCACACCGAGCTGGTGAAGCTGCGCGACGCCGTCGAGGAGAACCGGACCGAGAAGCAGCGGGAGGAGGAGCGTCTCGGCCTGCTGCGGAAGTCGCGCACGACGAACCTGCAGCAGGCGCAGATGTCCACCAGGCAGATCCAGGCGCGGCTCGCCAAGATCCGCCTGTCGGAGAGCCGGCTGGGGAATGTCATCGCGTCGATCGAGGCGGAGCGCCGCCGCACCGAAAGCGCGCGCCCCAACGCCACGCGCACCGCGAGCACGCTCAGGACCTCCGACCTCGGCCGGCTCGACTGGCCGGTGGACGGCACCGTGCTGTATCGCTTCGGCCGCGTGATCAATCCCAACAACACCACGACGCGCTGGAACGGGATCGGCATCGCCGCGCCGGTCGGCACCGCGGTCAAGGCCGTCGCCCCCGGCACCGTCGTGAGCGTCGGCCAGCTCGGGACGTACGGCCTGACGGTGATCCTCCAGCACGGGGGGGGCGACTATTCGATCTATGCCTCGCTCAACTCCGCCGCGCTGCGCCAGGGTGCCACCGTGCGCAAGGGCGACGTGGTGGGCACCGTCGGCATCTCCGACCCCGATCTCAAGCCGCACCTGCACTTCGAGATGCGCCCGAAGGGGCGCGCGGTGGACCCCGAGGGCTGGCTGCGTGGAGCGCGCTGACGTCTCGTGACCTCGCCTCTTCTCCTCGGCGCCCACATCAGCGCGGCGGGCGGCGTTCCCGAGGCGCCCCCTCGCGCGGCGGCAGTCCGCGCCACGGCCATGCAGCTCTTCACCAAGATGGCCAATCGCTGGGCCGAGCGAGAGTGTCTCGACGCCGAATGCGCCTCGTTCCGCGCGCGCCTCGCGGAGACCGATGTCACGGCGACCATGGCGCACGACTCGTATCTCATCAACCTGGCGAGCCCGGATTCCGTGCTGCGGGCGCGCTCGATCGAGTCGTTCACGTCCGAGCTGCGCCGGTGCGCGGCGCTGGGGCTGCACTACCTCGTCTCGCATCCCGGCAACTACATGGACGAGCGCGACGCCGGCATCGCGCGCAACGCCGAGAGCATCAACCTGGCATTCGCGCAGGCACCCGGCGACACGATCCTCTGCCTCGAGACCACGGCGGGCTCGGGCACCGCACTCGGCGCCACCTTCGAGGAGCTCCAGGCGATCATCTCGCTGATCGATCCCGCGTATCAGCACCGCGTCGGGATCTGCCTGGACAGCTGCCACGTGTACTCGGCCGGCTACGATCTGGTGCAGGACTACGACGGCGTGATGGCGCGACTGGATGACACGATGGGGCTGAGCCGCCTGCGCGTGATGCACCTGAACGATTCCAAGACGCCGTTCGCCTCACGCAAGGACCGGCACGAGCTCATCGCCGAGGGCTCGCTCGGGGAGATCCCCTTCCGGCGGATCATGAACGATCCGCGGCTCGCGGCGGTGCCGAAGGTGATCGAGACGCCGAAGCTGGATGATCACACGGCGACGGATACGCGGATGCTGGAGCGGCTGCGCGGGTACATCGAGTAACGAGGGCGTAGCAGGGCAGCGCGAGCTGAGGGCCTTTGCCAGCGGAGTGTCTTCCGTGGTCGCGTATTGAGCGCAAGGGCCACGGCCGCGAGATCCGCGGTGGTGTGTGCAGTCAGGTCCGTGCCTTTCGGGAAATACTGCCGCAGCAGCCCGTTTGTGTTCTCGCTCGTGCCGCGCTGCCAGGGACTGTGTGGATCGCAGAAGTAGACGGCGAGCCCCGTGTCGATCCGGAGCGGCGCGTGCTGCGCCAGCTCTGCCCCTTGATCCCACGTCAGCGACCGCCGGAGTTGTGCGGGACACGGTTACTTGCCCTGACTTTGGTCGCGCCTTCTCGGCAGCGATCACATTCCTAACGACATCGGGAGGCAGACTCACTGGCTCCCTCGGGCTCACGGCAGTGTAAAGCGCTATCCCGAAGATTTCATGTCTCACGCTCGGATGCATCACACAATCACTCGGCGTGAACGCCGTTCGCCGCTGAGGCGACGTCCAGCGGTTGCGCTGCAGGCGCCGTCATATGACGTTGACGAGCCGTTCACACGCCATGTCACGTTGGGTCGTCGTCCATGGAGGTATGCCGATGTCCGAGGAGCCGCGGTCGACACTCAGCGGTTTGCGCAGTGGGGTATCGCCACTTCGAGCACTCGCTCCCGATGGCGTGGAGGACGCGGTCGCGTGGTTACGCGCGTCACTTACCACCTTTGCGCGACATGTCGGCTCGTTTCTTCCCGGCGGGTTCGATGCGTACGCGCGCGTGTATCATCCGATCGGCGCGCCACGCGGTAGTGGCATCTCCGGGCCGACGCCGAGCTGGCACGCGCGCGCGACGACACTTGGCGTTTCGCTCGATGACCCGCGGAGCCTCACGATGCTGCAGGAATCCGTCCGAACGACCGCCTCAGTGGAGTGCGGGTCTCTGCCCCCGACAGTACTCGTTGCGCTCGTCGAGCACTTGCGCGGGGCGACGACCACGCCCGAGCAATGCGTCTTCGCAGTCTGGGAAGGATGGGGTGACTCCGTAGTTCCGGCGTCGAGCCCACCGACGCTAGTCCTGCCCCACCGGGGATACCACGTCTTCAGTGGTCCCGTCGAGAGCGCCATGACGAGCCTCTCGGCCATCCCGTTCGTCCACCGGTCGGCCAACCTCTGGTGGCCGAGCGATCACGCGTGGTGCATCGCCTCCGAGGTCGACCTCGCGTGGACGTACGTGGGCGGCGCTCGCCGGGACATCGACGCGCTGCTCGCCGACCACCGACTCGATATCTCACCGACGACCGCATCGGCAGTGCGGTGAACTGTCTCCGCCCGGCCGGGCGGACCCACGCGCCGATCCACCGGGCATCCGTAGGCGTGGCGCATGTTCCCAAGCGCTAGGACGCACTCCCTACCGGTCCACTGTCGCCCTGTTCGCGACCGAGGGATGAGGAGCGGAATGCTGAGCATCCTCCTATCGATCGGCAAGAGGCACCTCGCGTCCCGAGGCGTGCCCTCTCACTTCTCACCTCTCACTTCTCACCTCTCGCTTCTGAACTCTCACTTCTCACCTCTCACTTCAAGCCGCTCCCCGTTCCGCGTTCACACCAGCGCCTGCCTCACCACATCCCCCTCCAGCGTCTCCCCCCCGACCGTGACGTACAGATGCCGCTCGGTGACGCTCAGATCCCACTTGTTGCGCCGGTCCAGCCGCGCCACGAGCGACGCGATCAGGTCGCGGTCGATCGTATAGAGCTCCAGCTCCGCGGCGCGATGGATCCGCTCGCCTGTCAATGCCTGCAGGAGCTGGCGCGGCTCGCGGTGTGAATACACCGCTACGCGCGGCGCCGCCTTGCTCGCCTTGTGC
Organism: Gemmatimonadales bacterium; assembly: GCA_038325515.1. Lineage (GTDB taxonomy): Bacteria > Gemmatimonadota > Gemmatimonadetes > Gemmatimonadales > Gemmatimonadaceae > AG11. The sequence goes on along the minus strand of JBBQJC010000028.1, from coordinate 22,155 downwards.
AGCCGCGCCGCGTCGGGAAGGCCGACGTCGATCCAGACCTGCATCGCGCCCGTGAGATCGGAGACGAACAGCGCCGGCACGTCCGGCTCGGCGATCCCCTTGGAGAAGCCGATCCCCTCGGCATACTCCAGGCAATACGCGATGACGCGCGAGAGCAGATATTCCTCCGTCTCCGACGGCTGGCACGCGACGCGGAAGGAGAGCGCCTCGTACACGCCGCGGTCCACGTCGGCGAGCTGCACGTCGAAGTTGTAGACGGTCGCGGTGAGCGCCATCGTCAGCCCTCCTCGGCAAGCAGCTCGCGCGCCGCGTCCACGGCATCGGTGGGGACGAGGACCTCCACGCCGCGCGCCGTGGCCCCCTGGAAGCCGGGGCCGAAGATCCCCACGATGTCGTTGCCGCGCGCGACGGCGAGGATCCCCGCCGATTCCAGCCGCGCCACGGCGATGTCCGCGTCCAGCCCCGCGCCGAAGGTGGCGATCGAGACCCAGTCGTTAGTGCTCATCACGCAAGCTCACCGCGGCGCAGGCGCGGCGCCAGCGCTGGCGCGCGGCGAGCACGGGAGCTACCGGGCGCGGGCGCTACCGGGCGCGGCGCGACCAGAAGTGGTACACCGGCACCCCCGCCGCGAGGAGCACCACTCCGCGCGCCGCGTTACCCGGATTGGATACGACGGCGCCCGCGACGACGTACACGCAGGCGAGCACGAAGAGGATCACCGTCCACGGATAGAATGGCGCGCGGAAGTGCGTCACCGTCGCGCCGCGCTCGCGTCTCCGGTACACCACGAGCGACGCCGCCGTCACGCCGAAGAAGATCCAGTCGGCGAAGGTCACCCAGTCCAGCAGCTGGCCGTAGCTGCCGGAGAGCAGGAGCGCCACCGCCCACGCCCCCTGCACGGCGATGGCCGCCACCGGCGTGCGATAGCGGTGATGCAGCTCGGCGAACTTCGCGAAGAAGAGCCCGTCTCGCGCCATCGCCTGGTACACGCGCGGCGTCACCAGGATCACGAGGTTCAGGAAGCCGAAGGTCGAGATCGCGATCCCCGCGGCGATCAGCCGCCGCCCTCTCGCGCCGAAGTAGCGTTCCATCACGTCGGCCGCCGGAGCGTGGCTCTGCGCGAGCCCGCTCACGCCGAGCGCGCGCAGGTAGGTGAGGTTCACGGCAAGGTAGACCGCCGCCACGAGCAGCACGCCGACGAGCAGGGCGCGCGGCAGGTTGCGCTCCGCGTCCACCATCTCCTCCGCCACGAAGTTGCTCTGCTGCCAGCCCCCGTACGCGAAGAGCACCGGCACGAGGGCGGTGCCCATCGCGATCGCGACCCCGAACATTGTAGACGGCGCCGCCGCGGCGCAGGGTGACGGCGCAACGCACGCGTGCACCGCGAATGGCGCCGCAGCCGGCGCCACGAAGGCGCCGATCACCAGCACGGCAATGGCCGCGAGCTTGAGCAGCGTGAAGACGTTCTGCGTCCACGCCCCCGGGCTCACCCCGACGATGTTCACGACCGACAGCGCCACGATGGCCGAGATGGCCAGCGCGGGCTCCGCGGTGAGCGGCAGGCCGACCAGGGGTGCCGCATAGCTCGCGAAGGTCACGGCAACCGCCGCCGCCGCACCGGTCGCGATGGCGAGCAGCAGCGCCCACCCGTAGAGGAACGCGGGCAGCGACCCGAACGCATCGCGCAGGTACACGTAGCCGCCCCCCGCCGCCGGCTGCCGCGCCCCATGCTCGGCGAAGATGAACGCGCCGAGCACCGCGACCACCGCGCCCAGCCCCCACGTCGTCATGATCATCCCCGCCGATCCGACACGCTGCGCCACGATGGCGGGGTTGAGGAAGATGCCCGATCCGACGATGCCGCCGACCACGAGCATCGTGCCCGAGAACAGTCCGATGCGCCGCGCGTAGGCCACGGGTGGGACGACCCCGTGTTCCTCGCGGCCGGCGTCAGTCATCCGCGCGGAGCTGGCGCTGTCGTACGCGCAGGTCTCCCCGGCCGGCGACCGCGACGAGGTACGACGGCTCCGGGGAGAGCGCGATGAGCAGCGCGATGGTCCCACGCGCGCCATCGTGCTCGCCGCCGGTCACGCGAACGGCGTCGTGCAGCGCGAATGACACACCGGGCACGGCGTCGCCGGCGAGCCAGCGGTCGCCCGCTCCGCGCGTCACGCGGCGCACCCCTGCGTCCTGATCATCGGGATCCCTGGAAGTAGGCGAAGGAATCCCGACAGTCTGCGGGCGCGTCGCCGGCGACGCAACCGGCGGCGCGCGCAGCGGGTCAGTCCTCGCGAATCCCGAGCGCGTGGGCCACGGCGTCGCCGACCGAGTCGAGCGTGTCCAGGGCGCCGGCGAGCAGCTTCCCGAAGAGCTCCGGCAGGGAGCCGCGCGATGCGGACCCGCGAAGGGAGCGAAAGGGCAGACGCGGCGGCACCGGCTCCGGCAGGGTGGCAAGCGCCGTGCGGGGAACCTTGGGCGGCGGGACGAGGGCGCCACTGGGCTCTGTGCGCGGCGACGATTCATCCATCATGAGATCCTCGGGCGGCGGAGGCACGCGGCAGGCGGTGCCGTCGACGACGGTCCGGCCCACGCCTCATCATACGCACTGGCGGCGCCGGTGTGTCAACCGCCGCCGGGCCACCGATTCGTCGAACGGCGTTCGGCGTTTCCGAGCCCGTATGGCATCCGATCTGCCCTGTCGAGCCCATGCGGATGAGCCCACCGGCGCGTCGCGCACGCCGCCGAGCCGGGAACCGCGCGCCGCGCGAAGCGGTTTGGCCCCACTGCTGGACCCCGCGCGCCGCATCGACCAAATTGTGAGCATGACATCCTTCGAAAGAGAGACGCTCGCCAAGGTGGAAGTGCTCGCCGACCTGGAATCGGTGGTGCACGACCTCATGGTGACGCACGAGGCGAAGCGCGTCCTCTGGTTCCCGAGCGAGCTGCTGGCGCCGGCACCGGACACCGACCCCGACGCGTACATCCGGCAGCTGCGGGAGCGCTCGACGGGCATCAGTCTTCCCGCGCGCGTCGCTCTCGCGCTCAACCTCCTCACCGAGGAGGGGCTGCCGCACTTCCATCGTCTGCTCGCCACGTACCTTGGCGGCGATACCTTCTGGGCCAAGTGGACGAACCTGTGGACGGCGGAAGAGGACCGGCACGGCGCGGTGCTCCACGACTACATGCACGACACGAAGATCCTCGACAACCCCGTGCTCGAGCGCATGCAGTTCGAGTATCTCCGTGCGGGGTTCGAGCCGACCTGGGACAAGGACCCGTACCGCGTGTTCGTCTACACGTCGCTGCAGGAGCGCGCGACGCAGGTGAGCCACGCCAACACCGGCAAGCTGGCCGGCAAGTACGAGCCGCTCATCGGCACCGTGCTGGCGAACGTGGCCAAGGAGGAGGCGCGCCACTACATCTTCTATCGCACCATCTTCAAGGAAGTGCTCAAGCGCGACCCCAACACCGCGCTCGCCTCGGCGGCCGAGATCATGCCGTCGATCGACATGCCGGGGGTCAACATGCCCAACTTCCGCGACATGGCCGACGTGATCCGCCGCGCCGGGATCTACGGTCCGCGCGACTACCTCACGATCGTCGAGGAGCAGATCAAGTACTGGGCGATCGAGACGATCACCGGGCTCGACGAGATCGGCAAGCGCGCGCAGGAGAAGATCCTCTCCATCCCCATGCGCCTCGAGCGGGTGGCCGACGCGATGGAGAGCCGCAGCCGCGCGAAGACCTTCGCCTTCGCCGTCACGCACGCGCGCGAGTTCGAGATGTAGGGCTGGATTTCCGCTCCGCGGTGCTCCGGCCGGCAGTTCACGCGCCGCGAACTGCCCGTTCACGGGTTGTCGGTTTGTCGGGTCTCGGCCGGCCTCGGGATGCCCTTGCGTCCCGGGGCCGAAAAACTGAAAAGCCGAGAGACCGATGAACCGCAATCACTCCTCCAGCATCCGCGCGCCCAGGCCCGGCTGCCGCTTCCCCACCAGGAGCGCCGCCGCGAGCACCTGCGCCACCTCGGTGTCCCAGGGCTCGGCCAGGCAGTCCACCACCTCGCGCGGCAGTCCGTCGATGGCCGAGGCATAGGCGTCGAGCAGGTCGGGCGGGATGGGCGGGCCGCCGTCGCGCTGGCGTCCCAGCTCGATCGACGCCACGAGCTGGATCGCCTGCGCGCGCTCGCGAAGGTCGAAGCGCCGGCTCGCCAGCACCAGATGGGGCGTCGCCGCGTAGCCGGCATCGTACACGGCATCGGGCGGGCAGAGCATGCGCCAGAGCGCGAACCAGAGCTGCGCGCGGTCCCGTTCGTCCTCGATCTCCAGCAGCGCGGCAAGCAGGCGCGGCACGTCCTCGGCGGAGCCGAACGCCTGTGCCAGCCCGCTCCAGCGCGCGTCGTCGAGCTTCATCATCGCGAGATCCTCGTCATGAGAAAGTCGAGGCGCCGCATCGCCGAGCTGTCGGTGGCGGACCAGACGTGCGTGGCGCGCCAGCGGCCGTCAGCTTCGCTGTGCCACACGAAGCCGTCACTCGCGCCGGCGAGCGGGACGAAGGCGACGGTGGCGCTGTCGGCGGCGCTCGCGGCCCAGCGCGCCGGCGTGCGCGCCGACGTCGCCGTCAGATGGCCGTCGCGGAGCACGAACCGTATCGTGTCGCGCGCCGTCGACAGTGTCGAGTCCGAGAACGAGAGCACGGTGAGCGTGGAGTCGTCGGCGAAGGAATAGCGCTCGTAGAATGGCGCCTGCACGGTGCCGTCGGCGCCGGTGCCGCGCCAGGTTCCCTCGACCCAGCGCAGCGCGAGGAAGTCGCGGGGGGCCAGGGTCGCGACGACCGCCAGCCGAGGGCGGCCCGTCGTGACCGTCGTCGTCTCGACGCGGGCGGTCGTGCAGCCGAGGAGGGCGATGATCAGCGCGGCGAGTGGAGCGAGTCGGTGCATCGGCGGAATGAACGGGCCCGGTCGGGAAGCGCGAGGCTCAGGGAGTGGCCGCGCCGCGGCCCGCGGCGCGGCCGGTCGCCCAGGCCCAGAGAAAGTTATAGCCGCCGATGGGGCCGAAGGCGTCGAGCACCTCGCCGCACAGGTAGAGCCCCTCGTGCAGCCGGCTCTCCATGGTGCGCGGGTCCACCTCGGCGAGACTCACCCCCCCTCCCGTCACCTCGGCCTTCTTGTAGCCCTCGTCGCCGGTCCAGGGGAGAGCGCCGCGCACGAGCACGTCGATCACGCGGCGCCGCTCGTCGCGCGTGAGCTCCGCGAGCTGGCGCGCCGGATCCACGCGCGCCATCTCGAGCAGCGCCGTGGCCAGCCGGTCGGGGAGCTCGGCACGAACGACTCCGCCCACGCTGCGTGCGCCGTGTGGTTTGAGCAGCGCCTCCCATTCGGCGTCGCCGTGCGTGGTCCACCGCACCGAGATCACCGCGCGCTCCGTCCGCTCCGCCTTCGAGCGCACCGCGACGTGCGAGACGTTGAGCACCGACGGACCGCTGTAGCCGTGATGCGTGAAGAGGAAGCCACCGGTGGCGGTGGACTCGCGCGCCGCGGCCCGCGCCGTCAGCGTGACCGTGAGCGAGATCCCCGAGAGCTGCCCGAACGGGGGCGGCTCGGCGGTGAGCGGGGTGAGCGCCGCGTAGGTCGGATGGATCGTGTGTCCGAGTGTGCGCAGCACCTGCAGGCCGGTGCCGTCGCTTCCCGTGTTCGGCACGGACAGCCCTCCCGTGGCGACGATCACGCGGTCGACGTCGAGCGGGCCGCTCTCCTGCGTCAGCACGCGCCACCCCGAACCCTCGCGCTGGAGGCCAGTCACGGTGGTCTCCATGCGCCGCTGCACTCCCACGCGCAGCGCGTGCTCCAGCAGCCCGTCGCGCACGTCGCGCGCCTTGTGGCTGGCCGGAAAGAGCTTGAGCGATTCCGTCTCCTCGACGAGCGGAATGCCGAGCTCCTGCTCGAAGAAGGCGACCTGCTCGGCGAGGGGCCACGAGCGGATGATCTTGCGCAGGGTGTTCGGGGAGGAGTCCGTGACGAAGCGTCCCTCGTCGAGCCGGGAGGGGAGGACGTTGCACCGGCCTCCGCCGCTGATGAGGATCTTGCGCCCGCCGTCGCGCGTGCGCTCGAGCAGGAGGGTCTCGGCCCCGCCCGCCGCGGCGAAGATGGCGGCCATCAGGCCCGCCGCTCCGGCGCCGATGACGGCGACGCGCGGGGAGCGGGAGGCGGGGGCACCGGCGGCGGGCCCGGGGGCGCCGAGGTCGCGAGCGGGGTGGATCGGCATGAGTGGATGCAAGATATCCCGCCGTTCGGCCCGGGGGGGGCGGGGGACGCAGCCGGCACCCGCGGGGGGCGCCAGGGCGTCAGGGGTCCACCTCCCCGCCCCGCGTCGCTACCTTTAGGGTCTCAATGACCAAACGCGACGAAGCCCTCGAGTACCACTCCCGCGGACGGCCCGGCAAGATCGCGGTCGTTCCGACGAAGCCGCTGAACAATCAGCGGGACCTTGCGCTCGCCTACTCGCCGGGCGTGGCCGAACCCTGTCTCGCCATCAAGGACAACCCCGAGGACGTGTACAAGTACACGGCCCGCGGCAACCTCGTGGCGGTCGTCACCAACGGCACCGCCGTGCTCGGCCTCGGCAACATCGGGGCGCTGGCCGGCAAGCCGGTGATGGAGGGGAAGGCCAACCTCTTCAAGCAGTTCTCCGACATCGACGTCTTCGACCTCGAGGTGGGCTCGGAGAATCCCGACGACGTCATCAAGTTCTGCCAGCTCCTCGAGCCCACGGTGGGGGGGATCAACCTGGAGGACATCAAGGCGCCGGAGTGCTTCTACATCGAGGAGACCCTGCGCAGGACGATGGGGATCCCGGTGTTCCACGACGACCAGCACGGCACCGCGATCATCTCGGGCGCGGCGCTGCTGAACGCGCTCGAGATCGTCGGGAAGGACATCGCGCAGGTGAAGGTCGTCTTCTCGGGCGCGGGCGCCGCGGCGATCAGCACCGCCGAGCACTACGTGCGGCTCGGCGTGAAGCGCGAGCACATCCTGATGTGCGACCGCGAAGGGGTGATCTACGAGGGACGCCCCGACGGGCACATGGACCCGTACAAGGCGCGCTTCCTCGCGAAGACGCCGGCGCGCGACCTGCGCGACGCGCTCGTCGGCGCCGACGTCTTCGTCGGCCTGTCCGTCGCCGGCGCGGTCACCGGCGACATGGTCGCGCAGATGGCGGCGCGGCCGGTCATCTTCGCCCTGGCGAACCCGGTTCCCGAGATCACGCCGGAGGAGATCCGCAAGGTCCGCGACGACGCGATCATCGCGACGGGGCGCAGCGACTACGCCAACCAGGTCAACAACGTCCTCGGCTTCCCGTTCATCTTCCGCGGCGCGCTCGACGTCCGCGCGACGGAGATCAACGAGGAGATGAAGATGGCGGCGACGCGTGCCCTCGCGCTGCTCGCCAAGCAGGACGTCCCCGACTCGGTGGCGGCGCTCTACGGGCTCCGCAACGTGCACTTCGGCCCCGACTACCTCATCCCCTTCCCCTTCGACCCGCGCGTGCTGCTCTGGGTGGCGCCGGCGGTGGCATGGGCGGCGGTGGCCAGCGGCGTGGCGCGCGAGTTCATCGACCTGGAAGGCTACCGCGAGAGGCTCGAGCTCCGGCTCGGCCGCGCGCGCGGCATCATCCGCGGCCTCATCAACCGCGCGCAGCGCGATCCCAAGCGCATCGTCTTCCCGGAGGGGGAGGAGCCGAAGATCATGCGCGCCGCGGCGATCCTCGTGGACGACGGCATCGCCCAGCCCATCCTGCTCGGGAACCAGGCGACCATCGAGCGCATCGCCGGCGAGCAGCGCATCTCGCTCGAGGGGATCGCCATCGAGGATCCGGCGACCTCCGAGAAGCGCGACGAGTACGCCCACTTCATGTGGCAGCTCCGGCAGCGCAAGGGGCTCTCGCTGGACGAGGCCCGCCGCCAGCTCTTCAACGGCAACTACTTCGGATCGTGCATGGTGGCGCGCGGCGATGCCGACGCCCTCCTTTCCGGCGTGACGATGCACTACCCGGAGACGATCCGGCCGGCGCTGCAGGTCATCGGGGCCCACCCGAGCGCGAAGCTGGTGAGCGGGATGTACATGCTCGTCACCGAGCGGCACGTCGTCTTCTGCGCGGATACCACCGTCAACATCAATCCGACGGCGGAGCAGGTGGCGCAGATCGCCTTCGCGGCGAGCCGCATCACGCGCACCATGGGTGTGGTGCCGCGCATCGCCATGCTGTCGTTCTCCAACTTCGGCTCCGTGAAGCACCCCGAGGCGGAGAAGATGTCGCGGGCGGCGCAGCTCCTGAAGGAGCGGGACCCGAGCCTGGTCGTGGACGGCGAGATGCAGGCCGACGCCGCCTTCGATCCGGAGATCCTCGCGCGCGACTATCCGTTCAGCGCGCTCAAGGAGCAGGCGAACGTGCTCATCTTCCCGAACCTGAGCGCGGGCAACATCGCGTACAAGCTGCTGCATCACCTGGGCGGGGCGACGGCGATCGGCCCGATCCTCGTGGGGATGCGGCGCCCCGTCCACGTGCTGGAGCGCGGCGCCGACGTGCAGGACATCGTCAACATGGCGGCCGTCGCCGTCGTCGATGCGCAGGAGCGGTCCCAATCCGCCGAACCCGCCTTCGCCGCTTCGAGCGGCGCGGCGGCGACGGTCTTCTCGAAACTCTGAGCTGGCCCGCGCGCTCCGCGCGGCCACGCGTACACCCCGAGGGCAGACATCGATGGCGACACAGACGAAGCCGCAGGACGACACCGCGCTGCAGGGCAGCCTCGAAGGCCAGGGCCTCTCGCCTTCGGGAAGCGTGCACTGGAACCTCGTGGCCCCCGAGCTGCTCGAGCAGGCGATCCGCCGCGGCGAGGGACGGCTCGCCGACATGGGTCCCTTCGTGGCCCGCACCGCCCCGCACACGGGGCGCTCCCCCAACGACAAGTTCGTCGTCAGGGAGCCGGGCAGCGAGGCCGACGTCGACTGGGGCAAGGTCAACCAGCCACTCTCCCCCGATCACTTCCACGCTCTCCTCGCCGACGTCCAGCAGTACCTCGACGCGCGCGACGAGCTGTTCGTGCAGGACCTCTTCTGCGGCGCCGATCCCGCCTACCGCCTGGCCGTGCGCTACGTGTCGCCCAACGCCTGGCACATGGCGTTCGTCCGCAACATGTTCATCCGTCCCGAGCTCTCCGAGCTGGCCGGCTTCGCCCCCAACTTCACGGTGCTGCACGCGCCGGAGTTCCAGGCCGATCCGGCGAAGCACGGCACGCGCACCGGCACCTTCATCGTGCTCAACCTTGCGCGGCGCATGATCCTCATCGGCGGCACGCGCTACGCCGGTGAGCTCAAGAAGGCGATGTTCACGGTGATGAACTACTACATGCCGAAGGAGGGGGTGCTCTCCATGCACTGCTCCGCCAACATCGGCCCCGCCGGCGACACCGCCCTCTTCTTCGGCCTCTCCGGCACCGGCAAGACGACGCTCTCCGCCGATCCGGCCCGCTCCCTCATCGGCGACGACGAGCACGGCTGGTCGCCCGAGGGCACCTTCAACTACGAGGGGGGCTGCTACGCCAAGGTCATCAACCTCTCTCCCGAGAGCGAGCCGGACATCTACCGTACCACGCAGATGTTCGGGACGATCCTCGAGAACGTCGTGCTCGATGACGCCAGCCGGCGGGTCCGGTTCGACGACCAGACGGTGACGGAGAACACGCGCGCCTCGTACCCGCTGCACTACATCCCCAACCACGTGCCCAGCGGTCGGGGCGGACACCCGAAGAACATCGTCTTCCTCACCGCGGACGCCTTCGGCGTGCTCCCCCCGGTGGCCAAGCTGTCGCGCGAGCAGGCGATGTACTACTTCCTCTCCGGCTACACCGCCAAGGTGGCGGGCACGGAGCGCGGCGTCACCGAGCCGCAGGCCACCTTCTCCTCCTGCTTCGGCGCCGTCTTCCTCGTCTGGCATCCGACGAAGTACGCCGAGATGCTCGGCCGCCTCGTGGACGAGCACGACTCGAAGGTGTGGCTGGTCAATACCGGGTGGAGCGGCGGCCCCTTCGGCGTGGGGAAGCGGATGAAGCTCGCCTACACGCGCGCCATGGTGCACGCGGCACTCGACGGAAGGCTCGACGCCACGGCGCACCGCACCGATCCGGTCTTCGGGCTCGCCGTCCCGCAGTCCATCCCCGGCGTGCCGAACGAGGTGCTCGACCCGCGCGGCACCTGGTCGGATCCGTCGGCCTACGACGCGCAGGCGCGCAAGCTCGCCGAGATGTTCCGCACCAACTTCGAGAAGTTCGGCAGCGTCGCGGAGTCCATCCGCGCCGCCGGCCCGCAGGGCTGAGCCGCTCCTGTCACACGTACGTCACGAGAGAGCGGCGCCGACCTGGTCGGCGCCGCTTTCCCGTTCTGGTCCACCCGGCCGGAGGCCCCGGCTTATGCCTTCCCCACCTGCCACCGATACTCGGATCATGGCAGTGTCGCGCCGCGTTGCAGCGCACGTGAATGGATCGTCCGTCACGTGCCCATGATCCCCAACCCCACAAGCTTCGGGAGAACCTGGCGCACCCGGCTGGCATCGCGGTTGGCGCTCTCGTTCTTCCTGCCCGCTCTCGCCGTCGCGCTCCTCGCCTCGGGGATCGCCTTCGTGCAGACGCGGAGCGCCCTGCGCGAGAGCGCGTACGAGCGGCTCCGCGCCGCGACGGCGGTGCGCGCGGCACAGTTCGGCCGCTGGGTCGACGAGCAGGCCAACGACCTCCGCTTCCTCGCCTCCCTTCCCCGCGTCGTCAACGGCGTCGGCCCGCTCGACGCGGGACGTCACAACGGCTTCACCGATACCCTCTCCGCCGTCCTCCGGCGCGCCGTGGTCACGCAGGGGGACTTCACCCGGATCCTGCTCCTTTCGCCCAAGGGAGACCGCCTCCTCGCCACGAGCGACAGCGCGCAGGTGGGCGATCTCGGGCCGCTCACGCAGCTCGTCCGCGAGGAGCGGTTCGGCCGGGTGGTGCAGAACGCCTTCCCCGCCGAGGCCGCCGGCGCCTCGACCCTGGCGATCGCCTATCCCGTGCGCGATGCGCACGGCCGCACCATGGGCGTGATCGTCGGCGAGGCCAACCTGTCGCGCGTCGAGGCGGTGATCTCCGAACGTGCCGGCCTCGGTCGCACCGGCGAGGCGTACCTGCTGGATGGCCTGCATCACTTCGTCAGCGGCGGCGGGGCCACGCGTGGCGCGCGGGCGCTCGCCGTGCACACGCCGACGATCGATCGCGCCGTGGGGGGCGCCTCGGGCGCCGGCATCTACCGCAACTACCAGGGCGACGAGGTCATCGGCGTCTACCAGTGGCTCCCGCAGCAGGGGCTCGCCCTCTTCGCGGAGATGCACGCCGACGAGGCGCTGGCACCGGCACGCCGGCTCGCGTGGGTCATCCTGCTCACCGGCCTCCTCACCGCCCTCGCCCTCGGCGTGGGGATCTCCCTCGTCGCCCGCCAGATCGCGGGCCCCGTGCTCGCCATCGCCGACGCGGCGCAGAAGGTCGCCAGCGGCGACCTGAACGCCACGGCCCCGGTGCGCACCCGCGACGAGATCGGACGCCTCGCCGTCGCCTTCAACGTCATGACAGCCCGCCTGCGAGCGCTGTACGGCGGCCTCGAGGCGCAGGTGAAGGCCACGCAGGACGCCGCGCGCGAGACGGAGGACAGCCGCCGCCTCCTCCGCGCCGTGATCGACCACCTGCCTGCCATGGTCGCCGTGAAGGACATGGAGGGCCGGTACATCATGGTCAACGACACCTTCTCGGCCATCAACGACCTGCCGGCGGAGGATGCGCCGGGCCGGCACGCCAGTGATCTCTTCCCTTCGACCGAAGCGGGCCGTATCGCCGCCGCCGACGCCGCCGCGCTGTCCGGCCGCAAGCCCGAGGCCCACGAGGAGACCTTCACCGTCGGCGGCGAGGAGCGGGTCTTCCTGCTCTCCCGCTTTCCCCTCCTCGACGAGCGCGGCCACCCGTACGCGCTCGGCGCCGTCGCGACGGACATCACCGAGCGGAAGCGCCTCGAGACGCAGATCCTCCACCAGCAGAAGATCGAAGCGGTCGGGCGCCTCGCCGGCGGCGTCGCCCACGACATCAACAACCTGCTCACCGCGGTGCGCTGCAACGCCGAGCTGCTGATGGACGGGATGGCGCCCGACGCGCCCGACCGTGTGCATCTCGAAGAGATCGACCGCTCGGTGCGTAACGGCTCGGCGCTCACGCGGCAGCTGCTCACCTTCAGCCGCGCCCACGTCGTCCGCTCCAGCGCGCTGGACGTCAACCGCATCCTCGGCGGCATGTCGGCGATGCTGCGGCGCTACGTCGGCGCGGGGATCGACATGCAGTTCGTGCTCGGCGAGGACCTCTGGCTCGTCTACGCCGACGAGGGACAGATGGAGCAGGTGCTCCTCAACCTGCTCTCCAACGCCCACGACGCGATGCCCGCCGGCGGCACCGCCACGGTGACGACGAGCAACGTCGTCGTCGGCAGCACGGGGCTCTACGTGCCCAACCTGGCGCCCGGCCAGTACGTGCGGCTGTCGGTCGCCGACACGGGCTCGGGGATCGATGCGGAGCACATACCGCTGCTGTTCGAGCCCTTCTTCACCACGAAGGAGGCGGGACGCGGCACGGGGCTCGGGCTGTCGACCGCGTTCGCGATCGTCCAGCAGGCGCGCGGCGTCATCACCGTCGATACGGTGCTGGGCCAGGGCACCACGTTCTGCGTGCTCCTGCCGCGGCACCACGACGAGACGGTGACCGCGGCGCCGGTCCCCACGCCGCCCAGCACACCGGTGACCACCGGGGCGATGCTGCTGGTGGTGGACGACGAGCCCTCGGTGCGCACCTCGCTGCGCCGCATGCTGGCGCTGCACGGCTACCGCATCGTGGAGGCCGAGTCGGGTCACGACGCGCTCGAGCAGTTCGCCCGGCACGGCGACGAGATCGCCCTCGTGCTCACCGACGTCTTCATGCCCGTCATGAGCGGGCACCAGCTCGCCGCCGAGCTGCGCGAGCGGGCGCCCGGGCTCCCGGTGATCTTCATGTCCGGCTACACCGCCGACGAGGTGGAGCGCCGCGGCCTGATGCAGGACACCACCCGCTTCCTGCAGAAGCCCTTCGAGCGGAAGGCGCTCGTCGCGCTCGTCCAGGACCTGCTGGCCGCGCGCTAGCCCCGGCGCGGCGCGCGCGACACCTTTCGCGCATGCCCTTCGAGATCATTCGCGATCCGCTCTGGAACAACATCCGGGTGGACCCGCTCGCGCTGCGGCTGGTGGACTCGCGTCCCTTCCAGCGGCTGCGCTACGTCCGCCAGCTCGGTCTCGCGTATCTCGTCTATCCCGGCGCGAGCCACTCGCGATTCGAGCACGCGCTCGGCGCGTACCACCTCGCCCGGCGCGCCCTCGCCCTGTTCGAGGACCGCGGCATCGTCCTGCGCGCCGACGAGAGCCGGCTGGCGCGCTACGCCGCGCTCCTGCACGACGTGGGGCACTATCCCTTCTCGCACGCGCTGGAGGAGATCGGCGCGCTGCACCACGAGGAGGTCGCGCGCCCGCTCATCATGACCGGCGAGATCTCGGAGATCCTCCGCGCCGAGCTGGGGCCCGAGGCGCCGGACGGCATCATGGCGCTCATCCGCGGCGCGAGCGGGAGCGCGCTGCAGGGGCTGATCTCCGGCTCGCTCGACCTCGACAAGATCGAGTACCTCAAGCGCGACGCCTTCATGTGCGGGGTCAACTACGGCGACATCGACGTGGACCGCCTGCTCGACTCGCTCACCCTCGTCTCCGATCCGGAGCGCGGCACCCCCACGGTGGGGATCAGCGAGAAGGGGCTGTCGGCGCTCGAGTCGCTGCTGTTCGCCAAGTACCAGATGTACCGCAACGTGTACTGGCATCATGCGGTGCGCAGCGCCACGGCGATGTACAAGCGGCTCGTCGACGGCGCCCTGCGAGCCGGCTCGCTCGGCGCGGAGACGCTCGCCGCCTTCACCGACGAGGGGCTGCTGCACGAGCTCTCGCAGCGCGCGCCGAGCCCCCTGCTCGCCGCGCTGCGCGAGCGGCGCCTCTACAAGCGGCTCTTCGAATGTCCGGCGGCCGAGCTGCCCCCCGACTCCGGCGAGTGGATCGCCGACGACCGCGCGCTGGTCGTGGCGGTGGAGGACCAGCTCGCGCGCGAGCTCGGGCTCGCACCGGGCGAGCTGCTGCTCGACTATCCGGTGAAGACGCAGATGCTCGGGCTGGACATCCCGGTGATCCGCCGCGACGGCAGCGTGCGCCGGCTCACCGCGGCCGGTTGGGAAGGCGCCGTCAACCTCCCCAAGCTGAGCGAGGAGCTTTATGGCAGCGCGCGGTGGCTGCGCGTCTTCGCGTGCGAGCGGGTGCCGCTGCGGCGCGAGCTGATCGTGGGGCTGGCGACGCTCCCCGCGGAGGAGGTGCGGTCGCGGCTCGCGGCCGGCCGTCTACTCGAGTGACGGCCGGCCGCGAGACCAGCGCTCGCGCGAGCGCTCAGGTCGGGGTGCCACCGCAGGCGCCGACGCTGTCGCCATGATTGGCGACGTGCGCCTCGACCGCCGATCCGTCGACGTTGATCTCGATCTGCTTCGTGGGACCGGCGTGGTGGCAGATGAGGACCTTGGCACCGCTCGCCGCTCGCGCGGGCGTGGCGGCGGCGCCGGTGGCGAGCAGCAGCGTCGTGCAGGCGAGCATCGGGACGAGCCGTGAGCGGGACATGCGAACCTCCTGCGAGATGTCGAGTGTCAGCTCGCGCCCCTCGAGGATGCGACCGGACACCAGGGAATCCCGAATCTCCGCTGCGCCGCGGAAAGCGCAAGCTGAAGCGAGGCGCGGCCTCAGCCCCCGCGCTCCGCCGCCGACTTCTCGCGCCCGTGCGCCTCGGCGAGCTTCCGCGCGATGCCGCGATAGAACGCCGCGTCCTCGGTCTTCCCCTGCTCCGTCAGCCCCATGGACGCCAGCTCGATGGCATACAGGATGTTGCCGAGGTAGAGCTGCGCGATCCCGCCCACCGTCTCGTCGTCAGCCACCCGGCTTGACCTCGACCGTGCGGTTCGGATCGTTCGAGCCGGGCCCCGCCTCCATGACCTGCACGATGATCGCGGTGATGTTGTCGAGCCCGCCGCGGCCGTTCGCTTCCGAGATGAGCGCCTGCACCTTGCGCTCCGGCTCGGCGCGCGAGCTGAGGAGCTGCGCCAGCCGCCGGTCGTCCACCATTCCCGTGAGCCCGTCGCTCGCCACGAGGAAGAGGTCGCCCGAGCGGACCTCGCCGCGGTAGATGTCCGGCTCCACGTCCGGGCTGGCCCCCACGCAGCGCGTGATCACGTTGCTGTAGGGATGGTAGCGGGCCTGCTCCGGCGTGAGGTAGCCGGCGTCGACCTGCTCCTGCACGTACGAATGGTCCTTGGTGAGCTGGGAGAAGCTCCCGTCGCGCAGCAGGTACACGCGCGAGTCGCCGACCTGGCCGATGAGGTAGCGCGATCCGGACACGACGAGCACCGAGGCCGTCGTCCCCATCCCCTGCTTGTCCACCTCGGTGATGGTGCGGTCGTGGATCGCCCGGTTGGCGCGCCGCAGCGTGCCGGCGACGAGCTGCACGACTTCCTCATCGTCGAGATCGCGCACCGGCGCGAGCTCCCGCTGGACGATCTGCACAGCCATCTCGCTCGCCACCTCGCCCGCCGCATGACCGCCCATCCCGTCAGCGACGATGAAGACGCCACGGGTCTCGTTGGCGTCCACCGCGAAGTTGTCCTCGTTGCCGGACCGGATCATCCCGACATCGGTGCGAGCTGCGTGGAGAAGCTTCACGCGCGCCCCTTGATCACGAAGTAAACGGCAGCAGCGACGACGAGCGCCGCGAGAATCCAGACCCAGCTTCGCCCGCGCGAGCCACCGATCGGCACCGTGTGCTCCAATGGACGACGGGCACCCACGGCACGAACGACGTCACCGGACTCCCGCGTTCCCTCGGTCGCGAGCCCGCCCTCCTCAGTCTCGGCGTCGAGAAAGCGCAGCTTCACCCCGCCGAACCGGACTTCCGCCGACTGCGACAGCCGGCGCTCGCCGGACACGCGCGAGCCCCCGACGTAGGTGCCGTTCGTCGAGCCCCGGTCCACCACGTACCACCCGTCGTCGCGCCGCTGCAGCTCGGCATGCGCCTCGCTCACGCTCTCCTCTGTCAGGTGCACCTCGTTGTGCGCTCCCCGGCCAACATGGGCAAGGGTCGTGCGAACCGCGAGACGCTCGCCGTTGCCGGGACCACCATTCAACCGCACGAGGGTCGCCAGCACGGGGCCATCTGCCGCCGCGGGCATGACGGGTGGCACCGGCGTATCCGCCTCGAGGCGCATCACCGGAGCTTCGCGTGCGACGGGCGCCGCCGGAGCGTCAGCCGACGCGGGCGGCGGCGCCGGCGCAGCGCTCGCCGCTTCCCGCGGGACGAGCGGGGCGGCGGCGGCGGCGGCGGGGAGCACGTCCGCATAGAAGCGGAACTCCTCGCTCCCCACTCGCAGCACGTCCGCGCGGGCCAGGTAATGCGACCCCTGCACCCGCTCGCCATTCACGAACACCCCGTTCGCGCTGGTGTCCCGCACCACGTACCCCTGCTCCCCCGGCGCGATCTCGGCATGCCTCCGGGAGACCTCGTGCTGCGCCAGGACCACGTCGCACGAGGCATCGCGTCCCATCACCAGCCCGCCCGACGGCACGGTGTACTCCTTGCCGTCCACGAGCGACACGAGCCGCCCTCCCGAGGCCGCGGTGGCGCGCGCCGCCCCGGCGCGCCTGGCCCCCGTGAGCGCGGCGATGTCGCTCGCGCTCACGAACTGGGTCGCCCCCCCCTTGGTGTCGTCCGAGTAGCGGAGCTCGAGGCCGATCAGCTCCACCTTGTCGCCGTGCAGCAGCGGGCTCGGCTCCGCACCAAGGAGGATTCCGTTCAGCCTGACCACGGAGTCGGGGGAGGCGCGGCGGATGACGAGGGTGCGGTCGGCCGCCGGCTCGATCAGCGCCTGGATCCCGTGCGCCGGATCCACGGGCAGCGCCACGTCGGCGCCCGATCCGGCGCCGACGCGGGTGGTACCCGCGATGAGCGGGAACTGCTGATCGTTGAGCTGGAGGACGGGCATGGCGGGGCGAAGCGCGGTCAGACGGCGGCGCGGACGGCACGAGAGCACTCGCGCCGGGAGCGCCCGGGGCCCTGGTTCGGCGGAAACTACCCCCCGCCCGGAAAGCTGGCAAGCGCGGCGGCTCCCGCTTCGGCCGGTCCCTCCCCCGCCTGCAGGCGGTACAACCGGTCGTACAGCCCGTGCTGCGCCCGAAGGGAGGCATGCGTGCCGCGCTCGCGCACCTCTCCATGATGCAGCACAAGAATCTCCTCAGCGTCGATGATCGTGCTGAGCCGATGCGCGATCGCGATCGTCGTGCGCCCCCGCATGAGCGCGGCGAGACCGCGCTGGATCTCCGCTTCCGCCTCGCTGTCCACGGCGCTCGTCGCCTCGTCCAGCACGAGCACGGCGGGGTCCGCGGCGATGGCCCGCGCGAAGGAGAGGAGCTGGCGCTCGCCCACGCTCACCGACGCGCCGCGCTCGCCGAGGATCTGATCGAGCTGGGAGGGCAGGCGCGCGATCACCCGGTCGGCTCCCACTCGCGACGCCGCCGCCATCACCGCCGCGTCGTCGAGCGGCGCGTCCAGCCGCACGTTCGTGCGGACGTCGGCCGCGAAGAGGAAGATGTCCTGCTGCACGTAGCCGATCAGCCGCCGCCACTCGTCCAGGGGCAGATCGCGGATGTCGATGCCGTTGGCGGTGATGCGCCCTCGCTGCGGCTCGTAGAAGCGCAGCAGCAGGTTCACGATCGTCGTCTTCCCCGCGCCGGTGTGCCCCACCAGCGCGACGGTCTCGCCCGGCCGCGCCACGAAGCTGATCCCGCGCAGCACCCACCCCTGCTCCGGCTCGCCCGGCTCGCCGTAGTGGAACCAGACGTCCTCGAACGCGATCGTCACCGCCGACCCGCGCGGCAGCGTCTCGCCCCCCCCGCTTGCCGCCTGCGCGGCGATGGCGCGCGCGTCGGTGGCATGCCCGGTGTCGAGCAGCAGGAAGATGCGCTCCGAGGCGGCCATCGCCTGCTGCAGCGTGTTGAACTTGTCGGCCAGATCCTGCAGCGGCTGGTAGAAGCGGCGCAGCAGCTGGAGGAACGCCGCCACCACGCCCACCGACAGCGTCCCGAGCCCCACCCGCCGTGCGCCGGAGACGAGCAGGATCGCCAGCGCCAGCGAAGTGAGGAACTCGATCGCGGGGAAGTACAGCGCGTAGATGGTGATCGACCGGAGGTTCGCGTCGCGATGCGCGTCGTTCAGCTTCGCGAACCGCGCCATCTCCCCGCGCTCCCGACCGAACAGCTGCACCACGCGCATCCCGGTGAGCCGCTCCTGCAGGTACGCGTTGATGCGCGCCAGCCGCGTGCGGATGTCGCGGTAGGCGATGCGCACGCGCGACTGGAACAGATGCGAGGTGAGGTACACCAGCGGGATCACGGCGAACGCCGCCAGCGCGAGCCGCCAGTCGGTCACGACCATCATCACCGCGATCGCCAGCAGGGTGAAGAGGTCGCCGAGCCCCGCCACGACTCCGGCGGTGAACAGCTCGTTGAGCGACTCCACGTCGGAGGTCACGCGCGTGACGAGGCGTCCCACCGGCGTGCGGTCGTAGAACGCGATCGAGAGCCGCTGCACGTGCTCGAACAGCTGCTGCCGCAGGTCGCGCATCACGCGCTGGCCGAGCAGGTTCGTGAGGATCGTCTCGCCGTACGAACAGCCGAAGGCCAGCACGAGCGAGCCGGCGAAGAGCAGCGCCGCATGCCAGGCCATGGCGGCGTCGTGCGCCGGCATGGCGACGTCGATGACCCGCTGCGTGAGCACCGGCCCCACGAGCTGCAGCAGCCCCTCCGTCATCAGCAGGACGAGCGCGCCCGCGACGAGCGCGCGGTACGGGCGCACGTACACGAGGAGCCGCCGGATCAGCCGGCGGTCGTACTTCCTGGCGATGCCGTCCTCGTCGGAGGCGTGGGGAGAGATCGTCGCGGCCATGGGGGAATTCTAAGGCACGTCCCGCGCAACCTCACTCCCCACCACCCCGTCCTCCAACCTCCGATACCCGCCCGTCCGCGCTCCTCCCATCGCTCCTCCGGCCGGGCTTGGTACGGCCGTTGCATTAGCGGGGCGCGTCGTGCACTTCCACTCTGGAGGCAATGCTATGGGTATCCTCGCTTGGATCGTCCTCGGCCTGATCGCTGGTGCGATCGCCAAGGCGCTCATGCCCGGGAAGGATCCGGGAGGCTTCGTCGTCACCATTCTCATCGGCATCGTCGGCGCCTTCATCGGCGGCTTCATCGGGAACACCATCACCGGCGCGGGGCTCAACGGCTTCTCGGTGTGGAGCATCGTGCTGGCCGTGGTCGGCGCCATGCTGCTGCTCTGGATCTACCGCCTCACCACCCGCAACCGCACCACGATCTGATCGTGCCGGCCGGGTCGTTCACGAAAGGGCCCCGCACCGCGGGGCCCTTTCGTATTCCCGGGCTCGGCCGTGGGCGCATCGGCGTTTCTTCGGGCGGCTCCACCCGCTAGATTCCTCCCGGATGAAGGACAAGATCGTCGTCCGCGGCGCGCGGCAGCACAACCTCAAGAACTTCGATCTCGAGATCCCGCGGCGGACCCTCACCGTCGTCACGGGACCCTCCGGCTCGGGCAAGTCCTCCCTGGCCTTCGACACGATCTACGCCGAGGGACAGCGGCGCTACGTGGAGTCCCTCTCCGCCTACGCCCGACAGTTCCTCGAGCGCATGGAGAAGCCGGACGTCGACCACATCGACGGGCTCTCCCCCGCCGTCGCGATCCAGCAGAGCAACCCGACCAAGACGTCGCGCTCCACGGTGGGCACCGCCACGGAGATCTACGACTACCTGCGCCTGCTCTGGGCCCGCGTCGGCCACACCATCTGCCCGAAGTGCGGGCGCGAGCTCAAGCCCGACACGATCCAGTCGGTGAGCGACACGGTGCTCGCCCTCCCCGCCGGCACGCGCTTCCACGTGGGCTCGCCGCTCAAGCTGAGCGACGAGGTGACGCACGAGGTGGTCGTCGAGAACCTGCGGGCGCAGGGCTTCGTGCGCGTGAGCCTGGACGGGGTCATCACGCACCTCGATGAGCTCCTCGCCCAGAACGTGGACGTCACCTTCGCGCGCGAGCTGCTCGTCATCGTCGACCGTCTCGTCGTGAGCGACGACGCGCGCAACCGCCTCGCCGACGCGCTGGCCACCGCCTTCCGCGAGGGCGACGGCGACGCGGTCATCCTGTTCACCGACGCGGTGCCCGATCCGTTCAGCGGCACGCCGGTCACGCGGCTGCGCTTCACCGAGCGCTTCGAGTGTCCGAACGACGGCACCACGGCACCCGCCCCCACGCCGCAGCTCTTCTCCTTCAACTCGCCGCGCGGCGCCTGTCCGCAGTGCAACGGCTTCGGCGCGGTGCTCGAGTACGAGGAGTCGCTCATCGTCCCGTATCCCGAGCGCTCGCTGCGCGAGGGGGCGATCCACCCCTGGACGATGCCGCGCTACGAGAACAAGCGCCGCACCCTGGCCGAGTTCGCGAAGAAGGAGGGGATCTCCCTCGACACCCCCTGGCAGTCGCTGTCCCGGGCCCATCGCGAGAAGCTGCTCAATGCCAGCACGCGGGGCTTCAAGGGGATCTTCCCCTTCCTGCGCGACCTCGAGGAGAAGCGCTACAAGCAGTACATCCGCGTCTTCCTCCGGCAGTACCAGATGGCGCAGGAGTGCCCGGGCTGCCACGGCACCAAGCTGCAGGCCGAGTCGCTTCAGGTGAGAGTCGGAGGACTCGACATCGCGCAGGTCAGCGACCTACCGGTGGGCACGCTCACCACCTGGCTCGACGAGCTCGAGCTGCCGCCGTTCGAGGCGCAGGTCGCGGCGCACATCCTCAAGGAGGCGCGCGACCGTGTGCGCTTCCTCTGCGACGTCGGCCTGAACTATCTCTCGCTCAACCGCGCGACGCGCACCCTCTCCGGCGGCGAGGCGCAGCGCATCGGCCTGGCGAACTCGCTCGGCTCGCGCCTCGTCGACACGCTCTACGTGCTCGACGAGCCCTCCATCGGGCTCCATTCGCGCGACATGGACCGGCTGCTGAAGCTGCTCCTCCGGCTGCGCGACGCGGGCAACACGGTGCTCGTCGTCGAGCACGACCTCGACGCGATCAAGGCGGCGGACTACATGGTGGAGCTGGGCCCGCACAGCGGCGAGCAGGGGGGCGAGCTCGTCTTCGCCGGCCCCATGTCCCGCATCGCCGAGAGCCCGCTCACGGGGCAGTACATCACGGGGGAGCGGGAGATCCCCGTGCCCCCGTCGCGCCGCCGCGTCGGCCCGCAGTGGCTCACCCTCACCGGCGCGCGCGAGCACAACCTCAAGGGGGTCGACGTCCGCTTCCCGCTCGGTGCCGTCACCGCCGTCACGGGGGTGTCGGGGAGCGGCAAGAGCACGCTGATCCACGACGTGCTGATGCGCGCGCTCGAGACCAAGCTCACCGGCGAGCACTCGGCCAAGCAGCACCTCGGCGAGCGCGTCGGCGCCTTCGACGCGATCGGGGGGTTCGACTCGCTCGACGACGTGGTGCTCGTGGACCAGAGCCCCATCGGCAAGTCGCCGCGCTCCAACCCCGTCACCTACGTCAAGGCGTTCGACGAGGTTCGGCGGATATATGCGTCGCTCCCGACGTCCAGGCAGCGCGGCTACACCGCGGGCACCTTCAGCTTCAACGTCGCGGGCGGGCGCTGCGAGAGCTGCGAGGGCGCCGGGTATCTCGAGGTGGAGATGGTGTTCATGGCCGACGTCTTCGTTCCCTGCGACGACTGCGGCGGCAAGCGGTTCAAGCCGCAGGTGCTCGAGGTGAAGTACTTCGGCAAGAGCATCACCGACGTGCTCGAGATGACGGTGGACCAGGCGATCCGTTTCTTCCCCTACGAGGAGAAGCTGGGCCAGGCACTCTGGCAGCTCCAGCAGGTGGGGCTCGGCTACCTGCGGC
>JBBQJC010000027.1:0-42487 GCA_038325515.1 Gemmatimonadales bacterium | reverse complement strand
GGACACGCGACCTCCCGGTGCGGACACGCGACCTCCCGGTGCGGACACGCGACCTCCCGGTGCGGACACGCGACCTCCCGGTGCGGACACGCGACCTCCCGGTGCGCGCACACCACCGCCCGCCGCCCGCACCGGTCGCGGGCCTGCAGCGCACCCCACCGCACCCGCCGACGCACGCGTCCGACGTGCGGAAGGGCGCACCGGCGAATCGCCGGTGCGCCCTTCCCGTTCCGAGGGTCAGTGCGTCAGAGCGTGGACTTGTACAGCAGCTTGTTCGGCGTTCCCGAGGGATTGCCTGTGATCTTGCTGGCGGTGGCGTTCGTCGTGATCCAGCTCACGATCGTCGAGGCCGCCGCGTCGCCATAGGTGGCCTTGTAGAGGGCGCCCACGCCGGTCACGTGTGGGGTGGCCATCGAGGTCCCGCTGATGGTGTTCGTCGCCGAGGTGCTGCCGATCCACGCCGACGTGATGTTCACGCCAGGGGCGTAGACGTCGGTGCACCCGCCGTAGTTGGAGAAGGTGGCGCGCGCGTCGGTGCTGCTCGAGGCGTTGACCGTGATCGTGCCAGCAGCGCTGGCCGGCGAGGAGTTGCAGGCGTCGGCGTTGCTGTTGCCCGACGCGACGGCGAGGAAGACGCCGCTGTTGACCATGTTCGTGGCCGCGGTGTTCACCGCCGACGAGTATCCCCCGCCGAGCGACATGTTGGCGACGGCCTTGGCGACGTGGTTACTCGCGACCCAGTTCATGCCGGCGATGACGCCGGAGTTCGTCCCTGACCCGCTGCAGTTGAGGACGCGCACGGCGCGGAGCTGCACCCCCTTCGCGACGCCGTAGGTGGAGCCGCCGACGGTGCCGGAGACGTGCGTGCCGTGGCCGTTGCAGTCGATGCCGTTGCGGCCGTCGCCCACCGCGTCGTACGACACCGCGGCTCGGCCACCGAACTGCGAGTGGCTCGTGAGGATGCCGGTGTCGATGATGTACGCCGTCACCCCGGAGCCGGTGGAGGTGTAGGTATAGGTGCCGCTGAGCGGGAGACTGCGCTGATCGATGCGGTCGATCCCCCAGGTGGCGCCGCTCTGCGTGGTGGCGAGGCTGACGACGGCGTCCTGCTCGATGTACGCGACTTCGGGAAGCGACTGCAGGATGGCGACGGCGCCGGGCGAGAGGGTCGCGGCGAAGCCCTTGAGGCCCTTGTCGTACTTGAACTTTGTCTTGCCGGCGATCTTGGCGACGAGCTCGTCGGATTTGCCGAGCGCGTCGGCCACGTCGTCCTTGAAGACGACGATGTAGTCACCCGGGATCCCATCGGCGCCCTTGGAATAGTACGGGGCCATCGGGGCGCGCAGCAGCTCGGGGGCTGGTGCCGCGGGCGACGTCGACGAGTCGGAGCAGGCGGCGAGCGCCAGCACGGCGAGCGTCGGAGCGATGAAACGCTTCATCTATTTTTTTCCTCTTCCTGTGCCGGAGCCACGCGGATGCTCAAGTGGGTGTGCGCGGTCCAGCGGTTCCCGGGGTGCGGCGACGCATCGTCTTCGAGGCGGTGTGGCGCACGTACCGGGGGCTCGCACGCGGGCGTCCACGAGTGTGCAGCTCGAGACGCTCCATGCCGGCTGCATCCGGCTGGCGAGCCGCCTATGCTACGGGTTCGGGCCGCCACCCGCAAGAGCGCGCGGACAGTGCCGCACTCGCTAAAGCCCGATCGGGCGCCGCCTCTCGCCTCGCTTCGGCGACGGAACCGGCCACCCAGGTGATCGGTGAGGCGGCATCCGTCTCCGCCGTGTCCGCGCGCCGTATGAGAGGTTTCTCAGGATGCTCACGTCACGTTGCGCGATCGGCCAGCGAATGCAACACTTGGCGGTGCATCGGCCGAGGCGAGTGCGAAGAGCCTTGCGATGTCTGCGATACCGC
Organism: Gemmatimonadales bacterium; assembly: GCA_038325515.1. Lineage (GTDB taxonomy): Bacteria > Gemmatimonadota > Gemmatimonadetes > Gemmatimonadales > Gemmatimonadaceae > AG11. Next base: position 40,579 of record JBBQJC010000027.1, on the reverse strand, counting down.
AGTGTGCAACCTTCCGCACCTCGGAATGGTTGCCCCTCACAATTGATCGGAGACCGCAATGTTGAAACGCAAGCTGCTGGTGATCTTCTGTGCGTTGGCGGCATCCACCGTGCTGCTCGTGCGGCCCGTCGATGCCGCCCAGACCGGGTGCCCGATTGTGCCGGACACGTCGGTCGATTCCTGCATGGATGGGACGACGGGGATTTGCGGGGACTTCGAGGCAACGGCCGCGTACTGCGATGCACAGCTCCCGTACTTCCTTCACAGCAAGTGCCGCGTGAGTCTCGGTGCGAGTGGATGCATCGGCCCATACTACCCCGCGAGCGCGTGCCAGAACGTCATGCAGTGCTATTACGAAGACAGGTGACGAAGATCCATCGCAGGCATCCAGAACCTCTGGTAGGCCATCACGCACGGTTGCCTGAGCAATGAGCTCGACACGTGACACCCTTCTGAACGTCGCGACAGGATTGGCCGTGGTGTGCCTGCTCGCCACCACGGCGATCGTCGTTCACCGAGAGTTCGCGGAGCGCTCGACGAGTTCTGGTCAACCGGCTCGCGTGAACCGGGCTGTAAACGAATGGCCGAGCCTCGTCGCTTCGGGGCACCGGTCCGGATCGTCCTCTCCACTTCTCACGATTGTGGAATTCGGCGACTTCGAGTGCCCGGCCTGCAGGCAGTGGTTTCCGGTCATCGAGGCCTTTCGAAAGGCGCACAGCTCGAACGTCGCCTTTGTCTTTCACCACTGGCCGCTCTCGTATCATCGATTCGCGTATCCCGCGGCACGGGCGTCCGAATGCGCAGGTGAACAGACCAAGTTCTGGGAGTACTACCAGCTTCTGTACGCGGGGCAGGACTCGCTCGGCCTGATCACCTTCCACGAGCTCGCGAAGCGCGCTGCAGTGCCCGACTTGTCACGATTCGACGTTTGTAACGGCTCCGCTTCGAGAGTCCCTGCAATCGACCAGGACGTGGATGCTGCGCGGCAGATCAAGGCGTGGGGAACCCCGTCGATCATCATCAATGGAGTACTGCAGGTTGGCATGCCAGACGCGGCCAAGCTCGAGTCGACGTTGGCCACAGCGGAACGCACGGCATCCCGCACGTAGCCGTTTGTCGAGCGTCAGTACTTGCGAAAGCCCGACACGGCGCGCTCCAACGTGAAACAGCCCCGCAGACATGGTCTGCGGGGCTGTTTCTTACCGTCTCTCGACCAGCGTCAGGATCAGGAACAGCTCGGCGCGGTCTGCTTGTCCCAGTACACCTTCGTCGACATCGCGTCGGGACCCTGGCGCGCGATGGCGGCGTTGACGTTCTCGCCGTTCACCGACTTCTCCGCCGTCGGGTAGAAGAACCGCCGCGGAACGTACGTGAAGATTGCCGCGGGACCCGCGGCGATGGTGCTTGGCTCGCAGGTACGGCGCCATTCGAACCAGGCCTGACCGCCGTCCGTGAAGAGCGCGACCCACTTCTGCGTCGCGATCTGCTTGAGACCCGCCTTCCCACCCGCGTAGACCACGCCCGGCTGGGCGAGGAACGCGGCGACCTCGGTGGCGTCCGTGATGCCCCACTGGTTGAGCGAGGCGGTGATGGCGGCGTTGTAGAAGCCAGCGGCCTGCGCAGCCGTGAGCCCGCCGATGCCGCGCTCCGCCGCCTCGGCCTTGATGAACGAGACCTCGGCGAACGTCATCAGGTACGAGGGCTGCTTGGCGCCGCTGCCGCCATACGTGCCGTACGACGTAGTGCCCGGATAGAACACCGCACCGGGGCGCGATGTGTTGGTGAAGTACGTGCCTGCGGCTGCCGCGGTCAGGCCGTTGGGCTGGCCGTTGTACTTCACCGTGGACTTGCCCGCCGTGAAATCCGGCGTGGGCATCGCGTAGACAGCAAGACGTGGGTCCTGATTCCCGTTCAGGACGTCGAACATCACCTTGGACAGGCGATGATCGTCGCGCGTCTTGAAGTTGTCGGACCACGGGTTGTTGAAGACGCCGTCGCCCGGCCAGTTGAGCTGCGCGTTGTCGGCGTTGGAGGTGAACACTCCACCAGGCGCGCTGAGGGCGGCCTTGAGCTGCGCATCGGCCGTCGCCCTGTCGGCGTCGGCGAGACGAATCGCGTAGCGGGCGCGGAGCGAGTTGGCGAACTTCGCCCACTTGGCCTGCGAGCCGCCAAAGATGGGATCAGCCGAGCCGAGCGTCTGCGGGGACGCGCCCTGCAGATCGGTGGCCGCCTTCGCGAGCTTCGCCGTCATGCCGGCGTAGATGTCTTTCTGCGCGTCGTACTTGGGGAGCACCGACGCGCCCGCCGAGTCACCAGCCAGGGCATCGCTGTAGGGGACATCGCCCCACGTGTCGGTGAGATAACCGAACTCCCACTGCTGCATGATCGACGCGGGCGCGTAGACCGCCGGCGAGTTGGAGGCGGTGCCGCTCTTGATTACCTGCCGGAAGTCCTCCAACGAAGTGTGGTAGGCCCCCGTCGTGGCGCCGGTGAAGCTGCCCTGCGTGTCGCTGGCCCGCAGGCGCGCATAGCGATCCTCGTCGGGGTACTGCACCTCGGCGAGCTGCTGCGCCACGAACTCCGTCTGTCGCAGATCGTACGTGGTGCCCAGCCAGCGCGACACGGCATTCTGCGCCGCCTGCGTGAAGACCGCCGTGGGAGGAGCGACCTCCGGGCTGTTGGGGTTGACGTTGAGCGACGTGATGTCGCTGTTGTTGCAGGCCGCCGCTCCAGCCACGAGCACAAGGCCCGTGGCGAGCGCAGCCGAGTTGCGCAGTGATCGGTTCATCATTGGGATATCGTTGGGTTACGGCGTGAGACGCACGTTGAAACCGAAGCTGCGCGCATTCGGCAGCGCCGCGAACTCCAGTCCCTGCACGTTGCCGTTCGAATACCCGAACTCGGGGTCGATGTTCGGCACCTTCGTCCAGGTGTAGAGGTTGCGGCCGACGAGGGCGATGCTGGCCGACTGACTGTAGAGCTTGGTGGCGAGGCTCTGCGGCAGGTCGAAGCTGAGGCGAACTTCGCGCAGCTTGGTCCAGGTGTCGTCGTAGACGTAGCGCTCGTGCAGCTCGAAGTAGTTCTGGAAGTAGTCTTCCGAGGTCACGCTCTCGGTGTTCGGCTTGCCCGTGTCCATGTCGAGGCCGTTGAAGACCACGCCCGGGTTGTTCCAGTCGTTCTGGCGCCCCTCGAGGGTGTTGCCGAGGACGCCCGTGTACTCGCCGAACATGTTCGTCACGCTGAAGATGCTGCCGCCGACGTGCGTGTCGAGGAGGGCGTTCAGGGTGAAGCTCTTGTAGCGGAGCGTGTTGTTCCAGCCCCCCGTCCACTTCGGCTGCACGTTGCCGAGCACGGAGAGCGCGCCGAACTGCGGCAGTCCGCCCGAGGTGAGGATTTGGCCGGTGGCCGAATCCCGCGCGTAGGCATAGCCGCGGATGGTGCCGTAGGGCTCACCGACGCGCGCCTCGACGGTGGCTGCCCAGGTGCCGCCGAGCACGATCGTCTGCAGGCCCGGGTAGAGCTCGACCACCTTGCCCTGGTTCGTGCCGTAGTTGAAGGTCGAGGTCCATTCCGCGTCGTTGCTGCGGAAGGGGATGACCGTCAGCAGCGCCTCGAAGCCCTTGTTCTGGATCTTGCCGGCGTTGATCGACCGCGAGGTGAAGCCCGAGGTGTTGGAGACGGCGAGGTTGATGATCTGGTCGGACGTGGACTTGTTGTACACGCTGGCGTCAAGCGACACGCGGCCGTCGCCGAAGCCGAGCTCCAGACCGCCCTCGGCAGAGGTCGTCTGCTCGGGCTTGAGGTTCTGGTTGGTGATGACGTTGTTCAGCGAGTAGAGCGGGAGCGAGCCGAACTTGTTGGACGAGCCCGCGTACGTCGTGCGGAGCTGGTACGGCTCGGCGTCCGAACCCACCTTGGCGTAGGCGCCACGCAGCTTGGCGAAGCTCAGCCCGCCCATCCCCTTGAGCGACGGCACGGCATCCGTGAGAACGACGGACGTGTTGACCGAGGGGTAGAAGTACGAGTTGTTCCCCTTCGGCAGGGTGGACGACCAGTCATTGCGGGCCGTGCCCTCGACCGTCCACCAGTTGTCCCAGGTGAACGACGCGGAGCCGTAGGTGCTGTTGATGCGGCGCTGCGAGAAGAACTGCGCGTTGGACGGCGTGATGGCGGCGTTGGACACGTTGTAGATGCCCGGCACGGAGATGCCGTTCGTGCCGACGCCTTCCGTCGAGGAGCTCTGATAACGCGTGTTGCCACCGAGGGTGCCGTTCAGCGTCAAGCGGCTCATCGCCTGCTTCGTGGCGTTGAAGAGCAGCTCGGTGTTGTTCTCGTTGTTGACGTCGCGCAGGTACGAGAAGGCGCCGGCGTAGTTCTGATCGCCGAAGTTCAGGTTCCCCTGGGCGAACTGCTGGTCGATGTTGTAGCGGAAGAAGTCGGTGCCCGAGCGCAGCGTGGCGTTGAGCCAGTCGGCCGGACGGTAGTTGAGCGACCCGTTGACGATGGTGCGGTCGCGGGTGTCCTTCTCCGGGTTCTCCTGCTGGATCCAGAAGGGGTTGTTGTGGTAGTTGTAGTTCCAGTTGAACAGGCTGCCGTCAGCGGCGGTGGTCTGCTTGAGGGCGTTCATGTCCACCTGGCGGCCGAACCAGACGAACTGCTCGAGGATGCCGGTGTTGTAGCCGACGCCCGGGCGGTTCTGGCCGCCGCTGCGGACGTAGTTGAGCGAGCCGGTCGCCGTCATCTTGTCGCTCACCGCGAGCGAGCCGTTGGCGAGCGCGGTGACCTTGCGGAGGAACGAGTTCGGGATGATTCCCTCGACGTTCTCGCCGCCGATCGACAGGCGAGCGTTCGCCTTGTCGGTGCCGCCGTTGAACGCCACGTTGCCGTTGCGCGTCTGCCCGGTGTTGAAGAAGCTCTCGACGTTGTCGGGGTGCGCGACCCACGGCGCGCCGTTGGGCGCGAAGAACTGGCGGCAGGGCGCCGCCGCGTCGTACGTGCCGACGATCGGCTTCTTGGTGACGGGGTTCGTCGCCCACTTGCAGCCGGTGGTGCGGCCGTCGAGCTTCGGGCCGAAGCTCTGGTCGTTGCCGTCCTGCACGCCGCCGCCGGCGCCGTCGACGAAGTCGAACACGCCGCCGGAGCCCTGGCCGTACTGGTTCTGATACGTCGGCAGGATGGACGGGCGATCCCACGTGTTGCTCGCCGTGATCTGCGTGGCGACCTTGCTGTTGCCACCCTTCTTGGTCGTGATCAGCACCACGCCGTTGGACGCGCGGGAGCCGTAGAGAGCGGCCGCGTTCGGTCCCTTGAGGACGGTGATGTTCTCGACGTCTTCCGGGTTGATGTCGGAGATGGCGCTCCCGAAGTCCTTGCCATCGCTGAGCGTGGCGGCGCCGTTCGCGCTGCTGCCGCGGCTGGCGTTGGAGATGGGCACGCCGTCGACCACGTACAGCGGGTTGTTGTTGCCCGTGATCGACGTGAAGCCACGGACGCGAACGCTCACCGAGCCGCCCTGGGTGCCGGCGCCGGTGATCTGCACGCCGGAGACCTTGCCGGCGAGCTGGCTCATGATGTTCTGGTCGTGCGTCGTGTTGAGCTGGTCGCTCGTGACGGTCTGCACCGCCGTGCCGAGCTGGCTCTTCTCCTTCGTGATGCCGAGGGCGGTGACGACCAGCCCTTCGAGCTGGTTGGCCGCGGCCGTCAGCGAGAAGTTCTGCGACACCGGGCCGGCGCCGAGAGTGATCTGCACCGACTTCTGCTGGTAGCCGATGCGCCGCGCGGTGAGCGTGGCGGCACCCGTGCGTCCCGCGGGGACGACGAACGTATAGCGGCCATCTTCGCGAGTGATCGCCCCGGCGCCGATCGCCGGGATGCTGACGCTCACCGACGGGATGGGGGTACCACCCTCCGCGGTGACGACGCCAGATACTGTGGTCCCCTGCTGCGCGGTGAGCGACATGGGCACAAGACCCACGGCCGCGACCGCCAGGAGAGACTGGAGGCGACGAACTGCTTTTAGCATGGTCCTCGAAGCGAGAAAGGGGGGAGCTTTTTGTCGCGGGGCGACGTCATCGTCGCAGACTTGCACGACATGAGCGTCGGAGCGACTGAACGCCGATAAGCAACGGACCTCGGCTGGCGCGCGCCCGTCACCTGTTCGCGACGAGGCCGAGACAACCATTGGGGACCCCGAGGTGACGAATGGGGCGCCCGATGGGGCCGATGTTAGCCGCGCGTTGCTATAGGTGTCAAGCGATCAAGAGGAATTAAGTGGAGTCCCACGCATCCCGCCCCGCGGCCGTGTCCGCTAACGCTCCCGCTCCAGCCGCTCCCGCGTCAGGCGCTCGCCCTCCCGGGCGCGCCACTCGGCGATCTTCTTGTGATCGCCACTGAGCAGGATCTCGGGCACGGTGTGGCCGCGGTACTCCGGCGGGCGCGTGTAGCTGGGCGCCGACAATCCCCGCTCCCAGAAGGAGTCTCCGAAGGCGCTCTCGTGGTCGCTCATCGCCCCCGGTAGCAGGCGGACGGTCGCGTCGATCATCGCCAGGGCGGCGGGCTCGCCCCCGCTCAGCACGAACTCTCCGAGGGAGAGCTCCTCCGTGGCGAGGTGCTCGGCGACCCGCTGGTCCACGTCCTTGTAGTGGCCGCAGAGGAAGGTCAGCTCGGCGCCGGCGGCGAAGCGGACCGCATCGGCCTGCGCGAAGCGCCGGCCGCGCGCGCTCATCAGGACGATCGGCCGAGTGGCACCGAGCGATTCCACCGCTTCGAAGAAGGGCTCCGGCTTCATGACCATCCCCGCTCCGCCGCCGTACGGGTAGTCGTCGACGGTCCGATGGCGGTCGTGGGTGAAGGTGCGGAGGTCGACGACGTTGAACTCGACCCCGCCGGCCGCGGCGGCGCGCGCCGGGATGCTCAGCCCGAGCGGTGCTGTGAAGAAGTCGGGGAAGATCGTGACGACGTTGATCCTCACTCGAGGAGCCCCTCCGGGGGACTCACCACGATGCGGCGCCCCGCCTTGTCCACCAAGGCGACGGTGCGGTCGTCGTACTGCAGCATCACCGTCTCCGACTCGCGCGGCGGCGCGCGCCGCACGTCGATCGCGAGTCCCTGGGGAAGCTCGTACAGCTCCTCGACGGTGCCGACCTCCTGGCCGTCGCCCAGCTCGACGCGCATGCCGATGAGGTCGTGGAGATAGATCTGGTCGTCGGCGATGGGGGGGAGCTCGCTCGCGGGCAGGAGCAGGTAGCGCCCGCGCCAGGTCTCGGCCGCGTTGCGGTCGGGGACTTCGGCGAAGCCCACGAGCAGCCCTTCGTTGAAGGGGCGGCTCGAGCGGACGTGCAGCTCCTGGCGGTTCGGCGCGAGGTCACCGGCGGCGGTGCCGGCGAAGACACGACGGCCGGACGCGAAAGCAGCGTCCGGCGCGTCGGTGATCACTTCCACGACGACTTCGCCGCGGATGCCATGTGCCTTGCGGACCCGCCCGACGATGATGAACTCGGGCGTCGTCATGGCGCTCTCCGGATGACGCCTATGCCTCGTCCTTGTTGCCGACGGGCACGGCGGCCTTCTGGAGCTTGGCGGCGAGACGGGTCTCGTGACGCTGCTTCAGGACGCCGGCCTTGCGGAGCAGCGAGCGGACGGTGTCCGTGGGCTGCGCGCCGACGTTGAGCCAGTAGTCGACACGGTCGGTGTCGAGGTTGATGGCCTTGTCACCGGTGCGCGGCTGGTACTGCCCGACGATCTCGATGAACTTGCCGTCGCGCGGGCTCTTCGAGTCGGCAACGACGATGCGGTACATCGGGCTCTTCTTCCGGCCCACGCGGCGAAGGCGGATCTTGACTGCCATCTGACTGCTCCTGAAACAGGTGTCCTACTTCACGCTGGGCTCATCGCGCACCGGGGAGATCCCGGTCGCACCCAGGGACTGCATACTGAAGGTTTGTCGGTTTACGGTTTTTCAGATTTCGGCCGGCCTCGGGCGGCTCCTGGCGTCCCGAGGCACGCCGAGAACCGAGAAACCGTAAACCGAGAAACAGCACTGCGACAACTCGATCTCTAACGTAATCCCCCGAACATTCCCGGGGGCATCCGCATCTTTCCACCGGGCGATCCACCACCCGATACCTTCTTCATCATCTTCTGCATCTCGCGGAACTGCTCGAGCAGGCGGTTGACCTCGCTGATCGGGCGACCGCTTCCCTTGGCGACGCGGGCCCGGCGCGGACCATTCATCAGGTCGGGCTTCTTCCGCTCGGCCGGTGTCATGGAGAGGACGATCGCCTCGAGGTGCTTCATGCGCTTCGGGTCGGCGTCCTTCACCTGCTTGAGCATCTTGCTGTTCACGCCCGGCATCATCTTGAGCAGCCCTTCGAGAGGGCCGAGCTTCTCGATCTGCTTCATGGCGGTGAGGAAGTCCTGCAGGTCCATCCCCTCCTTGCGGACCTTGCGCTCCATCTTCTTCGCTTCGTCGGCGTCGAAGGCGCCCTGCGCCTTCTCGACGAGGGAGAGGATGTCGCCCTGCTGCAGGATCCGGCCGGCCATGCGGTCGGGATGGAAGTCCTCGAGCGCATCGGTCTTCTCGCCCACGCCGATGTACTTGATGGGCTTCTTGAGCACTCCATAGATGGAGAGCGCCGCGCCACCGCGGGCGTCGCCGTCCATCTTGGTGAGGATCACGCCGGTCACGTCGAGCCTGGCGTCGAAGCCCTGGGCGATCTTCACGGCGTCCTGGCCGGTCATGCCGTCGGCGACGAAGAGGATCTCGTCGGGCTTGACGGCGTCCTTGAGCCGCGCGAGCTCCTGCATCATCTCGTCGTCGATCTGCAGGCGGCCGGCGGTATCGATGATGACGACGCGGTCGCGCGCGCGGCGCGACTGATCGAGGCCGTTGCGGGCAATTCGTATGACGTCGGGCTGATCCCGCTCCGCATACACCGGGATGTCGAGCTGCTGGCCGAGCGTCTCGAGCTGGTCGATGGCGGCGGGACGGTAGACGTCGCAGGCGACGAGGCGGACCTGGCGGCCCTCGGCCTTGAGCTTTCGCGCGAGCTTGGCGGCGGTGGTCGTCTTGCCGGAGCCCTGAAGGCCGACCATCATGACGACCGTCGGGGGGACGGAGCTGAGCTTCAGTCCCTCGCGGCGCTCGCCGAGCATGGCGGTGAGCTCGTCGTAGACGATCTTGACGAGCTGCTGCGCGGGCGAGACCGACCTGAGCTGCGACACGCCGACGGCGCGCTTCTCGACGCGCTCGAGGAACTCGCGGGTGAGGGCGAAGTTGACGTCCGCTTCGAGCAGGACGCGGCGCACCTCGCGCAGCCCCTCCTTGATATCGGCGTCGGTAAGGACACCGCGCCCGCGGAGGCGCGCGAAGGTCGCCTCGAGTTTCTCGGAAAGCTCATCGAACATAGCCTATAAAGGTAGCTCGGGGCGAGACTTGGGTAAAGTAGAGGTAGAACAGCTGTCATCCCGCGGGAGCGGAGCGACTGTCGGGATCCACTCTCGCTGCCCCGTCGCTGCCCCGTCGCTGGCCACGCCCCCACGGACAGAAGGTCCCGACACGCGCGCCGTCGGCGCGCCGGCGGGATGACAGACCGTTGCAGCCCACAGCCGACCCATCCACTCGGAGGGCGTGGCGCATACCCTGCGGAGTGGCCAACTCCCGCACCCCCGGTATTTTAGAGGACATGGCCAAGGCACAGCGCAAGGAAGAGATCCTGAAGTCCGAGCTCCCGCCGGCGCTGCCGCTCATGGCACTGCGCTCCACCATCGTGTATCCGCTGGGCACCATCGCGGTGCAGATGGGGGCACCGGAGAACCTGGCCCTCCTGCGCGCGCACGACGAGCCGGGGCTGGTGGTGGCGCTCGTGGTGGCGGGGGGGGATCACGACGAGCCGATCGACCTCCGCAAGTTCGTCGGGCGGGTGGGGGTGGCGGCGCGCGTGCACGAGCGGATCAACCTGCCCGGCGACACCGTCCAGATCACGCTGCAGGGGCTGCGGCGCATCGTCATTCAGGACATCGAGCAGACGGAGCCCTTCCCCATCGCCGCGGTGCGCGGGGTGAAGGAGACGCCGGCCGAGGAGTCGGAGCTCGACGATCTCGTGACGCGCGTGATCACCGCCGCCGAGACGCTGGCCGAGCTCGTCGACCGGATCCCCGACGAGGTGCCGGCCATCCTCAAGATGAACGTGTCGGACCCGGGGCGCTTCGCCGACCTGGCCGCCACGAACATGAACTTCCGCATCACCGACAAGGACGAGGTGCTGCAGCGGCTCGACGTGGGGCAGCGCCTGCGCTTCATCCTGAACCGGTTGGAGCGGGAGGTGGCGCGCGCTCGGGTGATGGAGGACGTGAAGCGTCAGACGGAGATCAAGATCGAGCAGCACCAGCGCGAGTTCTACCTGCGCCAGCAGCTCCGCGCGATCCAGGCGGAGCTCGGCGAGGCGGACCCGGGGGAGAAGGAGGCGGTGGAGCTGCTGCGCAAGATCGACGAGGCGAAACTCCCCGAGCGTGCGGGCCAGGAGGCCCGCCGCGAAACGGAGCGTCTTCGACAGCTCTCCCCGGCGAGCAGCGAGTACCAGGTCATCCGCACCTATCTCGACTGGATCCTCTCCCTGCCGTGGAACAAGGACAGCGGCGACCACGAGATCGCGCTGGACAAGGTCGAGGAGGCGCTCGACAACCGGCACTACGGGCTGAACGAGGCGAAGGAGCGGATCATGGAGTACCTCGCCGTGCGCAAGCTGCGCGGCGGCGACCCGCACGGACCGATTCTCTGCTTCGTCGGCCCGCCGGGCACGGGAAAGACCTCGCTCGGCGAGGCGATCGCCACGGCGATCGGGCGGCAGTTCTATCGCATCTCGGTGGGCGGGGTGCGCGACGAGGCGGAGATTCGCGGGCACCGCCGCACCTACGTCGGCGCGATGCCGGGGCTGCTCATCCAGGCGCTGCGTCGCGTGCAGGTGAACGATCCGGTGCTGATGATCGACGAGATCGACAAGATGTCGGGGGGCGGGCCGAGCGGCGACCCGACCGCGGCGATGCTCGAGGTGCTGGACCCGAGCCAGAACGACCAGTTCGTGGACCACTATCTGAACCTCCCCTTCGACCTGTCGGGCGCGCTGTTCATCTGTACGGCGAACAACCTCTACGACATCCCCGCGCCGCTGCGCGACCGGATGGAGGTGATCCGCATCGCCGGCTACACCGTGGAGGAGAAGGTCGAGATCGCGTGGCGCTACCTGCTCCCGCGGCTGCTCGAGGAGCACGGCATCAGCGACAAGGACATCCAGTTCACCGACGAGTCGCTGTCGGTCATCTCGAACCGCTACTCGCGGGAGGCGGGGCTGCGCAACTTCGAGCGCAATCTCGCGGCGATCATGCGGAAGCGGGCGCGCCGCAAGGCCGAGGGGGAGGAAGGGGCGTGGGTGATCGACGCCGAGGCGGTGGAGAAGCATCTCGGCATCCCGCGCTACGCGGTGGAGGAGGCGGAGATGGTGCCGGAGATCGGCGTCGTCACCGGTCTGGCGTGGACCTCCACCGGAGGCGACCTGATGGTGATCGAGGCGCTGCGGATGCCCGGCTCGGGGCGCATGACGGTGACGGGCCAGCTCGGCGACGTGATGCGCGAGAGCGTGGACGCCGCGTACTCGTACGTGCGGTCGCGCGCGGCGGCAATCGGCATCCCCGATGCTACGTTCAAGGAGTTCGACCTCCACGTCCACCTGCCGGCGGGGGCGATCCCGAAGGACGGGCCGAGCGCGGGGATCTCCCTCACGCTCGCCATCGCCAGCGCGCTGTCGCAGCGCCCGGTGCGGCGCGACGTGGCGATGACGGGCGAGGTGACGCTGCGCGGGAAGGTGCTCGAGATCGGCGGGGTGAAGGAGAAGGTGCTCGCCGCGTACCGCGCGGGCCTGCGCCAGCTCATCATGCCGAAGCCGAACGAGAAGGACCTGCGCGACGTACCGGACGAGGTGAAGAAGAGCGTGACCTTCACCTTCGTCGCGACGATGGACGAGGTGCTGCGGCTCGCGCTGCTGCCCGCGGTGAACGACGACGCGCGCGGCGACGCCGGGGAGTCGGACGGCGAGCTGGCGCCGCCGCCGCGCGAGACGGCGGCGGCGCTTCAGGTCACGAGCGAGCCCGGGCGCGCCTCCGTCAGCGCGGAACGAGACTGACGGCGGCGGGGTCGATCACGCCGGACATCCCGTCGGGCAGGTCGCTGTAGAACACCGCCGCGCGCCCCGAGAGGGTGCGCGGGACGATCGACACCGTGCGCCCCTTGTCGGAGAAGGTCGCGCCGCCGCCGGCGACGCTGCGCTCGGCGACGCCCGTTCGCTTCGTCGTCGCGCGCGTGAGCGCGTCCGTGAAGCCGGCGGCCTCGAGGGGCCCGTCCCACACGCTCACCCAGACGATCCCCTTCTTGCCCCCGGCGCCCTGCACCACCACGTAGCGGTCGCCGTCCCATCCCGTGGCCGAGCGCGCGGCGAGCACGGCGTCCTTGAGGTGCTGGAAGAGGAAGAGGCGGGTGCCGAACTCGCCGAGGTCGTTCTCGTACAGCTTCGCCGCGCCGCGCGGCGCCGGGAGGGTGACGGTGCTCGGCTCGTCGGGTTTCGCGGCGAAGTAGGCGTTGGAGTGGAGGACCTGCTCCGTGGAGCGGGGCACGGCGAGGAGCGGATTGGCCCTGGGGTCGTGTTCCTTGAACCGGCGGACGAAGTCGGCGCCGCTGAGATAGGGGAAGAGCAGCGACTCCTGGATGACCATCGGCGCAGTGGCGAAGACGGGCATCGAGCTCGCGTTCTGGCGGATCATCTCGCGGATCTGGTCTCCGCCCCCCACCCGCACGGCGATGTTGTCGCTGCCGCCGAGCATGATGGACAGCTGCTCGAACTGGGCCTGTCCCTCGACGAGCGCCTGGGCCGCGGTGAGGCGGTCGTTGTCGTCGGTGGCCTTCTGCAGCGAGTCGAGGTTGATGTACTGGTCCTGCAGCGCGTGCACGAGCTCGTGCGTGATCGTGATGCCCACGGTCTTCTCGTCGGCGCCTTTCACGACGTAGAGCACCTTGGGCTCGGGATCGTAGTACCCGACGACCTGCTCGGTGAGCACGGCGAGGGTGAACTTGCGCAGGTCCATCGTGTCGGGAAGGAGACCGAGAAGCTTGTACGCGCCCTCCTCGCCGGCGATCTCGCTGGCCGAGGTGGTCTCGTTGAACTTCTTCACGAGGAAGTCGCGGACCTGCTCCCGGGAGCGCTCCTCGATCTTCGGGCGCTGCTTGAACTTGAGGCCGACCGACTGCTCGATGCGCGGGATCGCCTCGTCCAGCTCGCGGCCGTAGGGGCCGCCGGAGCCGGCGCCGCGGCAGGCGGCGGTGCCGGCGAGGAGCGCCGCGGCAGCGCGCACCAGGAAACGATTCACTGTCACTCCTCCCATTCCACCCTCCGTCCAGTCATGAGTCCCACCACGCGCGCCACGTCGTGCCCGCGCACCACGATGCCCTCGTCGAGCAGCAGGCGCTCGAGCTCCACGTCGGCAGCGGCGCGCTCGGCGCGCGCGGCCCTGTCGGCGGGCGGCGCTGCAGGTGGCGCGTCAGGCGCCGCGCCCGCATTCACCGGCGCGGGCGCGCCGACGAAGGCCGCCTCCAGCTCGGCGCCGATGCGCTCCAGCGCGGCGAACCCCCCGCGCGCCATGCGATCGAGTGGCGGCGCGCTCCCCCCGGCCCGCTGCCGCGCATCGGCCGCATCGCCGCGCCGCTTCGTCTCGCGGCGGCGCGCGATCATCGTCTCGAGCGCGGGCGAGTAGGCCGCCGTCGCCTGCGTGTGCGCACAGGCCTCGTCGAGCGCGTCGATCGCCTTGTCGGGACGACGGCGGTCGGTGACCCAGAGGTCGGTGAGCTCGATCGCGGCACGCACGGCGGCGTCGGTGACGACGACGTTGTGATGCCGCGCGAGCGAGGGCATGCGCGTGCGCAGGATCTCGAGCGTCTCGGCGGGGGACAGCTCGCGCACCGCGATCTTCTGGAAGCGCCGCTCGAGGGCCGGATCGCCGAGAATCCAGCGCTCGTACTCTTCGTCGGTCGTGGCGCCGAGCAGTCGGAACTCGCCTCGGGCGAGGGCGGGCTTGAGCATGTTCGCCGCGTCCATCGCCGATCCGCTCGTGCTTCCCTGCCCGATGAGGTTGTGCATCTCGTCGACGAACAGCAGGACGTCGCCGGCGGACGCCGTCTCGGCGATGAGGGCACGCAGCCGCTCCTCGTACTGGCCGCGGTAGGTGGTGCCGGCGAGGAGCCCGACCGCATCGAGCGAGAGGAGGCGAAGGTCGCGCATCGCGACGGGCACGCCGCCCGCCGCGATGCGCTGCGCGAGCCCCTCGGCGACCGCCGTCTTGCCGACGCCGGCGGCGCCGACGAGCGCCGGGTTGTTCTTGCCCTGGCGCAGCAGGATGTCGATGGTGCGGGCGATCTCCTCGTCGCGGCAGCGCACCGTCTCGAGCCGGCCGGCGCGCGCGTCGGCGGTGAGGTCTCGCGTGAAGCGCGCGAGGGCGCTGGATTCGGTGTGGAAGACGTCGTCGATCATCGCGTCACCCCGGGGCGAAGAGCGTGCGCAGCAGCGCGTGTCCCCAGAAGAGCATGATCACTGCCGCCGGCGCGAGGAAGACGCCGAAGGGGACGAGGGGGAGCTCGGCGGCGGGGACCGCGGCATCGGTGCCGATGGGAAGCTCGGCCTGGTGCGCGGCACGCCGGCGGGTGAGCAGCGCGTAGGGATACACGATCGCCAGGAAGGCGACCGCGCCGACCGTGGCGCCGACGAACACCGTCGCGATGGCGCGCGAGGGGCCGAGCGCGGCGCCGACGAAGGCCATGAGCGTCATGTCTCCCATCCCCATCGCCTCCTTCTTGAGCGCCGCCTCGCCGAGCCAGCCGATGATGGCGATGAGTCCCGCGCCGGCGCACGCGCCGATGAGTGCATCGTACGGGCCGGCGAAGAGGGCGGTTTCCCCGCGGAACGCCGCCGCGAGCGAAGTGACCAGCGCGAAGGCGAGCCCGGTGATGGTGAAGCCGTCGGGAATCAGGTACGACTGCAGGTCGGTGAGCGCCACGCCGGCGAGGATGGTGATGTAGACGGCGAGTCGCAGGGCGAGGAGGGTGGGACCGTAGCGCCAGGCGCAGGCCATCCACACGAGGCCGATCGCCAGCTCCACGAGTGGATAGATGGCGGAGATCGGCTCGCCGCATCCACGGCAGCGGGCGCGCAGCGCGAGCCAGCTGACGACGGGGATGTTCTCGAACCAGGTGATCTCGTGGCCGCAGCGGGGGCAGCGCGAGCGGGGACGCATGACGCTCAGCTCATGCGGCCACCGCGCGATGCAGACGTTGAGGAAGGAGCCGAAGCAGAGCCCGAGGATCAGCGCGTAGGTGGTCGCCAGCCAGGAGGGGATCACGAGCGGAGCTGATAGAGAAAGATGCCGGCGGCCACTGCCACGTTGAGCGATTCCACGACGGCGCTGATCGGGAGGGCGATCAGGGCGTCGAGCCGCTGGCGGGCCTCGGGCGAGAGGCCGGCCCCCTCGTTGCCGAGCACGAGCGCGAGGCGCTCGGGAGGACGCATCGCGTCGAGCGCGACGCCAGCAGCGTCGGCGCCCCAGAGCGCGAGGGCGTGGCGCGCCCGCAGATCGTCGATTTCCTCCCAGGAGGCGGCGAGAGCCGGCGCGTGGAACTGTGCTCCCATCGCGCTGCGGACGACCTTGGCGTTCCAGAGATCCACCGTGCCCGGCATGGCGAGCACGGCGCTCGCGCCGAGCGCCGCGGCGGTGCGAAGGATCGTTCCGACGTTGCCGGGGTCCTGAACCGCATCCAGGACGACGACGCGTGTGCGGACGGGGAGGACGAGGGCGCTCACCGTCGACTGGGGGATGCGCCCGATGGCGAGCACTCCCTGCGGGGAGTCGGTCTCGGCGGCGCTGGCGAACTCCAGCGCGGTCACCTCGGCGACGTCGATGCCGCGATCGCTGAGCGTGGCGCGGAGCGCGGCGCCGCGCGGGGCGGCGGCGAGCTGCGGCGCCACGAGCGCGCCCTCGATGGCGAGCGGGGAGCGGAGGAGCTCCTCGACGGCGCGCACTCCCTCGGCAACGAAGAGGCTGTGCCGCCCGCGGGCACGCCGCCGGCGAAGGTCGCGAGCTAAAGTGAGGAGCTTCAAAGCGTTACGTTTTGCACGGATCGGGAATGGGACTTGCTTACTTCGCGGGCGACCGACCCGACCAGACCCAGAGAGAGAGCCATGAGACGAATTCTAGCGGTTGCGGCCTTCGCGGTAACGATGACGGCGTGCGGGGTGTCCACGCAACAGGAAGTGGACATGGGCGCGCAGTACTCGCAGCAGATCAACCAGCAGCTGCCGATCGTCCAGGATCCCGAGTTGAACCGGTACATCAACGTACTCGGCGACTCGATCTCTCGGCTGACGTCGCGCACGGACCTGCCCTCGTGGCACTTCTACATCGTCGACAGCAAGGAAGTGAATGCGTTCGCGGTGCCGGGCGGCTATGTCTACGTCAACCGCGGGCTGATCGAGCGGGCGCAGCGGATGGACCAGCTCGCGGGGGTGCTCGGCCACGAGATCGGCCACGTTGTGCGGCGCCACTCGGTGAAGCAGATGGAGAAGCAGAACGGGGCCAACATCGGCGTCACGCTGGCGTGCGTGTTGACGAGCGTGTGCAACAGCCAGGCGGGGCAGGCGGCGATCCAGGTGGGGGGCACGGCGCTGTTCGCGAAGTTCAGCCGCAACGACGAAGCGGAAGCCGACGCCGAGGGTGTGGCAAACGTGGTGCGCGCGGGGATCAGCCCGAATGGAATCCCGGAGATGTTCCAGATCCTGATCAACGAGCGGAGCTCGAACCCGTCGGCGGTGGAGGGGTGGTTCGCCACGCACCCGATGGAGGAGGACCGCATCGCGGCGACGAGGGCAATGATCGCGCAGTACTCGCCGGCGATCCTGCGCTCGCTGGCGACGGACTCGAGGAACTTCCAGACGTTCAAGGCGCGACTGCGGTCGCTGCCGCCGTCGCCGACGCCGCGGCAGTAGCAGCTCGGAGTCGCGCGAGTGCACGGCAGAGGGGGCACGGCGGGGATCCTCCGCCGTGCCCCCTCTCTGCCGTGCGCCGGGTCGAGTCTCGAGTCTTCAGTTACATCGAGTCTTCAGCCATATACCGTACGCGAGTACCAGAGCTACCGACTACGGCGACTGGCATACCGCCCGCAGGAATGCGGGGCCGCGTCTCTGAAGGGGTAGTGCGCGATGCTGGCCGCTCGACCGGTCGGCGGCTCGGCATGCGCCGAGACATCTCCCACGCGGGGCGGGCGCAGGTCCTCGCCGAAAGCTGCGGCCCCCACGTGTGGTGCCGGAAGCGGACGCCTCGGAGAGGCGTCGGCGCATTCCTGAAGCTCGTGCTGCAGGTCGAAGTACGTCGGTTGCTCGAGTACCCGCGTACGGCGGTTGACTGACGACTCGCAACCCGGGAGAGCACCGCGACGCGGTGCACTTGCAGCGTTCCGCCGGCTCAGAAGCGATTCGTGTAGCTGAGGAACTTGAACTGTCCGTCCCGCTCGACGATGGAGCCGAACCAGCGCTTCGTGACCTCGGCGCCGCTCGCGTCGCGAAGGGTGACGAGGCAGCCCGCATGGCGCGTGGTGCGCCCTTCGCGCAGGATGGCAGGGTCGCAGCGGTGCGAGAGATACGTCATGCGACGTCCGCCCACCGCGTGCAGCAGCTTGCCGAGGCCCGCCGAGCTCGGGTCCTGGATCGTGCGCCAGGCGAACGACACAGGCTGGCGGTACGGCGGGCGGGCGTATGGCGAGTCCGGATAGTACAGGTCGGCGAACTCGCGGCCGTGCACGGCCATGGCGCGCAGCGACGCCGTGTCGGCGCGGGCCACGGCGCCGATGAAGCGGCGGACGAGGGCCTCGCGGGTCGGCTCGCCCCCGACGAATCGCGTCGCGCTGTCCTCGCGGAACGCGGCGCGGAAGCGGCGGAGGTCTTCCTCCGGGGGGAGGATGGAGTCCACGACGTAGCCGGGCTGCGCCCGGTTCACGGAGTCCTGGCGGGCGCGCGCCATCGAGTCGGCGACCGCCGAGTCGCGCGCGGTCGCGACCGACGTCGCGTGGGCAGGACGCGATTCGGCGCCGCGGCAGGCGCCGGCGACGCCGAGCGTGCCGAGCGCCACAGCGCACCAGAGAGTGTGTCGCATGCGAGAGGTCATGAGGGTGATGGCTCGCGCCGGACGACGATCATGTGCGATCGCCGGCCGGCGCGCGGAGCGGCTCGATCAGTTGCGAGCGTACGACGTCCAGCCCTGCCACCACTTGGTCCCGCCGGCCGCGACCGCGCCGAGGTAGGCGGTGGGGGTCACGAAGGTGCCCGCCTTGGTGGCGATGGCGCCGGTGAAGCTGGTGAGTCCACCGCTCGCGATGGGCGAGCCTGCAGCCGGGGTGAAATCGAACTCGTTGGCGCTCGCCGGCGTCGCGCCCACGGCGGGGATGGAGGTGAAGAGCGAGGCCGCCGAGGCGGTGCTCAACGTGAGGCTGTTCGCGGTTGCGTCGAGGGCGAACTGGGTGGCCGGCGTTGCCGTGTTGGCCTGGAACAGCTTGCCTCCCGTCTCGGCGAACAGCACGTTGCGGATCTGCAGGTCGGCTGTGGCCGAGGGGGTGGCGACTCCGCCGGCGCGGTCGAAGGTCGCCTGGTCGCGGAGCGAGACGCCGTCGGTGGGCCACCGGGCGATCACGCCGTTGACGTAGTAGCCGCCGGTGCCGCGGCGCAACATGAGCCCATGTCCGCCGCTGGCGCCCACGCACGAGGCCTGGCCGCACCCGATCAGGGTGAAGTTGGCGACGAGCGGGATGGTGAAGGGGACGGAGTTGAAGCCCGCGTCACAGCCGGTCCCGTTGCAGCCGTCGTTCTCGATCCCTTCAAGATCCACCGAGTAGAAGCCGGCGCCGGTGCGCGGCACGAGCTGCGTGGTGGCCTGGGCGACGACGAACTGGATGCGTCCCGAGAAGCCCTCGGACATGTCGAGCACGTCGTCGGCGGTCTCGTAGGCGACGAGGTGGTCGAGGTCGAAGCCGCCGCCGAAGAACTCGAACGAGTCGTCGAGGCCGTCGAGCGCCTGGAGATACGAGGCGCGCGTGCCCGAGCCGATGGCGCAGAAGGTGAAGGCGTTGAACTCCTGGTCCTGCAGGGGCGCGAAGCCGCCGAACTCGACGCGGACGTAGGCAAGTGTGCCGGAGTTGTCGGTGGCGGTGGTGCCGCCGTTGTAGATGACCGTGTAGTTCTTGCCGCCCACGACGGCGTTGCCGTCGGTGCCGGTGCCCTCGACGGCCACGGCGCCACTGCGGTTGTTGAGGGCGTTGCCCACGATCAACAGCCCGCCCCAGTCGCCCGGCTGGCGCTGGCCGGCGGGCCGCGACGAGGTGAAGACGATGGGCGCGGCGGCCGTGCCCACCGCCTGGATCCTGGCGCCGCGCATGATCATGAGCGAGGAGCCCAGGACGTTGAAGTCGCCCTTGATGGTGGTGCCGGGCTGAATGGTCAGCGTGGCGCCGTTGGCCACGTGGACGAAGCCCGACAGCATGTAGGCGGTGTCGGCGTAGAGGGTGCGGCTGGCCGTGATGTCGGTGCTGATCGTCGCCGCGGAGTTGCCGAAGGCGAGAGTGGTGACCGACGCCTCGCCCGAGGCGGGGCTCTTGCCGCCGCTGGCGTTGGCGAACACGCGGTAGCGATAGGTGGTGTTCGCCTTGAGGCCGGTATCGGCATAGGTCACGAGCCCGGCGGCGGCAGGGGCAGCGACGCTGCCGGCGCTGGCGAAGGTGCCCGTCGCGCCTTCGGCCCGCTCGATGTCGTAGCTCGCGTCGCCGCTCCGGCTGGTGAAGGAGACAGTGATGCTGGTGGCGCCCTTCGCGGCCGCAGCGACGCCGATGACTGGCAGCGGGACGGAGGGACCGGAGGGAGAGTCACTGCCGCAGGCGACGGTGACCGCGGAGAGCGCAGCCATGGCGGCTGCCACGACCTTGCGAGTGAACATCATGCGATGCCTCGGATTGTGAGGTGGTTGGTGAAGCGAGTCGGGCAGCGCGGCGCGCCTGCGGCGCGATGCCCGACGTCGAATCAACCGGTGTTCTGTTCGCGCCACGCGACGTGGCGGTCACGAACGGGTCACGCTCCCGCGTCGGTCCGGCTCAGGGCTTCCACTGCAGGCCGAGCTGCACGGTGCGGCCGGCGAGATACCGCTCGCGCAGCACCGTCCCCTGCGTCACCTCGTACGGCGAGTCGAGCAGGTTCTTCGTGTCGAGCCGCATCGTGACGAGCTGGCTCAGGTCGAGGCGCAGCGATGCGTCGAGGACGTTGCGCGGCTGCTCGATCACGTCGGGGAGCGGGCTGCTCCCCGCGGCGGTGAGCCGCGCGCCGACGCGATTGTACAGCAGGGTGGCCGTGGCGCCGCCTCCGTTGGACGAGTAGGTCAGCCCCGTGTTGACCACGTACGGCGCCTGCCCGACCATCCGGCGCGACAGGTTCGTGGCCGCCGCCTGCGTCCCCTCGTACAGGTGGATCCTGCTCTCCATCAGCGTGACGTTGCCGAAGAACGTGAGGGGCGAGAAGAGCGGACCGAGCGTGCCGAGCTCCTTGCGCAGCTCCAGCTCCACCCCGTAGTTGTCGGCGCTGCGGGCATTCGTGAAGAAGACATAGCTCGTGCCCCCGCTTCCCGAGCCGTACACGCGCTCGATGGGCTGGTCGAACCGCTTGGCGAAGAGCGCGACGCTGAGAATCTCGCCGGCGGCCGGGTACATCTCCCAGCGGAGGTCGGCGTTGGAGACCCGCGTGCGCTCGAGGTTCTCGTCGCCGCGGAGATTCTCGCCCCCGATCACGTCGCGGCTGGTGATGGGGGAAAGCTCGCGGTACTCGGGGCGCGCCACGGTGCGCGACGCCGAGAGCCGGAGCTGCTGCGTGCCGCCGAGGGCGACGTTGAGGGCGAGCGAGGGGAGGACGTCGTTCCAGAGCTTGTGCGTGAGCACCGGGCTGCCCAGGGTGGAGTAGGCGTCGACCTCGAGATCGTCGCTCTCGTAGCGCGACCCTCCCATCAGGCGCACGCGGCTGCCGAGCGGCAGCTCGGCCATGAGGTAGCCCGCGGTCAGCTGGTCGCGGGCCGTGTACTGGCCACCCTGCGACAGTGCGCCGAAGGTGAAGATGCTGGCGGCCGGCGTGCTGAAGCGTCCGTCGAAGATCTGCTCCGGCGAGAGCTCGCGCATCGCGTTGGTCAGGTTGCGCGCGCTGATCGCGTAGGCGCGGCTGTCCGCGTCGCGCGAGGTGTTGCGCCGCAGCATGCCGAGCTTGACGTGCGGCGGCGTCGCGCCTCCGCCGAAGTCGAGCTGGTAGTTGGCCGCGTATTCGTGGCTGTTCTCGTTGAGGTCGGAGAAGGTGCGCACCGCGCCGCCACTGCCGCCGTTGAGCCAGCGCAGCACTTCAGGACCGCCGGGGATATCCTGCTCCACCACCTGCACGAACTCGGAGCGATCGGGCTCGTACCGGCGAACGCCGCTCGCCGTGGCCGACCAGTCCAGCTTCTGGGTGGCGCCGAGCTGGTGCTCGCCGCCGAGCTGGCCGGAGTAGACTCCCCGCTCGACGTACTGCATCCGGGTGATCTTCACCCTGTTCGCGTCGGCGGCGAACGAGCCGGTCTCGACGCGCGCGTCGTTGTCGGCGGAGCGGTTGAAGAGGCCATTGAAGGTGAGGCGGGAGCCCTCGCCCACGAGGGTGCTGAGGTTCGTGAGGCCACCCCACAGCACCCCCTTGCTCACCGTCGAGCCGCTGAACCTGTCGATCTCCACCGTCTCGCCGCGCGTCGTGCCGCGGTCGGCGAGCGCGCGGACCTGTCCATCCTTCACGTCGGTGCCGCTGGAGATCGACCCCGACACCAGGTAGCCGAGCCGATGACCGAAGAGGATCGGATCGTTGCCGCCGAACGACGCCGCTCCGTTCATCAGCGGGGCTCCGGTGCCGGCCGTCGGAGTCCACGCGTTGCGGAACGAGTTCACGAGAAGGTTGACGTCGCCCTGCTGCAGGTTGATCGCCTGGAAGTTGCCGCCCTGCGCCACGAGCGGCGGGAGCGCACGCCCGCTGCCCACCATCGCGAGCCCCTCGCCGCCAACGCCGGAGGCGGAGAGCACGCGAGCGCCCGTCGCGCCGGACGCGTACCCGCTGCCCAGCGTGAGGGTGCCCGTGCGCCGCGCGGGGAACTCCTTCGTCTTGATGTTCACCAGCGCGCCACTGAAGTCGCCCTGCTGGTCGGGGGTGAAGGTCTTGGAGGTGGTGATGGTCTGCAGCAGGCCGGCCGGGAACATGTCCAGCGGGACGACGCGACGCTCCGGCTCGGGGCTCGGCACGCGCGCGCCGTTGAGCGAGGCGGTGGTGTAGCGCTCACCCAGCCCGCGGACGAAGACGTACTTGCCGTCCTGCACCGTGACGCCGCTCACCCGCTTCACCGCCTGCGCGGCGTCGCCGTCGGGACTCTTCGCGATCTGTTCCGCCGTGACCGAGCTCACCACCCCCGTGGCGTGGCGCTGCCCGTCGATCGCGTCGCTCACCGTGCCGCGCTCGGCCGCGGCGGTGACGGAGACCGCCTCGAGCTGCACCGACGAGGGGGTGAGGGTGATGTTCTGCTCGACCGCTCCGCCAACGGGCAGGACGACGCCGGTGACGATCTTGGCTGCGTAGCCCAGCCGGCGCACCTGAAGGCTCAGCGTTCCCGGCGGCACGTTGACGATCGTGTAGCGACCGTCGACACCGCTGCTGGTGCCGCGCGGCGTGCCGACGACGCGCACGGAGACGTCGGGAAGACCGGCGCCGGAGCGGACGTCGATGATGCGGCCCTCGATCCGCCCGGGAACCTGCGCGGCGAGGGGAAGTGCCACGGCGACGAGCAGCGCGGCGGCGAGCAAGATGGAGAACCAGCGCGCGAGCGCGATGGTGGCGTGCCACAAGTCAGCAGGGCGCATGGAGGACCCGGTCGTGAGAGGGATGCACGCCGCCAGGTCAGGCGCGCGGCGTGTCCTCAACACTCACGGCGGCCGGTATCGAAGGCGCCCCGCTCGTGACACGATCGGGTCACGCTCCAACGCCGCGCCCTTCACCGGATCGTTACACCCTCCCTCGAGCGCGCCTCAGGGCAACCCGCCGACGAACCGCTCCACGAGCGACTCGAACCGCGCCGCCACCACGGTCGTGGTCTCGATCACTTCCGCGTGCGAGAGCGGATGCGGCGAGATGCCGGAGGCGAGATTCGTGATGCAGCTGATGCCGGCGACGCGCATCCCGATGGCGCGGGCGACGATCACCTCGGGGACCGTGGACATCCCGACGGCATCGGCGCCGAGCGTGGCGAGCATGCGCACCTCCGAGGGCGTCTCGTAGGTGGGGCCGAGCAGTCCGCCGTACACACCCTCCTGGAGGGGGATCCCCAGCGCGATGGCGTGATCGCGGAGCTGCTGCGCGAGCGCCTCGTCGTACGGCGCGCTCATGTCGGGGAAGCGCTCGTCTCCCTGCTCCACTTCTCCCACGAGGGGATTGCGGAACATGAGGTTGAGGTGGTCGCGGATGAGCATCAGGTCGCCGGCGCGGAAGGTGCGGCGAATGCCGCCGGCGGCGTTGGAGACGAAGAGCACCTTCGCGCCGAGGGCGTGCAGGACGCGCACGGGGAAGCCCGCGAGGGCCGCGTCGTGCCCCTCGTACATGTGAAAGCGGCCGGCGAGGGCGACGACCGGGCGCCCGCCGAGCGTGCCGCCGATCAGCTTGCCGGCGTGTCCCACGACGGTGGCACTCGGGAATCCCGGCACCTCGGCGAAGGGGACCGGCACGGGATCGGCGATGCGCGACGCCAGGCCGCCGAGGCCGGAGCCGAGGATGACGCCGGCCACGGGCGTGGCGTCGCCGAGGCGAGTGCGGATGGCGAGCGCGGCTTCCGCCGCGGCAGCGGTTCCGTAGCGCGAGGGCGCGCTCATCCGGCCACCTTGCGAAGGGCGTCGATCTCGGCCTGCGCCGCGGCGATGAGCCGCGTGCGCTCCTCGAAGGGGAGGAAGCTGCTCTCGAAGCCGTTCATCGCGACGCGCGCCAGTTCGTCGAAGGTGAAGTCGAGCGACTGCGCGGCGTGCACGTACTCGTCGGTGAGGGTGACGCCGCTCATCAAGCGGTTGTCGGTGTTCAGCACCACGTTGAGACCCCGGTTGAAGTACTCGCGAAAGGGGTGGGTGGCGTAGGAGTCGGTGGCGCGCGTCTGCACGTTGCTGGTGAGGCAGATCTCGAGCGCGATGCGCCGGTCGTTGCAGTAGTCGGTGAGCGAGGTGTCCTCGATGAGGCGCGTCGCGTGGCCAAGCCGGTTCGCGCCGCAGACGTGCACCGCCTCGCGCACCGATTCGGCGCCGTCGCCCTCGCCGGCGTGGCAGGTGCAGGCGAGATCGTGGCAGCGGGCGTATTCGAACGCCTTCACGTGGGCCTTCGCCGGATTGCCGGCCTCGCCGCCGGCGAGGTCGAACCCGACGACGCCCTGGTGGCGGTACGCGACGGCGAGCTCGGCGAGCTCCTGCGAGACGCTCGGCGCCATGTTGCGGATGGCGCAGACGATCACGCGGCCCGTGATGCCGAAGTCCTGCTCGGCGCGCGCCAGGCCGCGCAGCGGGGCCTCGACCGCCTGCTCGAGACTGAGCCCCTCGCGCACGTTGAGCACCGGCGCGTAGCGCACCTCGATGTACCGCACCCCGTCGCGCGAGGCGTCCTCGGCGAGCTCGTAGGCGACGCGCTCGAGCGCGGGCTCGGTCTGGATCACGGAGAGGGTGATGGCGAAGCGCTCGAGGTAGTCCTCGAGATTCTGCGCGTCGCTCACAGTCATGTACTCGCGGAGCGCCTCGGCCGTGCCGGCGGGCATCGGCTTGTCGTACTGCTCGGCGAGGTCCAGCATCGTCTCCGGCCGGAGCGAGCCGTCGAGGTGCACGTGCAGCTCGGCCTTGGGAAGGCGGCGCAGGAGCTCTCGCGTCGTCGTCTCGGTCATGCGTCGAACTGCGTGGCCGGGTCGGCGGCGCCGCGGTCCCGGTTGGGGATCAGCCTGAAGAGGGCGCCGTTGAACAGCGCGCTGTCGGCGGGCACGGGGAGGCCCCGGCTGTCGGTGACGAGCAGGGTGCCTGCGCGCACGGCATCGGCGCTGGCCGGGGAGTGCTGCGCCACGGCGTCGAGGGCGGTGCCGCCGGCCGGGGCGTCGAGCCCCGTGCCGTCGACGAAGACGCGAACCGTGCTGCTCATCGCGCGCTCCCGACCGGGACGAAGCGCGGGTTGGTGGGGATGGCGACCGGCTGCGGCCGCGAGTGCAGGTAGGCGATGATGGCGTCGAGATCCACGAGGGGGAGTATCTCCGTGCGGGCACCGGCGGCGGCGAGTCCCAGGCCGTCGCCACCGGTGGCGATGAAATCGTTGACGACGAGCCGGTACTGGCGGTCGTCGCGCAGCGCCGAGCCGTCGGACATGATGACGCTCACGACACGCGAGCCCGCGGCGCGCGTCGTGTCGTAGGTGACGACGGCACCGCTCAGGTGCACGCTCGGGCTCCGGGCGACGAGCTTCTCGAAGTACTGCCGGAGCGAGGCGCCACTGAGCGTGAGGCGATAGAGCCCGTTGCCGAAGGGCTGCACCTCGAACAGCGAGCCGTAGGTGACGGGGCCGGCGCGGAGCGGCGCGCGGATCCCCCCGTTGTTCGTCAGCGCCACGTCGGCCTTCCCCTCGGCGCGGAAGGCGTCGGCGATGAGGAAACCGAGCGGATACTGGTTGCCGGTCTTCTGGAGGTCGGTGGTGATCGTGGCGATGCGGCGGTTCACGAGAGGGGCCACCTTCGCGACGGCGCGCTGCACGATGGCGGCGACGGCGGGATCGGCGGCGAGCGAGTCGGTGAAGACGTCGTGCACGGAGTGCCCGATGCCGTCGGGCCCGAGATCGACGACGTTGAACGCCGTGCCGCTGGAGCGCGCCTGCATGACGGGGGTGCCGTTCACCACCGTGTTCACGAGCGAGTGCGTGTGCCCGCTGACGATGGCATCGACAGGCTCGCGGAGCGCCTTCGCGAAGTCGACGATCTCGCCGTTGCAGTTGGCCGAGCCGTCGCGGTCGCAGAAGGCGCCGGCGTGGGCCACCACCACGACGTAGTCGGCGCCGCGGGCGCGCAGGCGGCGCGTGAGGCTGTCGACGATGGGGACCGGGTCGGGGAAGCGGAGGTCGGCGACGTTCGACGCCTTCGTGGTCGTCGGCGTCGACACCGTCGCCACGCCGATCACACCGACCTTGAGCGCGCCGCGCACTACGAGGGTGTAGTCGCGGATCCACGGGACGTCGCGCCCGTCGGCGTAGCGCACGTTCGCCGCGAGGATGCCATAGTGCGCCTCCTTCATCCTGGCGCGCAGGGTGTCCTGCCCCCAATCGAACTCGTGATTCCCGACGGCACCCGCGGCATATCCGAGCTCGTTGAACATCTGCACGACCGGGCGTCCGAAGGCGAGATTCGAGGCGGGGGTCCCCTGGAACTCGTCGCCCCCGTCGAGGAGGATCGTCTCGCAGGCGGGAGGAGTGCAGCCGGTCTTCGCGCGCTTGAGCGCCGTCGCGAGGTAGGCCGCGCCACCGCGCCGCACGCCACCGGCGTCGGGACGCGGCTCGAGCGCGCCGTGGAAGTCGTTGGTGCCGATGATCCGGAGGCGCGTGGCGGGGCGCGCGCGGCGAACAAGCGGGGGATTCGGCGCGCGCACCACGCCGCCCGGCGCCGCGGCGCCGACCGCGTGCGCATCCTCGCGATCGTCGCGCTGGAGCTGCCGGTACAGATCGCCCACCGCGGCGCCCGGCACGATGCGCCAGCTCGGGGTGAAATAGTCGGCGGGGGTGATCGTCCCGCGGCGGCGCACCTCGTCCACCAGCAGCTGGCGGATCTCCTGCTGCTTGTCGTACACGACAGGGGCGCCGGCGAGCATCGCATAGCCGCCCCCGCCCGTCTGCCGGTAGTTGTTGAGCGCCATGGTGAACGAGTCGCCCGGCTCGACGGGCTTGCCCTTGAACTCGAGCTTGACCACGCGCTGGCCGGCGGGGCGCGAGACGTCGAGCGTGTAGTCGGCGCCGCTGACGATGTCGAAGTTGAAGCCGGGAGTGGCGGGGTCGACGCTCACCGAGCCATCGGCCGCCGTGCGGTAGTAGCGCGCGCTCTGCTCGAGGTACGCGCGAAGCTGCGCGCCCGTGATGCGGATGGCGCGCAGGGTGTTGTCGTAGGGATAGAGCGACTGCAGCCGGGCGAAGGTGATGGCGCCCGAGTCGAGCGTCGCCCCGAGGGAGAAGGCTGCCGACGACGCCAGGTCGGTGCCGGCCGCGCGCCGCTCCACCTCGTTGATGAAGTCGATGAGCGGGACGTCGGCGACGCGGGCGGAGTCGGACCGCCACGCGACGGGGGTGCGCCCGATGGGCGCGGTGACCCAGGCGACCGTCGCGCGATGCGCCGAGTCCGTGGCCGCGACGACGGCAGGCGACTCGGCGTGACCGGCCGACTGCACGAGGCGCGAGCGCTTCGAGGCGACGGTCCAGCTCCCTCCGTTGCGGACGATCTCGAGATGCGCGACCGCCACGCTCTGGGCCCAGTTCTTCGGCTGCATCAGGAGCACGCCGTTGATGACCGTGTCGGCCATCTCCTGGTGGGAGTGGCCGTAGACGATGAGGTCGATGCCGGCGACCTCCTTCGCCACGCGAGCGGCGACGTTCTCGCTCGGGATGCCGGTGCCGACCGTATCGTAGCTGGAGGGGCCGTCGAGGCCCGAGTGCATCGTCACGAGCACGACGTTCGCGCCGGCGGCGCGGACGTCCTGCACCGCCGAGCGGACCTCGGGGACGATGTCGCGAAGGATCATCCGGCCGGCGACGTTGTCGCGGTCCCAGACCATCACGCCGGGGGTCGTGGCGCCGACGATCCCGATGCGGACACCGCCGCGCTCCACCATCACCCAGCTCGGGAAGGCACGGGTGCCGTCCGGATGGTAGGTGTTGGTGGACAGCATCGGGAAGCGAGCCTGCTTGACCGTCGCTTCAAGGAAGGGGACGCCGTAGTTGAACTCGTGGTTGCCGACGGCGCCCGCGTCGTACCGCATGGCGTTCATCGCCGCCATGACGGGGTGGCGCGAGCCGGCCGGCGCGACGCGAGCGGCCACGTAGGTCAGCGAGTTGCCCTGGAGGTCGTCACCGGCGTCGACGAGGACGACGCGGCCGGGCGCGGCGGCCCGCAGACTGTCCACGATGGTCGCGGCGCGCGAGAGGCCCCGCAGGGTGTCGGGGCGATTCGACTCGTAGTTCCATCCCCTCACCCGTCCGTGGACGTCCGTGGTGGCGGCAACGACGAGGTCGACGGCGTCGGAAGGGCCGCCGGCGGCGGGGGGGAGGGAGGCGCAGCCAGCCGCGAGCCCGAGGGCCGCGGCGGCGAGAGAGGTTCGGATCCGCATGGGGAAAAGCTAGTCGGAAGGACGGAGGGCGGGGAGGACTGCCCTCGGTTGACGCCCCTCCCGCGCCCGGTCACACTTGATCGAGCCGCCCTCTCATCAATACAGGACCGTGACACACTCCCCTCTGCACCTCTCGCGCCTCCTCCCCCACCTTTCGCGGCACATGAACGTGCCGACGTGGGGCGCCCGCCCGTGAAGCCGCTGGTCATCGGGATCGGGGGGGGAACGGGCTCCGGCAAGAGCACGGTGGCCCGCAACGTGGCCGCCGCGCTCGGCGACGCGTCGGTGGCATTCATCGACATGGATGCGTACTACCTGAACCATTCGCACCTCACCCTCGAGGAGCGCAAGAAGGTGAACTGGGATCATCCCAACGCCTTCGACTGGGACCATCTCGTGGGACAGCTCGCGCAGCTGGCGGGCGGCCGGGCGATCGACAAGCCGGTCTACGACTTCGTCTCGCACGCGCGGGCCGAGGAGACTGTACGGATCCCCCCCGCCGACGTCATCGTGATCGACGGGATCCTGCTCTTCACCGAGGCGCGGGTCCGCGAGCTGTGCGACGTGAAGGTGTTCGTGGACGCCGATGCCGACGTGCGCCTGATCCGGCGCATCCGGCGGGACATGGTGCGGCGCGGCCGTCCGCTCGACGAGATCCTCGACCAGTATCTCTCTACCGTGCAACCGATGCATCTGGAGTTCGTCGAGCCGAGCAAGCGCTACGCCGACGTGATCGTGCCGCGCGGCGGGCACAATCCGGTCGCGATCGAGATGATCGTCGCGAAGATCTCGCGGCGGCTGCACCCCGCGCCGGCGTGACGGCGCCCCTTGCCTCCACGGGCGAGCGCATCCTCGTCGTGGACGACGAGGTCGACATCGTGGCGCTCGTCGCCTATCACCTCGCGCGGAACGGCTACCGGGTGTCCACCGCGAGCTCGGGCCCGGAGGCGCTGGAGGCGGCGCGGCGCGAGCGGCCGGCGCTGATGGTGCTCGACCTGATGCTCCCCGGCATGTCGGGCTACGAGGTGCTGGAGCAGCTGCGGGCGAACGACGCGACGCGCGACCTGGCGGTGCTGATGCTGACCGCACGCCGCGAGGAGCAGGACCGCATCCAGGGGCTGTCGCTCGGCGCTGACGACTACCTGACCAAGCCGTTCAGCCCGCAGGAGCTGGTGCTGCGCGTCGGCGCGATCCTCCGCCGGGTCGGCGCCGGGGGGGCGAGCCCGAGCGACCGCCTGAAGATCGGGGTGCTCGACATCGACTTCGGCGCGCACGAGGTGCGGGTGGAGGGACATCCCGTGGAGCTCACGGCCACCGAGTTCAAGCTGCTGGCGACGCTCGCCGAGCGGCGCGGGAGGGTGCAGGGACGAGCGCACCTGCTCGAGACGGTGTGGGAGGCGGCGCCGGACATCCAGACGCGCACCGTGGACATGCACGTGCAGCGGCTGCGCGCGAAGCTCGGCGCGGCGGGAGATCTCATCGAGACGGTCCGTGGCTTCGGGTACCGGATGCGCGCGCCGCAGGCCCGCGACGCATGACGCTCGCCCGGCGGCTCCTGCTCGGCGCGCTCGTCGTGATCACGGCGCTCGTCGCCGCCGTCGTGCTCATCGCCGGAGGACGACTGCGCTCGCGTCTCATCGACGAGAAGGTGGACGAGCTGGGGCGCGATGCGCGCGCCGCCGCGGCGGTCTGGCGGCCCGGCACGAATGCCGACTCGCTCGCGCACACGCTCGGAGAGGCGCTGGGCTACCGCGTCACGCTCATCGACAGCACGGGCGTGGTGGTGGGCGATGCCGAGTTCGGCGCCGAGGCGCGCCGCCGGCTGGAGAACCACGCGACGCGGCCCGAGGTGCGGGCCGCCCGCGATTCCGGGCTCGGCTGGTCGCTGCGGCGGAGCGCGTCGGCCGGCGACGAGGAGCTCTACGTCGCCGTGCGGCACAAGCTCGGCTTCGTGCGCGTCTCGCTGACGACACAGCGGCTCGATGCCGTCGTGGATGGAGCGCAGCGCGACGTGATGGTGAGCGGCCTCGCCGCGCTGCTCGGCGCCCTGGCGCTGGTGTGGCTGTTCGCGCGCAGCATCACGCAGCCGGTCGTCGAGCTCCGCGACGTGGCGCAGGCCATCGCCCGCGGCGATCTGCGGCGCCGGCCCGCGCTCACCGCGCCGGGCGAGGTGGGAGATCTCGCCACGGCGCTGCACCGGATGGCCGAGCAGCTCGCGGCGCGACTCGACGTGATGCAGGCGGACGACCAGCTCATGGTGGCGGTGCTCGAGTCGCTCGAGGAGGGAGTGCTCGCGCTGGACGAGCGCGGGAGCGTGGTGCGCATCAACGAGCGCGCGCGCCAGATCCTGAACGTGTCCGCCCCGCTCCCCTTCGGCCGCGAGCTGCTGCCGCGCGATCACGTCCTCCGCCGCGCGGTGGACGAGGCACTGCGTGGCGAGGCCACCGCCTCCGCCGAGGTGACGCTGCACGAGCGGACCATCTCTCTCGCCTCGCGGCCGCTGTCCACGCGGGGTGCCGTGGTCACGGTGCTCGATCTCACCCTGCTACGCCGCCTCGAGACCGTCCGACGCGACTTCGTCGCCAACGTCTCGCACGAGCTGAAGACGCCGCTCACCGTGGTGACCGGCTACGCGGAGACGCTGCTGGACGAGTCGATCCCGGCGGAGCAGCGCCGGCGGTTCGTCACCACGATCCGGGACAATGCCCATCGCATGCAGCGCATCGTGGACGACCTGCTCGACCTCTCCCGGATCGAGAGCGGCGTGTGGCGCCCGAACGTGGCGTCGATCGCGGTGGCGGGTGTGGCGCGCGAGGTGCTCGACGTGCTGCGCCCCGCCGCCGAGGCCAAAGGGCTGACGCTCGGCCTGGACGTGCAGCCCGGCGCGTCGCCGGTCCCGGCCGACCCGACGGCATTCCGGCAGATCGTCGCGAACCTCGTGGAGAACGCGGTGCGCTACACGGCGTCGGGAAGCGTGATGGTGCGCGCGCGACGCGGCGCTGGAGGCGTGTGGATCGAGGTGGAGGACACCGGGGTGGGGATCGCCCCCGAACACCTGCCGCGCATCTTCGAGCGCTTCTACCGCGTGGATGCGGGGCGCTCGCGCGAGCAGGGGGGGACCGGACTCGGGCTGGCGATCGTGCGGCATCTCGCGGAGGCGCACGGCGGACGGGTGGAGGCGTCGAGCACAGTCGGCACCGGCACCGTGATTCGCGTGCTGCTGCCGACGCCGAGCGCCGGCGGGTGAGCGGAAGAGCTCCGCGAAGCGTTACGAGTTCGTCGCGCGCCGGTCGGCCGCGCGTTGCGCACGAGGGCTTTCGTATGCTCACCTTCAACGGCGAGCACACGATGACCACGTCAGGCAGCTACCAGCTCGAGACCACCGGCGACTCGGCCACGCTCTACGTCTTCCGCTCGCTGGAGCGGGGCGACGTCCCGCTTCTCTCCACGCTCTGCGCCGGATTGCCGCAGGGCGTCCGCACGCTGCGGGTGGACATGCACACCGTCGCGTGGCTCGAGGGTGACGGGATGGACACGCTGCGTGCCCTGCTCCGGCACTGGCGCGCCTCTCGGCGCGGGGAGTTCCGTCTGTCGTTCCGGACGGCGAACATGCTGGCTACCTACACGAACGGCAGGCCCCGGGCGGTATCGATCGATCATCATCGGCCGGGCGACGCCGGCACTCATTCGGAGTCGATGACGGCGGCCTTCCTGTAGGAGCTCCGGCCGGCCCGTCAGTCGGCGCGCAACCGCTGCTTGTCGCACCAGCGAACGATCATCGCCATGCGGTCCGCTGGGGAGTCGCCGACGAAGTAGGTGTCGCTGTCGGCCGCCGAGGCGGGCCAGGCGCGCATCGCCACCCGCCGCACGATGGCGACCGCAGCTTCCGGCGACACTCCCTGCCGGCGGAGCTGGTCGGCGTACTCCTCCACCGACGCGCGCAGTGCGCTGCGAGTGCCACCCGAGCGGAGGATGGCCAGCATCCGCTCCTCGAGCCGAACCTGGCGCAGGGAAGTCGCGTCTGCGTGCGCTGCGTGCAGTTGCATGTCGGACATTGATGATCGCTCGGGGATGCGGCTAGGCTCTCTTACGATGCGGCCGGGCGGCGAGGGCGGCAATCCGAACAGATGCCGCGTCGCATCACGATCGTGTAACGGCGCTGGCGGGCCGAGCCTTGCAGGGCGCCGGGACGTCGCATCCCCTCGCCTTCGGTTCGCCCCATCACCTTGCGGGAGCGCGGTCTAGAAGCTCACCGAGAAGTGGGCGTAGTACCCCTTCGATTGCGAAGGGGGCGCACTCGAGACACCGTTGCTCGACGCGAGCGACTCCTGATAGTCGAGGGCGAGCTGCGCCTTCTGCGACAGGTCCCAGAACATGCCACCGATCACGTTGTGGTACCCGTTCGACGTGGCGGGCGCGGGCGTGATGCTCCCCTCGGTGCTGGCAAAGGGGGTGACGCGGTCGTAGCGCGCCACCAGTCCGAGCGACGACTTGCCTGACGCGTTGACGAAGGCGAGCGGACGCACGACGGTGAAGCCGGAGACGACGTGTCCGGTCGTGCCGATGACGGTGCGCGCGAGCGTCGTCGAGGCGGTATCTCGATCGTCGTGGCGCTGGTCGTACTCGGCGCCGAGCACGAAGCGCGGGTCGCGCAAGCCCACGAAGAGGCCGGCGCGGCTCCGGTCGAGGGCGGCGCCGACGTTCGGGATCACCCCGCCGTTGACGTAATTGCTCGCCGTCGCCCCCTTGTAGCCCCAGCCGGTGAGGGTGAAGCTCTGCAGCAGGGGGTGCCTCGCGCCGTTCGCCAGGGGCGTGAGCGAGACGCGGACCGCGAAGTCCTTGAAGCGGTCCTTCTCGCGCGACGAGTAGCCGGGACCGTTCACGATGGTGGCGTAGACCTCGCCGAGCTTGCGTGGCAGCGTGAGCTGTGCCGCGAGCCCGACGTCCGCCGAGGCGAAGAAGCCGGCGCGCTCGATCGCGGTCTGGCTGATGTAGCGGGGCCAGAAATTCTCGATGTGATCGATCGCCACGTTCTGCAGGATGCCGAGGCGTCCGGTGACCTGCGCCCCGCTCGTCGTTTTCGGTGCCTCGTACTGGAGATACGCGTACTTCGCGCGGATCGTGTACGCGTTCGGCGTGGACTCGGACGTCTGGTAGACGTCGGTCGTGACGCGGATGCTCGTCCGCTCGCCTGCCGGCATGCGGAAGGTCAGGTACGCCCGGTCGAGGACGAACTGGTTGTTCGTCTGCCCGGCAAGCTGCGACGGCGTGGTGGGCAGCTGGTAGTTGTAGCTGCCGAAGATCACGCCGGAGAAGTTGAGGGGTGGCAGCGAGGGTGCGGCCGCCTGCGTCGGTTCCGCTACAGCCTGGGCGCGGAGAGAGGCTGGTGCGAGGAGGAGCGCGAGCCCGGCGACGAGGGCGGGGCCGGTCATATGGCGAGCAGAGATCATCGAAGGCTCGAGCGGATTGGTTGTTTTTCGCGGATGCAGCACCGGCCGGTGGCGAGGGCCGTCAGAAGAGAGTACCGGCCGGCGATCCTCCATCCGGTCTCGAATCTGTCGCGATCAGGTAACACAGGGGGCCGCTGGCACGGCCGAGCCCCTCGTGACGCGACCGTTACAAAGCCCGTATCCATCCGATACGCGATTCGGCGACCTTCCTGCGTCGCCATGAACACACCTCCGACCGCCCCCCCGCCGGCCCGGCGTCCTTCCATCGAAGGCTCCGTCGTCGCCGACCGCATCTACCGCGCCGCGATCCTGTTCTTCGCGCTGTGCGTGCCGGTGCTGCTCCTGCTGATCTTCGTCGAGGTCGGGCGCGCCGGATGGCCCGCCCTGCGCCAGTTCGGCTTCCAGTTCCTCACGTCGAGCACGTGGGACCCGGTGAACGGCCAGTTCGGCGCCGCCCCCGCGATCGCGGGCACGCTGATCACCTCCGCCATCGCTCTCGTCCTCGCGACCCCGCTCGCGCTGGGCGGGGCGATCTTCCTGTCCGAGTTCTGCCCGGCCTGGCTGCGTCAGCCCCTGTCCTTCCTGATCGACCTGCTCGCCGCCGTGCCGAGCGTCGTGTTCGGGCTGTGGGGAGTGTTCTTTCTCGTGCCGATGCTGCGCGAGACGGTGATGCCCTTCCTGCGCGACACGCTGCACCTGGGCGCGACGCCCTTCTTCACCGGCCCGGCCTACGGACCGAGCGTGCTGGCGGCGGGGCTGATCCTGACCATCATGGTGCTGCCGTACATCGCCGCGGTGTCGCGCGAGGTGCTCATGGCGGTACCGCGCGCCCAGCGCGAGGCGGCGCTCGCCCTGGGGGCGACGCGGTGGGAGGCGATCACCGGTGCGGTCCTCCCCTACGCCCGCACCGGCATCTTCGGCGGGGTCATCCTCGGCCTCGGCCGGGCGCTGGGCGAGACGATGGCGGTGACGATGGTGATCGGCAACCGTGCCGAGCTCTCGGCTTCACTGTTCGCGCCGGGCTACACGATGGCGAGCCTGATCGCCAATCAGTTCTCCGAGGCGACGACCGACCTCCACCTCTCGGCGCTGATGGCGGTGGGCTTCGTGCTCTTCCTCATCACGCTCATCGTCAACTTCATCGCGCGCTGGCTCGTTGGGCGCGTGGGGGGGGGCGAGCTCCGCGTATGAGCGCGCCCGCCGCCTCCGAGCACGGCGCGCTCTCCCGCCCGCGGGCCGGAAGCCTGACGCGACGGCGCGCGATGAGCATCGTGATGGTGACGGTGACCTGCATCGCCGCCGCGCTCGCGGTCGTGCCCCTCATCGTCATCCTCGTCTACCTGCTGAAGCAGGGCGCCGGCGCGCTGACGCCGAGCTTCTTCACGAACATGCCCAAGCCGGTCGGCGAGGTGGGGGGCGGGATGGCGAACGCCATCGTCGGCACGCTCATCCTCATCGGCATCGCCTCGCTGGTGGGGCTCCCGGTCGGGATCGGCGCGGGGCTGTATCTCGCCGAGCGCCGTGGGACGCGGCTCGCGAATCTGGTGCGCTTCCTCGCCGACGTGCTCAACGGACTCCCCTCCATCGTGATGGGAATCTTCGCCTGGCAGTTTCTCGTGCGTCCCTTCGGGCATTTCTCCGCACTCGCCGGCGGCGCGGCGATCGGGGCGATGATGATCCCGCTGGTGACGCGGACTACCGAGGAGATGGTGCGCACCGTGCCGCAGTCGCTGCGCGAGGCGGCGCTGGCGCTCGGCTATCCGCGCTGGCGCACCTCGCTGCAGATCGTGCTCCGCACCGCGCTCGGCGGGATCGTCACCGGCGTCCTCGTGGCGGTGGCGCGCGTGGCGGGTGAGACGGCGCCGCTCCTCTTCACCGCGCTGGGCAACAGCTTCTGGTCCACCCGGGTCACGCAGCCCATCGCGGCGCTGCCGCTGCAGATCTTCACGTATGCCATCAGTCCGTACGACGACCAGCACGCGCAGGCGTGGGCGGGAGCGCTCGTCCTCATCGGCCTCGTGCTCGTGATCAGCGTGATCGCCCGTGTCGTGACCCGCTCGCGCCATGGAGGGGGTCATGATTGAGGTGGTCCACCAGGACGCCGCGCCGGCCGCGCCGGCGGGCACCCTTCCCGCGATGCGCACCGAGTCGCTGACCGCGTACTTCGGCGACGTGCCCGCGGTGCGTGAGGTGAGCCTGGAGTTCCCGCCCAACGAGGTGACGGCGATCATCGGGCCGTCGGGGTGCGGGAAGTCGACGCTGCTGCGCTGCCTCAACCGGATGCACGAGACGATCCCGATCGCACGCGTGGAGGGGCAGGTCCTCTACCACGGCCAGGACATCTACGGCGACGGGGTGGATCCGATCGCGCTGCGGCGGCACGTGGGGATGGTGTTCCAGCGACCGACCCCGTTTCCCACGATGTCCATCCGCGACAACGTCGCGGCAGGGCTGCGCGTGCAGCCGGGCCCGAAGCCCGGCCGGCGCACCGTGGACGAGGTCGTGGAGCGCGCGCTCCGGCAGGCCGCGCTGTGGGACGAGGTGAAGGACCGCCTCAAGGCGAGCGCCACCGGGATCTCCGGGGGACAGCAGCAGCGCCTGTGCATCGCGCGCGCGCTCGCCACCGCGCCGGACGTGCTGCTGCTCGACGAGCCCACCGCGTCGCTGGACCCGATCAGCACGCAGAAGGTGGAGGAGCTCGTCTACGAGCTGCGGACCCTGATGACCGTCATCATCGTGACGCACAACATGCAGCAGGCGGCCCGCGTCTCCGATCGCACGGTCTTCATGCTGAACGGAGAGATGGTGGAGACGGCATCCACGCGGGTGATGTTCACCACGCCGAGCGATCCGCGCACCGAGTCCTACATCACCGGACGGTTCGGGTGAGCGGCGAGACGGACGCGGGACGCATCGAGGTGGAAGGGTTCAACTTCTGGTACGGGAAGAACCAGGCCCTGTTCGACATCGGCCTCTCCATCGCGCCGCGCGCCGTGACAGCGCTGATCGGCCCGTCGGGGTGCGGCAAGTCCACCTTCCTGCGCTCGATCAACCGGCTGAACGAGCTCATTCCCGGCGCGCGCCGCGAGGGGGAGATCCGGCTGGACGGGGAGAACATCTACCAGAAGGGGATGGACGTCGTCACGCTGCGGCAGCGGGTGGGGATGGTGTTCCAGCGGTGGAACCCCTTCCCCAAGTCCATCTACGACAACGTCGCCTACGGGCCGCGCATCAACGCGCGGCCGTCGCGCGCCGACCTCGACGCGATCGTCGAGTCGGCGCTCCGGCGCGCCGCGCTGTGGGACGAGGTGAAGGACCGGCTGCGCGGCAGTGCGCTTGCGCTATCGGGGGGACAGCAGCAGCGTCTCTGCATCGCGCGTGCGCTGGCCAACGACCCGGAGGTGCTCCTCCTCGACGAGCCGGCGTCGGCGCTCGATCCCATCGCGACGCAGAAGGTGGAGGAGCTGGTGTACGAGCTGAAGCGCGAGCTCACCATCGTCATGGTCACGCACAACCTGCAGCAGGCGGCGCGCATCTCCGACCGCACGGCGTTCTTCTACCTCGGACGGCTCGTCGAGATGGGAGACACGCAGCGGCTCTTCACGAGCCCGGGCGAGGAGCGCACGGAAGCCTACATCACCGGGAGATTCGGATGAGCCCTGAGACACCGTTCCGCCACTTCCACGACCAGCTCTCGGCGCTCAACCGGAAGCTGCTCGCCATGTCCGAGAAGGCGGAGGCCCTCGTGGAGCTCTCGGTCGAGGCGCTGCTGGAGCAGGATGCCGGCAAGGCCGAGGCGGTGATCGCGGCCGACAACGAGCTCGATGCCATGGAGCTGGAGCTGGAGGGCGCCGCGCTGGAGCTGCTGGCGCTGCAGCAGCCGATGGCGCGCGATCTCCGCTTCATCGTCAGCGCCATCAAGGTCACGAGCGACCTGGAGCGCGTCGGCGACCACGCCGTCAACATCGCGCAGGCGGCGCTCCGGCTGGTGGCGATCCGCTCCAGCATCACACCCGATCCGGAGATCGAGGACATGGCCCGCCGCGCGCGCGCCATGCTGAGCGACGCCATCGACGCCTTCCTGCGCGCCGACGGCGCGCTCGGCCGCGACGTCTGCTCCCGCGACGACCAGGTGGACGCGCTGCACGAGTCGGTGTTCCGCATCCTGCTCACGCACATGATGGCCGACCCCCGCACGATCAACCCGTCGCTCGAATACCTGCTGGTGAGCCGCAACCTGGAGCGCGTGGCCGACCTGGCGACGAACATCTCGGAGGACGCCGTGTTCCTTGCCGAGGGAAAGAACATCAAGCATGGCGGGGGCGAGCCGGCGCGGGCCGGTACCTTCACCTCGTAGCTCGCCGGAGCGGAGCGGCGCTAGATTTACCCGGTCCGGCGCTGCATCCCCTCACCCACCCCGCCATGGCCACCGGCTCGCCGCCACGACGCACCCGTTCCGCCCGGCCGCCGCGCGCCGCGGGGGGGGGCCGGCCCGCCGGCTCGCGCCGGATCGCCGCCATCGACATCGGCTCCAACTCGGTGCGGCAGATCGTCGCCGACGTGAGCCCGGACGGCCAGATCACGATGGTGGACGAGATGAAGGCGGCGCCCCGCCTCGGCGCCGACCTGGAGGCGACCGGGCTGCTCGGCACGCAGGCGATGGAGCGCGCGGCCGAGGCGATCGGCCGCATGGCGACGCTGGCCCGCCAGCTCGGCGCGGACCGGATCGAGGCGGTGGCCACCAGCGCGGTGCGCGACGCGGCGAACGCCGAGCTGTTCGTGGCGCGCGTCCGGCAGGAGGCGGGGCTCCAGCTCCGGATCATCGGGGGCGAGGACGAGGCGCGCCTCTCGTACCTGAGCGCCCTCGCCCACTTCGACCTGGGCGGCGGGCGCACCGTCGTGATGGACATCGGAGGGGGCTCGCTGGAGCTCGCCCTCGCCGCGGACGGAGTGCTCGACGACCTCGTCTCCCTGCCGTACGGGGCGCTGCGCCTCACCGAGCGCTTCCTGGCCGGCGTGCCGATGCGGAAGGGACTCGCCCGGCTGCGCAAGGAAGTGCGCGAGGCGCTGGTGGACGTGCTGCCGCGCCGGAACTGGCGTGGTGCGCAGCTCATCGGATCGGGGGGCACCTTCACGAACCTCGCGGCCGTGCATCTCGGGCGGCGCGGCATGCTGAGCGCGCGGAACGTCCACGCCACGGCGGTGCCGCGCGTGGAGGTGGAGCACATCCTCGACGCGCTCGCGTCGATGACCAGCGAGGAGCGGAAGTCCATCGCCGGCCTCAATCCGGAGCGGTCGGACATCATCGTCGCCGGCCTCGCCGTCGCCGCCGAGGTGCTCGCGCGGCTCGAGGCGCGCGAGCTGACCGTGTCGCGCTACGGGATCCGCGAGGGGCTGCTGCTGGAGGCCGCGCGCGTGAAGCCCGTCATCGCCGATCCCGGCGCGGCGCGCGAACGGTCGGTGCGCGAGTTCGCCGAGCGCTGCCACTACGAGCAGGGACACGCGGCGCAGGTGCAGCGCCTCGCGCTTCGCCTGTTCGACGCGATCGGGACGCGGCTCGGCTGCGCGCCGGAGGACCGCGCGACGCTCTCCGACGCCGCGCTCCTGCACGACGTCGGCTATCACATCAACTACGACCGGCACCACAAGCACTCCTATCACCTGATCGCCCATGCCGAGCTGCTCGGCATCGCGCCGGCCGAGCAGCTCGTGATCGCCAACGTCGCGCGCTATCACCGGGGTGCCGCGCCGAGGAAGAAGCACCGCAACTTCGCCGCGCTGGACAGGGAGCTGCGCGGGCGCATCGAGCGGCTCGCCGCCATCCTGCGCCTCGCCGACGGCTTCGACCGTGGGCACGTGGGCGCGGTGAAGTCGCTGGGCGTGCGCTGGACCCAGCGCGCCCTGCGCGTGACGGCAGTGCCGCTGCACGCCGGCCACCCGCTGCGCCTGGAGCTCTGGGGGGCGCACCGCAAGTCGCAACTCCTCGCCGAGCTCGCTGGGGTGCCAGTGGAGATCGTGGCGGCCGACGGCGCCGTGCTCTCGTCGGCGAACGTGGAGGGCGACGAGGAATAGCGCGGAACGGCGCTACCTGTCGCTGGCCGGCGAGCGGCTGGCCGAGTCCTGGTGCGCCGCCGCCGCCCCTCCCTCGCTTCCCTCGCCCGCGCCACCCCACGCGTCGGCGAGCAGTCGGCGGTGGGTGGAGCGCTCCTCGCCACGCGGCCTGCGCTGCGTCCAGCCGCCGTCGGCATCCAGGTCCCACGCCTGGCGGTTGTCCTCGAGCAGGACGCGCAGGAGGCTGGCCAGCCGGGCCTGGAGCTTGGGCGCCTCCACCGGCGCGACGGCCTCGACGCGGCGCACGAAGTTGCGCGGCATCCAGTCGGCCGAGCCGATGAAGTACTCGTCGGCGCCGGCGTTGTGGAAGTGCCAGATCCGGGAGTGCTCGAGGAAGCGGCCGATCACGCTCGTCACGCGGATCCTGTCGCTCACTCCCGGCAGGCCGGGCCGCAGGCAGCAGATGCCGCGCACGATGAGGTCGATCTCCACGCCGTCCTGCGACGCGAGGTAGAGGGCATCGATCGTCTCCGCGTCG
>JBBQJC010000026.1:0-42524 GCA_038325515.1 Gemmatimonadales bacterium | reverse complement strand
CATCCGGTTCTCCCGCGCGAAGCGCACGTTTCACGAACACACCTCGTGGGAGGAGTGGCGCAAGAACCGTCTTGAGATCCGACTCTCGAACGGGCGCAGAGCGCCAAGGTGGACAACAGCTCGGCAACTGTAGAGAGGTCGTCGCTTCTCGCTCCGGATGTGGCGGGCGATGGCGGGAATCGTGTCGCGAAGCCCGCCTCCGGCCTCACTCGTGCCCGTGCCGGTGGTGGATGTCCGGAACATGCGCGTGGCGGTGGACAAGTGGCTCGTGCCGGTGGCGGTGACTATGGGGCTCGTCGGGCGCACGGACAGGCGGGTCGCCGGGCGCATGCGCGTGCTGGTGGTGCTCGTCATGGACGTGCAGGTGCTCGTGCTCCATCGGCTCGTGCGCGTGCTCATGCTCGTGCCGCTCGCTCACGTGGAGCCAGACGCCCGCGGCCATGCACGCGCCTCCGAGCATGAGCGGCAGCGTGACCGGATCGCGCCACACCACGAGCGACAGCGCCGCCCCGACGAACGGCGCGGTCGAGAAGTACGCGCCAGTACGCGCGGTTCCGAGCGCTCGCAGCGCGAGCACGAAGAGCACGAGGCTCAGCCCGTAGCTCACGAAGCCGAGCCCCATGGAGGCGGCAATGCGCCACGTCGTCGGCAGGTGGCTTCCCGACGCGAAGGCAATCCCCGTGTTGACGACGCCGGCCGTCAGCCCCTTGACCATCGTGATCTGCACCGGGTCGCCGGCCGACACCTTCTGCGTGAGGTTGTTGTCGACCGCCCAGCACAGGCACGCTCCGGCAACCGCGAGGGGACCGAGCAGCCCGCCCAGCTCCGCGCGACCCGTCCAGGAGATCAACGCGCCCCCGGCGACGATGGCGATCATGCCGAGCGCTATGCGGCGGTCGAAATTCTCGCGGAAGACGAACCAGGCGATCAGCGCCGTGAGCACGCCCTCGAGGTTGAGCAGCAGCGATGCGCTCGACGCCGGCGTGCGCGACAGTCCGACCATCAGCAGCAGGGGGCCCAGCACGCCGCCGGCGGTGATCGCACCGGCGAGCCACGGCGCATCCCTCGCACGGAGCGGCGCCTCGGCCCTCGTACCTCCGCGGCGCGCGAGCCACACGACCAGCAGTCCCACACCGGAGCCGAGGTACAGCAGGCCGGCAAGCATCTGCGGGCGCATGCCCTGAAGCAGCCCTTTGGCGAGCGGCGCGCTCGCGCCGAAGAGCACGGCGGCGAGGAGCGCGCGGAGGAGGCCCGCGCGGATCGCCGCCGTCGCCTTCACGCCCTGGCCTTCGGGCGCTGCACCTTCATGTGGTCGAGCGCAGCGCGCAGGCCGCCGGCGAGCGACACGGCGTCGTCGTTCGCCCAGAAGTGCATGAAGAAGAGCCGCGGGCGCTCGGTGAGCATGTGGCTGTGGATCGCGGTCACCCGGATGCCGTGCTCGCGCAGGGCATGGATCACCGGGTTCACTTCGTCTGCGGTCATCACGAAGTCGCCGGTGATGGCGGCCTTGCCACCCCCGGTCGGCTGGAAGTTGATCGCCGTCGCGACGCCCATTGACGGCGGCACTTCCATTCCGTGGTCCGTCACGCGTTCGGCCCGCGGCACGCTCACCTGATACACGCCACCGTTCACCTTGCCCGCCGCACCGAGCGAGCGGGCGATGGCGGCCGTATCGATGTCGATCGGTGCTGACGGCGCGGTGCTCGTGGGCATCGGGTCGCTCGCCGCGGCACTGGAGGCCGCCGGCAGCGGGGTGTGGCTCTCACCGAGCGCGGCGCGGATGTCGGCGGCGATCTTCGCCGCGTCGCCGTGCGCCATGATGTGCATGTACATCACGCGCGGCGACTCGTGCAGTACGTGGTTGTGGAGCGCCGTCTGCTGGACGCCGCGCTGCTGGAGCGCGAGCATCACGGGCCCGACCTCGTTTTCGGTCAGCACGAGGTCGCCCATGACCATCGTGGAGGCGTTTGCGCCTGTGCCCATGCGCTTGAACGCGACCCAGGGAGCGGCGAGAAGCGGCGAAGTGTCGCGCGAGCCATGGAAAGCTCCGGGAAGGGAAGGGTGCCGGGGGGCGCGGGGTCAGCGGGCGGGACAGCGAGCACGCGGTCGGCGTCCTCGGTTGCGACGTGCCCGCTCAGTTCGCACCTGGGCTAGCGAGAACTACGCCACCTTTGGGCTCCGGAGCAGGGATGCGATTGGGTGTTCCGACATCGGGTAGAGTGGGCCGGTGGCCCTTCTTGCACATCCCGGGATCCCGCCGTATATACAGGTATAGCCCGACGGAGACCCTCATGTCGATCGCACGGAGCCGGACCCTCCGGAGCGGAAACAGTGAGGCCCTGCGCCTGCCGAAGGACTCCGCCTTGACCGATCCTCTCGCCCGGAGCGCCTCGAGCGCTCCTTGGGAGGCGATCGCCCCCAAATGCCCAGCTGGCGTGCCCGCGCACCAGCGGCTCGCGACTGGCTGACAAACCCTCATGCGCACAAAGACTTAGCACGTCCGGTACCCCACGCGGCGAGGTGTGTTGTCATGGTTCCGGCGCGCGGAAGCGGAAAATCGCTCTTGACGAACCGGCATGGTGTTATAGTAATATAGCACACCATAGCGCCTACTCTCTCCCTCGGTTAGCCAGCCCGAGGGCCCGCGGGTGAGGCCTCGCCACCATCGCCGGAGACGACCATGCTGATCACACCGACCGTCCGCGCCATCCTTCCATTGCTCGTGGCATTGCTCGCGGCCCCGCGGAGCTCGGCCCAGGACCATGAGCACGGGGTCGCCGCTTCCGCCGTCGCCCCGACGCAGGCTCAGCAGGCGTTCGCGCTGCTCAAGTCTCTGTCCGGCGGCTGGCGAGGCTCGGTCGTCGAACCGACCACGAAGCTCAACGTCGCCATGGACGTCACGCTGCGGGTGACGTCGAGGGGAAACGCCCTCGTCCATGAGATGAAGTCCGCGGAGGCGACGGACAATCCCGTCAAGAACGATCATCCCGTGACCATGATGTACCTTGACGCGGGCAGGCTGCTGCTCACGCACTATTGCGACGCGGGCAACCGGCCGCGCATGATTGCCAGCGTGTCTCCCGACGGGAAGCAGATCGACTTCGACTTCGTGGACCTGACCGGGCCGACCGACCACGGCCACATGCAGCACGTGCGATTCACGATCATGGATGCCAACCATCACCGGGAAGAATGGACGTATGCGATGCCGGATGGCCGCGCGAACACGGGGCACTTCGAGCTGCAGCGGGTGTCGGACGTCGCAACCGTTTCCGCGAAGTGAGATAGCCGGACGCCGTCGTGGATCGTGAGTGGAACGACGGGCTACCCATCTACCGGCAGCTACGCGACCGCGTCGTGGTCATGATGCTGGACGGCATTCTCAAGGAGGGTGACTCCCTGCCGTCCGTGCGCAACGTCTCAGCTGAATTCCGGGTGAATCCGCTCACGGTCATGAAGGCCTACCAACAGCTCGTCGACGACGGGC
The DNA here is from genome assembly GCA_038325515.1 of Gemmatimonadales bacterium. GTDB lineage: Bacteria > Gemmatimonadota > Gemmatimonadetes > Gemmatimonadales > Gemmatimonadaceae > AG11. Next base: position 39,037 of record JBBQJC010000026.1, on the reverse strand, counting down.
TGGTCGAGATGCGACGCGGGCTCGGCATGTTCATCAATACCGGCGCCCGCGCCGCGCTGCTGAAGGCCGAGCGACAGCGATTCCTCGATGAGGAGTGGCCGCGAGTCCGTGCGACGATGCTGCGACTTGGCCTCACGCCCGATGACCTGCGGCCCCGCGTCGTCGCCGCCGACGCCGACGCCGACTCGCGCGCGCGGCGCGCGTCACGGGACCGAAAATCATGAGTGGCCCGTACGATTCGGGGGCGGTGATCGAGGCTCGTCGTCTCCGGAAGACCTTCGGTGACACCGTGGCGCTCGAGGGTCTCGACCTGCACATCGAGCCGGGACGGATCGTGGGGGTCGTCGGCGCGAACGGCGCCGGCAAGACGACGGCCCTGAACGCCCTGCTCGGGCTCACACCATTCGACGGCGAGCTGCGCGTGCTGGGACGTGACCCGTGGCGGGACCGTGCGCTACTCATGCGGGACGTCTCGTTCGTCGCCGATGTCGCCGTGCTGCCGCGATGGATCCGGGTGGAACAGCTGCTCCAGTACGTCGCCGCCGTCCATCCGCGTTTCGACGCGGCGAGGGCAGACGCATTCGTCGAGCGCACGTCGATCCGCCGGGCGAGCAAGGTCAGGGAGCTGTCGAAGGGGATGGTGACGCAGCTGCATCTCGCCCTCGTGATGGCGATCGATGCACGGCTTCTGGTGCTCGACGAGCCGACGCTCGGGCTGGACCTCATTTCCCGCAAGTGGTTCTACGACGCCTTGCTCGAGGATTACTACGATCGGCAGCGCACCATCGTGCTCGCGACGCACGGCATCGAGGAGGTCGAGGACCTCGTCACCGACGTGATCTTCCTCGATCGCGGACGGGTTGCGTTGAGCGCCACGATGGACGAGGTGGAGGCACGCTATCGCGAGGTACGGGTCCATCCCGATCAGGTCGCGCATGCCCGGGGTCTCGGACCGATTCACGAGCGAGAGGCGCTCGGACAGAGCATCATGATCTTCGAGGGCGCGGTCGTCAGCCGCCTCGCCGAGTGCGGTGAGGTGCGAAGGCCGAGCATTGCCAACCTGTTCATGGCGCGGTCCAGCGCGGGGAGTCGCTCTTGATTCGCTCCTTCCTGTGGGCACTCCGGCGCGAACTGTGGGAGAGCCGCTGGCTCTACCTCGCCCCGGCGTGCCTGGCCGCCGTGATCGTTGCCGGCTTTGCCGCATACGCATTCCGGCTGCCGGGACAGATGGCCACGATCGCGTCGCTCGATGCGCTCCGGCAGCGCAGCGCCATCGTCGCGCCGTACGACATGGTCGCCGGACTCATGATGGTGACGGGACTACTGGTCGGAGCCATCTACTGCGTCGATGCCCTTTATGGCGAGCGGCGCGACCACAGCGTCCTGCTCTGGAAATCGCTGCCCGTGTCGGATGGGACGACCGTGCTCGCGAAGCTCGTCGTTCCGGTAGTACTGCTGCCACTGGTCGTCTGGGCCATGACCGTGGCCGTGCATGTCGTGATGCTGCTGATCAGCACCGCGGTGCTCGTGGCGCATGGGCAGGAAGCGGCGCTGGTGTGGAGGCAGCTGCGCCTGGTGCCGACGTCGGTGGCGCTGCTCTACCACCTGGTGGGGGTGCACGGACTCTTCACCGCCCCACTCTACGCCTGGCTGCTGCTGATGTCGGCGTGGGCACCGCGAGCGCCCTTCCTCTGGGCATTCCTTCCACCGGTCGGCGTCGCGTTCCTCGAGCGCGTCGCCCTTGGAACCACGCGCTTCGCGGACATGCTGCTCTCCCGTCTGTCTGGCGGTGTGGACTCCACGCAGCTGCGCCCCGGAGAAACCATGATGGACTCGGTGGCTCGGCTCCCGCTCTCGCACTTCGTCGGTTCGCCCGCTCTCTGGGCCGGCTTCGCGATCACCGCGCTGCTCCTGGCCGGCGCGGCGCGCCTTCGGCGCCACGCGCAACCGATCTGACTGGTCGACGCGGGTCCGTCCAGCTCGCTCGACGAGGCGTGCTCCCGGCACTGGAGGATCATCGGCGCCATTCCGGCGGTGCTGCTCTTCGCCGTCGTGGGGGGTGCTCGTGACGCGAGGCGCGCCACTCCCCACCATGTCGACGCACGGCGAGCGCTGCGCGGACCGAGAGGGAGTCAGGCCCGAGGTGAGTGTAGGGCGATCCGAAGTCGCGCCAACGCCCAAGCGGCGTGCTCGCGCACGAGGAGCTCGGGATCGTCGAGCGCGCGACGTAGTGCGTCTGCGACCGATGCCTGCCCCGCACGTGGTGTAGAGGTGTCCTCCGCGGTGATGCTGTTGCCGAGCACCACCGCCGCGTTGCGCTTGAGCCCTCTGAGCTTGGCGCGCTTCATCGGGCTCCCCTTGAACGCGGAGCTGAACTCCTCCAGCGTCATCGCCAGCAGCTCGCGTGAAAGCTCGCGCGCATCCTTGCCCGCCAGCGCCTCCCGCGGCGCAAACTCCGGCACCAGATTCTCCCGCGCGAATCGCACGTTCCACGGACACACGTCCTGACAGATGTCGCACCCGTACACCAGCCCTCCCATCAACGGCCGCAACGCCTCGTCGATCGCCTCCTTCAGCTCGATCGTCAGATACGAGATGCACCGCGTCGCATCGAGCTCCCTCGGCGCCACGATCGCCCCGGTCGGACACGCCGAGATGCACCGCGTGCAGCTCCCGCACCGGTCCGCCTCGAACGGCGCATCCGCCGCCATCTCCAGATCCAGCACCAGCGCGCCGAGAAAGAAGAACGAGCCGAGCGACGGGTTGAGCAGGTTGGTGTTCTTGCCGAACCAGCCGAGCCCCGCACGCCGAGCGAGATCGCGCTCGAGCAGCGGCCCGGTGTCCACGTACGGCTTGCCGACGATCGTGTGGCCGACGTCGGTCTCCAGCCGCGCGTGGACCTCGCGCAGCCTGGCCTCCATCACGTCGTGATAGTCGAGCCCGCGCGCATACCGCGCGACTGGACCGCTCGGCTCCTTCCCGCCATAGTCGAGCGCGACGACGAGCGCGTGCGTCGTGCCGGGCTTCGGGAGGCGCGAGTCGCGCCGCTTCTCGGCGCCACGCTCCAGATACTGCATCACGCCGGCGCGCCCCGCCTCGATCCACGCGTCGTACGCCGGCGAGGTGCCGACGGGCCCGAGCGCGGCGATCCCGGCGAGATCGAACCCCACCGCGAACGCGTGCGCCTTCGCGCGACCGGCCAGCTCCGCCGGCCCCAGCGCGCCCGGAACATCGCCCGCGACGGCCTCCGGCGCGAACGTCACGGCGCGCGCACCGCCCACCGCGCGTAGCGCACGATGTCCTCCACCGGCGGCACGACGTCGCCGTCGCCGTATGCGGTGTGCATCCGCCAGCGGACGTAGTCGCCAGCCGGAAGGGGGAGAAAGGGGAAGCGCTTCCACCACGCGCGCCGACGGAAGCGCCAGCCCACGCGCAGAAGCGCCATGCCGGTGCGCGGGCTGCGCAGCGAACGGATCAGGAGCGGCAGGAGGAGGCGCGACCAGGACATCCCGGAATCTCGCGCTGGGGCGCGACTCGTCAAAGGGCCGAACCATGTTCGGGTGTCCTTTGACTACCCCTGTGCGTCGGTGCATTATCGGCCCTCTCACCCTTCCCTGGAGACTCGCCATCATCCGACGCCAGAACCGCCAGGGCCACACGCTGATCGAGCTGGTGGTGGCGCTGGCGCTCCTCGCCCTGATTGCTGGACTCGTCGCGCCCCGCTTCCTCGCGCCGTACGCGACCCCCAGCGACGATCTCACCGAAGTGATCGCGCGCGCGAGACGAATGGCCGTCGAGCGGGCCACGCCGATGCGCCTCTCGGTCGGACGAACTGGCGAGTGGCGGGTCTGGGCGGAGCGCGAGCCGGGGAGCACGCTGCTCGAAGGAAGGCTCGACCCCCCGCAGCCGGTCGCCGAGGTCGCGCTCACCGCGAGCGGGCTCTGTCTCCCTTCGTCCGGATCGGCCTGGGATCCGGCGCGCTGCGCCTCCGCCGGAGCGGCGCGATGACGCTGCTCGAGGCGATCGCGGCGATGGTCATCCTCGGTCTCTCGGTCGTGGCCTTCCTCACCCTGTTCGATGGTTCGGCGAGCGCGGCGCGGCGCGCCGACCAATCGTCCGCGCTCGTGGGATACGCCGAGACCGCGCTGAACGAGGCGACCCTCGGCGCCGATGGCGCGATGGGGGCGATGCCGGCGGGCATGACACGACGGATCGAGCGCCGCCCCTGGCGCACGGGGCTTGCCGAGCTCGTCGTCACCGTGCGCGGCGCCGAGGGGGACTCTGTGCAGCTCCATCGCCTGGTGCGCGCGCAGTGACGCGGCGCCGCGCGGGCTTCACCCTCCTCGAGATGATCGTCGCGCTCATCGTCACGGGGCTCGTCGCCCTCGCGTCGTACGCCGCGCTCGACGCGGGACTCGCCACGCGTGACCGCATCGGCGGCGCGCTGCGCGAGCGGGAGAGCACGCGCCTCGCGCGCACGATGCTGGAGGATGCGCTGCGGCACGCCGTGGAGCGCGGCGACGCGGGAATTCCCTTCGCCGCCGACGACGGTGCAGGGGGCGACGTGCTCGCCTTCGACACCCGCGGCGTGACGTCGCCCCTCGGCGCCTCGGCACTCTCGCACGTGGAGCTCCGCGGCGCGACACTCTCGGTCACTCCGCTCGAAGAACGGGGTGCCGCGCTCCGCTCACCGCTCGCCGGAGTGCGCGGGATCAGGATCAGCACGCTCGGCCCGGACGGTTGGGGAAGTCCCGACGTGGCCGACCATCTGCCGGATGCAGTGCGCGTGGAGTTCGTGCCGCTGCCCGGTGGGACGCCCCTCGCCCCGCTCGTGGTCAAACTGCATGGAGGGGTCACGCGATGACCGCGCGCCGCGGCGTGGCGCTGCTGCTCGTCCTCTGGCTCGTGGTGGTGCTGGGCGGCATCGGCGGCAGCGTGGCGATGGCGGTGCGGGCGCGGCTGCACGTCGCGTCCAACCTGCGCGACCGCGCGGTGGGCCGCGCGGCGGCCGAGAGCGGCATCGTGGAGGCCACGCAGGCCATCGAGGACAGCCTGGCGCGCCTGCCGGAGGGCCGGCCGCGCTCCGCTTTCCTGAACGCGCTCGAGCAGCGCGGCGAGCCCGCGGAGACGCTCGCCGACGGACGCTTCCGCGTTTCCTACGAGGACGTGAGCACGCGGCTCGACGTGAACCTCGCCAGCGAGGAGCAACTCGCGCGCTTCTTCGCGCAGTTCACCGGCTCGGTGGCGGCGCGCGACGTGGCGCGCGAGATCCGCGCGCTCACCCGCGCCGACGCGGGGCCGGGAGTGGTGGTGACTCCCCTGCTGAGCCTCGACGCACTGCGCCGCATCGCGTCGCTCGACCCGCGCACCGCCTCGGCCGCGAGCGCCTTCCTCACCGTGGACGGAGACGGCAGCGTGAACATGGCCCACGCCGCCCCAGCGGTGCGGCTCGCCGTGGCCGGCCAGGTCGTGGATGCGCCCACACGCCTGCTCGTGCGCAGCCGCGGCACCCGCGCCGGCTCGCGGCTCGTGCACGAGATCGAGGCGGTGCTCGCCGTGCAGGGCGCGCAGCTCGCGCTGGTGCGCTGGCGGGAGCGCGACCTGTGATGCGGATCGGCGGGCGCTGTATCGGTGTGGAGCTCACCGGCGATACCGCGCGCGCCGTCGTGCTGTCGCCCTGGGGACGCAGCGTGACGGGCACCGCGGAGGTCCCGTTCGATCCCGCGCGCCCGGCCGAAGCGGTCGCCGCGCTGCGCGCGCAGCTCGGACAGCCCGCCACCGTCGTGCTGGCGGTGGGCTACGCGCACCTGTACCTGAACGCGGTGCGGCTTCCTCCGGTGAGCCGCGCGCAGCGTCTGGCGATCGTCGGCCTCGAGCCCGATCGGTTCTTTCCCGTTGCGGGTCGGCTGGCGATCGCGCTGCTCGCCGACGACCTGGCGTGCGCTGCCGAAGCGGAGCCGCTGGAGCGGTGGGTCGCCGCGTTCGCGGACTGGGGGCGCATCGCGGCAGTGCACGCCGCGCCGGCCGCCGTTGCCCGCGCCTTCGCCAGGACGATGGGCACGAGCGGCGCCTTCGCGGTGGCCGGCGAGCTGTCGAATGGCGAGACGGCGATCGTCGAGCTGGACGAGGGGCGGCTCAGGGGAGCGCGCCGGCTGCCCGCAGGGGTTGACGTCAGCTCGGCCTCGCTGCCCCCGCTGCGCGGCGTCTCGCCGCGGTTCGTCGGCGCCCTGGGCGCGGCGCTCGGTGCGCGCGCGTCACTCGACGACCAACTCCTCTCACCGCCGCTGCGCGACCGGCTCCGTCGCGACCGCATGCGCCGGCGCGCGACGGCGGCGGCGCTGCTCGCGGCAGCGCTGCTCCTGGCCACCTGTGGCGTGGACAGGTCGCGCGAGACGGCGCTCCGCGACACTGAACGCGAGATCGGACACCTCTCGGCCACCGCCGCGCCCGCGCTCACCCTCTCGGCGCGCGTCGTGGCGATGCAGCGCGAGTCGGAGACATCCGGCACGTCGCCCGCCGCGCAGGGTGACGTGGTCCAGCTGCTCGCCGCCCTGAGCGAGCGGCTCCCGCGCGACGCGACGGTGCTGGCGCTGTCCGTGGACGGCGACGAGTGGCGCATCGATGGCCGCGCCTCGAACGCCGCCGCGATCGTGCCCGCGCTGGACGCCGATCCTCGCTTCGGCGCGGTGCGTCTCGCGGGGCCGACGTCGCGCTTCACCGAGGGCGCGCGCACCTACGAAAGCTTCTCGGTGGCGTTCCGCGCCGGAACGGCGCGATGATGCGCCTCCAGCCGCGGGAGCTGCGCACCATCCGCATCGCGCTCGCGGTGTCGATCGTGTCCATCGTCGTCGCCTTCGCCATCGTGCCCTTCGTGTCACGGTGGAGCGCGCGCGAGGCCCTGATCGCGGCGCGGCGCGACGAGCTGTCACGCCTGCGCGGCGCGATCGCCGACGAGCCCGCGCTCCGTCGCACGCTCGCCGGCCTGGAGCGCAGTGCCGCGGCCACGCCGCGCCGGGTCATCTCCGCGCGGACGGCGGCGCTGGCCGCGTCGGCGCTCCAGGCGTCGCTGCGGGAGGCGGCCGCCGGTGCGCCGCTGGCGGTGAGCTCGCTCGACGTGAGCGGCGATCCCGATTCCACCTCCAATGGCGCGCTGCCCGCCTCGCTCACCGCGGTGGGCGACGTGCAGGCGGTGAGCGCGTTCCTGGCCGGCCTGCGGCGCGGCCCGTACGTCGCCGTGCTGCGCGAGCTGCGCGTGCGGCCCAACCCCGCGCTCATCGGCCAGCCGCTGCAGCTCTCGCTCTCGCTGCAGGCACCATGGGTGCAGGCGGCGGAGGGCGGCCAGCGCGCGGCGCCCGCCGTCGCGCCGTCGCCGGGCGACGACGCGCTCGTCTCCACGATCGTGGGCGCGAACATCTTCTCGGACACCCGCCGGCCGCCCGTCGCGCGCTATCAGGTGCCACGAGATGCGCCCGCCGGCGACCTGCCCGTCGTGGCGGCCGCGCCGGCGCCAGCCGAGACCTCCGCCGGCGACGCGCCCGACGAGCGGGCCTCGCATGGCGCGGGCGTGCCAGCTCTCTTCGGCATAGTCGCCGAGGCCGACGGGCCGGTGGCGCTGCTGCGACTCGACCCGCGCAGCGTCGCCGCCCGCCCCTATCGCGTGGGTGACCAGGGGGGTGCCTACCGCGTCGTCAGCATCGGAGACGGCGAGGTCGTGCTCCTCGGACCCGCCGGCCGCCGAACCCTCCGCCTCTTCGTCTCCCCAGCCGCCCCCACGCCCCCCTGATGCGACGCGCTCCCCTCGTCATCCTCGCCCTGGCCATCGCATCGGGCCAGATAGCCGCCGCGCGCGCCGACGCCCAGCAGCCCGTTCCCGCGACCCGTCAGGCCGGCAACAGCTCGCTCAACTTCGTCGATGCGCCGCTGTCCGACGTGATCCGCTCTCTCTCGTCGCTGCTCGGCCTCACCGTCGTGCTGAGCGACGTGCCGGCGAAGCGCATCACCTTCACCACGGCGGCGCCGATCGGCCGCGACGACATCGGCGGCGTGCTCGAGTCCATCCTCGAATCGAACGGGCTGACCCTCGTCAGGCACGGTGCGGTCGCCCTCGTGATGCCGGCGGAGAAGGCGCCGGCCGCGGGCGAGGTGCGCTCGGGCAGCACGATGGAGACCCCCGCGCCGATCGGGCTGATCACGCAGCTCGTCCCGCTGCAGTCCACGCGCGCCGACGAGGCGGTGGCGGCGCTGAAGCAGATCGCGTCGCCCACGGCCAGGATCGAGGCGGTGGCGCGCTCGAACGCGGTGCTCGTCACCGACTGGGGGCGCAACGTGGCGCGGTATCTCGACCTGCTGAAGCGGCTCGACGAGAAGCCCGCCGGCGATCTCGGGCTCCAGACCTTCGTCGTTCCGCTCGAATTCGGCGTCGCCGACGACATCGCCGCCTCGCTCGGCCAGCTCTTCGGCGTGGCGGTGGGGGGCGAGCGGACGGCATCGCTCGCCGGCCGGGGGCTCGGCCGCGCGCTCGAGGGCTACCGGCAGCGCGAGGTGGACGCCTTTCAGCCGCGTCGCGCCGCCGCCGATGCCACGGCGGCCGGCGCCGCCACGCCGTCGGCGGCGATGGCGCGCGACAGCGTCGCGCGCGGCGCGCTCTATGGCCAGACGACGATCGTCGCCCACGCGCCGACGAACTCGCTGATCGTCCGCACGGCGCCAGCCAACTTTCCCCTGCTGCGCGAGACAGTCGCCGCGCTGGACGTGCGGCCGTCACAGGTGCTGTTCGAGGTGACGGTGGCCGAGGTGGTGCTGGGCGCGGGCACGCAGTTCGGCATCGACTGGGCGGCGGTCACCGGCGGCCGCACGAGCGTGGAGGTGGGACGCGGCAACCCCGATGCCTTCGACACCAGCGCGGTCTCCGACAACTTCATCCTGCGCGTCATCAGCCTGAACGGCACGACGGTGCGTGCGGTGCTCTCCGCGCTCTCTACCCACTCGCGCGTCAACGTGCTCTCCACGCCGCAGATCCTCGCCGCCAACAACCGCGAGGCACGCATCAACGTGGGCAGCAAGGTGCCCTTCGTCGCCTCCACCCGCCTCGGCAACGACATCGCCGTCGACCGCAGCGTGCAGTATCAGGACGTGGGGACCACGCTCACCATCATCCCGACGATCAATCACAACGACTACGTGAGTGTGCAGATCCTCCAGGAGGTGAGCACGCTCACCAACCAGACGATCGCCGCCGCGCTCAACGCCCCGGTCATCTCCACGCGCGAGGCGTCCACGCGCGCCACCCTGCGCGACGGCCAGACGGTGGTCATCGGCGGCCTCATCGGCGAGGGGCGCGAGCGCACGATGTCCGGCATCCCCTTCCTGATGGACATCCCGCTGCTGGGCGGGCTGTTCCGGCGGGACGTCAGCTCGAACAACCGCACCGAGCTCGTGATGTTCGTCACCCCGCACATCGTGCGGTCGGACGCCGACGCCGACGCCATCCGCGAGCGCGCCACGCGCCGGCTGCACGAGCGCGATCCCGAGCTTGCCCTGCCGCACGCGTCCACCCCTCCATGAGCACCGCCGGTCCCGATCTCCGCGCTGCCGCGGCGGGAGAGCTCGCCCGCCGTCTCTCGCCGCGCTACCTGGAGGAGCACGCGCTCCTCCCGCTCGAGGTGGACGCCGCGGGCAGGCTGCGCGTCGCGGCCGGCGCGCCCCTCCATCCTACCCTGGTCGACGAGCTGGCCCGCCTCTACGGCCGGCCGGTGCACGTCGTGGAGGTGCCGGCGGGCGAGATCCAGGCGGCGATCCTCGCCGTCGCGCGCGACTTGCCCGCGACGCCAGCCGTCGACGTTCTCGTCGCCCCTCCCGCAGCCGCTCCCGACGATCTCCGCGCCCTCGCCAACCAGGCGCCGGTCGTGCAGCTCGTGAACGTCACCCTGCTCGACGCGCTGCGCGCCGGCGCCAGCGACGTGCACCTGGAGGCGGTGCCCGAAGGGCTCCGCGTGCGCCTGCGCCTGGACGGCGTGCTCCATGACAGCGCGCTGCTCCCCCTGCCGTACCGCGCCGCCGTCGTGAGCCGCGTGAAGATCATGGCCGGACTGGACATCAGCGAGCGCCGAGCCGCGCAGGATGGGCGCGCGCGCGTGCGGCTCGGCGAGCGCGAGGTGGATCTCCGCATCTCCACCCTCCCGGCGCTGCACGGCGAGAGTGTGGCCCTGCGCATCCTCGACCATGCGGGGGGGCGCCGCGCGCTTACCGGAATCGGCATGCCCGACGGGTTGCGCGCGGAGCTCGAGCGGGTGCTCGAACGGCCGAGCGGGATGGTGCTGGTCACCGGCCCGACCGGCTCGGGCAAGACGACAACTCTCTATGGCGCGATCGACCGGCTCAACGTGCCCGGGGTGAAGGTCATCTCCATCGAGGATCCCGTGGAGTACCAGATGGCCGGCGTCACGCAGATCCCCGTGAACCCGCGCGCCGGCTTCGACTTCCCCAACGCCCTGCGGTCCATACTGCGGCACGATCCCGACGTCGTGATGGTGGGGGAGATGCGCGACCGCGCCACGGCGGAGCTGGCGATCCAGGCCTCGCTCACTGGGCATCGCGTCCTCTCCACGCTGCACACCAACGACGCGGTCTCGGGCATCGTGCGACTCGTGGACATGGGGATCGAGCCGTATCTCGTGGCCGCCACGGTGCAGGCGATCCTCGCCCAGCGCCTCGTGCGGCTGCTCTGCGCCTGCGCGCGCGACGGCCAGCCGGTGGGATGCGCGGAATGCGCGAACACCGGCTATCGGGGCCGCACGGGGATCTACGAGCTGCTCGTCGTCACCGACGCCCTGCGCGAGCTCGTGGCGCGCCGAGCGTCGCTCGCCGAGCTGCGCGCGAGCGCGGCGTCGTCGGGGATGACCTCGCTCCGCGACGCCGGCCTCGCCGCCGCGCGCGCGGGGGTCACCACGGTGGCCGAGGCGCTGCGCGTGACCGGCGACGCGGAGCCGGTGCCATGACCGGCGGGCCGGCGCGCGAGGATGCGCGGGGCCCGCGCTTCCGCTTCAGTGCCGCCAGCGAGAGTGGCGAGATCGTGGCCGGTGTCTTCGCCGCCGGCACCCGCGACGCGGCGCTGGGCGAGCTGCGGCGCCGGCAGCTCTTCGTCATCTCGCTGTCCGAGGAGGAGACCCGTGCATCCCGCTCGCCACTCGGGCGCCGGCGCGGGCCCGGCGGTCACGTGTCGCTCGCGCTCTGGACCCGCACCCTCGCCACGATGCTCGCCGCGGGGGTGCACCTCTCGGAGGCGCTCGCCTTCGGCGCGGCGCGCGCCGAAGGCACCCCGTTCGGGGCCGCCGTCGCGGCAGTCCGCGAGGCAGTTCACGCGGGATCGACGCTCGCCGCCGCGCTCCAGGCGCACCCGGCGCAGTTCGACCAGCTGTACGTGGCCATGGTGGCGGCCGGCGAGGAGGGTGGAGCGCTGCCACAGGTGCTGGCGCGCCTCGCGGGGCACCTGGAGGAGAAGGCCGAGCTGCGGTCGCAGCTCACGGCGTCGCTCCTCTACCCCGCGCTGCTGGCCGGCGCGTCGGGAGCGGGCGTCACTGTCCTGCTCCTCTTCGTGCTGCCACGGTTCCAGGCGATGATCGCCGACGTTGGAGGGACCCTTCCGCTGAGTACGCGCCTTCTGCTCGGGGCCAGCCACCTGGCGATCGGCTGGTGGTGGCTCTGGCTCGCCGTCGCCGCGCTCGCCGTGGTCTGGGTGCGCCGAGCCTCGCGGGGGGTGACCTGGCAGGAGCGGCGGCTGGAGTGGCCCGTCGTCGGCCCGCTGGAGCAGGCGTGGATCGCCGCGCGGCTCACGCGCACGCTCGGCATCCTGCTCCAGAGCGGCGTGCCCGTGCTCGCGTCGCTGCGCATCGCCCGCGCGTCGGTAATGAACTCGGCAATCGCCCGGCGCGTCGCGCGCGCCGAGGCCGACGTGGCGGAGGGAGCGCGGGTGTCCGATGCGCTGGCGGAGGTGTTGCCCCCGCTGGCCGTCAGGCTGCTGAGCGCCGGCGAGGAGAGCGGCCGGCTCCCCGAGTTGTGTCAGAGCGTCGCCGATACGTATGATGGGGAGGTCCGGCGCACGATGCGCGGGCTCGTCGCCCTCATCGAGCCGGCGCTGGTCATCGTGTTCGGCGTGCTCGTCGGGTGGGTCGCCCTCGCGATGCTCCAGGCCATCTACAGCGTGAATGCCCGTGCGTACTGATCGACGGACCGAGCGGCGGCGCCGGAGCGGCTTCACCCTCATCGAGCTGCTCGTCGTCATCATCGTCATCGGGCTGCTCGCGGGGCTCGTCGCGCCGCAGATCCTCCGCCACGTCTCCGATGCGAGCGTGACCACGGCGAAGGCGCAGCTCGAGCTGCTCGACATTGCGCTGGAGAGCTACCGGCTCGACAACGGGCGCTTTCCCACCACCGACCAGGGGCTCGCCGCCCTCCGGGACCGCCCCACGCGCGGCCCCGCGGCCCCCGCCTGGCGCGGTCCCTACGTCAAGAAGGCCATCCCGCTGGACCCGTGGGGCAAGCCGTACCTGTACAAGTCCCCGGGGGACCGGAACCCGGCCGGCTACGACCTGAGCAGCCTGGGGCGCGACGGGAAGCCGGGCGGCACGGGTGAGGATGCCGATCTGATCGGACAGTGACGCTGGTCACCGCCGTAACATCCGTCCTTTCGCATCGTCTGATTGAGGCAGTACGCTTCGAGGCAGTACGCTCGCCGCTGGTGAACCCTTCACGCTGAGCCGGCGCACGATGGAGCTCGAGAAGCAGGTTGGTCCCCCCGCCAAGGAGCCTGCGCGCCAGTCGCGCCGCGCCTTCGTCTTCCTCGGCGCGCTCGCCGCTGCGGCGGCGCCGGCGAAGGCCGCGGCGCAGGTGGTCCGGCTGCCGCAGCGCCGCAATGTGCTCGCGCCGCGCGGCAGGTTCAGGACCGCGCCGCTGCGCGAGGCGCCGCAGGCACCCGCCGCGTGGAAGGACACGACGGTCCGGCTCGTGCGCCGCGCCACGTATGCCGTCACGGCGGACGACCTCCTCCTCGCCAAGCGTATCGGCTACCAGAGCTGGCTGAACAACCAGCTCAAGTACACGCGCATCCGCGACGACGCGGTGGACGCGGCCATCGCCCTGCAGTGTCCCCTCCTCTCGCAGACTCCCGACCAGCTCTTCGCCGCCACCGCGGCCACCGTGCAGGCACAGCTCCAGCAGGCCACCGTCTATCGTGCCGCCTTCTCCCAGCGCCAGCTCTACGAGCGGATGGTGGAGTTCTGGAGCGACCACTTCAACATCTACGTGGGCAAGGTGGGCTACCTCAAGGCGATCGACGATCGCGAGGTGATCCGCAAGCACGCGCTCGGCAAGTTCGGCGACCTGCTCAAGGCGAGCGCGAAGAGCCCCGCCATGCTCTCGTATCTCGACCAGACAGCGAGCCGGGTCGGACGGCCCAACCAGAACTACGCCCGCGAGCTGATGGAGCTGCACACCCTGGGCGTGGACGGCGGCTACACGCAGAACGACGTGGCCGAACTGTCGCGCGTGCTGACCGGCTGGACGATCAAGGGAAAGGGCGACTTCAACTTCGATCCCACCGGCCACGACTTCGGCGCGAAGACCGTGCTCGGCGTGAACATCCCGGCGACCTCCAGCTCGGTGGGCGCGGACGGGATCAAGGAGGGCGAAAAGATCCTCGACCTCCTCATCGCCCACCCGAGCACGGCGAAGTTTCTCGCGAAGAAGATGCTGCGGTGGCTGCTCACGAGCGAGCCGACCGACTCGCAGGTGCGCATCATCTCCGGCGTCTACCGGGCGACGGGGGGCGACATCGCCGCCATGGTGCGCGCCATCCTCAACGACGGCTGGATGTCGGCCGCGCCGGCGCGCTACAAGCGCCCCTTCCACTTCCTCGTGTCGGGGGTGCGCGCGCTGGGCGCCACGGTCACGAGTGCCGATCCGATCAATCGCCAGCTCACGACGGTGGGCCAGCCGCTGTTCATCTGGGAGACGCCGGACGGCTACCCCGACAGCGTCGAGTACTGGGCGGGAAACATCACCCCGCGCTGGGCCTTCGCCAGCACGCTGTCCAATTACAAGACGGCGCAGATCACGGTGGACTCCGCGCCCTTCATGACGGCGGGGGTGGATGGCGCCATCGAGACGATCAACCAGCGGGTCTTCGCCGGGGAGGTTTCGCCGGCCACCCGCGCGGCGCTCAAGTCGTACCTCGCCGCCGGCGCCTTCACCGACGCCCGAGTGCGCGAGACGATCAGCCTCGCCATCGCCTCGTCCGACTTCCAGTGGTACTGACCGGAGCACCCGATGACCGACGAGCGGATCGACGATAGCGAGGACTGCGGGTGCAGCGAGTACAACGCCCTCTCGCGACGACAGTTCGTCGGCGGGACGGTGGCCGCCGGCGCGATGGCGTTCTTTCCCGCCTGGCTCCCCAAGGTGGTGCTGGCGGAGAACTACGCCTCCACCCGTGACGTGATGGTCTCGGTGTTCATGCGCGGCGGGGCCGACGGCCTGTCGCTGTGCGTGCCCTTCGGCGACGCCGACTACTATGCCTCCCGCGCCACCATCGCCATCCCGCGCCCCGACGCGGCGGCCACGGCCACGCGCGGCATCGCCCTCGACAACTTCTTCGCCTTCCCCCAGGCGATGAGCGGGCTCGTGCCGGCGTTCACCGCGAAGGACCTGCTCGTCGTCCACGCCACGGGGCAGCTCAACACCTCGCGCTCGCACTTCGACGCGCAGCGCTACATGGAGGTCGGGAAGCCGGCAGATCCGTCCGTCGTGACGGGGTGGCTCGGACGCCACCTCGCCAGCGTCCCCCCCCTTCGCTCCACGGCGCCGCTGCGTGCGCTCGGTCTCTCCGCCGGCCTGCAGAAGACCCTCGTGGGCGGGCCGCGCACGCTGCCCATCGCCGATCCGGCGAACTTCACCATCGGCGGCAGCGCGACGACGCTCAACGACCGGGTAGCCTTCCTGCGCGGCGACTACGCCGCCGCGCCGGAGCCGGCGCAGGCGGCGGCGCTCGACGCCGCCAACACGATGACGCTGCTGCGCAACCTCAACTTCACCGGCTACGCGCCGGCCAACGGCGCCACCTATCCCACCTCGTCGTTCGGCCGTGCGCTGCGCTCGGTGGCGGTCATGATCAAGGCCGACGTGGGCATCGAGGCGGCGCAGGTGGACCTCGGCGGCTGGGACACGCACTCCCAGCAGAACCCGATCTCGGGCTCGATGTTCAACACGATGCGCGACTTCGCCAACTCGCTCGCCGCCTTCTACGCCGACGTCATGCAGGGCGCCATCGGCTACAACGTGACGGTGGTGGCGGTCTCGGAGTTCGGCCGCAACGTGCGCGAGAACGGCAGCGCCGGCACCGACCACGGCCGCGGCAACGTGATGTTCGCCATGGGGAAGGGGATCTCCGGCGGCCGCGTGCTCACCAACGGCTGGCCCGGGCTGGCGCGCGAGAACCTCGAGTCGGGGCAGGATCTCAAGGTCACGATGGACCACCGCGACATCCTGTCCGAGATCGTCAGGAACCGGCTCGGCAACGCCAACCTCGACTTCGTCTTCCCCACCTGGGTGCCGACGATGCGCGGCGTGACACGCTGACGGCTACTGCACCACGACCTGGCCGGACATGCCGGGATGCACTGTGCAGTCGTACGGATAGGTGCCGGCGGTGGGAAAGGTCCGCGACGCCACCTGGTCCTTGACGATGTTCACGTCGCTCGGCGCGCCGGCGATCCGCTTGAAGATCACGTTGTGCTGGTCGCCGGAGATGTTGAAGCGGACCGTCCCGCCAACGGGGATCGTCGTGCTGAATGGGCTGAACACGTTGCCGGGAGTGAAGACGTCGGCGGTCCCGTTGGCCGGTGGGATGACGGGCGGCATTGGGGCAGAAGTGTCCGAGCCGCACGCGAGCGCGAGCGGGAGGGCGAGCAGCAGGACGGGAACGGAGACGGGGACGCGCATAACACCTTGACCGAGAGAGTTCGCTGGTGCCACTCCACATGATGGGACGATCGCTCCCGCGCGCGAGAAACTTCTGGCGGCTTCCCCTGCTCGTGGCGGCCGCCACGATCGCCCTCGCCTGCGGGGGCGATTCGGCCAGCGGGCCGAACGCCAGCCCCGTGGGCAGCTACCTGCTCTCCACGTACAACGGAAAGCCCGTTCCGCAGACGCTGTTCGCCGACACCGGCTTCACCATCGCGCTCGCGGCGGGTTCGCTCGCCCTCACCGCCGATGGAAGCTACCTCGCGACGATCACCATGAACGAGACGATCGAGGGACACCTCTCCGTCTACGTCGACAGCGTCGCGGGGAAGTGGACGCAGACCGGGGCGGCTCTGCTCTTCGTGGGACCGGACAGCACGAAGCAGTCGGCGGGTTGGGACGGCGCACGAATCACGCTGAGCGACACCTCCACGGCGCCGCCCTCCACGTACGTGTACGCCAGGAGATGAGGAGAACGAGCGCGTGTGGAGCCGGCCTCCGGTGACCAGCACGAGGCCCGCCCGCTGGCACGGGCTCCCGCGCGGCCTCATATTGGGTGAATGATCCGCCGCGACATGACGTACCGGGTAGTGCCATTGCACAGCGCCGAAGCGGACGATGCGCGGCTTGGCGCGACGGTCGAGGAGAGACTGCGCATGGTGCGCGAGCTGTCCCGCATGGCCTGGGCATCGAGCGGCCGTCCGCTGCCAGAGTACGAGCGGCGCGAGATGCCGGTCCGGATTCGGAGCCTGCACGATCATGACGAGCCACGTCCCGCGTGATCGACGACTTTCGCGACATGCTTCGCGCGCTGGTCGCTGCGGAGGTTCGATTTCTCGTGGTTGACGCGCACTCGCTGGGGGTTCACGGTGTTCCGCGTGCCACCGGCGACCTGGACATCTGGGTCCAGCGCTCGCCCGGTAACGCGTCGCGGCTGATCGCCGGACTCGCGGACTTCGGCGCTCCGGTCGTCGACCTCGGCATTCGCGCCGAGGACTTCGTTCAGCCAGACATCGTTGCGCAACTCGGCCTGCCGCCTTATCGCATCGACCTGCTTACCTCCATCAGCGGCGTCCAGTTCGAGGACGCATGGGCGGGGCGCGTGGAGGCCGAGATCGAGGGCGTCCGCGTGCCGGTGCTCGGCATGGAGGCGCTCGTGCTGACCAAGCGCGCGACCGGCCGAAGGAAGGACCTGGCGGATCTGGATGCGCTGGGCGAGGAATAACGGTACCGCGCAGTCGCCACAGGCCTTCCTGTCCACACACCCCATTCACGTGACCACTGCTCATTGCGCTTCCGCGCGCCAGCTCGCATCGCTCGTCGTCGGTATCGCGCTGTGCGCTGCGCACGGCTCGGCATCGGCGCAGGCTGCCCCGCGGTCGAGGCCGAGCGCCGCCAACGCCGATTGGCCGGTCTACGGCGGCAGCGACGACCACACGCACTACACCACACTCGGCCAGATCTCGCCCGCCAACGTGAAGCGGCTGAAGGTGGCCTGGACGTTCGACACGCGCGACGCCTTCGCCGGCTCCGAGATGCAGTCGAACCCGATCGTCGTGGACGGCGTGCTGTACGCGACGACGCCGAAGCTCCAGGTCTTCGCCCTCGACGCGGCCACCGGCCGGCAGCTCTGGCGCTTCGACCCGAACAACGGAAATCCGCCGTCGTCGCGCTTCCGCCATCGCGGCGTGGTAGTCACCGGCGATCGCGTCATCTTCAACTATCGCAACCGCCTCTACGCCCTCGACAAGCGCACCGGCGTGCCCATCAAGTCGTTCGGCGACAGCGGTTGGGTGGACCTGCGCGAAGGACTCGGCCGCCCGGTGGAAGGGCTGTCGGTGAGCGCGAGCTCGCCCGGCGTGGTGTTCGAGGATCTGCTCGTCATGGGGAGCACGGTGCCCGAGGCGTTGCCCAGCGCCCCGGGCGACATCCGCGCCTTCGATGTGAAGTCGGGTGCGCTGCGCTGGAGCTTCCACACCATCCCGCACCCGGGAGAGCCGGGCTATGAGACCTGGCCCCCCGATGCGTGGAAGATCGCCGGCGGCGTCAACGCCTGGTCGGGGGTCACCCTCGACGCGAAGGCGGGACGCGTCTTCGTCGCGACAGGCTCCGCGTCCTACGACTTCTACGGCGGCAACCGACTCGGCGACAACCTCTACGCCAACAGCGTGATCGCCCTGGACGCGCGCACCGGCGCGTACGTCTGGCACTACCAGGTGATCCGGCACGACCTCTGGGACCGCGACCTCCCCGCCGCGCCGGTGCTCGTCACCGTGACGCGCGACGGAAAGCCGAAGGACGCCGTCGCGCAGATCACCAAGACCGGCCACGTCTACCTGCTCGACCGCGAGACGGGCGTGCCGCTCTTCCCGGTGGCCGAGCAGCCGATGCCGGCAGCGGTGCTGCCGGGCGACCGCACCGCGCCGACGCAGCACTTTCCGCTCTCGCCGCCCCCCTTCACGCGCCAGCGCCTCACGCTCAACGATCTGACGACGCGCACCCCCGCCGCGCACGCCGCGGCGCTGAAGCAGTTCCGGGAGTTCGGCACGAAGCATCCGTTCGACCCGCCCAACGAGAAGGGGACGATCGTCTTCCCCGGCGTGGACGGGGGCGGCGAGTGGGGCGGCCCCGCCTTCGATCCGGCGAGCGGGCTGCTCTACGTGAACGCCAACGAGATGGCGTGGCTCCTCAAGCTCGTCCCGCGCAGCGACAAGTCGCTCTATGCCGCGAACTGCGCGAGCTGCCACGGCGAGAACCGGCAGGGGAGCGCGATGGCGCCCGCCCTGCTCGACGTGGCGACGCGCCGCACTCGCGAGCAGATGACCGACATCGTGCTGCACGGCACCGGCCGGATGCCGGCGTTCGCGAGCGCGCTCGAAGGGAAGGCGGTGACAGATCTCGTGAACTTCCTCGTCACCGGCCGCGACGCCTCGGCGGCGGTGGGGCCCGACAAGTTCGGCGTGCCCTATCGCAACGCCTACTTCGACATCTTCACCGACCACCAGGGCTATCCGGGGATCAAGCCGCCGTGGGGAACGCTCAACGCGATCGACCTGAACGCCGGGACGATCCGCTGGAGTGTGCCGCTGGGTGTGTATCCCAAGCTCGCCGCCAAGGGGCTCACCCGCACCGGCACCGACAACTACGGCGGCGCGATCGTCACGGCGAACGGGCTGCTGCTCATCGGCGCGACGACGTACGACAATACCTTACGCGCCTTCGACAAGCGTACCGGGAAGCTGCTCTGGTCGGCGAAGCTCCCCGCGGCCGGCAACGCGACCCCCTCCACCTACATGGTGAATGGACGTCAATACATCGTCATCGCCTGCGGGGGCGGGAAGAACGGGGCGCCGAGCGGGGGGACGTACGTCGCCTTCGCGCTGCCGAGGTCCTGAGCCGAGCTGCAAGCGCCGAGCGACGCGAATGACCCGTCGCGGGCGATCACCCGAACGCGGAGACCATCATGCGTCAGGCCCGCTCGCGTCTCGCCGTGGTGTCGCTCTCGTTGCTCGTCGCCGGCGCTGCACTCGGAGCCCAGTCCACGACCGAGCTGCAGCCGGGGGCGCGCGTGCGCATCCAGGCGCCGGGAATCGTGGCCGGCGTGTTCACCGGCACGGTGCTGGCCCGCCGGGCTGACACGCTCGTGATCGGTTCACCCACGAGCACTCCGGTCAGTGTGCCGCTCGCCCGGGTGAGCTCGCTGGAGATCAGCCGAGGCACGTCGCGCTCGCTCGGCGCGATGAGCGGCCTCAAGTGGGGCACTCCAATTGGTGTGGGGTTGGGGCTTGCCCTCGTTCCCGCCATCAACAGCTGTCGGAACTGCGACAGGGGCGAGGCACCGTCGGTAGTGATTCTGTACGGGATCAGCGGGGCGATCTACGGCGCCGGGATCGGGGCGCTCCTCGGCACGGAGCGGTGGGAACGATTCGCGCTGCCGGCCGAGGGGGCGGTGAGTGTCGGAGAGGCGCGACTCCCCGGCGGGAGCGCGCTCGCCCCCGCACAGAAATCGCGAGCGTCAGAGGTGGATTCCGCGACGGTCGAGCTGGCCAGGATCACGCTCGGCTCCTCGATCGGGAAGCTCCCGACACATTTTCCGCGCTGAGAGGATTAGTTCGTTACTGACCACGGCGGTCGCACGGGCGGTCGTCCCGCATGAGCGCTGCGAATGTAGTCATCCCGCAGGAGCGCCCCGATGTGGTCATCCCGCATGAGCGCAGCGAATGTCGGGATCTTCCTCGCGGTACCCGGTACCCAGACTCCACGACATCCCATGAGTGACAGCAGCTCTCCATCCGCGCTCCCCCCCCAGCCACCTCAGCCGACGACGCTCGACGAATCGCGGCGCCGCATCAGGGACGCGCTGCTCGCGGCGAAGCGCGTCGCGGTGGGGACCCATGCCGGCGAGGAGGTGCGCGTGCGCATGATGCACCCTGGCGCGTGGATCCCCGACGATGCCGCGGCGCGCCCGATCGTCTACCTCGCGTCGATGAAGACCGACCCGAAGATCCGCGAGATGACGACGCGGCCGGAGGTCGCGCTCCTGCTGCACGAGTCGCCCACCGGCGAGGAGGCGTCGAGCTGGGAGATGGAGGTGACTGGGCGCGCCGAGGTGGTGCGCGACCCGGCCGAGCGCGAGCGGGCGAAGGTGGCGACGATGCGGACGTCGTCGATCGTGCAGTACCTCGACTCCGTGGGACAGATCGACCTGCTCGCCTTCGTGCGAGTGACGCCGCGCTTCATGAAGCACCGCGTCTTCGGCGAGATCGTCGCCGGCCGTCCTCCCTCGATCCTCGACTTCGGCGACGACGCCGCGGGCCGGCTCGGCGACGCGACGCTGATGCGGCGCCGGCTCGGCGTGTGGAAGGAGATCGTGCGCTGGCCGACGTTGACGGTGAGCGCGGCGTCGGTCGCCGTGGGGGTCGCCGCCTCCTTCTACGTCACGGGCGCCGTGCAGTGGGGATGGGCGCTGCTCACCCTCGTGGCGGCGGTGTCGCTGCAGGCGTGCACCAACATCAAGAACGATCTCGACGACCAGATCACCGGCGCCGACGATCGCAATCGCACGGCGATTCTCGGGTTCACCGGGGGATCGCGCGTGCTCCAGCGCGGACTGGCGACGCGGGGCGAGCTGCTCGTCGCGATGCTCGGCTTCGGCGTGCTGAGCGCCGTCATCGGCGCCTACTTCGCCATCGCCGGCCGGCTCGGGGTCGTGCTGTTCGGGCTGGGCGGGCTGATCGTCGGCTTCGTCTACACGGGCCCGCCGCTGCGGCTCGCCAACCGCGGGCTCGGTGAGATCGCCGTCGGCGTCGCGTTCGGCGCGGGAATCGTCTGCGGCGCCGCGTACGTACAGGCGGGATACGTGCCGCTCGCGGCGCTCGCGGCGTCCGTGCCGGTGTCGGTGCTCGTGGCGCTCGTCCTGTTCATCAACGGTTTCCAGGACGCGGCGAGCGACGACGAGGTCTCCAAGCGCACCGCCGTGGTGCGGATGGGGCTCGCGCGCGCGAGCCGTTTCTATCCGGTGCTGGCGGCGGTCGCCGGCGCGGTGCTCGTGGCCTTCGTCGTGGCGCGCGTGCTTCCCGTGTTCGCGCTCCTCGGGCTCGCCGGATTCCCCCTCTTCATCAAGGCCGCCTCGGTGGCGCGCCGGAACTTCGATCAGCCGATGGAGCTCGTGCCGGCCAACGCGTACACGGTCGTCGGCCACCTCGCCTGTGTCCTCTCGCTCGCCGTGGGCCTCGCGTGGGCGGGGCTCGGTGGCGGCATGAACCTCTCCGTTCTCGCCGTCGCGGCGCTCGGCGTGATCCTCATCCTGTACTACAACCGGTCGATCGGCCGGCTGGCGCGGGCGTTCTACGGCGTGCGCGACGCCGTGGCGCGGAGCTGATTCGGGAGGTCGTGGAGGGGCGCGGAGGGCGCGGAGGGCGCGGAGTGTCATCCCGCATGAGCGCAGCGAATGTCGGGATCTCGCCAGCCCTCGCTCCGTGACTGGCCACGCGGCAGGGAAGGTAGATCCCGACAGGCGCGTCGCGCCTGCGGGATGACAGCGGTGCGGCGCGTCGCGCCTGCGGGATGACAGACGTGCGGCGCGTCGCGCCTCGGGATGACAGATCCGCCGCGCGTCTGCGATGACAGCGTCGCAGGCTCGCGTGCGCTCCTCCGCACCTCCGCGTGCTCCGCGGTTCGAGCGCTCTCCATCCGTGCGGAGCACATCGGACCCCGCCGGGAGCCCTACACGAAGCTCTCCCCGTCCATCTGCATCCCCGCGCACGCCACGCCAAGCACATCCACCGCGCTCGCGAACAGGTCGGTCGTCCGTCGGGGCGCGCGTCCGGCGGGGCGGTTGGTGAGCAGCGGCACCATCATGTGCTCGCGGTGCAGCGCGCCGTGCGCGCTGCGGTGCGGGATCGGCTCGTACCGCGCCCGGAAATCGTAACCGGGCGTGGCCGAGAGGATCATGTCGCCCGACCGCGCCGCGCCGGCGAGTGAGAGGATCTGGACCGGCGCGTCGGGATAATCGCTGTCGCGCGTCGCGTCGTGCGTCTCGTTCACGGTGCCGGTCACGTCCGACCCGAAGCCCAGCGGATCTCCGTCGAGCCGCTCGTACCGCAGCTCCTCTCCGCGACGCGACAGCATCGCCGAGCCCCGCGTCGCCGAGCGGACCTCGCAGCGCGTGGCGTCATGGGGAAGCAGCATCAGGTCCACCGATGGCCGTGCCAGCAGCAGCTCCGCGAGCGCGCTCCAGCGCGTGCGCAGGGCCGGCCACCAGCGTCTCGAGCGGTCGTGGAGGTCGACATACAGGTGCGCCATCGCGTTCCCGCTCACCATCACCGCGACGTCCGGCGCGAGCGACATCGTGAACGGGTGCGCCATCGTGCGATGCCCCGCGCGCTCGACGGTCGCGACGAGGTCCTCGTGCGTGTGGACGTCGGCGTGGCCGTGGTCGCTCACCACCCAGAGGTGCGTGTCGCTCCACCAGCCGGCGCGCTCCCCCTCCTCGCGCAGCCGGCCGGCGACGGCGTCGACGATCGCGAGTGCGCTGCTGACCATCGCGTGCGAGCTGCCGCGCGCGTGCGACGCCTTGTCCATCCCCGTCAATGCGACGAACAGGTAGTCGGGGCGCTCCTCGCGCATGCGTCGCACCACGACCTCGCCGATCTCGCGGTCCACCTCGAGCCACCGATCGGCGCGCCCGCGGAAGTGCGTGATCGCGGCGCGCAGCGCGAGCGCCGGCGTGAGTGCGCCCACTCGGCGCGTCGGATGCAGGCCGCGCGTCAGCACGCTGAACGCGGCGATGCTGTGCGGCGCCAGCTCGAACATCGTCGGCGCGCCGGCGTCGACGTCGCCGTCGAGGCGCGACATCTCGTAGCCGACATAGCTTCGCGCATGGTCGGGCCAGCCGCAGGTCGTGCGGCCGCGGTCGTACCAGCGGAGACCCGGCAACCCCACCGCCCCCGGGAAGCGCCCCATCAGGAACGGGATGTACGCGGGTCCGGTGACCGAGGGAAAGACTGACGTGATCTCGTAGAGCCCCCCCTCGCGGCGGAGCCGGTCGAGCGCCGGAAAGCGGCAGAGGTCGCCGGAGAGCGCGTCGGGGCGCGCGCCGTCAGCCACGAGAACGATTACCGGCACGGGCTCGGGAGCGGGGGGGGCATCGTCCAACAAAAGCACGGCGGCGCGCGAGGGGCAAGCGCGAGGCGGAGATCGCTGGCGCGGCATGCCCTCGTCCGAGTACACTCCCTCGCATGGCAACTCGCAAACGCAGCTCGTCGAGCACGAGCACACGAAAGCCGGCCGCCAAGGGGGGCCGGGCCGCCGCGACGGAGGCGCCGTCGAAGCCTCGCCCCAGGCCGAAGCCGAAGGCCAAGCCGGAGATGACGCCGGCGGTCAAGTCGCGCGCGCCGCGCACCGCGTCGGGCAAGCGCGCCAACCCGGCGCAGCTCGCGGCGGCGCAGGCCAACGCCACCGAAGGGCTGCGCGAGCGCACCGAGGCGGGGCATCGCGCCGCCGGCCGCACTCCCCCCTCGCAGGTCTCCCCGCTCCGCGTATCGGGTAACGCCCGCAAGATCGACAGCGACCTCCGCGACTTCATCGGCCCCGTCACCGAGGACGAGAAGCTCCTCCAGATCCCCGATCAGGACCGCCGCGGCAACCGCGACTTCCGGAGCACCGATACCTGGCGCGTCATGCGCATCATGGGCGAGTTCATCGAGGGGTTCGACAACCTCGCCGACGTGGAGCGCGGCGTCTCCATCTTCGGCTCCGCCCGCACGGCGCCCGACGACCCGCAGTACCTCGCCGCCCAGGAAGTGGCCCGGCTGCTCGCCGAGGCCGGCTTCTCGATCATCACCGGGGCGGGCCCGGGTATCATGGAGGCGGCCAACAAGGGAGCGAAGGCGGGGGGCGGACGCTCGATCGGCTGCAACATCGAGCTCCCCTTCGAGCAGGGCGCCAACCCGTTCGTGGACACCCTCGTCAACTTCCGGTACTTCTTCGTCCGGAAGACGATGTTCATCAAGTACTCCAGCGCATTCATTATCTTCCCCGGCGGCTTCGGCACGCTCGACGAGGCGTTCGAGGCGCTGACGCTGATCCAGACCGGAAAGATCTACCAGTTCCCGGTGATCCTCTTCGGGCGCCACTACTGGGCGGGGCTCATCCGCTGGCTGCAGTCGCGAGTGCTCGTCGAGCGGAAGATCTCCCCCGGCGACATGGACCTCATGCTGCTCACCGATGATCCGGCGGAAGCGGCGCATGCGGTGATCGAGGCCTGGAAGGCGACGAACAAGCCCTGACGGCGGCCACGGCAGGGCGCGCATCATTCACCACCAGCACGAGCGAGCTTCAATGGCAGGCAAGAAGAAGGATTCCGGCCACGAGTCGCGCGAGCGCGGCGGGTTCAAGGCCTCCCGTCACGGCGACGGCAAGGGGAAGGCGTCCGCGGCGGGTAACAAGAGCGAGCAGAAGCGCGCCGCCGAGGAGCGCGAGCGGGAGGGCGCCCAACACACGGCGCACGAGGGGTCGAGGTTCCTCCAGGGCGGGCGCATCATGCCGCGCCGCATCGACGGCACCGAGACCGCCGCGGACCTGATCGACGGCACCTTCCTCGCCTACAACGGCGCGCGCCTCAGAGAGGCCTGCCAGCTCTACACGACGAAGATGCTCGAGCCCGACGTCACCGTCGGCATGACCCTCACCGGCGCGCTCACGCCGGCGGGGCTCGGCATGGCGGCGCTGATCCCGCTCATCGAGGCGGGCTTCGTGGACTGGATCATCTCCACCGGCGCCAACCTGTACCACGACGCGCACTTCGGGCTGGGCCTGTCGATGCACCGCGGCAATCCGACCGCGAGCGACACCGTGCTGCGCGAGGAGGGGATCGTCCGCATCTACGACATCTTCTTCGACTACGACGTGCTGCTCTCCACGGATGCCTTCTTCCGCAAGATCATCACGGGCCCCGAGTTCCAGCGGCCGATGAGCAGCGCCGAGTTCCACGCGCTCTGCGGCAAGTACATCCGCGAGCGCGAGAAGGCGCTCGGCATCGGCAACAAGTCGCTGCTCGGCGTCGCGTACGAGTGCGGCGTGCCCATCTACACCTCGTCGCCCGGCGACTCCTCCATCGGGATGAACATCGCGGCGGTCGCCCTCGAGGGGAACAAGCTCGTGATCGACCCCAACGCCGACGTCAACGAGACTGCCTCGATCGTGCTCGGCGCCAAGCGCGGCGGGGGGAAGAGCGCGATCATGATCTGCGGCGGCGGCAGCCCGAAGAACTTCGCCCTGCAGACCGAGCCGCAGATCCAGGAGGTGCTCGGCATCGACGAGAAGGGACACGACTACTTCCTGCAGATGACCGACGCGCGGCCCGACACCGGCGGCCTCTCCGGCGCCACGCCGGCCGAGGCGGTGAGCTGGGGCAAGATCGACCCCGACCGGCTCCCCGACGCCGTGGTCTGCTATCTCGACAATACAGTCGCGCTCCCCCTGCTCACCGCGTACGCCCACGCCCGCCACGCGCCGCGCCCGCTCAAGCGCCTGCTCGACAAGCGCGAGGCGAACATGAAGGTGCTGCGCGACGAGTTCGCAAAGGCGAACGGCGCGCACGCCGCGTCGGAGGAGACGGACTCGAAGCTGCCGATGCACCGGTAGCGAAGTGCAAGCCCGTCAGAGATGAGGAGTTCGAGGTGAGAGGTCGGACGCCGGACAGCCCCTGCGTCCCGAGGCACGACCTCTCACCGCGAACTCCGAACCTCGAACCTCTCACCTTCCTCTCGCAGCACCGCCTCCACGAAGCCGCGCTTCGAGTATTCCCCCCCGCTCGCGTAGCCCACGAGATCTTCGCGCCCCAGCACGCGCCGGCGGATCTCGCGGCGCCCCACCCCGCGCGCATCGAGTGCGACGATCGCGCCGATCGTCTCCTCCATCCAGTCGATCTTCGCCTCGAGGCGCGGCACCGGCGACTCGATCGTCCCGCGATGCGCGTCGAGCAGCAGGCGCGGCTCCAGCGCGGCGACCCGGCGCAGACTCTCGACGAGCGCCCTCGGCGACTCGTGCTCGTGCGCCACCCCGACCTTCACCCCCAGGTAGAGATCGCCACTCGCGACGATCCGGTGCTCGGGGTCCCAGAGCACCTGATGGTCGGGCGCGTGGCCCGGCGTCGCGATCACCTCGAGCGGAGACGGATCGAACCCGCCCACCTGTCCGACGAGCCTCGGGGTGCGCCCCCAGACCCCCGAGCGGTAGGGGAGGATCCGCGGACGCTCGCGCAGCGTCGCCTCCGTCTCCGGATGCAGGACGGCGGGGATCCCGCGAACCGCGAGCGCAGGGAGGTTGCCCGCGTGGTCCTCGTGGGAATGCGTCACCACCACCCCGCGCAGACCCATCCCCTCAAGCGCGCTCAGCATGTCGCGCCGCGCGCGGGTGAAGCCGGTATCCACGAGCACGCCGTGCACCACGTAGGCGCTCACGTCGTACCCCACCAGCCGCCCTCGCCAGTGGCTCAGCCGGATCCGGGTCACACCGGGCTCCACCTCCTCCACGAAGAAGCTCACGTCGCCCCGAGGAGAATTGCCTCAGCCGCCGGCGGGCGATAGAATGAAGGCATGCGGCGCCCGGCCACCGGCTGGGCGTCACCTTTTTTTTGTGTCCCTCCCCCGCAGTCCGGCATCATCATGATCGAAGAACTCAAGGCGAAGCTCGGCGACGAGGTGGAGAAGCTCCAGTTCGAGCTCAACGTCACGCTGCCCGCCGAGATCCGGCGCGCCGTCGAGATGGGCGACCTGAAGGAGAATAGCGAGTACAAGGCCGCGCTGGAGCGGCAGCAGTTCGTGCGCGCCCGTCTCAACCAGCTCCGCGAGCGGCTCAGCAAGCTCTCCTCCATCGACATCTCGCAGATCGCGTCCGATGCCGTGGGCCTTGGCTCGCGCGTCGTCACGAAGGACGTCAAGACGGGGCTCGCCGAGACCTACGACATGGTCTTCGGCGACTCGCTCGAGTTCCAGGAAGGGCAGGTGACCATGTCATCGCCCATCGGACGGGCGCTGCTCGGAAAGAAGGTCGGCGAGGAGGTGATCCTCAAGCTCCCGTCAATGGTCCGCCGGCTCACGATCACCGAGCTCAAGACGATCCACGACCTGAAGGAAGAGGAGCTCCAGGCTCGTCCCCTCTAGGGAATGGCGACCGCGGCCACGACGGCACCGGTCAGCTCACCCGTCGTGGCCACGAGGGTGTTGGGGCCGGGCACCGCGCCCATCGTCCACTTCACCGCCACTTCGCCCACGGCGTTCGTCGTGACCGACTGCGCGGACAGGGCTCCGCCCCCCTCCGTGACCCGGAAGTTCACGACGACGCCGACCATCGGCAGGTTGGTGGGCCCCACGACGCGCACGACGACGTCGTTCTTGAGGGGAAGCGCAACCTTGCCCGACTGCGAGCCCCCCTGCACCAGCACCACCTGGCTGGGAAAGAGCGCCGTGGCATTGACTGCCACCGCGGGGATCCCGATCACCGACGCCTGGATCGTCTGCGACTGCGTGGCCGTGCCGAGCGTCCAGCGCACGCGCATCTCGCCATTCGTGTCGGAGACGGCGGTCGCCGGGTCCACGACCCCGCCCCCGGTGGCGACGATCAGCGTCGTCGTCTGCCTGGCGACTCCCTTCCCGAAGGCATCCACGACGCGCAGCACCAGCGGCGTGCCGAGCGGTCGTCCCGCCTGCGCGACCTGATCGTTCCCCTGTACGACGGTGATCGTGGTCGCCACAGGCGCGGTCGTCGCATCCACCGGTGCCGTGCTCTTGCTGAGCAGGGAGCAGGCGGACAGCGAGAGGGCGAGCGTGACGAGGAGGATGCGCGTGTGACGGGACATGCCCTCAGTATCGGCCTGACGAACGGGAGACTGAATCTCCCCGATTCCCCGTGCCGACTCGGCATGTCCGGCCGGCGCTCAGGGCTCGACGCCGAAGATCCTGCGCACGTCCGCGTCGAACTCGTCCACCCGCCGGCGCGTCGTTGCATCGTCCCAGCCGAGCCACGACGCCACGATCGGCGCGACGCGACCTGCCGCCGCGCGGCCGTTGTCACGGAGCTCGAACGCCAGCGGAATGCGACGCACGAGCAGGTCGGACAGGGTGAACGCCATCTCCCGCTCGACGGCATGGCGCAGCTCCGCCATGACGTATGGACGCGCTGGATCGACGCGCGCGCCGAGCGACGGGTCGGCGCGGACGAGGCGCCAGACGTCGCGCCAGCCGCTCCCGTGCGCGTGAACGAGCCGCGCTCCCACGCGCGCGTCGCCCATCGCGCGCTCGGCGGCGGCGCTCTCGCGCGCCAGGTCGGCGACGTCGCCACCGTGCAGCGGCGCGCGCGCCGTCACCGACGGCAGCGGAGAGCGGCCCATCGAACGCTCGGCGGCGCGAACGGCCTGGGCCGCCATCAACCTGTAGGTCGTGAGCTTTCCCCCCGTCACCCGAATGAGGCCCGGGACCGACTCCGTGACGTCGTGCTCGCGCGAGGCGCTCCCCGCGTCGTTGACTCCCGGCGCCGAGTCGGGGGCGGCGGCGAGGGGACGCAGGCCGGCCCACGCGCTCACCACGTCGCCCCGCTCGAGCCGCGCCGCGGGAAAGAAGTGGTTCACCGCCTCGAGGAGGTATGCGACATCGGACTCGTTCGCTCGCACCTCGTCGGGAGACACCGTCTCGTAGTCGTCGGTCGTGCCGACGATGGTGAAGTCGCCGGCGGGAAGGATGAACATCACCCGGTCGTCGCGCGGCGAGAGGACGGTGAGCGCACCGGTGTTGCCGACGCGCTCGCGCGGCAGGCAGAGGTGCACCCCCTTGCTCCCGCGCACGCCAGAGGACGCGCCCGGATCGGCGAGCCGTTCGACGCTGTCGCTCCACGGTCCGGTCGCATTCACCACCACTCGCGCGCTCACCGGCACCACCTCGCCGCTCAACTCGTCGCGCGCCGTCAGGCCGGCGATGCGCCCGCCAACGTGCGTCAAGCCCACCACTCCCGCGTGGTTCGCGACGACCGCCCCTGCATCCACCGCGGAGAGGATCGTGGCGAGGGTGAGGCGGACGTCGTCGGTCGATGCATCCCAGTAGCTCGCGCCACCGGTGAGCCGTGCGGCGAGCAGCGCCGGCTCGCGCGCCAGCGCATCGGCGGCGTTCAGGCGCTCGTGCCGCCCGACGTTCCGGAAGAGCGAGAGGGCGTCGTAGAGAGTGAGTCCGGCGGCCAGCTTCCACCGCGAGACCCGCGCTCCCTCGTACACCGGCCACATGAAGCTCAGCGGACGCACGAGGTGCGGCGCGATGCGGAGCAGCGTGCGCCGCTCGGCGCTCGACTCGAACACCATGCCGAGCTGCCCGTGCTCCAGGTAGCGCACGCCGCCGTGCACCAGGCGCGACGACCGGCTCGACGTCCCGCAGGCGAAGTCGTCGCGCTCCACGAGCGCCGTGCGCAGCCCGCGCATCGCCGCATCGCGCGCCACGCCGGCGCCGGTGATGCCGCCGCCAACCACGACGATGTCGAATCGCTGCTGCGTGAGCGCGCGGAGGCGCGAGGTCGATGTCACGCGCCAAAGTTACGTGCGAGGGGAGAGCGGCGCACGTTGTGCGTCACCGTCGTCGCGAGCCTGACAGTGTGTCCGAGCCATGATCGTGCGCTCGGGAGTGCGCATTCCCGGCGCCGGAGGGACTCCTCGCGCGGCTGCGCCGCGCTGGAGACTCCGGCTCTGGGAACGCGCCCTCCCTCCCGCCCACGCTCGGTCGTGAAGCCGAGCAAGCATTCCGGAGCGGTCGCGCGCGCGCCTCAGACCCGCCGCGCGGTCAGGCGCGTGCCGTCGGGTAAGGAACGCGGTCAGAACGGCGTGACGGCGTGACGGCGTGACGGCGTGACGGCGTGACGGCGTGACGGCCGTCCGGGCGACCGGGTGGCCGGGTGGCCCGGTGGCCGCAGACTGCACGGACGGCGACGTGGCAGCGACTCAGGACAGTGGCCAGCGGGCGGGGCCAAAGAAGCAGGGGACCTGGCCCCCTGACACCTAGTTCTAGGGGTTCACCCCGATTCCCTCTGATCCCGGCGTCGGTAGCCTGGATTTCATGAGCTCGTCGATGCCGTCCTCGCAGCCGTTCGACCCGTCGCGGTCCTACAACCCGGCGGGCGCATTCGGGGCCGGCCCGATTCCGGGCCAGAGCACACCGCCGGCGAAGAAGTCCGGTTCGGCGTTGCTGCCGCAACGGGTCAAGCCGGCGTTGATCACGGTCGGCGCGCTGGCCGCGCTGATGATCATCGTGCAAACCATCAACTGGGCCACCGGCTACCGGCTGGATTCCTTCGGCGTCGAGCCGCGCAGCCTGTCCGACCTGTGGAACGTGCTGACCGCGCCGCTGGTGCACGCCTCGTGGGGGCACCTGTTCTCCAACCTGGTCCCGTTGATCATCTTCGGGGTGCTGATCATGCTGGGCGGCGTCCGCCAGTTCATCGCGGTGACCGCGGTGGTCTGGCTGGTGTCCGGACTGGGCGTGTGGCTGGTCGCGCCGGCGAACTCGGTGACCCTGGGCGCGTCCGGGATCGTCTTCGGCTGGTTGGCGTTCCTGATCGCGCGCGGGGTGTTCACCCGGTCGTGGCAGCACATCGCGTTGGGGGTGGTGCTGCTCGCGTTGTACGGCGGGTTGTTCTGGACCGGCATCGTCCGGGTCGCCGCGGCGGACATCACCGGTGTGGTCACCGTTTCCTGGCAGGCGCACCTGTTCGGCGCGCTCGGCGGCCTGCTGGCCGCGTTCATGGTCAGCAGGGCGGACGGCGGACGGCGACCCGCCGGCGCCACCGGCCCGGCGATCAGCTCCTGACGGGCGGTCCCCGGTAGCGTCAAGCGGGTGAACGCCGGGCCTGGCAATGCCGTTTCGAACAACGCTATCTCGAATGCTGTGTCGAACGCTGTTCCGAATACCGCACCGATCGGCATCTTCGATTCCGGCGTGGGCGGCCTCACGGTGGCCAGGGCGATCATCGACCAGCTGCCAGGCGAACAGGTGCGCTACGTCGGGGACACGGCGAACGGCCCGTACGGCCCGCTGCCGATCGCCGAGGTCCGGCGGCATGCGCTGGCCATCGGCGACAGGCTGGTCGACAGCGGCGTAAAGATGCTCGTCATCGCCTGCAACACGGCATCGGCAGCCTGCCTGGCCGACGCCCGGGAGCGCTACGACGTACCGGTCGTCGAGGTCATCCGGCCGGCCGTGCGGCGGGCCGTCGCGGTCACCCGCACCGGCGAGGTCGGCGTGATCGGCACCTCGGCGACCATCGCCTCGGGCGCTTATCAGGACGCCTTCGACGCCGCGGCCGGCGTGCACGTGCACGCGGTGGCCTGCCCGTCGTTCGTCGACTTCGTGGAACGCGGCATCACCTCGGGCCGCCAGGTGGTTGGCCTCGCGCAGGCGTACCTGGCGCCCTTGCAGCGGGTCGACCTGGACACCCTGGTACTCGGCTGCACGCACTACCCGCTGCTCACCGGGGCGCTGTCGCTGGTGATGGGGGACAAGGTCACTCTGGTGTCCAGCGCCGAGGAGACCGCCAAGGACGTCTACCGCCGGCTGACCGAGGCCGAACTACTGTCCGGTGGCAGCACACCACCGGCGCCTCACGAGTTCCTGGCCACAGGCGATCCCGAGCCCTTCGCCAGGCTGGGCCAGCGCTTCCTGGGTCCTGAGATCAGCGTGGTCTCCGAGCTCAGCCTGGCGGTGTCACCCTGACGGGCACCACCTGACTGCCGGATCATCGGGCCGTTGACACTAGCCTGCAAGGCATGGTGCGAGCTGACGGCAGAGCCGACGACGAACTGCGCCCGGTGAGTTTCACCCGGGGCTTCCAGACCTACCCGGCGGGATCCGTGCTGACCGAATTCGGCGGCACGAAGGTGCTCTGCGCGGCGTCGGTGACGCACGGCGTCCCGCCGTGGCGCAGAGGATCGGGGCTTGGCTGGTTGACCGCCGAGTACGCGATGCTGCCGTCGGCCACCCACGAGCGCAACGACCGGGAGTCGGTGAAGGGCCGGGTCGGTGGCCGGACGCACGAGATCTCCCGGCTGATCGGCCGGTCGCTCCGGGCCTGCGTTGACCTGGCCGCGCTCGGAGAGAACACCATTGCGGTGGACTGCGACGTGCTGCAGGCCGACGGCGGCACCCGGACCGCGGCGATCACCGGCGCGTACGTCGCGCTCGCCGACGCGGTGGCGTACCTCCGCGATCGCGGGCTGCTGGCCGATCCGCAGCCGCTGTCCTGCCAGATCGCCGCCGTATCGGTCGGAGTCGTCGGTGGCCGCGTGCGGCTGGACCTGCCCTACGAAGAGGACGCCAGGGCCGAGGTGGACATGAACGTGGTGGCGACCGACGTCGGCACGCTGGTGGAGGTGCAGGGCACCGCCGAGGGCGCCACGTTCGCTCGGCGCACTCTGGATGCCATGCTCGATTCGGCCCTTGCCGGGATCGCCGAGCTGGCAGTCCTGCAGCGCGAGGCGCTCGCCGTGGCGTTGCCGCCCAGGCCGGTCACCGAGACCGACGGCGCCGGGTCGTCGGGCGGGTCGTCGCGGTCCACGTCGAAGTCGCGGCAGGGCGGCGGGTCCAGCAGGGCGAGCAGCCCGGGCAGGGTCCGCGCCGGTGGGACGGCCACGTGAGCCGGGTACTGCTGGCCACCAGGAACCGCAAGAAGCTGGCCGAGTTGCAGCGGATGCTCGGCGACGACGTGCAGGTTCTCGGGTTGGCCGATGTCCCGGAGTTCGCCGAGGAACCCGAGACCGGAGCGACCTTCGAGGACAACGCGATCGCCAAGGCGGAACAGGCGGCCAGGGCCACCGGCGAGATCGCCCTTGCCGACGATTCGGGCCTCGCGGTGGACGCCCTGAACGGGATGCCCGGGGTGCTGTCCGCGCGATGGTCCGGGCGTCATGGTGACGACGCCGCGAACAACGCGCTGCTGCTGGCGCAGATCGCCGATGTGCCGGCGGAACGCCGCGGTGCGGCCTTCGTCTGCGCTCTGGCGCTCGCAGCGCCCGGCCAGTCACCGAGCGTCGTGCGGGGGGAGTGGCGCGGCCGGATCCGGCAGGATCCCGCCGGCGCCAACGGGTTCGGCTACGACCCGGTATTCGTTCCGGCCGAATCTGAGGCGACCGACGGTGACGGCCGAAGCTCGGCCGAGCTCAGCCCGCAGGAGAAGGACGGCCTCTCGCACCGGGGGCGGGCAATCAGGCTGATGCAGCCGCGGTTGCGGCAGGTGCTCGACGATCGGCGGTAGCTCAGGTCAGAGGGCCCGTCGCCTGTCGCGCAGCCGCTGCGGACCGGCCGGAAAGCCGCGAACATCGACGCGCGGCGCCCCGGTTGGGGACGCCGCGCGTCGGGAAAAAGACCGCGTCGGGAAAAGACCCTGTGCGGCAGCGATGTCAGCCGCGGGGGCGGCCGCGACGCCGACCCGCGGCCCTGGCGATGATCACCGCACCGCTCGATCCCAACAGCAGCAGACCGATGATCAAGGTCCAGCCGGTGACGCCCCAGACGACCATTTCCGGTCGGGCGTACAGGTTGTCGACCGTGGTCGCCACCCGGTCGGCGCCGTCGAAGGACACCATCGACCAGATGCCCGCGCCCGTCAGGGCGATTCCCGGTAGCAGCGTCGCCCAGGGCGACCAGCCGTTGAGCAGCACCGCCGCGAACAGCAGCCCGGCGCCGGTCGACGCCCAGACGATGTCCCAGGTCTCTGGTTGGGTTTGGGTTTTCAATACCGCGTCGAAGATCCGGAACCCGAATTCACCCACCAGGTACAGACCGCCGGCCACCAGCAGTGCGCCGAGGACGGCGCTGATCACCGCGGCCCGGGTCCGTGCCTTGGTCCGCCTGCCGGCGGCGGGTGCCGGGGTGGCCGAGCTTGCGGTGTCGGCGGTGTCGGCACCGGCGGGCTGGTACACCGTCGGCTCCGCCGAGGCATACGTACGGTCCGAGTAACCGAACGCCGAGGTCAGGCCGGAGTCCGCATCGCTGGACGGCAGCGGCTCGTACGGGCTGCCGGTCCACTGCGAGCCGTTGGACGTCGTGGTCGACCCGGCGGCACCGTATGGGCTGCTGGCCACCTCGTCCGAATAGGCCGATTCTGAGTCCACTGTTGTCTTGGGATTTGTTGTTGTCTTGGGATTCACTGTTGTCACTGTGCTGACGCCCCCGTTCCGGGTCGAAGATTCCGTGCCGAGGTCGCCTGCGGATTCGCTGGCGCTTTCCGGTGTCGACGAAGACGTGTCCGGTCCGGTCATGTGCGCCCCTTTGGTGCGTGATCGTGTGGGTTCTGCTCGGCGTGCCGCGGTGACGACCCGGTTGGGCCTTGCGGTCCATCGTCCTTTGTGCTGACGCGATCACGCGGGATCACCGACCCGCGTGTTGCGCAGAAGCTCGGCGCCCGACGATCAGCGGGTTCCCCGGTGGGGCCGGTGGGACTCGAACCCACACTGGCACGGACCTAAACCGTGTGCCTCTGCCAATTGGGCTACGGCCCCGCCGCACTCGCCGGGTCGGCCGAACGTCATCGGGCTTTGCGGACGGATGCAGCGCGAAGCATAGCCCCGCCGCGTTGACTCAACGGCCGGGCGGCGGGAGGCCAGGCGCCGGTCAGCCGGCCAGGCCCACCTCCCTGAGCACCCGGGCAACATGGCCGGTCGCTTTCACGTTCCGCCAGGCGTGTTCGATCTTGCCGTCGGCATCGATGACGAAGGTGGATCGGATGACGCCCTGCATGGTCCGGCCGTACTGCTTCTTCTCGCCGAACGCGCCGTACGCGGCCAGCACCGATCGGTCGGCATCGGAGAGCAGTACGATCGACAGGCTTTCCTTGTCCCGGAACTTCGCGAGCTTGGCCGGCGGGTCGGGGGAGATGCCGATCACGGTGTACCCCGCCGTGTCCAGCGAGCCGCGGGCGCTGCTGAAATCGCAGGCCTCCGTGGTGCAGCCGGGCGTCATCGCCGCGGGATAGAAGTACACGATGACGGGCTTTCCGGCGAAGTCGACCAGCGAAACAGGCTTTCCATCCGCATCGGGCAGGATGAAAGGTGGCGCGATGTCGCCGGCAATTGGGGGTGAGCTGTCCATGGGGCAAGGGTAGGTGACCTGCCCGACAGCGTCGCCGTTCCCGCGGTGGCCAACCCGCGGACGCATGGCGGCAGCGCCGATGCCCCCGCTGTGCCTCGGTGCGGCCCGGGTGCGGCTAGGGTAGTGACCCGCGGGCCCCATCCGGAGCGGCCCCGGACCACGGGAGGTGCGGTGGCCCGCGACGCGGAAACCATCCAGGCCGAGATCGAGCGCGCGCGCGACGCATTGGCGGTAGCGGTGGACGAACTCACCACCCGGGCCAACCCGAAGCGAGTGGTCGAACAGGGCAGGCAGACGCTGGCCTCCACGCTGGCCGAGCCCAAGGTGAAGTACTCGCTGATCGCCGTCGGCGTCCTGTTCGCATTGGTCGTCCTGCGGCGACTGTTCCGCTAGCGCCCGCTGGTCCAGGCGATTCGCCCGGCATTGCCCGGTTTCCACGGATCGACGCCCTGCACACGCCGGTTGAGCTCACCGGGTCCGCACCCGGGGTCGGGATATCCTGGCGCCCTGGCCGTGCATCGGATCGGCTGCCGTGGCACGGCCTGCTCCTGTCCGCGGAAACCTCAGGGATAGGGCGGTAGACCACGATGATGGCGCGACGCATCATGCGGCAACGACTCCGGTCGCGACGTCACATGCTCGCGGTCATTCTCGGCATTCTGGCCCTGCTCGCGGCCGTCACCGGGTGCAGTGGTGGCACCCTGACCACGGCCGACACCACGGTCACCTCCACCGCCGGGGTCCCGGACGGTTCGGCGGCGTCGTCCAGCACCGCGACCACGACCAAGACGGTTCCTCCGGTGGCGTCGGTTGCCGGGACGCCGGCGCTGGGCGCCGCGGGCCTGTCGCCGTCGGGCCCGATCACGATCACGGTCGCCAAGGGCACCATCGACGACCTGAGCCTGACCAACCCGGACGGCAAGGTCGTGCTCGGCACGGTCTCCGCCGACAAGACGAGCTGGACGCTGGGCGAGCTGCTCGGGTTCGGCAAGGTGTACACGGTGACCGGCACGGCGACCGGCACCGACGGCAAGCAGATCCCGATCACCGGCACCTACACCACGGTCGGCGAGGACGCGCAGGTGCGGAACACCATCAACCCGGCCGATGGCGCCGTGGTGGGGGTGGCCGCGCCGATCAGCGTGAGCTTCGGCGTCGAACCCGAGGATCGGGTGGCGGCACAGAAGGCGGTCACCATCACCACGGTGCCTGCGGTCGAGGGTGCGTGGGGCTGGGTCCAGCATGACGACGGCCGCTGGGCGCTGGATTATCGGACGAAGGAGTATTGGCCGGCCGGCACCCAGGTGCACGTGGAGGCCAAGCTGTACGGGCTCAGGCTCGCTGCGAATGCCTACGGCTCGTCCGATCTGACGACCGACTTCACCATCGGGCGCAATCAGGTCGTCATCGCCGACGTCAACTCCCACGAGTTGGCCGTCCAGCAGAACGACGCCACCGTCGCCTCCTACCCGGCGTCCTACGGCCGGGGCGAGGACACCGGCGACCCGAACCTGATCACCCGGTCCGGCATCCACGTGGTCAACGAATTCAACGAGACCAAGCTGATGAGCAACCCGCGGTACGGCTACTCGAACGTTCCGGAGAAATGGGCCGTGCGGATCAGCAACAACGGCGAATTCATTCACGCCAACCCGGCCAGCACCGACGCGCAGGGCACCTCCAACGTCACCCACGGCTGTGTCAACCTCTCGCTGGCCGACGCCGACGCGTATTTCCACAGCGCGATCTGGGGCGACCCCGTCCAGATCACCGGCACCACCGTGCAACTCGGCCCGGAGGACGGCGAGATCTACATCTGGGCGTTGCCCCGGGACCAGTGGCTGACCTACTCGGCGCTGTGATTCCCGGCGGTCGTCCGAGGGCCGCAAGGGTCTGGCCGGCAACCGGATGAGCTCGGAGACGCGGATCGTCGGTGCGCGGGTGGTGCCCCATCCCGGCGCCGTCCTCGAGGCGAGCGAGATCGCCTTCTCCCCGTCGTCGGGGTTGATCAGCTACCTGGGGCGGGTGCGCGGACCGGCCGGCGCGGGCGATGTCGACGCCCGCGGTCGGATCGTCGCACCCGGGCTGGTCAACGCGCACACCCACGCGGCGATGACGTTGCTGCGCGGACACAGCGACGACGTTCCGCTGATGGACTGGCTGGGCGCCATCAGGGCGTTCGAGCTGCGGATGACCTACAACGACATCCGCGCCGGATTGGCCCTGGCGATGTGCGAGATGATCCGCAGCGGGACGATCGGGTTCGTCGACATGCACCTGTGGGACGCAGCGCTGCTGGCCGACGTGTGCGGCGCCGGGATGCGGGTCTGCGCGGCGCCGGCCGTCTTCGGCTATCACGCGGTGGCCTATCCGATGGCCCGCCAGGAAACCGGCGCGGAGGTGCTGGCCGGCACCCCGGACCTGGCAGCGGAGTTCGCCGGCGAACCCCTGGTGCGGGTCGGCTACGGCCCGCACGCGCCGTACAGCTGCGGACCCGAGCTGATCGGTGACGTCGCCCGCCGCGCGGCGAAGAACGGGCTGGGCGTGCACATTCATCTGTCGGAAACGCGCGCCGAGGTCGACGAATCGCTGGCCCGGCACGGCGTTTCCCCCATCGCGCTGGCCGGGCGGCTCGGGTTGCTGACGGTGCGGACGCACGTCTCGCACGCCGTGCACTGCCAACCGGGCGACGCGGCACTGCTGGCATCCGCCGGGATCACGGTGTCGCACAACCCGATCTCGAACCTCAAACTCGGCGCCGGCATCGCCCCGGTCGCGGACTACCGGGCCGCGGGCGTCGCGCTTGGGCTGGGCACCGACTCGGTGGCCTCCAACAACACCGCCGACCTGTTCGAGGAGATCAAGATCGGGACGCTGCTGCAGCGGGGCGTGCGGCACGACCCGGGCGTGCAGTCCGGGGCCGACGCGCTGGCGATGGCGACCAGCGGCGGGGCCGCTGCGCTGGGCGACGGGCTGTCCGGGCGGCTGGCGGTCGGCGAACCGGCCGATCTGATCGTGCTCGACACCCGCGGCCCGGCCGCGACCCCGCTGTTCGATCCCCGCTCGTTCCTTGCGTTCGCCGCCACCGGCGCGGACGTCACCGACGTGTTCATCGCCGGACGTCGGGTGCTGGCGGACCGGCGCCTCACCACCCTGGACGAGCCGGCGATCCGAGCGGACGTCGCCGAGCGCGTCCTGCGCATCCGCGCCGAGCTCGCCCCTTGACGGCGCGGATCAACAACGTCGACGCGCATGAAATCGTTCGGGTGCGGCTCTGCTGCAGTGACTACGTGACTACGCCGCGGCGAGGGGGATGACGTTGTAAACATTCAGTCGGTGTTCTCAGCGGCACTTGTTTGGTGGCACGGGGTGATGACCGATCGGGCTGATGCGCGTCGGTGTTG